>JBGUJG010000117.1:0-41002 GCA_045113695.1 Christensenellales bacterium
CTTTGTCAAAACCGTACTGTATTCCCTGTCCGTCGTGAACGCGAAGGGGGAGATCCTTTCCTTTGCGGGACTGGAGAATTTTACCTATCTGTTCGGCCGTCGGGAATTCAGGGCCGCCCTTTCCAATACGCTGACGCTGGCCTTCATCAACGTGCCGGTCACCCTGCTGATCACGACCGCCCTGGGCTACCTGGCCAGCAGGCCCCGCTTCCTCTCCCCCGTTTACGAGAGCATGTTTGCCCTGCCGGTGGCGGTTTCCATGTCCGCCGCCGCGCTGATCTTCAAGGTGCTCCTGAACCCCACGGCCGGGCTGGTCAACTATCTGTTCCGCCTTGATTTCGGCTGGTATCAGGACCGGAACACCGCCATGGCCGGCATCCTGCTGCTGACGGTATGGATGGGGATCGGGCTCAACTTCCTGCTGTTTTTAAGCGCCTTCCGGGCTGTTCCGAATGACCTTTCCGACTGCGCGTATCTGGACGGGGCCAGCGAAGCCCAGGTTTTCCTGCGCATCCGCCTGCCGCTGGTCGCCCCGACCATCCTTTACGTCAGCTGCACCAACATGATCCAGGCCATGATGACTTCCGGCCCCATCCTGGTGCTGACGCAGGGCGGTCCTTCCCGGGCGACCACCACGCTGGTGTACATGATGTACACCTCCGGCTATTCCTCCTCCAACTATTCCCTGGCCGCCTGCGTTTCCCTGGTCACGTTCGGGCTGACGCTGGTGATCACGCTGGATCTTTACGCCCTCCAGGAAAGGAGGGATGACCCGTGAGCCTGCGGGCAAAAAAGCGTCTTTCCTCCGCGGCGGCGCAGACTCTCTGCCTGCTGCTCGGGGCAGCCGTGGTCTTCCCGGTGGTATACGGTATCTTCGGAGCGTTCAAGCAGCCGGCAGAGTTTGCCTCCTGGCCGCCGGGTTTTCTGCCGGAAAGCTTTGCCAATACGGAAAACTTCCGCTATGTGTTTGAGGCCGCGCCGATGTTCCGGTATCTCCTCAACTCCCTGATCGTCGCCTCGGGCGGATCGTTCCTGCGGCTTTCCGTGGCCCTCCTGGCCGCCTATGCCCTGACCTTTTTCAGATTCCGCGGCAAAAAGCTGTTCTTTGTCCTCATGATGGGGACGATGATGCTGCCGGGGGACATCGTCCTGATCACCAACTACCAGACCGTCTCCGCGATGGGCCTGACCAATACCTACCTGGGGCTGATGATCGTCTCCCTGGTCGGGGCGAGCCAGATGTTCATGCTCCGCCAGAGCTTCCGGCAGGCCCCGGCCGCCCTCCGCGAAGCGTCCTTCCTGGACGGGTGCGGGGATTTCCGCTTTATCTTTTCCGTTCTCCTGCCCCTTTCGACTCCCGTGCTGGTCACCCTGTTCCTGCAGAGCTTTGTGGCCCTGTGGAACGTCTATCTCTGGCCGCTGGTCATCACCAGCGCGGACAGCATGCGCACGGTGCAGATCGGCATCGCCATGCTGACCACTTACGACGGCACCAATTTCCACACGGTGCTGGCAGGCGTCACCGTCGCCCTGGTCCCGATCTTCCTGCTCTTTCTCGTTCTGCGCAGACACATCAGCTCCGCCATGACAGCCGGAGCCCTGGTCGGTTAGACGGTCCTTTGGAATGCAAAGTGTGAATCGCGGCGGACCCGCGTTTCGCCTTTCAGATTATTTTGGTTCCAGGAGGGTATCATCATGAAAAAAACGTTTTGCCTGCTGCTGACAATCTGCCTGCTGTTCTCCCTGGTTCCGGCTTTTGCGGAAAACGGGCCTGTGACTGTCACCTTCTGGCACTCCATGACCGAAGAGGCCAAAGAACTGCTGGACGGCTATGTCGCCGGTTTCAACACCACGGTCGGCGCGGAAAAGGGCATCCGGGTGGAAGCGGTCTTCCAGGGCTCCTACGCGGACTCTGTCACGAAAATGAACAGTATCCTCTCCGCTCCCGGCCATACTGACGAGCTGCCGGACGTCATGCAACTGGACGCGACCGGCAAGGCCGCCTATTCCCAGGCAGAGGCCGCCTGGACGGTCGACCGGATGCTTTCCGAATATCCGGAGACGGACATTTCCTCCATGCTGCCCGCCGCCCTGATGAACTGGAACCTGGCCGGCGTCCAGCTGGGCCTGCCGTTCGCGACTTCCACCACCGTCACCTACTACAACAAAACCGCCCTGGGCGGCCTGCCAGTAGAAACCCTGCAGGACATCGCCGCACTCAAAGGCCGGGTCAGCGAAACCACGGCGGACGGGGCGGCCGTCACGATCTACGCCGCCGTGCCCAACACGCCGACCCTGGCCAATTGGCTGGGCCAGCTGGGCAGCGACGTCGTCAATCACCGGAACGGATCGGAAGGCATCGCCGACGCCCTGGACTGCCTGGATAACGGCGCCCTGCTGACCTTCCTGCGCGCATGGAAGGACCTGTACCTGTCCGGCGCGCTCAAAAACGCCTCTTCCGACCGGGAAGCCTTCGCCGCCGGCCGCCTGCTGGTGATGACGAATTCCTCCTCTTCCATCGCCCAGACCCAGGCCCTGATCGGGGACAGCTTTGAACTGGGCGTCGGCCCCTATCCCCGCGTGAACGCCGAAGCCGCTTCCGGGGCGACGGTGTCCGGCTCCTGCCTGGTGATGTTCGACCACGGGGACGCCCGCCGCGCCGCGGCCCGGGAATTCGTGATGTACCTGACCTCCCCGGAAATCCAGGTTTCCTTTGCGATGGGCACCGGCTACGTGCCCTCCAACGCCCTGGCGGCCGAAAGCGCCGAATGGCAGGCATTCGTGCAGGAACACCCGCTCTATGACGTTGCCCTCCGGCAGATCCTGGCCACCCCGGCTGCCATGCGCAGCGTCACCGTCGGCCCGTCCGCTGACTTTTACTACACGATCATGAACGACATTTCCGACATGCTGGAAAACGGCCAGACGCCTGAAGAGACAGCGGAGATCATGGAAGAAGACCTGGGCGGCCTGCTGTGGCAGTATGTCCGGGCCAATCCGTGAGGTAACTGTCTATGGACATTTCCACTTCCACGAACATCTGCGCCTTTCAGCCCGGACGGGAGCGCCTGCCGGCGGAGTTTTCCATCGAAACCTGCGCCAGGGCCGGGTACAAAGTGCTGGACATCAACTTCTGCATGGCCATGAACCCGGACTCCCCCCTGCGGGGGGACGGGTGGGCGGCCTATGTGTGCTCCATCGGGCATCTGGCGGACAGCTTCGGCATCCGCTTCAACCAGAGCCACCTGCCCTATTACGACGTGGACACCGAACGCAGCACCGAAAAGGGAAAGATGATGGAACGCCTGATTGAGCGTTCCATCATCGGCTCGGCAATGCTCGGGGCAAAGTGGTGCGTCACCCACCCGTTCACCGTGCGGGAAGCCCGGGGAGACACAGCCGTTTCCCTTGCCCGGAACCTTGATTATTACGGGGAGCATCTCCGGACCGCCCGGAAAAACGGCGTCGGGATCGCCCTGGAAAACGACTTTGAATACTACCGCGGCCAGCCCAGAGGGCGGGTGTACTGCGCTTCCATGGAAGAACTGACCGCCCTGTGCGACGGGTTTAGCGACCCGGCCATCGGCATCTGCTACGATTTCGGCCACGCCAACCTGACAGGCGGCTTTCACCGGCACAACCTGAACCTGATCGGTCACCGCCTCAAAGCAGTGCATGTGCAGGACAATCACGGGGAGCTGGACGAGCACCTGCTGCCCTTCTTCGGCTCCATCGACTGGAAGGAGGCCATGGCCGGGCTGGCGGACATCCGCTTTCCCGGCGACCTGACCTTCGAGATCCAGGAATGGGGCCGGTATCTGCCCAGGGACCTCAAGTACATCGCGGCGGAGCAGTCCCTCGTGATCGGCAGGAAACTGGTCAGCTGGTATGAAGAAGCGCTTCAGACAGAATCAACCGACGGATCAATCAACCGGGGAGGCCAGCATGCCCTTTGAAATCATCCGGAACGATATCACCAAAATGCACGTCGACGCCATCGTCAACGCCGCCAATTCCTCCCTGCTGGGCGGGGGCGGGGTGGACGGGGCCATCCACAGTGCCGCCGGGCCGGAGCTGCTGGCCGAATGCCGGACCCTCGGCGGCTGCGGAACCGGCCAGGCCAAGATCACGAAGGGCTACCGCCTGCCCTGCAGGTATGTGATCCACACGGTGGGGCCCGTCTGGCAGGACGGGAAGCACGGAGAAAAGGAACTCCTGGCATCCTGCTACCGCTCATCCCTCGACCTCGCCGCGCAGAACGGCTGTGAAAGTGTTGCCTTTCCGCTGATCTCGGCAGGGGTTTACGGCTATCCCAGAGAGCAGGCCTTCCAGGTCGCCTCGGACACCATCCGGGATTTCCTCACCGATCATGAAATGGCGGTCACCCTGGTCGTCTATGACCCGGGTTCCTACGCGATCAGCCGGCAGCTGTACGACAGCATCCGGGCCTATATCGACGACGCCTATGTCGGGCCGGACTACGAAAGGACCGAGGCGAAACGCCGCCTGAGCAACCGGCCGGATCTGCCCCATCCGTGCGCCGCCGCGCCGATGCCCGAAACAGCTCCGCTCCCGGAACCCAAAGGAAGAAAAAGAAACAGCATCTTCCGGCCCGGGAAGAAAAAAGACATCCTGCCGTCGCAGGCGGCACCAGCGGAACCTGAAGAAGAGAATGAATCCCTCTGCGGGGGAACCGTGAGCAAGCCCGGCCGTCTAGAAGCGCCGCATCATCTCTGGGATGACAAATACAGCGTCAGTTCACGGCTCAGCGTCTATCTCACCCAGCTGGATGAAGGCTTCCGGGATATGCTGCTCAGGAAGATCGACGAAAGCGGGATGACGGACGCGGAATGCTACAAGAAAGCCAACGTGGACCGCAAACTCTTCAACAAAATCAAAAACCAGCCCGATTACAGGCCGGGAAAAAGCACGGTGCTCGCTTTCGCCGTTGCGCTGGAGCTCTCCCTGCCGGAGACGGAGGACATGCTGAAAAAGGCAGGTTTCTCCCTCTCCCACAGCAGCAAGTTTGACCTGATCGTGGAGTATTTCATCAGAAACGGCGAATACGACGTCTTTGAAATCAACGAAGCGCTCTTCTCCTTTGACCAGAAGCTGCTCGGATCAGCCTGAGATGCGCCGCTACGGCCGATCGTAAAACAGGAGATTGGTTATGGGTTATTCCTTTGCGAACATACAGATCAGAAAATTGTCCGGAAACGCACCGGACGCGGAGCAGATTGCGATTGCCGGGATCCTGACCGCCGGGCGGAAACTTGCGCCGGCGGCGGAGGGAGAAGCGGCAGATATCGTGATCGACATCCTTCAGGAAACGGACACTCCCTGGATCACGGTCGTTTCCGACCTGTTCGATGAAGACAATGAAGAATGCATCCGCTCTGCCGGGCAGCTGTCCGGAGCGCTTCAGACACAGGCCCTCGCCGTTTACTGCTTTGACAGCGATTACCTTTTCCTGAATCTTCTGGACGCGGAAAAGGGAACGGACGCCTGGGCCGCCTGCGGACATTTCCCCTTGGGGAAAGCGCCGCGCCGGAGCAATTTCAGCGCCTGGAAGCCCTATGTGACGGATGTTTCGGCCCTGCGGCAGGTCATGCAGAAGCATTATGTCTTCGCCGAAGAATGCCTGGAGGGACTTACTGACATTCTTTCCCTTCCCGTTTCCAAGAGCGGGCGCTGTATGGACAGCGCTGCCCCGGCAAGTGGAGTACGCCGCTTCCGCTGCCGGCTGACAGAGGCTTCAGAGCCCGGAAAACCTCCTGTTTTCACCTGCGGCAGCCATCCGGTCAGCTATGCCTTCGGCACGGACAACATCGTTTCTTTCAGCAGCGAAGGCGGTGCCTCCCGGGGCGTCGGCGTATTCTTCGGCGGACCCTGCCTTGAATCCCGGCTGGTGGAAATTGAATCCGTCGCCATCGAGCAGTATGACGGACGCGGAGGATGGACGAAGGTCCCCGTTCAGCTCAGAAGGGCCGCTTTTAAAAGCGGCCAGACCGGCCTGTACTGCGAACTGCCGGAGGTTTCCATCCCGCAGGCTGTTCCGGTGGGTCTCCCCCGGAAAAAGGCGATGGACCTTCGGTTTCAGAAAATGATCAATGTCCGTTTCAGGCTTCTCCGTACTTTCCGGGCCGAATATGCCGAACGTCTGGGCGAACTCAGGATCGCGTTGATCCCTCTCAAAAACTTTCCGGGGCAGGACAGCGTGATCCTTTCGGGCCCGGGAGAAGAATGCACCCCCGCGCCTCAGCCGGCCGGATAAACCGGCTGCCCCAGCGTTCAAAGTCTGTCATCTCAGCAGGAGGAAAACACCATGTACAGCCGCGATGTGGAAACCGCGAAAGCCTGGGCCGAAAGGCTGCACCGGGGGCAGACCGACAAGGCCGGACAGCCGTATATCGGCCATCCCGCCCGGGTCGCCGGAAGGCTGGAACAGCCGGAAGAGCAGGTCGTCGGCTGGCTGCACGACACGGTCGAGGATACGGGGCTTACGCTGGAGGAAGTCACGGAGCAGTTCGGCCCGGAAACAGCCGCCGCCCTGGACGCGGTGACCCGCAGGGCCTGGGAGGACTGGAACGATTACCTGCTTCGCGTCAAAGCAAACCCCATAGCGACCCGGGTCAAGATCAGCGACCTGATCGACAACAGCAACCTGAGCCGGATCCCGCACATCACCATGAAGGATGTCAAACGGCAGGAAAAATACAACAAAGCCCTCCAGTTCCTGATGAGCTGATTTGTCGCCTGCCCGGCGACCTTCTTTCCCCCGTTTCCTGGTATGATCCGTATGCAGGGTGAGAACATCCTGCGGTCAGACAAATGAAAGCGGGAGGAAAGACACATGAAAAAGAATCTGACGGAAATGGTATTCATCCTGGACAGGAGCGGCTCCATGCAGGGGCTTGAAAAGGACACGATCGGCGGCTTCAACGGCATGATTGAGAAGCAGCGCCGCCAGGAAGGGGAAGCGCTGGTCTCCACCGTGCTGTTTGCCGGCGAAAGCGCCGTCATCCACGACCGGGCGAATCTCCGGGAGGTGGAGCCGATGACGGAGCGCCAGTACTTTGTCGGCGGCAGCACCGCCCTGATCGATGCCCTGGGCGGGGCCATCCACCACATCGGCAACGTGCACAAGTACGCCCGGGAAGAGGATGTGCCTGAGCACACGGTCTTCGTGATCATCACCGATGGAATGGAAAACGCCTCCCACCGCTACTCAAGCACCGAGGTCAGGCGGATGGTGGAGCGCCAGAAAGAAAAATACGGGTGGGAATTCCTGTTCCTCGGCGCGAACATCGACGCGGTGGAAGCAGCCGCCCGCTACGGCATCCGGGAAGACCGGGCCGTCACCTTCCGCAACGACCCCAGAGGGCAGCGTCTCAATTACGAGGCCGTCGGCCGGGCCGTGGAAAACATCCGCTGCTGTGCCAGGCCGCTCAGCGCCGACTGGAAAAAGGATATCGAAAAAGACTTTAAGGAACGGAAAGACGATCCATGAACGCCAAATATTATGAAATCAACGAAGAAGGACACAATATCCGCTGCAAACTGTATTATAACGATCTGAACTCGGCGCAGAAAGCCGTCGTGTTCGGCATCGGTTTCGCCGGACACAAAGACAATCAGGCTGCCTGCCGCTTTGCCGAAAAACTGCTGTCCAAACAGAAAGACGTCCTGGTCATCGTCTTCAACTGGCCGGCTCACGGCGACGACGTCAAGAAAAAGCTGACGCTCGGCGGCTGCGACACCTACCTGACCCTGGTTCTCCGGGAACTCAGGGAGCACTTCGGCATCAGCCGCCTGTACGCGTACGCGGTCAGTTTCGGCGGGTATCTGTTCCTCAAGTACATCTCGGAGCACGGCAGTCCGTTTGAAAAAACCGCCCTTCGCTGTCCTGCGGTCAATATGTACGACACGCTCACCGGCGCCATCATGAAAAACGATGAGATGGACCGCCTGAAAAAGGGAAAGGACGTCCCGGTGGGCTTTGACCGGAAAGTCACGGTGACGAACAGCCTGCTGGAAGAAATCCGGGAAAACGATATCCGGCAGAGGGACTATCTGGATTACGCGGAAGACATCCTGATCATTCACGGCACCGCCGATGAAGTGGTGCCTTTTGACGCCGGCAGGGAGTTTGCCGATAACAGCCTGATCGAGTTCATCCCCGTGGAAAAAGCCGACCACCGGTTCCAGAACCCGACCCATATGAGCCTGGCCACCAAATATGTGATGGAGTTTTTCGGCTTTCTGAATACCTGAAAACCTGCCGGACGGCGCCAAAAGCGTCCGGCAGCGCTTTTCATCCGGCCGTGAAATACAGGATCCAATCATACCCGGAAGGAGGAAACCGAAAATGAAAAATATCTGGAAGGACGGTGTCCTGGGGGTTGTGACCGGCGACGCGCTGGGCTGCCCCGTGGAATTTGAAACAAGGGAACAGGTTGCCGGGCATCCCGTTACAGGCATGCAGGGCTGGGGGACGTTCAACCTTCCCTCCGGATCCTGGACAGACGACAGCAGCCTGACGCTGGCACTGCTGGAGAGTATCGGAAGGCTCAGAACCATTGATCTGAATGACATCATGGAAAACTTCGTCAAATGGCTGTATCAGGGGGAATTCACTCCCTTCTGCCGCGCCTTTGACGTCGGCCGCGGAACCATGAACGCCATCAGAAAGTTCAAAGCTGCCCGCAAACCGCTTAAATGCGGCGGTTATGAGGAGTGGAACAACGGCAACGGCAGCCTGATGCGCATCCTCCCGGCCTGCCTGTACTGCTGTGAAAAGCAGCTCAGCGATCCGGAAGCCGTCTCCGTCATCCATCAGGTCGGCAGCCTGACCCATGCGCACATCTGTTCGAATATCGCCTGCGGCCTGTATTACTTCATGGTCAAAGCGATTCTGTCCGAAGAAGGAACACTGACGCAGCGGCTCCGGGCCGGACTGGACCGCGGATTCGCATACTACAAAGAAGCGCTTGCAGATCAGGAATATGTCAGACGCTACGACCGGCTCCGGGATCCGGTGCTGTTCGCGTCCCTCCCGGCGGAACAGATCCGCAGCAGCGGCTATGTGGTGGATACGCTGGAAGCGGCCGTCTGGTCGCTGTTACAGACGGATTCCTTTGAAAGCGCTCTGCTCAAAGCGGTCAATCTCGGGGATGACACCGACACGGTCGGTGCCGTCACCGGCGGCCTGGCCGGGCTATATTACGGCTGGGAGACGATTCCGAAGGATTGGCTGAACGTTCTCCAGCGTCTGAACTGGATCAGCGGACTCTGTGAAAACGTCCTGAATGATCCGGACAACGAAACGGCCCAGGCATAAGGAGAGCGGCAATATGATCAAACATACTCCCATCCGGAAGAACGGACAGGAAGGCAAAGCTTATCATCCGTTCGGTCCTGCCGCGGCCCGGGAAGCCCTGGCGTTTCACCGGACCCTGCCCGGATACTCCCCCACGCCTCTGGCCGAACTGCGCGGGCTGGCAGGTGCGCTGGGCCTGAAAGGCCTGTATGTCAAGGACGAAAGCGCCCGGTTCGGCCTGAACTCGTTTAAAAGCCTCGGCGGGAGCTTCGCGATGCGGAAGCTCCTCTCGGAAGGACCGGCCACGCAGACCTTCGTCACCGCGACCGACGGCAATCACGGCCGGGGCGTCGCCTGGGCCGCCAGGACGCTCGGACAGAAAGCAGTCGTCTGCCTGCCCAGAGGAACGGCACAGGAACGGCTTGACAACATCCTGTGCCTGGGAGCGCAGGCAGAAATCACGGAATACGAATATGACGACTGCGTGCGCCATGCCCTGGCCATGTCCAGGGAAAACGGCTGGACCCTGATCCAGGATACAGCCTGGGAAGGGTATGAAATAATCCCAGCCCTGATCATGCAGGGCTATACCACGATGGGGCTTGAAATCACCGAGCAGCTGAAGGGCGTCCGGCCGACGCACATTTTCCTGCAGGCCGGCGTCGGCTCGATGGCCGGCGCGCTGACGGACTTTTTTGCCGGCTTTTATCCGGATGAAAAACCAGTCGTCACAATCGTTGAGCCCGCCGGCGCGGCGTGTTTCTATGAAACGGCGCTCGCGAATGACGGAAAGCGCCATTTTGTCCGCGGCATGCATACGATCATGGCCGGCCTGTGCTGTGGCGAGCCCTGCACCATCGCCTGGGATATCATCAGCAGGCATGCGCACCACGTGATCGCCTGCGAAGACCGCACAGCGGCAGACGGCATGCGCATCCTGGGCAGTCCCCTGCCGGGAGACCGGCAGATCATTTCCGGGGAAAGCGGCGCCGCCACAGCAGGCGCGGTCTGCGAACTGATGACGGAAAAGGACTGCCGGGAGATCAGGGAATCGATCGGTCTGAACAGTGATTCCGTTGTCCTGTGCATCAGCACGGAAGGCGATACCGACCGGCAGAATTACCGGGATATCGTCTGGTACGGAGCGTACGGAAGGCCGTAAAAACGCAGCATGAAGCAAACAAAAAAAACGCCTGGTGCGGCAAGCGGCTCTGCTTGCACGGTCAGGCGTTTTACTTTGAAATCAATTATTTGGCCAGCGCTTCCTTGGCGATATCCACCAGCTGCTTGAAAGCGTCCGCGTCGTTCACGGCCAGGTCAGCCAGCATCTTGCGGTTGACTTCGATGTTCTTCTTCTTCAGGCCGTTGATGAACGTGGAATAGCTCATGCCGTTCAGACGGGTGGCGGCGTTGATGCGGGTGATCCACAGGCGACGGAAGTCGCGCTTGCGCAGTTTCCGGCCGATGTAGGCGTAGCGCAGGGAACGGCGGACCTGTTCACTGGCAGTACGGTACTGTTTGGATTTCGCGCCAAAATAGCCTTTCGCCAGCTTCAACACCTTGCGGCGTTTCTTATGAGCATTGACTGCCCTTTTAATTCTTGCCATGACAATAACCTCCTTACTGGCTTATGGCTTATTTGTAGGGAATCAGGGTGCGGATGGTGGCCGCTTCCGCTTTGTTCTGCAGGACGCCGCCCTTGCGCAGATGACGGATGCGCTTGGTGGTCTTCTTGTTGAGGATGTGGTTCGCGTTCATCTTTTTATGCTTCACCTTACCCGTTTTGGTCAGGGAGAAGCGCTTGGCTGCACCACGGTGCGTCTTTTGTTTCGGCATTTTCAGTTCCTCCTTCCAGGATGGTGATCGGAAAGCGCCTGCCGTCAGGGCGTACCCCGGGCCGCTTTCCGGCCGGGCCGGCTTCCCGCCGGCCGGGCATGCTTCAAGCCTTTGCAGCCGGTTTCTCCGGCCGCGCCGGACGTTCAGCCTTTTGAGGCTTATCCGCTGGTTTGGGCGCCAGAATCATCAGCATGTTGCGGCCTTCCATCGTGGGCCTGCGCTCGACGACGGCATAATCCTTCACCCGCTCGATAAAGTCGTTCATGACCTGCATGCCGATGTCGGTATGCGTGATCTGACGGCCGCGGAAACGGATGGAGACCTTGACCTTGTTCCCGTCCTGCAGGAACTTGACCGCGTTGCGCGCCTTGATGGCCACGTCATTCTCACCGATGGTGGCAGAAAGCTGCACTTCCTTGATTTCAATGACCTTCTGGTTTTTGCGGAGTTCCTTCTCCCGCTTGGACTGCTCGTAGCGGTGCTTGTCATAGTCAAGCAGCTTGCAGACAGGCGGCTGAGCGTTGGGAACGATTTTCACCAGATCCAGTTCCGCCTCTTCCGCCAGTTCCAGTGCCCGGCGAATCGGGACAATGCCCAGCTGAGCGCCGTCCGCGCCGATCAGGCGGACCTCACGGTCACGAATTTCCTCATTGATTTGCAGTTCCGTGTTGATGACGATGCACCTCCAAATAAAAATCAGCGGGCAGAACTACCCGCTGACAGAATGACGGAAATCATCTGGTTTGCCATGTACCCGTACAGCGTGAGCCGGACGGAGAGAAGCGGGCAGCTTCTGCTTTCACGATGGGCATTTTATCATGTTTCCGATGGGCTGTCAATCACTTTTTCGATGTTTTTTGTACTGCTCCGTGTGTTTTTCAAGGTTCATTCCGCTGCAGCAGGGTCAGCAGGTAGACAAACTCCTCCTTGAACGCGTCCCCCGTGACGGACGGGCAGCTGCGTGCCAGGGAAAGCGCGCTGTCCCAGGAGGCGCCACCTTTGAATTCGCTGTCTCTCAGCAGCATCCCCGTTTCCGCGACGCTGGCCGCGAAGCGCATGTTTTCAGGAAGTTCCTCCAGCGGCTCCCCGGCCAGCGGCCAGGTTTCCGGAACGCTTTCCTCACGGCCGGGCTTTTTGTACCGGATGCTCAGGGTCAGCCACTCACCGCTGTCACCGGCCGCTTCCTTCTGATAGCGGCTTTCCGGCGTATTGACCTTGAACGCGCTCCCGGCCGGCACGATCTCATACAGGGCCGTCACCCGGTGGCCGCTGCCGATCTCTCCCCCGTCTTTGGTATCGTCCGTGAAATCCTCCGCGGCCATCACACGGTCTTCATAGCCGATCAGACGGTAGGCGCTGACCCTGGCGGGGTTGAAATCCAGCTGAAGCTTGACATCCCGGGCAACCTCCACAAAGGTGCCGCCGGCCTCCGTCACCAGGGCACGCCTGGCCTCAAACACGCTGTCCAGATAGTAATAGTTGCCGTCGCCGTAGTCAGCCAGTGCCTCGAGCTTGTTGTCCTTGTAGTTGCCGTAGCCTACGCCCAGCATGGTCAGCCGGGTGCCGCCCCGCTTCTTTTCCATCACCAGGCGCGCCAGGTCTCCTTCACTGGTCATGCCGACGTTGAAGTCCCCGTCGGTCGCCATGATGATCCGGTTGACGCCGCCGGGCACCGCAAAGCGCTCCGCCAGCTGATACGCCGTCTGGATCCCGGCGGCGCTGTTGGTGCTTCCGCCCGCTTCCAGCCCCTGGATGGCTTCGCCGATGCGGGTCTTGTCCGCCGCGGAAACGCCCGAAAGCACGACCTCGTCCCGGGATGCATAGGTCACCAGGGAAACGGTATCCGAAGGCTCCAGCACATCCAGCAGCAGCAGGAAGGCGCGCTTGACCAGGTCCAGCCGTTTCTCGCCGAACATGGAACCGGAAACGTCGATCAGGAAGACAAGGTTGTGCGGCGGCCGGTCCTCCGGCATGACGGTCTTGGCCTGCAGTCCCACCTGCAGCAGCAGGGTCTCCCCGTTCCACGGGCAGGGCGCCAGGGCCATGGTCACGCCGAAGGGGCTGTCCCCCTCGGGGCCGGCGTAATCGTAATGGAAGTAATTGAGCATCTCCTCGATGCGCACCGCGTCCGCCGGAACTTCTTTGCCCGCCAGGATCAGGGAGCGCAGCTGGGCATAGGACGCCGTATCCACATCCGCCGCGAAGGTGGACAAGGGATTCACCGAAGCGCTCTGGAAACCGTTTTCCCGGATCAAGGTATATTCGTTGGTATTCCAGGCAGGCTTCGCTTCGCGGCCGCCTTTGGGCATAAAGGCGTTTCCGGCATTCGGCATGGATGTTGTCATCACGCTTCTCATGCCCAGCGCCGCCATCGGCTCTGCCGGAGCGCCGTCAAACAGCATGTCTTCTTCATACTCCGCCGCTTCCTCCGGCATCTGGCGCGGAGCCGGCACGGCGCTTCCGGAAAACAGGACCGCCAGGGTTCTCGCATCCGCCATGCCGGTGGCCAGCAGGCTGTTGCGCCGCTGGAAGGCCGTGAGCGCCTGTTCGGTCGCTTCGTCAAAGGTCCCTGTCGGGTCCCGGTCAAGATAGCCAAGCTCATGCAGGCGGGTCTGGATTTCCGTCACACGGTCCCCCTGGTCTCCCCGCATGATGATGGTTTCGGCCGGCGCCGCGGGCAGCAGGCCGAGCATCAGCGCGCATGCCAGAATCAGGGACAGCCATTTCATGTTTCTCATGGAATTATCCTCCTTTCGGTTTGAAAGCCCATACGCTGCGGATCGATCGGCGGCGGACCGCGCCGCAGTTTCCGTTCCGTCCGTCTGTTCTCACCATATCAGACGGAGAAAAAACAAAAAAGTTCCCGCAAAGCAGAATTTTTTCTGCTCCGCGGGAAAGAATACGACTGCCTGTCCGGATTACTCTGCGATCACCTTGTGGAAAACCTTTTTGCCGCGGCGGATCATGACGCCGTTCGCCAGCTGTTCCGGGGTGCACACGCTGTCGATGGACTCGGGCTTCTCGCCGTCAAAGGTGACGCCGCCCTGTTCGATGAGCTTCCTTGCTTTGGACTTGCTCTCCGCCAGGCGGGAGAGGACCAGCAGATCGACCACATTGCAGCCGCCTGCCGGCACGTCCGCTTTGGAGATCACGGTCTTTGGCATGTTCGCGTCGTCTCCGCCGCCCGTAAAGAGGGACATCGCGGTCGCCTCGGCCTTCTGCGCCTCTTCCTCGCCGTGGACCAGCGCGGTCAGGGAATGGGCCAGGATCTTTTTCTTTTCGTTGATGCGGGAATCGTCCCAGTGCTCCATCTCTTCGATTTCGCTGAGCGGGATGAAGGTCAGCATCCGGATGCACTTCATGACGTCCGCGTCGTCAGTGTTCCGCCAGTACTGGTAGAACTCGTAGGGAGAGGTCTTGGCCGGATCGAGCCAGACGGCGCCCTTGGCCGTCTTGCCCATCTTCTTGCCCTCGCTGTTGAGGAGCAGGGTGATGGTCATCGCGTACGCATCGTCGCCCTGTTTCTCATCCGTCTGGGTGTATTTGCGGATCAGCTCGGTGCCGGCCAGCATGTTGCTCCACTGGTCGTCCCCGCCGAACTGCATGTTGCAGCCGTAGTGCTGGTGCAGGTACAGGAAATCGTAGCTCTGCATGATCATGTAGTTGAATTCAAGGAACGAGAGCCCGCGCTCCATGCGCTGCTTGTAGCACTCCGCCCGCAGCATATTGTTGACGGAGAAGTGCGGACCGACCTCCCGGAGCATGTCGATCCACCGGAGATTCAGCAGCCAGTCCGCGTTGTTGACGGCAATGGCCTTGTCTTCCCCGAACTCGATGAAGCGCTCGATCTGCTTTTTGAAGCACTCGCAGTTGTGCTGGATGGTTTCCGGCGCCATCATGCTGCGCATGTCGGTGCGGCCGGTCGGGTCGCCGATGTAGCCGGTGCCGCCGCCCAGCAGGACCACCGGCTTGTTGCCGGCCATCTGCAGGCGCTTCATCAGGCACAAGGCCATGAAGTGGCCCACATGCAGGGAGTCCGCCGTCGGGTCAAAGCCGATGTAGAAGCGGGCCCCGCCGCTGTTGATCAGTTCCCGGATCTCCTTTTCGTCCGTCACCTGCGCGATCAGGCCGCGCGCTTCCAGTTCCTCATAGATGCCCATTTTCATAAAACCTCCTGTCAGGAAAAAATAAAGCCCCCGTTCCCGGCGTTCGGGAACAGAGGACGACAGGAGCGCTTCGTGGTACCACCTCTGCTTCGGACGGTCCCATTAAAAACAAGACCGCCCCTCGACCTGCGCTGTATCGGGCGCGACCGGCCCCGCCTACTGAGAGGACCGAGCTGCGCTCAGGCCTCCGTTCAGGGAGCGGCTCAGGAGGGTATTCATCCGGCGCCGCCTCCGTCCTCACACCGGCCGGACGGTCTCTTGAAAAGCGGACAGGGGATTACTTGGCTCCATCTTCGCCATCTTGGGTACGGGGAGTATTGTACAGGAAAACGGCGAGATTTGCAAGAGGGAAAGCAATTGTTTTTCTTGCCATTCCCCTGCTTCTGTGGTAAGATATGGCCGGCGGAAGTGAATCATTCCGCCTGTCACTTATGATTTTCTAATCAATGGAAGGAGTGTTTCCCCATGGCCAAGAAAACGGTAGACGATATTCAGGTTCAGGGCAAGCGCGTTCTGGTCCGCTGCGACTTCAACGTCCCCATGAAGGACGGCAAGATCACCAACGACAAGCGCATTGTGGCCGCTCTCCCCACCATCCAGAAGCTGATCAAGGACGGCGCGAAGGTCATCCTGTGCAGCCACCTGGGCAAGCCGAAGAACGGGCCGGAAGAAAAGTTCTCCTTGGCGCCGGTCGCGGTGCGGCTGAGCGAGCTGCTGGGCCAGCCCGTCGTGTTCGCCAATGACGACAATGTGGTCGGCGAAAACGCGAAGGCCGCCGTGGCCGCCATGAAGGACGGCGACGTCGTGCTGCTGCAGAATACCCGCTTCCGCAAGGAAGAGACCAAGAATATCGAAGAGTTCTCCAAGGAACTGGCTTCCCTGGCGGACGCTTATGTGGACGACGCTTTCGGCTCCTGCCACCGCGCGCACTGCTCCACCGAGGGCGTGACCCATTTCACCTCCCCCAACGTCGCCGGCTACCTGATCGGCAAAGAGCTGTCCATCATGGGCAAGGCGCTTGAAAACGCCGACCGTCCCTTCGTGGCCGTCCTGGGCGGCGCCAAGATCGAGGACAAGCTGAACGTCATCAACAACCTGCTGGAAAAGGTTGACACCCTGATCATCGGCGGCGGCATGGCTTTCACCTTCCTCAAGGCCAAGGGCTATGGCGTGGGCAACTCCCTGCTGGACGAGACCAAGATCGACTACTGCAAGGACATGATGGAAAAGGCCGCCAAGAAGGGCGTCAGCCTCCTGCTGCCGGTCGACACTGTCTGCGTCAAAGCTTTCCCCAGCCCCATTGACGACGCTTCCATCGAAACCTGCGTGGTAGACGCGGACAAGATCCCGGACGGCATGGAAGGCTGCGACATCGGCCCCAAGACCGCCGAGCTGTTCGCCGCTGCCGTCAAGAGCGCCAAGACCGTCGTCTGGAACGGCCCGATGGGCGTGTTTGAAAACCCCGTGCTGGCCAAAGGCACCCTGTCCGTGGCCCAGGCCATGGCGGACAGCGAGGCTGTCACCATCATCGGCGGCGGCGACTCCGCTGCGGCTGTCGAACAGATGGGCCTGGCCGCGAAGATGACCCACATCTCCACCGGCGGCGGCGCCTCTCTGGAGTTCCTCGAAGGCAAGACCCTGCCCGGCGTTGCCTGCCTGGACGAAAAATAATTCATCGCAGGGGGTCCCGCGACCCCCTCATCATCCCCTCTCCATGTCCTTTGCTGAGTTCCATCCCTCTGCCCTCCGGGTTTCGGCCTCCGGCCTCATCCGGCGAATCAATCGCCGGACTCAGGGATTACACTCAGCAAAGGACAGTTTATGATCGCACTGTCTATTATCGAATGAACAACAACAATTTGAAAGCGAGGTTTTTCCCATGCGCAAGCCCATTATCGCCGGCAACTGGAAGATGAACAAGACCCCGAAGGAAGCCAGGGAACTGGTCGAAGCCTTAAAGCCCCTCGTCAAGGACGCCAAGGCGACCGTCGTCGTCTGCGTCCCCGCGGTGGACATCGCCGCCGCAGCCGAGGCTGCCAAGGGTTCCAAAATCCAGGTCGGCGCGCAGAACGTGCACTTCAAGGAGTCCGGCGCGTATACCGGCGAACTCTCCGCCGCGATGCTCAAGGAAGCCGGCGCTTCCTATGTCATCATCGGCCACTCCGAACGCCGTCAGTATTTCGGCGAGACCGACGAGACCGTCAACCTCCGCACCCTGACCGCCGTGGCCAGCGGCCTGATCCCGATCATCTGCGTGGGCGAAAACAAGGCCCAGCGTGAAGCCGGCTATACCGACGCCCTGGTCGAATACCAGACCCTGATCGCCCTGAACGGCCTGACCCCTGCCCAGATCAAGAAGGTCATCGTCGCCTACGAGCCTGTATGGGCCATCGGCACCGGCCTGACCGCCACCGACGAGCAGGCCAACGAGACCATCGGCGTCATCCGCAAGGCCATCGCCCGCAAGTACGGCAAGGGCGTCGCCAACGCCGTGCGCATCCAGTACGGCGGCAGCATGAAGCCCAGCAACGTCAAGGGCCTGATGGCTCAGGAAGAAATCGACGGCGGCCTGATCGGCGGCGCCTCCCTGAAAGCCGAAGATTTTGCCAAGGTCGTCAATTACGAAGACTGAAGGAACAAATGATCGTATCCTACTGTAAAAAGTGCAAGCTGGACAGCGAAGGCACCGTCTGCTCCTCGTGCGGCAAACGGGCCTCCGCGTCCTGCGTGCGGGACGTCTGGCGGATCGTGCGGGTCCCCGGAGCGGACGCGGGCACCTGGCGGAGCGTCGCCCGCGGGATTCTGCTGGCAGCGGCTGTCCTGACCGGCGGCCTGGTCCTGCTGGAGCGGTTTCAGAGCAGCCAGCAGGATTTTGAAAACCACCTGGGCGGGATCCTTTCCACAGCGGCCATCCTGACAGCGGGTGTTTTCGCCATCGCCGCAGCCCTGCTGCTTCTGCAGGGCCGGGAGGAAATCCGCTATACGCTGGACATGACCGGCGCCCACCTGCAGACCTGGCACCGCGCTTCTTACCTGCGTTCCTGGGCCAGGCTGCAGAGCGCCCGGATGGACCGGGCGATTCCCTCCCGGGACGGCTCCCGCTACGTCATCTCCGAAGAGCGCCACATCCGCTGGAAGGACATTCACGAGATCAAGTACGTTCCTTCCGCCGGCGTCATCAAGCTCTACCATGTCCGCCACCTGGCCCCGTTCATCCTGCGGATTCCGGACGAGGAGTATGACACGGCAGAAGCCATCGTGAAAAAGCACACCCGGATCAGCTGAAGGCTGACAGACAAGAGCGCCCCGGCGCTCTTTTTTAGGATCAGTCATATTCCCACCCGCGTCCGGTCAGCCTGAAATTGGAGGCATCACCATGAAAAAGATTTCAGCCTGTATTATACTGCTCATTCTGCTTCTTGCCGTTTTTCCGGCTGAGGCTCAGACTGCGGATACGGCGGTCATGGAACAGGAGACTACTGCGCAGGAAAACCCATCCCTCGATGACTCCCTGCTTCCGGAAGACATCCCGGATGGGATCAACCCCTTCATGCGCGAAGCGATCCGGGAAGCGCTGGAAGGCATTTCTCTCGGACACGGCGGTCCGTTCGGATCGGTCGTTGTAAAAGACGGCGAAATCATCGGCCGGGGCCATAACCAGGTGCTGACCGGCCATGATCCCACCCGGCACGGAGAGATCGACGCGATCCGCGATGCGTGCAGCCGGCTGAAAACTCACGACCTGAACGGATGTGAACTGTATACGACCGGACAGCCCTGCCCCATGTGCCTTTTCGCCTGCCTCTGGGCCAATATCGATAAAGTATACTTTGGCTGCACCATAGAAGACAATGCCAGGATCGGCTTCAGGGATGAGTCATTCGACCAGCTGATCGGCAGCAGGGAACTGCTTTCGGATTATCTGGTCTGTATGGACCGGGACGCCTGCCTGGCCCTGTTTGAGTTCTATCAGCAGACGGAGCATCAGCTGTACTGAAACGGTCCGCCACGTGATTCCGTGCAGACCTGCTTCATCCCGGCGGCCATTTCATTCTCAGCTTCCCGGACGGATCCATCCCTACAAAATTTCCGTAAATGATTGACAAATCCGGGCTGGGCGTGTATAATTTGTTTGTTGCCTGAGCGGCCATGGCGGAATTGGCATACGCGCACGTTTGAGGGGCGTGTCCTTAACCGGGTACGAGTTCAAGTCTCGTTGGCCGCACCAAAACTGGACCGATAATTGATACAATGTGTCAGTTGTCGGTCCGTTTCTTTTTGCCCGGAAAAGTCAAGGAATCAGGCACTTTCCGAGTATTATCGGGGGCATCATGCACTTCAGCCATACGGCGGATAAGCTGGTTTTTGCCCTGATGGACAAATTACGGCCTCCAGGAAGATAAACAAACGTTTCAAAATCAACTATCGTTTCAATGAGAAAAGCGCCTGCGTGGAGTGGCCCAATCCTCCAACACAAGCGCTTGTTCTATTCCGGCTCATAGCGTTTCCGTGATCTCCATGCCGTTCTTGAAGCGGAATAACAGCCTCCCGTCCTCGTAAACCGTAACCCGGTCGATCAGGTTGAGCCACAATCGGTCGCTGTACTGAACTGGCAGCGAGTCGTCCATAAGCAGGAGTTCAGTCATAAAGCACTCCATGACGTCGGCCTGAAAGCGCTTTGTGACCTTCTGGTGCTGAAGCTGCTCGACCCTCTCCTCGGCTGTGTGATACCGCTGGGCCAGCGCGTCGTATTTCCGGTTATATTCGTCCTGTAGCATGGCCGTAGTAGCGTTTTCTGAGATCAGCTTCTTGGTCAGTGCCTCCACGACCTCCATTTCATCAGCCAGCGAATCGAGCTCTGCGTCGATGGCCTCCGTGTTCAGATATTCGTCCCGGAGCATCACGCAGGTTTCCAGCAGGACTTCCCGTTCCTCCGTCAGTCGCGCCACGGCCTGCAGGAACAAGCGCTTGATGTCCTTCTCGGTCAAGTGAGGAGTGCCACAGCGGTATTCGCCTTTGAACTTACCATTGCATTGCCAGATCACACGGCGGTACTTGTCTGTACTGTGCCAAACCTTGCTGCCGTAGTATTCGCCGCAATCGCCGCAGACCAGCTTTGCGGAAAACGGGCTGAGGCTGTTATGGTGCCTGCCCCTGGTCTTGCGGGCCGCCATCTCATCCTGCACCTTTTTCCATTGGTTCGGATCGATGATTGCCGGATGGCTTTCTTCCACGATGTACTGCGGAACCTCGCCCTCGTTCACCTTCATCTTTTTGGAGAGAAAGTCCACGGTGAACTTCTTCTGCAAGATCGCGCTGCCCTTGTATTTCTCGTTCGCCAGAATGCTCTCAATGGTGCTGGTCTGCCACCTGGTCTTTCCGCGAGGTGTCGGGACGCCTTTCTCCGTCAGGTGGTTTGCGATCCAGTTGACCGTCTTGCCCTGTATGAAAAGGCGGTAGATTTCCCTGACCGTCTCCGCCTCCTCCGGCACGATCTCCGGCAGGCCGTCCGGCCCTTTGCGGTAGCCGAGGAAGGATGAGTACGGCAGCGTGACCTTACCATCCGCGAAGCGCTTCCGCTGGCCCCATGTGACGTTTTCCGAAATAGATCGGCTCTCCTCCTGCGCGAGGCTGCTCATGATGGTGATCAGCAGCTCGCCCTTGCTGTCGAATGTGAAAATACCCTCTTTTTCAAAGTATACCTCGGTTCCGTGTTCCTTCAGCTTCCTGACGGCGGTGAGGCTGTCCACGGTGTTCCGGGCGAAGCGGCTCACCGACTTGGTCACGATGAGATCGATACGTCCAGCCAGCGCGTCCTCGATCATCCGGTTGAAACCTTCCCTGCCTCGTGTGCTCACGGCAGAGATGCCCTCGTCGGTGTACACGTCCACAAACTCCCATTCGGGATTGGAGCGGATGTACTTGGTGTAGTAGTCCACCTGTGCCTCGTAAGAGGTGAGCTGCTCCTCGCTGTTGGTGGACACACGAGCATACCCGGCTACGCGACGTCTGGCGCGGGTGTTGATCGGCAGCTTGGAATGAAGCGTCTTTGTTGCCGGGATCACTGTTACATTAGCCATTCTGCCTGTTCCTTTCGATCTGCCTCTGCCTCGCGGCCTCACGCATTTCCGGTGTCCAGCTTTCCGCTCTGGACCGATCCTGCCATCGTTTGACGGTTTCCTCGCCGGACCGTGACCGGAATACCAGCCTGTTGCCGCTCTCGGCTACGATTTCCGTTAAATCGCCAATATCCATATCTGCGGTCAGGTCCATCAGGACCACCTCCGGGATTTGCTTGGATAGGCAGGCCACTTTGCCAAGGGTGTTGTAGGTGCCACAGATCCACACCGGCCCGGTGGCGGTGACCTTTCTCCGATAATGCTTGCCGCAGCAGCCACAGACAATCAGGCCGGTGAACGGATACCGGTTGGCATAGCTCTTGCCGGGAGGCGCGTGTTTCGCTGCCCGTCTCTCCATCTCGGCCTGCACGGCCTCGTAGTCCTCCATGCTGATGATTGCCTCATGGGAGCCTTCCGCATGATATTGGGGAAGCTGGCCCTCGTTGGGAATGGTCCGTTTTGTCAGGTGATCCTCCCGGAAGGTCTTCTGCAGGAGCAGGTTACCGGTATAAGTGTAATTCCGCAGAATGCCGGATACGGTGGTCTTGCACCACTGGTTGCCGTACCGTGTCGGAATCCCAGCTTCGTTCAGGCTTTTGGTAATGGCCACAACGCCTTTCCCGGCGAGGTACTCCCGGAAGATGCGCCGGATGATCTCGGCCTCATCCGGCTCAACGACGAGGATACCGTTCCGGTAGCGGTAGCCCAGCAGGGTCCCGTTCCACGGCTTTCCCTCCTCGAAATTCTTCCGAATGCGCCACTTCTGATTTTCGCTGGCCGATAGGCTTTCCTCCTGCGCGTAGGACGCGAGGATGGAAAGCATGAGCTCGCCATCTGCGGAAAGAGTGTGGATGTTCTGTTCCTCGAAGAACACGTCGATGCCGAGATCCTTCAATTCCCGGACTGTCTCCAGCAGCGTGACGGTGTTCCGGGCAAAGCGGGAGATGGATTTCGTGATGACCGAATCCACACGTCCGGCCCTGCACTCCGCGAGGAGCCGGGTGAAGCCTTCTCTGGAATCCCTTGTCCCGGTCTTGGCCTCATCCGAATACACACCAGCATAGACCCATCCGGGATGCCGCTGGATCAGGCCGCTGTAATAGCTGACCTGCGCTGACAGGGAGTGGCGCATCGCGTCCTTTGCCGAAGATACTCTCGCGTATGCGGCCACTCGCGTCAGTGTGGGCAGGGCCGCTTTTATGAGCGGTACCCGTTTCACTTCTCTGTTCATGTGTTTCCCTCCGTTGTATCAAAGTTGGGGTACCGTATATATCACTCTAAGCGGCCCGGATAGCAAGTCTTATGCGGCATAAATACTGCCTTTATCAATCCCGTAGCGCCGGGCGATCCGAGCGTAAATCACCTCCCGGTCAGCAGCGCTGATGAAGCCCTCCGCTTCGAGAAAATCCACAAAGGCAAGGGCGGTATGATACCGGATCAGGTTTCCCGGTCCGTAGACATCATTTTCCTTTTCCATCGCGGCCTCCCTTGCGGTACTGATAATTCCAATACCGGCTGCGGCATGTATTGGAGCAGAACTTCTTCTGCCTCCTGCCCGGTGTTTGTGATACTGCCCTCCCGCATTGCAGACAGTAGACGGCGTTCTTCAGGCTGGGATGCCTGCGGATGTGGGACTTTACGGTATTAACGGATAGCCCCAGTTCATTGGCTATATGTGTTGGCCCGTACCCATCCATCCGCATCCGTTCGATCTCCTTTCGGTCAGCTTTGCTCATCATGTTGCTTTCCTCGCTTTCGATGCTGATCATAGCAGGACCTGCAACAGTATTTCCGATGCGCGTTCCCGTAGCTCTGAAAGGGACTGCCGCAATGCTGGCAAACCAGAGCGTAATAGGCCTTGCGGTTGACCTGCTCCGGATGGCAAGCCCAATAAGCCATCCGGCACCGGCTCGAACAGAACTTCATTTTGTGTCCAGTCTGCTGTATAACGGCTTTTCCACACTGTGGGCATAGAAGGTTACCATCGTCCTGTGCCTCTGCCACCTGTGGTGATTTAACGGTTTTCTGTGTATCGTTCATACATACCTCCGTAATAATCCGGGAGGGCAAGGGCTGCTCACCCTCCCGGAACGCATGGTTATCTACTGACGCTCAGGACCTTCACGGCCTCCGGGCGGATCAGCATACCGTCAAGACGCTCAATGCCGAGAAAGCCCATCTTGTTTCCCAGCGCGTGCAGTTCATACAGGGGACGAATGGACAAGGGCATACGGTCAATGATGGTGTAGTACGAGAAATCACCGAACGCGATGGGCTTGCCAACCGATGGCATGTACTCGGAGAGGTGAATCGGCTTGCCGAGGATCGTATCACTGTTCTGATTCCAGAGGTACTGGCTGTTCTGGTCCTTCAGCGTTTTCAGCGTCATAGCGGTATGGTCGTTCATCAACCAAGCACCGTTGCCGCGATAACGCTTGTCTACTGAGAAGTACAGGTTGACCACATCGTCAAAGGCAATATCGCTGGTGACCGTGACGCCAGTCTCTGCGCCTTCGGTATCGTGCAGGATTCCCTTTGGCATCGAAACGCCGGTCCCGTTGATGAAGGCGTCCTCCTCCGCCTTTCCGAACCGTTTGGAAAACTGCCTGATGAGATAGCTTTCCAAATCGAAGCCAAGGTCGCTGACAAAATCCATGTCAATGGTTGTGATGATGGCCAGCTTATGGGCGAACACATCCTTCCGAGGAAAGACGTTATCCTCTGTGGTCGGCAGGGTGTCATCTTCAGAAATCCATTGAGGCAGGTTTTCATTATCCGAGAGCCAGATCTTGGAATCATGCGCCGTCTTAGGCATAACGGTCCCTATCCGACGAAACAGGCTCTGTTCCTTCAACGCGCCGAAAAAGCTGCTGGCGGTCTTGAGCGGAGGCGAGTACGTCCCGGTTTGGCTGTCTCTTCCGCCTTCCAGGTCGGACAAGGATGTGGTCTTGCCGCGCATGGCATTCCAGAAGGCGTCGTTGTAAGCGGCATTGGTAGTCGCGTACATCCTTTCGTTCATTGTGTGTTCCATGGTTTCCCTCCTTACAGGCAGTGGCTGCAAAGGTATACAGCCTGTTTGTTATAGTCGATATAGTGTTCCATACGCTGTCCACAGCGTGGACAGGAGATTTCGGCCCGGATCGCGTCTCCATTACGGAGGTGGAAAATGTTGGGAATGATCTCCTTGAGATATGGCTTCTTGTCACGCTTGAACTGTTCGTCCGACAGCGCCGGGATCAGCGCGACCTTGTGCCTGCCAGTATCGTCGATGTCGATGACCGGGTAATACCGGGTGGCATGATCACCGGGTACGTTCTTGTCAATCATGCGTGGCCTCCATTCAGGGGCTTTCCGTCCAGATCGTAGAAGCGCTCACGGCAGAAGTTGATCGCCTCCTGGTAGGTCTTGAAGACTACACAGGAGAAGCCATACTGGACTCTCCATTTGTACTGGGCCTTATTGTTACCCTCAGACAGCGCCACGGGCTTACTGTTCTTGGTCAGGAACAGCCGGATGCATGTGAAGTCACCACGGGAAAACATCGCGGCGTCGGCCTGCGTGTAGACAGGCTTTTTCTGGTAAATGAATCTGTGGATCATGTTTTTCCTCCAATTTTGATTGTGGGGACAATTCCCCGTTTGAACCGGTCTTTTCATGCGCGAGAGGGGGCGGCGGTCATGCAAAAAGAGATTTGCGGAGATTTGACCGGCCCCACCCATCACAGGGAGAGCGGACGCGCTGAGTCATGAAACCACCACCTTTCCCACAACCTGAGGGCAGACCGGGAATAAAACTGCTCTCGGCAAATCCCGGACAGGAACGCCTGAGTAGTCCCTCCAGCCATTTCCCTTCCTTCACTTTCCACTGGAGATATGAAACCGGTTTTGACGAAGGAATTTGAAAAAAAACGTTTCAGATCAGAGCCAGAAAAGCCCATAGCGTCAGGGCCCCAGTGATGTAGTGAAGGTCGGTGATGGTTATTTCCTAAAGTGTTCTATAGGGCCTGAAAAAACGACCTATAAGAAAAGTTGCGGAATTAACCTCATCCGACCTTCACCATCGCCAGAGAGCCCTTGTGTCATGCCGCTCTTGTGCTGATCGGCATGAAACGATATGGCACCCACTTTCTACTGGAAGCACCAGATCGGTTTTGACGAAGGCGTCGGATGATAATGAAAAAACCTCCAGAAAAAAAAACCGGAGACAGTAGCAAAATTCATCTTTTCGTGATATAATTAATGAAGTTGTTGGAGGACCTATTTGATCGTAAGGAGGCGCGTGATGGCCGTATCTTATAAAAAGCTATTCCACATGCTGGTTGACCGGGATATGACAGCAGTACAGTTGCAGCAGCAAGCCGGTTATAGCGCAAACATCACCACACGGCTAAAAAAGAACTCCTATGTATCGTTGGAGTCTATAGAAAAAATATGCGTAACCTTGGACTGCAAGATAGACGACATCGTGGAGTTTGTGCCGGATGAGGAGCGGTAGGAGGTAATAATATGGATTGTGGGGATATTCTGAATCTGATTGCTATTATTGTTGCGCCGGTTGTGGCTGTCCTGATTGGCCAGTGGCTGCAAAATCGGGCGAACAAACGGAAGGACAAACTGGAAATATTCAAAACATTGATGATCTCGAGAAGCGGATGGAGTCTGGAAAGTGTTAAGGCTCTCAATATTATCGATATTGTTTTTGCTGACGACAAGACTGTCAGAGAAAAATGGAAAGAATACTATGACAAGCTCTGTGTTGAGAAACCATCCGAAACTGAACTGAAGAGAATCAAAACGGCACAGGAAGAACTCCTTGAAGCAATGGCGGATTCGTTGGGATATAAAGGCAAGATTACATGGAAAACGATTCAGAATCCATACATCCCGCAAGGTATGATTGACGCGGAGAAAAAAACAGCAGGAATACCAAGACGGGCAACTTGAATGGATAAAAACCGTTGGAATGGTTCGCAATATGTTAGAATCGAATCCAAATGCTGCTGCGAAAGCAATTGTACCCGGCAATCCGGAAGGAGATAAGGGAAATGGCCAATAAGCTGGAATTGACGTGGTACGGCAAGGACGAGCCGATCGTTGTTGAGCCGAGAATCCTTATTGAAGATACGGCCCGTTCTAACTGTGCCGCTGATCCCGATACAGAAAATATGCTCATCCACGGCGATAATCTATTGGCTCTGAAAGCCTTGGAAAACAAATATGCTGGCTGTGTCAAATGTATTTATATTGACCCGCCCTATAATACAGGAAGTGCCTTTGAACAGTATGATGATAATTTGGAGCATAGCGAGTGGCTTAATCTGATCCGTCCCCGTTTGGAAATACTATGGCGGCTCCTGACCGAAGATGGAAGTATTTGGATTAGCATTGATGATGATGAACAAGCCTATATGAAAGTGCTCTGTGATGAGGTATTCGGCAGAAACCATTTTGTCGCAAATATCATATGGCAGAAGCGGACATCTCCGGATATGAGGGCAATCATTAGTGCCAGTCATGATTATATTCTCGTATATGCAAAGGATCGTGATATTTTCAAGGAAACACGTCATCGTCTCCAGCTAACTGAAGATCAAGCACAGAATTATAAGAACCCAGATAATGACCCACGAGGACCGTGGGCATCTTCCGACTTCACTGCCCAAGGCTGGAGGCCCAATCAAATGTACTCTATTACTACGCCTTCTGGAGCAGTGCTTTCGCCGCCAGAAGGTCGCTGTTGGAGGCATTTGGAGAGTGTTTATCTGGAACTATTGAAAGAGGGCCGCTTGTGGTTTGGCGCTGACGGAAACGGTGTTCCCCGAAAGAAAACCTATTTATCTGAAACTGACGGTGTGGCTCCATGGACATGGTGGACCAATAAAGAAGTCGGTCATAATCAGGAAGCCAAAAAGGAAAATAATGTATTATTTGGAAGCGCTAATGCCTTCGCGACTCCTAAACCAGAGCGTCTGATAGAGCGAATCATTTATATCGCCTCTGATCCCGGCGATATTGTTCTGGATTCCTTCCTCGGTTCTGGCACCACAGCAGCCGTTGCCCACAAAATGGGCAGACGGTATATTGGCATCGAAATGGGCGATCATGCCTACACGCATTGCAAAGTCCGCCTGGATAAAGTAATCTCCGGCGAGGACAAGGGCGGCATCACAAAATCTGCTGGATGGACCAGCGGCGGCGGTTATCGCTTTTATGAACTTGCCCCCTCCCTGATCAATGAAGACCCATTTGGTGAGCCGATCATCAATCCGGATTATGACGCAGATATGCTGGCCGCTGCCATGGCGCTGCATGAAGGCTTCAACTATCAGCCGGATGGGAACCTGTTCTGGAAGCAATCCGTAGGGAATGAGAACAGCTATCTGTTTGTCACAACACGGCATCTGAGCAGCCCGTTCCTCGATTCCATACGGGACACAATGGAAGATGGCGAGTATCTGATCATAGCCTGCCGCTCCTTCGATGCCGGTCTGGATAAGGCGTACAGCAACATAACGATCAAAAAGATTCCGCAGATGCTGTTGGATCGCTGTGAATTCGGCAAGACAGATTATAACTTGAATATCGTCCATCCGCCTGTGTATGATGATGAGGAGGTGGGCTTTGATGAGTGACCGCTTTCCCCAATATACGACGGATTATATCAGCGGCGTCATGTCCCTTCGCAAACCGCAGACAGCTTCTCTAAAAATACTGGAGGATATCCTGAATAGCGTTACGCTGCGTAAAGGCATGAATTTGCGTGGCGCTCTTGGCGCGGTTCACGCCATGTATCCAATCTGCACTGATTTCGAGCGGGATTTCATGTCGCTGACGTTCGCGCTGGCCACCGGCGTGGGCAAAACGCGATTGATGGGGGCTTTCATTGCCTATCTGTATACCCAGTATAGCATCAGGAACTTTTTCGTTGTGGCTCCGAACACCACCATCTACGATAAACTGAAACGGGACCTTTCCGATTTTAACAGCCCTAAGTATGTGTTCCGTGGCCTCGGTTGTTTCAGCAAGGCTCCACAGATCATTACAGATGACGATTACCGGTCCAAACAGCTATCCTCCTTCGAGTCCGACATCCGCATCTTCGTTTATAACATCGACAAATTCAATAAAGAGGACGCCAATATGAAAAAGGTCAACGAGATTATTGGCGACTCTTTCTACCAGTATTTGTCCTCGCTGCCGGATCTTGTACTCATCATGGATGAATCGCATCATTATCGGGCAGAACGCGGCGCTGCGGCCCTGAACGAACTGCACCCGCTGCTGGGTTTGGAGCTTACGGCCACACCGCTGGTCACAAAGGGCAATAAACAGGTGCCTTTCAAAAATGTGGTATACGAGTATCCGCTCTCTAAAGCAATCGAGGATGGTTATACCCGCACACCATTTGCCGTGACTCGTTCCGATATTGATTTCTACAATTTCGGAGATGAGCAACTGGATAAAATGATGCTGACTGATGGCATAGCCTGCCATGAGCGCACAAAGCTCAAGCTGAAAGTGTATGCAACCAATCACGGTAAACATGTGGTAAAGCCTTTTATGCTGGTTGTGTGCAAGGATACTGATCATGCCGCGTGGGTGGAGAGCTATATCCGGTCCGACGAATTCCGGGATGGCGCGTATCGGGATAAAACAATCATTGTTCATTCAAAACAGAAAGGTTCTGAAACCGAGGCCAACACCCGTCTGCTTCTTGACGTGGAGAACCCGGAGAATCCAGTGGAGATCGTTATTCATGTCAATATGCTCAAAGAAGGCTGGGACGTCAACAATCTGTATACCATCGTCCCGCTTCGTACTGCGGCATCTAAAATCCTGCGGGAACAAATGGTGGGCCGTGGACTGCGTTTGCCCTATGGAGAGCGGACCGGTGACCGAGACGTGGATGCCGTCATGCTTACAGCTCACGATAAGTTTCAGGATATCCTCGATGAGGCTCAGCGAGGCGATTCCATCTTCAAAGCCGGGAATGTCATCAAGGCTGAAGATATTACTCATGAGGAGATTATCTATACACAGCTTGCTATGCCGCAACAACCGAGCATGGTTCGGGATGAGGCATATGCCTATACCAGTATCCCGCGCACGGAGCAGACGGACGCTGTGATTGATAAGGCTGAGGAGATGATTCAGCGCGAGGTGTCCCGGACGATTCAGACTGCGCCGGAGCATACCGTCACACCACAGGCTGCTAAGAAAATCGCGGAGGCGGTGGCCGCGCAAATCTCCGAGGATAAGGATTTGGGCGTTGTCTTCCGGGAGAATGAGATGCCACTGGCCGCATGGCTGTTATACAAGACAGAACAGACCCATGTGGTCGCAAAAGCTAAATTCATTCCCATCCCCCGCATCAAGATCACGGATGCCGGTGTAGAGGAGTATGTCTTTCTGGATTTCGACCTCGATCTCTCTGTCTTTACCCACGTTCCCATCCGCAATGAGCTGCTCATTCAGAATCTGGAGGATATGAACGACCGGCAGCGCATAAAGGGCGATTCGATCGATTTCGAGGGATATAATCCGAAAAAAGTCATTCTGGAAGAACTGCGGAAAAAACCTGAAATCGATTATGAGAAATGCTCGGCTTTGTTGTTTAAACTGATTACACAGCTATGTGACCATTATTCTGCCCAGCATGGCGAGAATGGCATGCGCAATATCGTGATGATGTACAAACGCGATATCGGGAATAAACTGTATGCGCAAATGCTCCAGCATTTCTATTGTAAGAACGGTTTCCTACAGGAGGAAGTTATCGGAACTCGAAGCTACAATCTGCAGCAATCATATAACTACAAGGAAAAGGTTGGTTTATATGAGCCTTTTACAGAGGATATCCGGTCCGTTCTTTTTACCGGTATCGCGAAAGGCGTATTCAGTACAGCCAAATTCGACAGCAAAGATGGCGAATTGACGCTGGCCCGTGTTCTGGAAACCGATCCCGATGTTGTGAATTGGCTCCGGCCACATCCGCAGGAATTCAACATCACCTATAACCATGGGCACTCTTATGAGCCGGATTTCGTGGTGGAAACGGAGCACGTTATTTATCTTGTGGAGGTTAAGGGTGAGGATAAACTGAATGATCCGGATGTTATAGCGAAAAAAGAGCGAGGCATCCAATATTGCGCTATAGCATCACAGTGGGGAAAGGCAAACGGATATAAAGAATGGCGGTATCTGTTTATACCAGCAGGCCAAATCCGGTCCAATTCATCTTTTGCACAGCTCGCAGTAAGATTTAGGGGACTATAAATAATAAGAGGACATAGAAAAGAGCCCTCCAGTATTCCTACACACAGTATTATTACACAGAAGTCGCATTCACCTCATTCTATCTGAGAGATTTGAAGAATTATACGGAGGAGACGTATGAATAGCAATAATCCGACTTCCATATTGGCATCGTTTTCGACTATGAAAAGTTTAGTGGATGCCCAGCAGTACCAAAGTCCATACCAATTACTTGCCGAGTTTATTCAGTATATCATTATAAAATGCAATCTACACTCCTTTACTGCGATAGAAATGAAAAACCGGCTATTTGAAGTGTTTGGCTTTGATGTACCAGAGGCTGTTGTACGGACTACTGCCCGTGGACTACAATTCATTAATGTCGAAAATAACATTTACCATGTGAACCAGATTGAGCTTAAGGACAATTCCGCATTCGAAGAGATGAAAGCCGTTGCTGAAGCAAATAATACTGACATTATCGATCTGCTAATTGCTTTTGCACAGGAGATTGATCCTTCGAGTGCTGTTTGGACAGATGAAATAACGCAAGAGTTTATCGCTTATCTCCTTGACGATCAGCAGACGACAGCTACAGGAAAACATACTGATATGATAGGGCGGTTTATCCTTAAATACGAATCCGATGAGAAAATTCAGTCAGCCTTGACAGCAATACGAGAAGGAAGCATATTATATATTGGGCTGAATCATAATATCAATGAGACTGGAAGCATTAGAAAGCCCTTAACGCTTTTCCTTGGAACAGAGGTATTATTCAGCTTATATGGATATAACGGAGATATCTATAAGCAGCTCGCGCAGGATCTATACAATCAGATTAAGGCTGCAAATGCTGGAGCTAAACGGATTACGCTTCGCTATTTCTCTGATGTAAAAAAAGAAATAGAGGATTTCTTTACCAGCGCGGAGCTTATTGTGGATGGGAGGCAGCTTCTTTTTGATACAGTCGCCATGAAGGCCATTATCAATGGATGCTCAACCTCTGGGGATGTTAAAGTTAAAAAAGCCGATTTTTATCATGTGCTTCAGTACTCTTACGGTATTGCCGAAGATGATCGGGAGAGCTATTATGAAGATACTGATAATCAGTATAATCTTGAAAGTTTGTCCGCAGATCCACAGCAGTATGATAGCATAAGACTTATTAGTTATATCAACAAGCTGCGCAAAGGCCATGTTTTCCCTTATGATTTGGATTCAGAGTACTTAATCGTTACTAATTCTGGAAATACACTACGTATATCAAGGGAACAAGTAGAACGGATTATGGCAGAACAGGCTGTTGACAGTGCCAGTGATTATGCCGTTTCAGTTGAGCGACTAACAAATATATTATGGTATAAGTTGGGGAACGGATTAGGCAGAAGAGAATATCCGACTAATGTTAACGCAGTATTAAAAGCTCGTATGCTGCTTGCATCAAAGATTTCACAGAGCGTTTCTAAACTCTATATGGAGACGAAGGCGCAGTATCAAGCGGGGGTGATAACTGAGGATCAATTAGCATCAAGGATTATTACGCTCCGGAAGAAACCGATTATCCCGGAGGAATTAACTGCCGAAACAATTGAGGACTCTCTGGATTTCTCATTGGAATACCTTACTCGCTACGAGGAAGAGGTCAATCGCAATAAAGAAGCTCTACGGGAAAAAGAAAATCTGTTACAGGCAATAAGTGATCAGAAAGACCGTGTGATTTCAGAAAAAGATGATGCTTTGGCGGAAAAGGAACAGCAAATACAGGATCAGCGTGACAGAAACGCGGAGCTTGAAGCAGAATTAGCAGAATACCATAAAAAGGATAAGGAGAAAGAGCAGAAGCGTATAAATCGAAAAAAGATTGTGCGTCTGTCATTAGGTATCATATGGAAGTTAGTAGCTGTTGTGTTATTAGTTGTTGTAGCAGTTTGGATCTGTACCAAAGTTAACGCTGCTTATTCAAATGCTGTTAGTATTGTGGTTGGCTTGATTGGTGCTATACCTGCGGTTGTATCATTCATAAAAAGCGACCTCAAAAAGTATAAGAGTAATGGGGAAGAAGAAGGAAAACCAGAGAAATGATATGATATGTTCCTATCGTGTTTCCTCGTGGAAAGATATAACCAATGGATGCTGGATAATAGTTTGAATGCTCTTCTGACAACCATAATGCACCCGGTAAAGCCAGAGGGTGCATTGTATCAATCATTAGGTTCAAAGCCAACAGGAAAGACCGAAGCAGATGTGTTTTCGGTCTTTTTCTTTTTTCCTGTTTTTCAGCATGGCCTGCCACTCCCTCGTTGGTCGTTGTCCAGATCACATCCGTATTGAATGCGGTATAGCCAAAGAATCGCGTGCCGTGATACAGATCTACCTTCGGATCGTATCCGTTCTCCTGCGCCTCCTGGTTAACCATCTTCATTTGCTGTCTATTGTTCCCGCTGTCAATGGCCTGCTGGTATTCCTGGTCCCTGGTGTTATCCTTCAGCGATAACCTTTCCCCGTCATCATCATTCTTGACATTCGGAGCAAATTGTGATAAAGTCTCCGATGCGCTGTTGACTTGTTCAGACGCCCCATAATAGTTGGGGCCGGTTCTGAGTATTTCATCAGCGTTCTTTTTGTATTTATTATTGTTACAGAATTATCGGCAATGAATTAATCCCCCGCCCTCTTCTTTTTTTCTGTATTTCACATAGAGCGTGGTCATATCATCTTTGCCATAAATTGATGTCGTAGTATAACTACCCTTTACATTCGTCGTTCCACTCTTTGTTGGTATTGCCGATAAAATAATATACTTTTTGTTCCTCCCTGTATTTTCCGTATTATCTGTATTATCTGTATTATCTGTATCATCTATATTATCAGCATTATCCGTATTATTTATATTACTGGTTCATCATCTCGCGGATGTCGTTCATCACGCGCTGCACTCAGTCATGGATCCGCTGCACCAGCCCGCTGTCCTGCGCCTCCGGTTTCCGGTTCATGTTCCCTTCACTTGATACACAGAATTATACGATCCGTATAAAATATTATGTCCATTTTATACTGTTTGTATCTTCCTTTTTGTTCTCCTCCCGGATATAATACAGCTGTATCCGATGAAGGGAGAAACGCAGATGCAGACAAAGCTGGCAGAAAACATCCGCCTGTTCCGGAGAAATAAGTCCATGACGCAGGAACAGCTGGCGGAAGCGCTGGGCGTCACGGTCGGTGCCGTGCATAAGTGGGAAACCAGGCTGTCCACCCCGGAACTGAGCCTGATCATGGAAATGGCGGATATTTTTGAAACTTCGGTGGACGTGTTGGTGGGCTATGAGATCCGGGATAACCGCCTGGAAATCATGCTGGAGCGGCTGGTGGAGTATGTCAGGACTCTGGATCCGGCTGCCAAAGCCGAGGCGGACAGGATCCTGTCCCGGTATCCCAATTCCTTCCGGGCGGTCGACGCCTGCGCGAAGACATACCTCGTATTCGGGGCAAACAGCAGGGATCCGGAGGAGCTGAACACGGCGCTGAAACTGCTGGAAAAGTCCAGAACCCTGCTTGGCCAGAACGACGACCCGCATGTCAGCGAAACCACGGTCTGCGGAACCCTGGCGATCACCCGGTTTCTGCTCGGCCAGCCGGAAAAAAGCCTGGAACTCCTCCGGCAGAACAACGCGGGCGGTGTTTTCAGCAGCGATATCGGCATCCTGCTCGCCGTCTTTCTGAACCGTCCGGAAGACGCCGCCCCCTATCTCTCGGAAGCGCTGGTGTCCGGCGTGGCGGAGCTGCTCAATACGATCATGGGATATGTGTTTCTTTTCCGTTCCAGGAACGACTGGGGTTCCATCCTGTCCATCACACATTTGGGTGTTGAGCTGCTGACCGGCATCAAATCAGAGGACAAGTCCGGCGCGCTCGACAAAACCATGGCGGAGATGCTGGTCCTGCTTGCCTGTGCCGAATCAAAAAACGGTCTTGCGGACAATGCCCGGCATTCACTTGAGAAAGCCCGCGATTATGCCCGGCGGTTTGACGCCGATCCGGACTACAGCCTCAAAGCCATGCGCTTCGGCGACAGGATGGAACAGGAAATGATCTATGATCTCATGGGCGCGACCGCCCGGGAGAGCGCGGAGCGCCTGATCAGTCTGCTGGACGAGCCATGCCTTTCCGCTCAATGGAAGGAGGCCATCAGCCATGAGTGACCCGAAACCGGCAAACGTATTTCACAGCCGGAACTTCCGGCTGGTGTTCCTGGGGGCCCTGGTTTCGGAGCTCGGGGCGCTTCTGTACAACTTCGCCGTGAGCTTCTATATCCTGGAGATCAGCGGCAACAGCGCCTTCCTGCAGGGGCTCTACCTGGCGCTCTGCGGGGCGGCCATGCTGGTCTTCACCCCCGTCGGCGGGGTGCTGGGCGACCGCTTCAGCAAGGCGAAGATCATGTATCTGTGCGATTATTTAAAAGGCGGGATGATCGTCCTGGCCACCGCCCTCCTGCTGGGCTTCCGGGAGGAACGGGCGCAGCTGACGGTCCTGTTTGCCCTGGGTTTCCTGGGCAATGCGGTCAGCGGGATCTTCAGCCCCGCGGCCGGTTCCCTCTTCCCCCATATCGTGCGGGAAAACCAGCTGCAGCAGGCCAACGCGTATTTCACCGTCAAAAGCTCCCTGGAAAGCATCCTCGGGATCATCCTGGCCGGCGTCCTGTACGCCGCCCTGCCGATCCATACGCTGTTTTTCCTGGTCGGTGCCTGCTTTATCGCTTCCGGTGTCTCCGAGATGCTGATCCGGTATGACCATCAGCCGTCCCCGGAAAAGCTGACCCTGCGCCTCGCCGTCCTGGATATGCGGGACGGGCTCGCCTACCTGCGGACGAAACGGGCCATTCTCGCCATGCTGGGCGCTATCCTGTTCATCAACTTCTTCTTTGAACCGGTGACCGGGAACTTCATTCCCTATTTCGTCAAAACGGACCTGGCCGGCGCGCCGTCTTATCTGCTGGACCGGACGCTGACGCCGGAGCTCTGGTCTTCCGTCTTCAGCGCGTGCTTCGGGATCAGCTCGCTGATCGGCGCGGCCATCCTGAGCGCCCAAAAACCGCAGGAAAAATTTGGTTTCCGGACCGCCGTACGGCTCTGCGCGGTCGCGGCGGTGATGATCGCCCTGGCCGTCTGCTACTTCCTGCTTGTGGACCATGGCATTTCCCTGAACGGTTTCCTGATTGTGTTCTGCCTGGGCTGCCTGGCGATGGGCTTCCTGGTGTCCTGGATCAATATCCCGGTCAGCACCGCTATGATGCGCATCGTGGACCGGGATAAGCTCAGCAAGGTCAACAGCATCATCAGCATCGGTTCCCAGGGCATGATCCCGGTGGCCTCCGTACTGGCGGGCATCGTCCTCCAGTCCCTCGGCTCGTCCGCGCTGCTGTTCATCTGCGCCGGCGGCTTCACCGTCACCGCCCTGCTGATGCTGATCAATAAACCTCTGAGAGAACTATAAACATGCCTGCCAAGAAAAATACCCGGAGCAACAAACTCCGGGCATCTTCTTTTTCAGTACGATCCAATGATTCATGATGAATGATACATTATGCATTATGAATTATGCATTATGCATTATGCACCGATCTTACAGTTCGCTGAGTTCTTCCTGCTCCACCAGCCGCACTTTCGCGGTGTTCAGGGCCAGGGCGGCGGCCTTTACATCCGTCACCCGGAAGATCATGTAGGCGCTGTTTTCTTTCCCGCCCAGGAAAGCATACATGTACTCGATGTTGACTTTGGCCGCTTCCAGCGCCGCCAGCGCCTGGTGCAGGCCGCCGGGCGTATCGGACAGGGCGACCGCCAGCACCTTGCTGACCGAGTGGATGAAGCCGGCGTCCCGCAGCACGGTGGTCGTCGCGTAGACGTCGTCCACGATGATCCGGGCGATGCCGAAATCGCTGGCCTCCGCCAGGGAGAAAGCGCGCATGTCGATGCCGCTGTCCGCCAGCACCTTGGTCATATGGCAAAGGGAACCGGGCTTGTTTTCAAGAAACACGGAAATCTGTTTGACAGACATGCTGTTCCCTCCTTTAAATCTTTCGTTTGTCGATGACGCGGACGGCCTTGCCTTCGCTGCGCACGATGGACTTGGGGGCAACCAGCGTGACCTTCGCCCCGATGCCCAGCATGGAGCGCAGGCCGTCCACCAGTTCCTTCTGCCGGCGGGTAATTTCGCCGATGTTGTCGGTGAACATCTCGGGCGTCATCTCCACCTGTACGTCCAGGGTATCGCTGTGATTGACGCGGTCCACGATGATCTGGTAGTTGGCCGGATAGCCCTGGTTGAGCAGCACCGTCTCGATCTGGCTGGGGAAGACGTTGACGCCGCGGATGATCAGCATGTCGTCGCTGCGGCCGCGCGGCTTGCTCATCTTGACGTGGGTGCGCCCGCAGGAGCATTTTTCGTGGGACAGCACGCAGATATCGCGGGTGCGGTACCGGAGCAGCGGGAAGGCCTTCTTGGTGATCGCGGTAAATACCAGCTCGCCCTGCTGACCGTCCGGCAGGACCTCGCCGGTTTCCGGGTCGATGATCTCGGCGATGAAGTGATCCTCGTTGATGTGCATGCCGCTCTGCGCGGAGCACTCAAACGCGACGCCGGGGCCGGAAAGCTCGGTCAGGCCGTAGATGTCATAGGCCTTGATGCCCAGGGTGTTCTGGATGTCCTGCCGCATCTCCTCGCTCCAGGCCTCCGCGCCGAAAATGCCGGCCTTCAGCGGGATCTGGTCCGGGGTCAGGCCCATCTCCTTCATCGATTCGGCGAGATAGGCGGCATAGGACGGGGTGCAGCAGAGGATGGTGGCGTTCAGGTCCCGGATGAACATGATCTGCCGCTCGGTGTTGCCGGAGGAGATCGGAATGGTCAGGCAGCCGACCTTGTGGCTCCCGCCGTTCAGGCCGGCGCCGCCGGTAAACAGGCCGAAACCGTAAGCGATCTGGCAGACGTCCTCTTTCGTGCCGCCGGCCGCGGTGATGGCGCGGGCGCAGCAGTCGTCCCACAGGTCGATATCGGCCTGGGTATAGAAGGCCACCACGCGCTTGCCTGTGGTGCCGGAGGTCGAGTGGATGCGCACGCAGTCTTTGAGGGGCGCGCCCATCAGACCGTAAGGGTAGGCTTCCCGCAGGTCCGCCTTGCTCAGGAAGGGCAGCTTATGCAGGTCGTCCCGGCCATGGATGTCGTCCGGCGTCACGCCCGCTTCTTCCATTTTTTTGCGGTAATAGGGAACGTTTTCCCAGACATGGCGCACCTGGCTGACGAGGCGCTCGTCCTGCCAGGCTTTGATCTGTTCCGGGGAGGCCGTTTCGATTTCCGGTTGATAATACCTTTCAGCCATGGGAATCACCCTTCCTCTCTTTTTATGGTTCCGAGCATCAGCGCAGGAGACCGCGCCGGCTGACGAATCAACAGACATCAGGCGTTCCTGCCCAGTTCAAAAGCTTTTCTGTTGAGTTCCAGGAACTTGGGCGGCACCAGCGCTTCCAGCGCTTCCTGCCAGACCGCCTCCGGCAGGTCAAAATAGTGGGACAGCCTGCCCAGCAGCACGACGTTGACCGCCTTGGTGCTGCCGGCCTGTTTGGCCAGGGTCACGCAGTCCAGGGCGTCCACTTTGGCGCCGGCCGCTTTCATCTTTTCGATCAGCCCGTCCGGATAGACGGCCTTGCCGGTCACCACCGGCATCGGATCGATCTGCTGGGTGTTGGTGACGATCTGACCGTCCGCGCGCAGATAAGGCAGCCAGCGGGCCGCCTCCAGCTGCTCAAAGGAGACGATCAGGTCCGCCTCTCCCCGGTCGATCAGGGGAGAATATACCTTTTCCCCGTAGCGCACATAGGTCACCACGCTGCCGCCGCGCTGGCTCATGCCGTGGACTTCGCTGACCTTGACGTCATAGCCCTGGCTGAGCAGGACCCGGCCCAGCACCTTGCTGGCCAGCAGGCTGCCCTGGCCGCCGACACCGACGATCATGATATTTTTGGTTTTCACGGCTCAGCCCTCCTTTTCCTCACCGGTCAGAGCGCCCGGTTTGCACAGCTGGCGGCAGACCCCGCAGCCGACGCACAGGGTCTCGTCCACGCGGGCCTTGCCGTTCTTCATCGAGATCGCCGGGCAGCCGATCCGCATGCAGGACCTGCAGCCGATGCACTTGCCCGTATCCACATGCAGCGGGGGCTTGTGCTTCACATACTTGAGCAGGGCGCAGGGCCTTCTGGAGATGATGACGGAGGGCTCGTCCGCGGCCAGCTCTTCCTTAACGGCCTGATCGCAGGCGGCCAGGTCGTACGGGTCCACCACGCGGACCCTCCGGATGCCCATGGCGCGGCAGAGGCTCTCCAGGTCGATCTTGCCGGCCGGGTCGCCCTTGATGTTGTAGCCGGTGGTCGGGTTCTGCTGATGGCCGGTCATGCCGGTGATGGAGTTGTCCAGGATGATGACCGTGGAGTTCGACTGGTTGTAGGCGATGTTGGCCAGGCCGGTCATGCCGGAGTGCATGAAGGTGCTGTCCCCGATGACGGCGACGGTCTTCCCTTCGCTTGCTTCCCCGCGGACCTTGTTGAAGCCGTGGATGGCGCTGACGGAAGCGCCCATGCAGGCCGTCATCTCAATGGCGGACAGCGGGGCGACCGCGCCCAGGGTATAGCAGCCGATATCGCCGAGCACCGTGCACCTGTTGCGGGTCAGCGTGTAGAAAAGGCCCCTGTGCGGGCAGCCGGCGCACATGACCGGCGGGCGGGGCGGCACGGCGTCCGCAAGCGCCGGGCCTTTATCGGAAGGCATGCCCAGCTTTTCCGCCACCAGGTTTTGGCTGAACTCGCCCTCCAGCGGGAACAGGCTTTTACCGGCGGGATGGAGGCCCAGGTTCCGGCAGTGGTCCTCGATGAAGGGATCCAGTTCCTCGACGACGATCAGCCTGCCGACGGAGGCGGCGAAATCCCGGATCTTCTTTTCGGGCAGCGGCCAGACCATCCCGAGCTTCAGCACAGGGTAGCGGTCCCCGCAGACTTCCTTCACATACTGATAGCTGGTGGAGGAAGTGATGATGCCGACGGCATGATCCGTCCCCTCCTCCACGCGGTTGAGCGGCGTTTCTTCCGCGAAGGCGACCAGCTGCCGGGTCCGCTCTTCCACGACCGGGTGCCGTTTGATGGCGTTGCCCGGCATCATGACGTACTTGGCAATGTTCTTTTCGTAAGGCTTGAGGTCCGGCAGCTTCCGATCCCCCGTCTCGACCAGGGACTGGGAATGGGCCACGCGCGTGCACATCTTGAGGAAAACAGGCGCATCGAACCGCTCGGAAATCTCATAGGCTTCCTTCGCGAAGGCGAGGGCTTCCGCGGAATCCGACGGCTCCAGCATCGGCAGCTTGGCGGCCTTGGCGTAGTGGCGGGAATCCTGCTCGTTCTGGGACGAGTGCATGCCAGGGTCGTCCGCCACGGCGATGACCATGCCGCCGTTGACGCCGGTATAGGAAATGGTGAACAGCGGGTCCGCCGCGACGTTCAGACCGACGTGCTTCATCCCGCAGAAGGAGCGGGCCCCGGCCAGGCTCGCGCCGAAGGCCGCTTCCATAGCGACCTTCTCGTTGGGCGCCCACTCGCAGTAAATCTCTTCGAATTTGGCCGCTTCCTCGGTGATCTCCGTGCTCGGAGTGCCCGGATAGCTGGACGCGAAAGAGCATCCGGCTTCATACAGGCCCCGCGCCGCGGCCACATTGCCCAGCATCAGTTTCTTCATGTCTCGTGTCTCTCCATCAATCTTTTTCCCGCTGCCTGGCGATGACGTCCGTCATGACGCTGCCGTGATTCAGGATGTTGCGGCGCACGCGGCTGATGGTGGCGCTGCTGGCCCCCGTCCTTTCCAGGATGTCCGCGTACACCATGTCCTGCATCAGGTAGGAGGCGACGTTGTAGCGCTGCTCCATGCTCCGCAGCTCGTTTTCCGTGCACAGGTCCTCAAAAAAGCGTTCGCACTCATCCAGGTTCTTCAGGCTCAGGATGGCTTCGTAGAGCGCTTTGCTCGGCTGTTTCTTGCTGTAGCGCATCATCTGGCAAAGGATCCTCCCGGTCGGATTCATCTCTCCGGCGGCGGTTTGCCCGTCCGGGGGCAGGCCGGCGCCGCATTCAGACAACAAGCAGATTTTATCACAGGAAAGCGTGAAAGTAAAGCGGAAGGAAGGCGCTTGATGCGGCTGCAGCTGTACGCAAAATGTTTTTTCATCAGGGGGCTGTTGCACAGCCCTCGGCAGGGGGACACGTCCCCCTGCCGGGAACC
>JBGUJG010000118.1:0-5231 GCA_045113695.1 Christensenellales bacterium
ATTCGACACTTTCGCTCATTTTCCTTTTGGTTTTTGTATCTTTTTTCACTTTCTCTTCTCTTTTATGACTTTAGAAACACACTCTAGAAACACACTCTAGTATTCACCCAAATAATAGCAAATCATCCATTGCATCGTTAATAGCAATGGGTGATGAAAATATTCATAATTAGTGAACGGGAATATGAGCGTAGAACAAGAAGCAAAAGTCCTTGCAAAATTTGAATAAGAAGCCCGATGCCAGCCTGAACTGACGTTAAACCAAATCCGGCAACGGCTAGAAGTTTGAGCTGCATCAGTGGCTTATGCGTATCGAATGCTGAAGCGGCATGGATGGCGAGGCCAAAGCATCCGAAAGCAACAGCCAAAGAGGGTCAGAACTCCTCAGAATAATTATAATCCATTACGACAGAATAACATACCAAAGTCAGGGCAGGAACATCCGGGTCATGTTTCAGGATGAATCAGGATTCGGAAGTATCAATAAACCCAAGAGACGCTGCTTCAGGAAAGGGAAACGACCTTCGACACCATGCCATCATATCTGTGAATACCGCTAAGCATAACAGGGTCGTGGAACCAAGAACAGGAGAAGGCTTTTTCCTGTTAATACCCGGCAATATCCATATTGATTTCATTCCGCCGTATACCTCTGAGATGAATCCAATTGAACAGATTTGGAAAGAACTCCGAAAATGCGGGTTCAGAAATGAAGTGTTTCCTTCTCTTGAGGCCGTTGTCAAACATCTTTGCGATGTGATCCGTGCTCTCTCAAAGCAGGTTATTCGCAGCATCACTGCTCGCGACCGGATAATGTCTATGTTTTAGACAGAAAATATTAAAAACCGGACTGCTTCAGTGTTTTCCCAGCAGTCCGGTTGATTTTGTATAGAATAAAAACAGAACTATACCCTGTATGACAGGATGCTTACTGCTTGCCGATTCCGTATACTGATTGGCTTTACTTCTGCTCCGGCTTCATTGTCGGGAAAAGAAGCACATCCCGGATGGACGGGGCATTGGTCAGCAGCATGACCAGGCGGTCGACGCCGACGCCCAGGCCGCCGGTGGGCGGCATGCCGATTTCGAGCGCGTTCAGGAAGTCCTCGTCAACGCCCTGGGCTTCTTCATCTCCCTGGGCCTTGAGGGCAGCCTGGGCTTCAAAGCGGGCGCGCTGGTCGATCGGGTCGTTGAGCTCGGAGAAGGCGTTGCCCATCTCCCGCCCCAGCATGAACACTTCAAACCGCTCAGTATAGCCGGGGTGCAGCGGATCGCGCTTGGCCAGGGGAGAGATCTCCACCGGGTGGCCGTACAGGAAGGTAGGCTGTACGAGGTTCTTTTCGGCGTATTCGTCAAAGAACAGGTTCAGGATATCGCCCTTCTGATGCCGTTGCTCATACTGGATATGGTGTTCCTTGGCGGCAGCGCGGGCTTCCTCCAGCGTGGCGATCTGATCAAAGTCCACCCCGGCGTACTTCCGAACCGCTTCCACCATAGAAATGCGGGCGAAAGGCTGGTCCAGATCAAGCTGAACATCCCCGGCGTCCACCAGGCCTGTGCCGTTGACGGCGTGGGCAACATAACGGAACATCTCTTCCACGATGTCCATCATGCCTTCGTAATTCGTGTAGGCCTGGTAAAGTTCCAGCATGGTAAATTCCGGGTTGTGCCGGGTGTCCATGCCCTCGTTGCGGAAAACGCGGCCGATCTCGTAGACCCGCTCAAACCCGCCGACGATCAGGCGCTTCAGATGAAGTTCCAGCGCGATGCGGAGGTACATGTCGATGTCCAGCGTATTGTGATGCGTGATAAAGGGGCGGGCGGACGCGCCGCCGGCCTGGGTGTGCAGGACAGGTGTTTCCACTTCCAGGAAACCGCGGCTCTCCAAAAACGCGCGGATCGCGCTGATCACCTTGCTGCGCTTGATGAAGGTATCCCGCACTTCCGGGTTGACGATCATGTCCAGATAACGCTGGCGGTAGCGCAGGTCCTGATCCTGCAGGCCGTGGAACTTTTCAGGAAGGGGCTTGAGGCATTTGGAGAGAAGTGTCACCGTCTGCGCGTGGACAGAAATCTCCCCGGTCTGCGTTCTGAACACAAAACCGGTGATGCCGAGGATATCCCCGATGTCAAAGCTCTTGAAAGCGGCATACGCGTCGAGCCCGACATCATCCCGGCGGACATAGATCTGGATGTCTCCCTTGCCGTCCAGCAGATGGGCGAAGGATGCTTTGCCCATGATCCTGCGGCTCATCATGCGCCCGGCGATAGACACGGTCTGGCCTTCCAGACGGTCAAAGCCTTCCAGAATCTCGCTGCTGACATGCGTGACATCATACCGGGTGATCTGATAAGGACTGTTTCCGGCTTCGCACAGTTCCGAAAGCTTTGCACGGCGAATCTGCTCCTGCTCGGAAAAAGAGGGGGCGGTCCGGGCGGCGGTTTCATTTTTCGTCTGATCCTGCATATTCATATCCTCTGATCAATCAGCTTTTTCGATTTTCTGGATGATAAAGACTACTTCCGCTTCATCAGGCAGATCAACGCGGGCTTCTTCCCCGACCCGCTTGCCCAACAGGGCGCTGCCGATGGCAGATTCGTTGGAGATGAGCCGTTTGGCCGGATTGCTCTCCCGCGCGCCGACGATGGTAAAAACATCCTGCTCACCGGGAGCGTAAAGATCTTCATCGGTGCAGGACTTGCACAGGATAGTCACCGAGGTCCCGATGCTGACGTGATCGGTGCGGATGTCGCTTTCATCCACAACGACGGCCGTGCTGATGGTCTGCTGAAGCTCAGCGATTTCAGCCTCCAGTTTGGACTGCTCGTTTTTCGCGGCGTCATATTCGGCATTTTCGCTCAGGTCGCCGAAGCCGCGGGCGATCCGGATCTGCTCAGCAATCTCGGGACGGCGGACGGTTTCCAGATAATTCAACTCTTCTTCGAGTTTTTTCAGCCCTTCGGCCGAAACAAGGATCCGTGATTCAGTGTCGTTCATAGTACAAACTCCTTTCAAATGAAAAAACAGAAATCCTCTGAATTCCATCAAAAAATCAAGAACCGGACGGGACATAAATGCCCCGCCCTGAAACCAAATTATACAATAATCTGACGGTTTTTGCAACCGTTTATTTCATCATTTCTTCCATCCCGTAGAGTCCGGGCTGCTGATTCATGATAAAATGAGCGGCTTTCAGCGCCCCGCTGGCAAAGATGGCCCGGCTCTGAGCATGATGCGACAGGGTGACGATTTCATCGTCCAGGAAGAAATTCACTTCATGATCTCCGCATACGGTGCCGCCGCGGACCGCGTGAACACCGATTTCACCGCTCTGCCGGCGGGTGTTTTTTCCTTCGCGGCCGTAGCACAGAGTTGTGGTTTCATCCTGAAGGGCATCGAGAAGCGCGACGGCCGTGCCGCTCGGGGCGTCTTCCTTGTACCGGTGATGCTTTTCGACGATCTCTATATCCGCCTGTGGAAGAAGCTGTCTGGCAATCCGGATCAGCTTTTTGAGGGCATATACCCCCTGGCTCATATTGGCGCTGACAAACACGGGAATAACCTGTGAAGCTTCCTGAATCATGGCATTTTCGATTTCGCCGTATCCGGTGGAGCAGAGTACGCAGGGAATCTTTTTTTTGGCAGCGTACCGGAGCAGCCCCTCCAGCACGGCAGGACGTGAAAAATCGATGATTACATCCGCTGTTTCCTGAATCGGGGAGTCAAACCCGGGATAGATGGGAAAAGGCGTGCCGGCGCATGAAGCAAAGTCAACGCCGGCAGCAATCTCAAAACCGCTGTCAGCCGCCAGTGCGGTCACCTGACGGCCCATTTTGCCCAATGCGCCGCATAACAGGATCTTTTTCATGATCAAGCTCCTTTACGCATTCAGTGCGTTCAGACGAATCAGCTCCTGCCGGAGCGGTTCGGCCGCCGTATCATCCAGCGGCAGCAGGGGGAGACGCAGTTCGTTTTCGCACAGCCCCATCAGGTGCATCGCCGCTTTGACTGGAATCGGGCTGACCTGCCTGAACAGAAGACGGACCAGCGGCAGGTAGCGCAGCTGAAGGGCGCAGGCTTTTGCGGTATCACCGGCAAACCAGCTGTCCGTCATCTGGGAGACGGCGGAAGGAATGACGTTGCTCAGCACCGAGATGACGCCGGCCGCGCCCAGGGAGAGCATCGGCACTGTCATTTCATCCGAACCGCAGTAGACCGGAAGATTCTCACCGCAGGCGGCAATGATGTCGCCGGTTCTGCCGATGTCTCCGCCCGCTTCCTTAAGCGCGATGATGTTCGGATGACGGCTTAAGGTTTTCAGCGTATCCAGGGAGATGGCCATGCCGGTCCTGGATGGGACGCTGTAGAGAATCACAGGCAGGGCTGAGCTGTCGGCGATCGCCTGATAATGCGCAATCAAACCTTCCTGCGTCGTTTTGTTGTAATATGGCGTTACGCAGAGCTGGGCGTCAGCTCCGAGGGATTTGGCGGCGGCAGCGCGTTCAATAGCATCACGCGTGTTGTTACCGCCGGTTCCGGCGATGACAGGGACACGATGGTGTACGCGCTCCGCCGTGAAGCGGATCACCTCCCGCCATTCGTCCAAAGACAGGGTAGCGGGTTCCCCGGTCGTGCCGCAGGGAACCAGGGCATGAATGCCGCTTTCCAGCTGGCTGTCAATCAGCTTTTCGAGTGCCTGGTAGTCGACGTTTCCATCCCGCATCGGGGTGATCAGCGCTGTGGCCGCCCCGCGGAACAACGGCGTTTTCATCCGGTCTTCCTTCTTTCCTGATGGGATAAGGTTATTTATGAACGATTTCGCCGGTCGCGCAAAGCAGTTCTGCGCTCAGGACCCCGCCGCCCGCAGCGCCCCGGAGGGTGTTGTGGGACAGGCAGACAAAACGGTAATCAAAGATCCTGTCCTCGCGAAGACGGCCGACCGTAACGCCCATCCCGCGCTCATAATCCCTGTCCAGACGGGCCTGCGGCCTGTCCGGCTGGTCCATGTATTTGACAAAGGGAGCGGGCGCGCTGGGCAGCTTCAGCTGCTGGGGATAGGTGACCCAGCTTTCCCATGCGGCAAGCATTTCTTCCATGGAAGGTTTCCTGGTGAACTGAACGCTCACAGCGGCTGTATGGCCGTCCTGCACGGGAACCCGCAGGCACTGGGCGCTGATCACGGGGGAGACGGCAGGGATAACAGCAGAGGCGTCAGCGCTCAGACTGCCCC
>JBGUJG010000119.1:0-35927 GCA_045113695.1 Christensenellales bacterium
CACGATCATGCAGTCGGCCAGGTTATAGGCCTGCTGGAAGACGTTGCCGATGAGCAGCGGCAGCGCAAAGACAGAAAGAAGAATCAGGGGTTTGCCTTCCGTCATGTCTCTGGTGGTGTTTTTTCGCATGAAGTCATCTCCCCCCCGGAGCATGATAAATCTTAAAGTTTACTCTAAGTCAACCGTCAGGAAGATTTTTTTTCTGTGCAAATCATCCGCATGACAGTCCGGACGAAGCCGTGTTCCGGCATTGGGAACGGGAGGATTTATGATCAGAACGCTCTGGCGGCTCAGCCGCGAAGCCATCCGGTACCGGAATCTGTATACCGCCGCGATCCTGTCCACCCTGGCCCTGACAGGGGTCAACCTGGCCGCGCCCAAAGCCCTGGCCGCGATGACCGGCATCGTGGAGAACGGGGTGAACGAAGAAGGACTCCGTGCGATCGGTCTGCTGACGCTGGCGCTGACCGGCCTTTATCTGCTGCGGGTGCTGTTTCGGTTTCTGAGCAATTATCTGGCGCACAAAGCCGCCTGGTATCTGGTGGGCGACCTGCGCACCAAGACATATGACAAGCTCGAGCGCATGCATCTTGGGAATTTTCACGACAAACAGACCGGTGATCTGATGAGCCGGGTCGTGAACGACACCCGTGACTTTGAACTTCTCTACGCTCATATGATCCCGGAGTCCATCACCAATCTGGTCACGTTCACTGGCGTGCTGATCGTTCTGCTCACCATTAACTGGAAGCTCGCCCTGATCACCTGCGCCCCGATTCCGCTGATATTTGCCTCGTGCATTGTTTTTTCCAAAAAGGTGCGGCCGTATTTCCGCATCTCGCAGAAAAAGATGGGGGAACTCAACGGGAAACTGCAGGACAACCTTTCGGGCGTCCATGAGATCCAGTCCTTCGGCAGGGAAGATTATGAAACCGGGCAGGTCAACGAAAGGAATTTCGAACACATACGCGCCATGCTGCAGGCGCTCAAAATCAGCGCGGTGTTTCATCCGTCGGTAGAGTTTATTTCGTCTCTCGGCACGATTCTGGTGGTGGCGTTCGGCGGGCTGCTGGCTTTCCGGGAAGGGTTGAGGGTGCAGGATATCGTGGCGTTTCTTTTGTACCTCAGCCTGTTTTACGGGCCGGTGACGGGCCTTGCGAACCTGCTGGAAAACATGCAGCAGTCGATGGCCGGGGCTGAACGCGTGCTGGATATTCTGGACGCGCCGGTTGAAATACAGGATCGTCCGGGGGCCGTACCGCTCCGGGATGTCCGGGGAGAGATCACATTTGAGCATGTGAGTTTTTCCTACGGGGCTGGCGTACCGGTGCTGCGGGACGTTTCCTTCCGCTGTGAACCTGGGAGAATGCTGGCCCTGGTCGGGCCGACCGGCGTCGGGAAAACCACTCTGACCCAGCTGATTTCAAGGTTTTATGAGCCGGACGCCGGACGTATCCTGATCGACGGGCGGGATATCAGCGAAGTGACTATCAGCAGCCTGCGGAGAAACATTTCCCCGGTTCTGCAGGACACCTTCCTGTTCAACGGCACCGTTGCGGAAAACATCGGCTACGCCGTGCCGGAAGCAACCCGGGAGGAGATCGAGGCGGCAGCCCGTGCTGCCAATATTCACGAAGATATCCTGGCCATGCCGGATGGATATGAGACCCGGGTAGGGGAACGCGGACTGCGCCTGTCCGGCGGGCAGAAGCAGCGCGTCGCCATAGCCCGGGCCATCCTCCGCCGTTCGCCGATCATCATTCTGGACGAGGCGACCGCTTCGGTGGATGTGGAAACGGAACGGCAGATTCAGCAGGCCATCGCGGGCATCGCGGGCAGCAGAACCATTGTCGCCATCGCGCACCGCCTTTCCACGATCCGGAATGCCGATCAGATCCTGGTGATCGAAGAAGGCCGCATCACGGAGCAGGGTACGCATGAAGAGCTGGTGGCCCTGGGCGGCAGCTACGCGCGGATGAACCACATTCAGGATTCAGCGGAAAAAGGGGTCGTCTGACCGGAAGGCTGTCCGGTGTATTTTATTCCTTTGGCTCGATCAGGACGTGAACCGTATCGCCGTCCCCTTTGGAGAGCCGGCCGCGGATGGCCTTCAGCACTCCTATGAGATAGCAGACGGACCCGTCCGGGTTTTTTAAACCCATATTCACGACGCTTCCATCATAACCAATACCGTCGAATTCGGCGTGAACTTTGAGACGGCCTTTCCCGAATTCCTGCCGGATATCCAAAGGGAAAAGGACATAGGCTCCTCCGCTGTCCGCCTGCACATGAAGGACGGCATCGTATTCATATTTCAAAAGATTTCCCTCCTGATCATGGTAATCATTGACAAAAACGGTTTTTCATATTATATATACAGGGTTCCGGACGGTCAAGCGAAGGAGGATTTTTTGATGGACGGCAAATGGTTGATTGAGATGGTCGGCTATATCGGCTCTGCGCTGGTGGTCGTTTCCATGCTGATGACGTCGGTGGTCAGACTGCGCATCGTGAATACGGTCGGGAGCCTGATCTTTATGTGCTACGCGCTGATCATCGGATCCTATCCGACGGCGCTGATGAACCTGTTCCTGATCGGCATCAACGTCTATCAGCTGAGCCGGCTGCTGCGGGACCACAGGCACTATGACCTGATAGAGACGGGACTGGGGGACGGTTATGTCTCCTATTTCCTTTCAAAGAACCTGCAGGATATTCAGACCTGGTTTCCTGAATTTTCAGCCGATGGGCTGCAGGCGGATACCGTCATGATCGTCTGCTGCGACAGTCATCCGGCCGGGCTCTTTATCGGGCGGCAAACCGGACAGAATGGAATTGAGATCCTGCTGGACTATACGACCCCGTCCTACCGCGACACTTCCGCAGGACGTTTCCTGCACGGACAGCTGAAAGAAAAAGGATACCGGACCCTGCTGTTCAGGGAAAACGCTCCCGGCCACATCGACTACATGGAAAAACTCGGCTATATGAAAAACGAAAAAGGGGAATACTCCCTGGATCTCAGCGCCCATGACCCGTCGTGATCCGGGCGGCCCCTGCGGCCTGCATGTGCCCGGGATGACGTTTTTTGCAGCAGATGGTTTCTTTTTTTCAGAGCCTTCCCGGTGCAGCGAAAATGGATGGATAAAATGGGATAATAACGGAATATATGCATATTGTAATTACAATATGCATAAAAATACAGATTATGCCTTGACAATATTCTATTAATGTGTATAATTATGCATAATTATTCTGCCTCTGGGAGTGCGCTGAAGACAGGAGGAAGCAGTCGGTGTGGAAGGTATTTATTGACGGACGGGCGGGAACGACGGGCCTGCGGATCAGCGAGCGCCTGGCTGCAAGACAGGACATTGAACTGCTGTCCCTGCCGGAGGAACTGCGCAAGGACGCTGCCGCCAGACAGGACATGATGAATCAGGCGGACTGCGTATTTCTCTGCCTGCCTGACGACGCGGCGCGTGAAGCGGTCACCCTGGTGACGAACGGAACAACAGCGGTCATCGATACGTCGACAGCCCACCGGACACTGGAAGATTGGGTATACGGTTTTCCTGAAATCCGAGGGCTGAGGGATGCAATACGCCGGTCCAGACGGATCGCGAACCCGGGATGCCACGCGACAGGCTTCATTTCCCTGGCTGCCCCGCTGACAGAAAACGGGATTCTTCCCGCCGATGCGCAGCTGAGCTGTTTTTCCCTGACGGGCTATTCCGGAGGCGGGAAAAAAATGATCGCCGAATATGAAGCGGACGGGCGGGATTCTCTGCTGGACGCCCCGCGGGTGTATGGGCTTTCCCAGAGGCACAAACACCTGCCGGAAATGCAGAAGCTCTGCGGACTGTCCTGTCCGCCGGTTTTCTGCCCCACGGTCGCTCCCTTCTACGCCGGGATGGAAGTGATGGTCCCGCTGCATGCGGACCAGATCCGATGCGGTGCGGCAGAACTTAAAGACTTATACAGAAGTTATTACCGGGATGGGCTGATCCGGGTGGAAGACGGCGATGAAAACGGTTTCCTGTCCGCCGGGAAAATGACTGGACGGGACGATCTGGTCATCTCCGTGCACGGCAATCAGGACCGTCTGCTGCTGACGGCACGGTTTGACAATCTGGGAAAGGGCGCGTCAGGCGCGGCAATCCAGAATATGAATCTGCTAATGGGTATTCCGGAAGATACCGGACTTAAGGTACAGGAGGACTGAAGATGAAAACGATTTCCGGCGGCGTCTGCGCCGCGAAAGGATTCAAAGCCAACGGCATTCACTGCGGGATCCGCAAAAGCAGGACCAAGAAGGACCTGTCGCTGATCTTCAGTGAACGGCCTGCTTCCTGCGCCGCCGTCTATACGACCAACCTGGTCAAAGGCGCCCCCCTGCTGGTCACGAAGGAAAACCTGAGCGACGGGATCGCTCAGGCGGTGATCTGCAACAGCGGCAACGCCAATACCTGCAACGCCAACGGGATAGAGATCGCAAGGAAAATGTGCGATCTGGCCGCAGGGACGCTGGGCATCAATCCCAGGGACATCGTGGTCGCTTCCACCGGCGTGATCGGGGAACCGCTGAATCTGGAACCGATCGCTGCGGGCATGGACGCCCTAGCTGCAGGACTGTCGGAAACGGGCGGAGACGCAGCGGCTGAGGGGATCATGACCACGGACACCATCCGCAAGGAGATCGCGGTAGAGTTTGAGCTGGACGGGAAAACCTGCCGCATCGGCGGGATCGCCAAGGGCAGCGGGATGATCCACCCGAATATGGCGACGATGCTGGTCTTCATTACCACCGATGTCAGCATTTCCCCGGAAATGCTGCAGAAGGCCCTCTCCGGAGACATTCAGGGCACTTTCAACATGGTCAGCGTGGACGGGGACACCTCCACCAACGACATGGTGACGGTTCTGGCCAACGGCCTGGCTGGCAATCATCTGATTGACAGCGACGGGGAAGATTTCGGAACCTTTATGGAAGCGCTGAACACCGTGACGATGAGCCTTTGCCGTATGATCGCCGGCGACGGGGAAGGGGCGACCAAGCTCCTGGAGTGCCGGGTGAGCGGGGCGGCAGACCTGAAGACCGCCAGGACGGTAGCCAAGTCCGTCATCTGCTCCAGCCTGCTGAAAGCGGCCATGTTCGGCGCGGATGCCAACTGGGGCCGGGTGCTCTGCGCGATCGGTTACAGCGGGGCGTCTGTGGACGTCAGCCGGATCGACGTCAGCTTTCTGAGCGGCGCCGGGCAGGTGGATGTCTGCCGGAGCGGAGCGGGCATCCCGTTTTCGGAAGAAGAGGCCAAGAAGGTGCTCCTGGAAAAGGAGATTGATATCCTGGTGAACCTGAACGCGGGGGATATTTCCGCGACGGCCTGGGGCTGCGACCTGACATATGATTATGTGAAAATCAACGGGGACTACAGGACCTGACCGGCAGGGGGAGATAAGGATATGGACCTGAGCATAACGAACGCTCAGCGGGCCGAGGTGCTGACCCAGGCCCTCCCGTACATCAAGCGTTATACGGGCAAGGTGATCGTGATCAAATACGGCGGCAACGCCATGACAAACGAACAGCTCAAGCAGCAGGTGATGGAGGACGTCGCCCTGCTGTGGCTGATCGGCGTGAAGGTTGTCCTGATCCACGGGGGCGGGCCGGAGATTTCCAGCCTGATGGACAGGCTGGGAAAGAAGCCGGAGTTCGTGAACGGCCTCCGCGTAACGGATGAAGAAACCATGGACATTGTCCAGATGGTGCTGGCGGGCAAAGTCAACAAGACCCTGGTCAACCTTCTGGAGATGAAGGGCGGCAAAGCGGTCGGCCTGTCCGGCATGGACGGCAGGCTCATTGAAGCCAGGCAGAAGGACAAGCGGCTGGGCTATGTCGGCGAGATTACCAAAATACATATCCAGCCGGTCCGCGATCTGTTGAACAACGGTTATATTCCCGTGATTTCCACGGTCGGCTGCGACCGGGAAGGCCATGCCTACAACATCAACGGGGATACAGCCGCAGCCCATATCGCCGGAGCGCTGGAGGCCGAAAGGATGATCCTGATGACCGACATCGCAGGCATCCTGATGAACAGGGACGATCCGTCGACCCTGCTGCCGGAGGTCACGCTGGCACAGGCGGAAGAGCTCCGCCGCCAGGGCGTGATTTCCGGCGGGATGATCCCGAAAGTGGACTGCTGTGTCACGGCGATTCAGAAGGGCGTCAGAAACGTCGTGATCATGGACGGCCGGGTGCCACATTCCATCCTGATGGAGCTTCTGACGGATGAGGGCGCCGGCACCTGGATCAGGGAGGGCTGAGCATGGACGTAAAGACAATCGATGCGGCTTATGTGGCCGGCACCTACAAACGCTTTCCGGTGCAGATCGTCTCCGGGAAAGGATCTGTCGTTCTGGACGAGACGGGGAAAGAGTACATTGACCTGGGATCCGGTATCGCCGTGACCTCGTTCGGCGTGGCGGACGAATGCTGGAAGCAGGCGGTCATCGAACAGATCTCCAAAGTACAGCATATGTCCAACCTGTACTATACGGAACCCTGCGCCCTGCTGGCAGAGCAGCTGTGCGGCCGCACCGGCATGAAAAAAGTGTTTTTCAGCAATTCCGGAGCGGAAGCCAATGAATGTGCGATCAAGACCGCCAGGAAATATTCGGAAGACAAATACGGACCCGGCCGCTTCACGATCGCTACCCTCAAAAACAGCTTCCACGGCAGAACCATCACCACACTTTCCGCCACCGGCCAGGAACACTATCATGAGCTGTTCAAGCCGCTGACGCCCGGCTTTATTCATCTGGAAGCCGGCGATATCGGAGCGCTCGAAACCGCCGCGGCACAGGGGAACCTGGCCGCCGTGATGATCGAATGCGTCCAGGGGGAAGGAGGCGTCGTGCCCCTGTCCCGGGCTTACGCGGAAGCGGTCGGGAGGATCACAGCGGAAAACGACATCCTGCTGATCGTTGACGAGGTGCAGACCGGAAACGGAAGGTCCGGCAGCCTTTACGCCTATATGGAATACGATCTGAAGCCGGACATCGTTTCTACCGCGAAAGGGCTGGCGGGCGGTCTTCCCCTGGGCGCGACTCTGCTGGGGGAAAAGACGGAAAACGTACTGGGGTACGGAGACCATGGCTCCACCTTCGGAGGAAATCCGGTCTGCTGCGCTGCGGCGCTGAGCGTACTGAACCGGCTGGACGATGTTTTTCTCGCTTCTGTCCGGGAAAAGAGCAAATACCTTTTCAGCGTTTTTTCCGCAGCGGAGGGAATTGAGTCCGTTTCGGGCATGGGCCTGATGATCGGGCTGAAAACTGCGATGCCTGCGGGAACCGTGGTGCAGAAGTGCATGGAAAAAGGCGTCCTCTGCCTGACAGCGAAAGACCGCGTGCGCCTGCTGCCGGCCCTGAACATTCCGATGGATACACTCAAAAAGGCGGCGGAAATCATTCTTTCAGTCTGCGCCGGCAAGACCTGATCCTCTGATTCTCTGTTTCTGCCAATTGTAAATACGGATCAAAACCGTTTGAATTTATCTGTGGAATATGCTAAGATGATCTAGACATGGCCGGAGACGAAAAAACGTGCGGCTGATGTCCGGATCATTTTTTTCAGTTTACGAGTACCTCGGGCTGAACCGTCAGGAAAGTTAAACATGCTGACCGTGGCTGCCTCCGGAGGAAACATGTCAAGTCTCTTTGGGAAGAATAAACAGCAAGGCCGGTTCCTGAAATGCCGGATCTGTTTTTCCTGGCCAAGCAGATTCTGATCTGCTCCTGTACAGAGAATACGGGGGAGTGCCGGCGCAGATACTCTGGACTGGAATGACGATGACATATGTGTTTGTTTTCCCCCACGGATCGCTGACTCAGCCGGAGGCGGGATCGGGTTTGCAAAGGACCGGGAGTTTGCCGCGGATATTGCGGATGTGATCTCTGACGTTGGGATGGCCGGGGCTTTCGGCATTGTCCTCGATGAACCGGAAGACTATATTTTATTGATCCTGGAAGAGTTTGCTCTGTCCCGGATCGATGCGGGCAGCGGTTTGCAATTTCAGTTGTTTTTTCCCGGGATACGCTGTGATGACGAGCCGGCTGTTTTTGTGGATATGGGTTCCGGCAGCGGCGTAGAATGGAATGATACAGATATTCTTTCAGTTGGGATGGGATGATTTCAGTTTACATGAGCGAATGGCTTTTGACAAAAGCGGCCGGGGCGGATCGTCTGCTGCTGGCTGTCCTGACCAGATAAAGAAGACGAATACGGTTTTTCCGGAGGTTCAGGGTTCGTGAAAAAACATTTTTTGATCAGATCAGTTGCGGTTTTTGCGGCAGTCGTTTCCGTTTTCGCCTTTTCCTGCCGGCCGGCATCCGCCCTGTCCAAAGGCTCCCGGGGCGAAGAAGTCCGGCGGCTTCAGCAGCGCCTGAAAGAGCTTGGATTTGATCCCGGCGCCGTGGACGGCGTATACGGGAACGCGACTTCGGCGGCCGTCCTTCTGTTCCAGAGCCGCAACGGGCTGGACATGGACGGAAACGCGGGGGAAGGTACGATGAATCTGCTCTTCAGCGGGGGAGCCGCAGGCAGAGCGACGGATGATACGGGCAGCAGGCCATATGTCACGGAGGACGGTCTGCCGCTGCTGGTGAATCTGGACCATCCGTTTCCGGAAGGGTATATTTACTATGACCTCGTGGTCATGAACGATTACTGCGACAGCGCTGTGGTAAAAATCAAATACGGCAATATGCTGGCGGAACGTGAGGCGGCCGATGCGCTGATGCGGATGCTCCGGGCTGCCAAACAGGACGGCATCGGCAAATGGCAGATCAGCGCGGCGTGCCGCACGGTTTCCGAACAGCGGAAACTCCTGAACAGCCGCATCAACACGAATATCAAAAACGGCATGAGCAAAAAGAAAGCCCGGAGCGCTGCCCTTCAGACGGTTGCGGAACCGGGCTGCAGCGAGCATCACCTGGGCACCTGCTTTGATATTACCGTTCCGGGCGTTGCGTTTGCCGGGACAAAACAGCATAAATGGCTGCTGGAACACTGCTGGGAATACGGCTTTATTCTCCGGTACCCGCCGGAAAAGACGAAGATTACCGGCTTTGCTGCGGAAGCCTGGCATTACCGGTATGTGGGTACGGAGCACGCATTGAAAATGCGTGAACTGAATCTCTGCCTGGAAGAATATGTGGAAGCGCTTCAATAACGCTTCCGGCGGATAAAACCTGTTTTTGGCTTGAAAATGATCTGATAATGATTTGGGAGAAACGGAATGCTGAAAAAATGGTATTTCCTTGCTTTGGCTGTTGTGATCATAGGCGGCTGCCTGACGGCGCATGCTCCGGCTTATGGCGCTGAGGATTTGAGCATTACCCTGGTTTTTTCAAACGGTATCCAGGTTCGGGCGGAAACGGTGGACGGTCAGCCGGACGCTTTCTGGGCCAGAGCCGCCGCCGGGACGCCGCTGGATCATGTGCTGGTCCGCTTCGACGGGCCGGACGGCATGCGGTTTATTCCGGGGAGCGGAACATATCTTTCTTTTCCGGATGCCGGCAGCAGGCTGCAGAATGCCGCATATGTCCCGGTTCAGTGCACGGACATCCGGGGCAGTCTGATCAGGACGGTCCGCCTGTACGTATCGACGATGGAAAATGCCGACCGCGGTTCTGAAGAAGAAATCAGTTCGTCCGCTGTACTGGTGCAGGATGCCCCGCTGCTGGACGCGGACGGCCGGCCGCATGCCCTTTCGGGTACCCTGGCCAAAGGAACGACGGTCCGGGTCACAGGAAAACGGGTGATTGAAAGCGGCGCGCTTTACCGTGTGGATCTGAACGGCGAGCTGGCTTATGTGCCGGAGTCCGCTGTTTCCTTTGACTCGGCAGAACTGAATTTGTCGCTGGAACGCCTGTTTTCCCAAGAAGATCCGGATGACCGCGGGTTCACCTGCGCGGTGACGATCTATGAAGCGGGCATACGCTCCGGAAAAGGGAACAATGACAGGAACCTCCTGGCCAGGATCGGGAAGAATACCCTCGTTTTTGTTTTTTCCAGAATACCGGATGATGACGGAAAAATACTGGACCTGGTCTATTGTCCGGAAACAGGGACTTTCGGCTATATCCATGACACCCAGCTGAGGATGCTGTCGGCTGAGGAAGCGGAAAACCTTTTCCTGTCCGGTGATGACGCACAGGATACGGAATTCCGGGAAGCGCTGGTGCGGGAGAACACGCATCTGTTTGCCTATCCCGACAGGGACAGCGCTGTGATGGCAGACCTTCAGGAAGGGCAGACCATTTATGTGTATACGCGGATATCCGGAAACGGGGAAAACTGGTATCTGATGCAGGTGGATGATCTGCTGGGATATGTACAGGAAACCGCTTTACAGATGACGGACGAAAAAAAGCCGGCCGGGGATCTTCTGGCTGATATCCGCGAAGACCAGTCGCTGTTCTCCAGATATGCGGTCGCTGTTTCATCAGAGATTCTGCTGTATGAGTCTCCGTCGCTGAGCGCTCCCTGTGCCGGACGTATTTCAGGCGGGGAAATCTTAACGATCCTGGAAGAAAACCTGGCTGCCGAAGGTATGGACTGGTATATGGTCAGCGCCGGAGATGTGCGGGGATATGTTCTCCGCGGTCAGACCGAACGCCTTCTGGTCGGTTCTTACCTGCTGGGAGGATCGGGAAACAAGGAGGCTGACAGATCAGATGACTAACAGAACGGTGAGGCTTTGGACGCTGCTGACGCTGATGTGCTTCGGTCTCCTGATATGCTGCTGTCCGGTATCCGGCGAAACCATACTGGAAGCATATGGGATGGACCTGGATCTGTTTCTGACTTATCTCGATGTGAACGGAGAGGAGATGAGCATCTATCCGGTTGCTGCCGGAGAGGCGGGGGCCACTGTCTTCCTGTGGGGATATCTGCCCGATACGACGGTGGAGGAAGTGACTCTGCATGTCAGCGACGTCAATGGCTTATATACGTTCTCCCCGGACGAGGGAACGGATCTTCAGGTCATCGATGCCGGGACAGATCAGAGAGGAACGCCGATGTGCGATATTACAGCCAGGTCGGAGGACGGCGATCGTGTCCTGATCCGGCTGTATCTTTCCCGCTCCGTTTCGGAACCGATCCCTGAACAGGCGGAGGAAACTGCCGCCTTCCGGGAACAGGAACCGCAAAAAGAGGCAATACAGATCACTGTGCATTTTGTGGATACCGAGGGAAACAGGATCGCGCCCGACCGGACAGAAACTGTATGGACCGGACAGCTGGATGCCGTATATGCTGATCCGATTGACGGATATATCCGGATCGGCGACCTGGCGCAGACGGTGTTTCTTCCGCTTGGAGCAAAGGCCGGGGACGACGTGACGTTTGTCTATCAGTCCGCTGAACCTGCGGAAATCCTCCCGGATGTTCAGACGGAAGAAGAGACAGGGGATGACAGCGCGGCCGTTCCGGAAGATCCCGAAGAGACAGTTCTTCCGGAGCTTCCTGAGGACTCTTCCGTCTTTGACGGGCAGGATGAGGAAGCTGAAGAAACCGGTTCAAAACAGACGGAGACGGAAACGCCGGTTTTTTCTGCCGGTATGCCCGTGGAAGAAAGCCTGACGGAGGAAGACGACCTCCGTCCGGATGAACCGGGCGAAACGGACGGGCAGCAGGCATCGGCGTCCGCTCCCGCCGTCAAACTGATACAGGTCGTTTATTCCTATGAAAACGACCTGTACGGCTATTCTTCCACCAGGCTGGAGCCGATCTCAGAGGGAGAGACCCTCCTGTTTGCGGAAGAACCGAAAAAAGGCTACAGGCTGGAGGGCGAAGATACCCGGCTGGTAACCGTATATGCGGATGGCACAGCGGATCCGGAAACGGTTGTTTTCACCTATGTCAGGGCTCCTGAAAAAACGGAGGAGCCGGTATCCCAGACCACCATTCCGGTCTATTATCAGACGGAAGACGGCGTCAATGTCGCGCGGCCTACCATGGAAACCGTCTATTCGGGCTCGCAGATCATCTATGCCAACCCGGCTGACCTGAAAGACGGGTATGATCTGATCAGCGGCCCGCAGGAAGTGGTCTATGATGCCGACGGGACCCTGACGCCCAGCCAGCTGGTCTTCATCTACCGGCCGTCCCATCCGGAAGAAAGCGATGAGACCACAGACGGGAAAACCGATTTTGTCCTCCAGCCGTACAGCGGGTACGCCAAAGCGCTCAGGACGGTGAACCTCCGCTCTTATCCGGATCAGTCTGACAGCGGGAACATTATCGGCAACATCTCTGATGACGAGCTGATCATCATCAGGCAGATCACCAACTATAAAAACGGCACCTGGTATTATGTCTCCGTCAACGGGAGGATGGGTTATGTTTCCGCTTCGGTCGTCCGGGAACTGACAGAGAGTGAAACAGCCGTTCTTGAAAAGAACCCGCTGAATGATGAGGCTTCTCCTGAGGAGCCGAAGGACGAAGCGGGTCTGATCGAACGATGGGGGAAAACCACCGCCAGGGTCCGGTTCCGTTCTGAGCCTGGCGGGAAACTGATCCGGGAGCTCAGGAAGAACCAGGAGATATTTGTCCTGAGTTCAGATGACAAAGACGGCACAGCCTGGTATGCGGTGCTGGCAGGCGGTCAGGCGGGCTGGGTGATGGCGGATTATGTGGAGCTGTTTACAGCTTCCCAGTCCGCGCTCAAGCAGTCCCAGGTCAAGACGCCGGCGCCGACCCATACGCCCCAGATGACGCGGGTGCCGACTGCGACGCCGACGATTTATATCCCGACCCCGTCGCCGGATCCGGCAGAACGGATGAAAACGCCGGAGCCGACCGGGACGCCCGTGCCTTATTTCGGCTATGGCCTGTCCGTTACCCGCGCCGCGGTGCGCAGCAGCCTGGACCTGAATGACGAATCTGTGCGCGAGATGATCGCGGTCGATACCCTGATCTCAATTCAGGGACAGACGTATGTGGACGGCGTCTGCTGGGATTCTGTGCGGGTGGTTGCCAGCGGGGTAACGGGCTTTACCCAGGACAGTCAGCTCCGCCGGATCTCCGACAGGGAAGCGGATTATTATATCGCCAGCCTCGCAACGCCCACACCGGCGCCGGTGATCCTGTCCACGCCGGAACCGTTTTCCGGTATGGCCAGAACATTGGGAGATTCCGTTCCGCTGAGAACGGATATGAGTTCAAACGCCCAGATCATCGATCTGCTGACCAAGGATTCTGTGCTCCAGGTCTATTCTCAGGAAACGTCCGTCAGCGGGATTACCTGGTGTCTGGCGCAGTACGGACAGGATATCGGTTATGTCCGCCGGGATATGATTGTTCAGATGAACGACTGGGAAATCGCCGGCTATATCGCTTCCCTGAGGACGCCGACGCCTACGCCTCTCGCTACGCCGGTTCCCGTCACAGTCAGCCAGCGCGCCACGGCATACGGCATCGTCAACCGGGACCGTGTCAATCTCCGGCAGGAGCCAAATGTCAGCAGTCTCTCCCTGTATATGATGACCCGCAATGAGATGGGTTATATCCTGGAAACCGTTCAGGGAGAAGACGGGAAAAGCTGGTATTATATCACCATCAGCGGCCGGACGGGCTATATCTCCTCTGATTATCTGACCATGCTGACGCAGAATGAGCTGGATGATTTTCTCAATACGGAAGATTTCAGAAGCGCCAATGCAAGCGAAAACCTGATCAATGACAGCTCTTCCCTGTTTTCCTACGAAGACCATCTGCATCAGCAGTGGCAGAGCGCCTCCGTCTCCGCCTCGTTTGAACCGTTTAATCCTTATGAGACGCCCGCGCCTGCGGCAGTTGGGATGAATCTGCCTGCGGCCACTCCGACGCTGACTCCTACGGCTGCGCCGACCATAGTGGGAGGCCTGATCCGGGACGACGGCGAATCTGCCCGGCAGGTTTCGCAGGGCCGTTCCCTGTGGGCGGTTCTGCTGGCTGTCGGGGGGGCAGTGGTCCTGATCGGCGGTACGGTGATCTTTGTAAGGGGCTCCAGACGCCGGAAAAAACACCGTCAGGCGCTGCGGCGCGCACAGATGGCGCAGTCTGCGCAGCGGGCGCGTCGGATGGGCAGCGTACCCGCCGAGCAGGATCTGCCTGAGATGTATTATCAGGACCGGACAGCTGCCCCGGCAGGCCGCGTCCGGCGTACGGAGGTTTCCCGCGCCGATGATCGTGAACAGGGCGGAGAAGAGGAGTTGGGCCATACCCGCCGCTCGGCTCCTGTGCCCCGTTACAGAACCGAAAGACAGGCCGGACCGTATCCTCCGGAAGAGGCTGTTCCGTTCACCGGGACCAGGAGAATGAACCGGGCGGAACGGAATGAAAACATGCAGGCGGACGAAGAAAATACAGCCATGTTCCGCAGGCCGGTTCGTCCGGGGCCGGGAACCGCGGCGGTACCGGAAGAAAGCGCTTTTGTGCCGGACGGGCCCGAAGCGCAGGATCAGCATATTGATTCCAGCCCCGAGCCGGAGCGGACCGGCCCTTCTTCCGCCCGGCGGCGCCGCACAGAACGTTACCATGACGATGAGTAGTTTTCCCTGTTCCGGACCATTGAAACCAGGAGCTGAATGTATGAAGAAAATCGTTGGATTCCTTGTCTTGCTGATGCTGCTGACCGCCGCACAGGCCCTTGCGTCCTCTCCTGAATGGGTGGAGCTGACGCAGGAAGAGCTGGCAGCGCTTGAAGAAACGCAGGAAACGGTGATCGCGCCCGTCAAGCCGGTTCCCAGGCATGTGCAGCGGATCCTGCAGGTTGCCAGAGCGGAAATCGGGTATACCGAGGGGCGGAACAATGCCACGAAATACGGCAAATGGGCAGGAGATCCCAATGCGAACTGGTGCGCCGAATATGTGTGCTGGTGTGTGGATCAGGTGGATCAGGCAGATCAGACGAACCTGCTGACGGTTGTCTATCCGAAGTATTCCAGCAAGAATATCGGCAGGAACTGGTTTATCCGGGAAGGAAGATACATTGCCAGGAGAGGAAGCATTCCGGGCTTTGGCTCCCAATGGTACATCGGCCATACGGAACAGATCGAAAAAAACGGTTATGTCCCGCAGCCCGGCGACTGGATGTTCTTTGCCGTTTCCGCCGACGGGGATACGACGCATGTGGCCATGGTGGAATTCTGCACGGTGGACGCGGACGGCAAGGTGAGGGTCTATGCCCTGGAAGGAAACAAGCCGGACAAGGTCCAGCAGACCGCTTATCTGCTGGAGGATGAGACGATCCAGGGATACGGCACGGTATTCGACCTGGCAGACTCGGTGCTTAAGTCCGGCTGCGAGAGCCGGAAAGTCACCCGATTGCAGGAGATGCTCTGCGAGATCGGGTTGCTGGACCCAATCCACTTGACGGGTGTTTACGGTATCCACACCGCGGAAGCGGTCCGCACTTTTCAGTCGGCTCAGAAGATTGAGCAGACGGGCGTCGCCGGGCACGAGACGCAGCTGGCCCTGCAGCGCTACATTCAGCAATACCGCATGCAGCACCCGGAATACTGGGAAGTTGTCGATGATGATTGACAGAACCGACGCGGATGATGTAGAATGAATTTCAGCGTTTTAAGGCTGTTTGCCGGGATGCTCAGAATCATTGGGAAACGGGGGGCTTCTGATGCAGGATAAACTGGTTCTCCTGGATTATGATCATTCTGTCGCCAGAATCGCCGCCCGCATGCTCCGCTCCCAGCGGATTTGCTGCAAGATTCTTCCCGGAGACACAGGGGCGGAAACCGTTCTGGCCGAAGATCCCTGCGGTCTGCTTCTCTGCGCGTCGCATGATTCGGTTTTTTCGGATCCTGGACGGCTGCTTTTTACCTGCCAGGTTCCGGTGCTGGCCCTGGGGTCCGCTGCGGCCGGTATGGCTATTTATCTGGGCGGCTCGGCCGGGGCACTGATTGGGGGCCGCCGGATGGCCGGCATCCGGTGGAGCGCCTGCCCGCTTCATGAAGGCATGCACTCGTCCCAGCGGATGATTTCCGGCATGATTCCGCTGTCTTTGCCCAAGGATGTATCCGTGATCGCCGCGGTGGAGGATTCCGGGCTCCCGTTTTCTTTTTCCAGGGGGGATATCAAGCGTTTCGGCACGCTGCTGGAACTGGAAGTGCATGATCCGGACTGTGTGACCCTTCTGACCAATTTTGCTCTCCGGATCTGCGGGTGCACCGCCTGGTGGGACGAAGACGCTTTTGTCAGCCAGAAAGTGGGGGAAATACGGCGCGCGGCCGGAGACGGCACCGCACTCTGCGTGATGACAGGCGGGCTGCATTCCAGCGTTTCCGCCCTGCTGGGCGCGAGGGCGCTGAACGAACGGATGATCGGCGTTTTTCTGAACACCGGCCTGCTCCAGGAAGGGGAGGCCGATACGTTTGAACGCTTTTTCGCCGGCAGAATCCATCTGCCGCTGACTTTTCTGGATGAGAGCGGGCGGTTTCTTCAGGCGCTCAGGGGAATCAGGGATCAGGAAGAAAAACGCTGTGCGGTTCATTCCCTGATGAATGTGATCGGCCGGGAAATCCAGCGCAAGTTTCCGGATCTTTCCCTGATCATTCACGACAGGACCTTTGCCGAACAGCCGCATGAGGATTATCACAGTCTCAGGACAGGCGTTACCCTGCTGGAGCCGCTGGAAGATCTGTTTCTGGATGAAGTCCGGCAGATCGGCAGTTACCTCGGCCTGCCGTACGACATGATCGCCGGACAGGTGATTCCGGATACCGGCCTGGCCCTGAATATCGTCGGGGAAGTCACAGAGGAAAAACTGTCGGTGCTCAGAAGAGCGGATGCGATTTTCCGCAATCAGCTCCGCCAGTCCGGCCAGTCCAAGAAGCTCAGCGAGTATTACGCCGTCCTGCGTCCCTATGAGAAAGACACTTATTCCGTGGTGCTCCGGGCGCTCGGCTTTCATCAGGATGACTGCCTCCGGGCGGCCAGAATGCCCTTTGATGTACTGGAAGAGTCAGCCGAACGGATCCGCGGGGAGTGCCCTCAGGTCAAGCGGGTGCTGTATGACCTGACGCCGACCAGCCGGCAGTGAATTCCGCCTCTGATATACCTTACCGATTGATAGCACTGATGGACAGTCAGTAAACGGAGTATCCTTATGCGAATTACCCATCCACAGGCAACATACCGCGGCATCCCGGCGGAAGATACTTTTTTTGCCTCCAATGAGCAGCATATACAGCTGGGCAGCGGGTATCTGATCCCGTTTGTGCAAAAGGAGCTGTATCCGGCCAGACCGCTGAATATTTACATGGAAATCGACGCCCAGCCATCTGCCAGGAATCTCCTGTTCGGTGCGCTTCTGGCCAGGGCAATCGTCATCCGGGACCAGAATTATCCCGGCATGCCGGCCAGGCTTTACGCCCAGCTGGACGCTTCGGATGCCGATCTGGTGCATTTTTACCAGCACAGCGGGCTGACAGCGGACGACGCGGAAGATCTTTTTTATTTCCCGCTGCCGTACTCTGAGCCCGGGAAGACGCCGATGGGCGTTCAGTATGCCTCCGTTCCGCTGGAAAACGACGCCCAGCAGGATGCGTTTTTACAGCGACTGAACGCCATGAGGATCTCCCCGATTCAGCGCGATCAGCTGACGCTCTGGCGCGAGCAGCCGGGTTTTCTGGCCCTTGGCTTTTACAGGGCCGGCCGGCCTGTTTCCGAATTGGTGACGGCGGGCGTCGGGACGGAAGCTTCCCTGGTTCAGGTTTATACGCGCAGTGAGTACAGGCATCAGGGCATGGCGCGGTCGCTGGTGCTGCAGGCATCCGCGATTCTCCGTGAAAGGGGCGTTCAGGGGCTGTATGCCCATATCTTCCGCAGGAATACGCCCCAGGTCGCTTTTATGCAGAGCATCGGCGCAACCTACACCAAGACGATCGCCCTGCTTCCCGGCGTGGATCTATGATGCGCGCCTGGCTGATACATAACAGTTTTTATCTTTCGGAAAGCTTTGAGCGGTTGTTTCTGGCCCTGAAAAAAGAGGCGGAATCGCTTGGGCTTTCTTTGCGTTTGACCGGCAATGCGGAGCTGTGCCCCATCGGATCTGAGGCTTTGAAAGACCGGCCGGATTTTGTCCTGTTCTGGGATAAGGACGTGAGGCTTGCCGTACAGCTGGAAAACCTGGGCATCCCGGTATTCAACAGTGCCAGAAGCATTGCCCTGTGCGACGACAAGACGCTGACCTGGCTGGCCCTGGCCGGAGAAGTCCCGATGCCGGAAACGATCCTGGCTCCGATGACCTTTTTTGATTATGGGGACGTTTCCTTTCTGCCCGGGATTGAAGAACGATTGTCTTTTCCGTATCTGATCAAAGAAGGCTGCGGTTCCTTCGGCCAGCAGGTTTATCTGATCCGGTCCCATGAGGAAGGCCTGACTAAAACGAGAGAACTTGCCGGAAAGCCCCTGCTGTTTCAGCGTTTTATCCGGTCTTCCGCCGGGCGGGATCTCAGGGTTTACGTCTGTGGGGGAAAACCGGTCGCCTGTATGGAAAGAATCGCCCCGCCGGGGGATTTCCGCTCCAATATCGCGGGCGGCGGAAAGGCGGTCCCTCATCTGCTCTCCGCGCAGGAAGAGGACCTTGCCGTCAGAGCCGTACGGAAACTCGGCCTCACTTTCGCGGGCGTCGATCTTCTCTTTTCCGGGGACGGTCCGCTGCTTTGCGAGGTGAATTCAAACGCTCATTTCGCGGGGCTGCAGTCGCTGACGGGGGCCAATATTCCGAGAGAAATCTTTTTAAGCATTCTGTCAGCGCTCTCATGAATGATCATTGAAGAGGGGATTCCATTGAGCCTTCGTGATTTCTTCAAATCTGAACGGGTCCGGGCATGGCTGCTGATCATTTTCGGCAGCGCCGTCGGGGCGTCTGCGTATCCGATGTTTCTGACGCCGAACGCCATTGCGCCGGGCGGCCTGACCGGCGTCGCCATGATTCTAAACCATCTGTTTCACTGGCCGATCGGTATGACCAGCCTGCTGCTGTGCGTGCCTCTTTTTCTTGCCGGCTGGAAACAGTCCGGCGTTCTCTTTGTGCTGCGGAGCGTCGGCGCGACCGTGCTTTTTTCTCTTCTGATCGATCTGCTCCCTCTGCCGGCTGTTACGGATGATATTCTGCTTGCGTCTGTCTTCGGTGCCGTTCTGCTTGGCATCGGTCTGGGGATGATCCTGATGGGCGGCGGGACGACCGGGGGAACCGATATGCTGGCTGAAATGCTGCACCGGCGGTTTCCCTCTGTCCGTGTAGGGGTATTTCTGGCCTGTGCCGACGGATGCGTGATTCTTGCGGCCGCCGTGATCATGGGCGCCCGGGCTGCTCTGTATGCCCTGATCAATATTGCGATCAGCGCGTATGTGATCGATCAGGTCCTGTCCGGCACCGGCAAAGCAAAGGCCTGCTTTATCATTTCCGATCTGGCGGACAGGATCTCCGGGCAGATCATGCAGGAAATGGACCGCGGCGTTACTTTGCTGAACGCTACAGGCGGTTATTCGGGGGCCGGCAAAAACCTGATCATCTGCGTATGCGCCGCGCGGGAAATCTCCCGGCTCAAGCAGATCATCAAACTGGAAGATCAGAAAGCCTTTATGTTTATCACCGATACGCATGAAACGCTGGGAGAAGGGTTTACCCATTGGATGTAACGGGCATCCTGCTTTGTGCAGGCAATCAAAACCGGTCCGGGAGGATCAGCTTATGAAACAGGCCGTCAGGCAGATTGCTGTTTTTGCGGCAATCATGATCATTCTGCTGCTGATCGGCCGGGTGACGCTTTTCCGCACGTATACGATCCGGTTCCAGACGACAGAGCAGATACGGGCCGGGCTGGAGACAGGAAGCATCAAAGCTTCTGTCAGGCAGCCGGAGGCGGCCCATCTGGGCCCTGTCCGGCTCTACGAGGGTTATGCAGCCATTCAGGTTCATCCGGATCAGCCGGGAGAAGCGGAGATTGACCTGACCGACGAATCCGGCGGGACGATCCGGGCCATCTATCTGATGGTCAGTCCGCTGGGAACGGTATACGACCTCCAGACGTCCGGGTTTTCCGGGGATACGGCGGTCATGATCGCTTTTACCCTGTTCTGGCTGACGGTCAGCGCAGTCATGTCCTGGCATTTCTTCCGGACGAAAGGCCCGGCGTTCTATGCCTATACGACGATTTATTATGCCGGCTTTTCCATCTTTACCTTGGTAACCGGTCTGGTGATGCTGGCGGTAACGGTCCGGCATCTGATCCATCCGGAGCTTTTTACGATGATGGACGGTTATTCGGCCATCAACGGCGCGAGCGTCCGCTTCATCATGCTGACGACGCCGGCCCTTCTCGTGTTTTCCGCTGCCATGATCATCAGCAACATCGCGCTGCTGAGGCATGAACGGGTCAGGCTCCGGAATTTCCTGGGCATCCTGATCGGGTTCATCCTGATTGCCGGCGACGCGGTGGGATGGCTGCTTTTTTCAAGGGATTTATCAGGCTCGGAGATGGAAGTCAGAATCCATAACACCCTGAATAATACCTACGCGACGGTCTTCGCATATTTTGAATGCATGCTGGCCGGATCCGTGATCTGCGGGATCAAAGCAGCCAGGCATCAGCCTTCCCTGGACAGGGATTTTATCGTGATCCTGGGATGCTGGTTCCGTCCGGACGGTTCCCTGCCGCCGCTGCTCCGGGGCAGGGTGGACAGGGCGGTTGATTTCTGGCGCAGGCAGAAAGAAAGCACCGGCAAAGAAGCCGTGTTTATTCCATCCGGCGGCCAGGGCAAGGACGAAACGATGCCGGAAGCCTGCGCGATGCGGAATTATCTGATAGAAAAGGGTGTTCCGGAATCCCTGATCCATGCGGAGACAGAATCGGCCAACACCTTTCAGAACATGGCGTTCTCAGCCAGGATCATTCGGGAAATCAATCCGGACGGCCGGACGGTATTCGCCACGACCAATTATCATGTGTTCCGCAGCGGCGTCTGGGCAGCCCAGGCAGGCCTGAAGGCGGAGGGAATCGGCGGGAAAACCAGGTGGTGGTTCTGGCCGAATGCGTTTATGCGTGAATGCATCGGTCTCCTGCAGAGGCGCTGGAAGCAGGAAATCCTCCTGCTGGTGCTGCTCCTTCTATATTTCGGAGTCCTGTCCATGATTCTCGGGTGACGGCCTGTTCCGGCGGAAAAAAGGCGAAAGCGGATAATTTTTACAGACGGCATGGCTTTTTTGTGTTATAATCATCATATCAACAGAAAGAGAAGCGCTTTTTGGTTGATGGACTTACAAAGGAGGAATGATCCATGCGAAAACTGACTTCCCTGACGCTCGCTGCGGCGCTGCTGATGAGCATGCTGTTCGCCTGCGTTCCTGCCGGCGCCATGGGTACCAAGACGTTCTATGTGAACACGAACAACGGCACCGGCGGTCCGCTGCTTATGCGTTCTGATCCATGGGTGGCGGACAATGTGGTCACCAGGATCCCTTACGGCACAAAGGTCCAGGTGGCCGGCTTAAGCGACGACGGCCAGTGGGGCTACTGCAGCTATGGAAACGAGTCCGGCTGGGTGATGATGAAGTTCCTGTCTGAGTATGTGCCGGGCCCATCCAAAAAGACGACGCCGAAGCCGACTTCCCCTCCGGCTTCCGCCGACGACGGGAACTATATCCTGGACCTCATCAACAATGAATTTGCCGTCATGGCCAGAAACACGCTGACCTACCGCTACCAGGTCAAGGTGACCCCGCCCAAGCTCACTTCCAAGTGCTATCTGCGCTGGGCGCCTCACCAGAGCACCCGGGCGATGCGCGCGGACCTGATGTACGGCGATATTCTGACCGTTGTGGCCGAGGGCAGCAAATGGCTCAAGGTGATTGACCCGGAGACCGATCAGACCGGTTTCATCACAAAGAATCTGACCACAAAGATATCGAACATCAGTTTCCAGTAAAGATACGGAACGGGGGATACAACCATGAAAAAAGCAGTATTGATTCTTTTGTCTGTCATGATGGCGCTATGCGCTTTTTCCTGCGCGGCTGAGACGGCTCAGGAAAAAATCGAGCCGGCATTCCGGCTGACCCCGATCGTGCCGGAAGGATATGACGTCGTCGATGAGGAATGGCAGGATCCCTATCTTGGCATGCTCACGCTGAAGAGCAGCGACCTGTCGAAGCCCGCTCTGATGGTTCTGGTCGCCTATAACGACAGCATTGAATATCTGACCTTCAACGACGAAACCGTCGCCACGGACGAAGTCAAGTCTTACATCGATACCGTGGCCTACGACTATGAGCGGGAAACTCCGATCCCCTACAAGGTGGAGAATACCGGCCTGGGCACCGGCGTTGTGATTTTTGACCGGGCCACCTCGACGGAGTTTTATTCCATCTGGCACGGCTACGAGGTTTCCCTGTACGCTTTCAACCTGGACGCCGAAGGCAATGAGTCTAGCCTGACGCCCGAGCAGAAGTCCCTGGTGATGAAGTTCCTGACCGACCTGGATATCTCCAAGGTCATCGAGGAAGAGCAGCAGTAAAACAGCAGAACACAGCTGGAAGCCGTCTGACTTCAGGGTCAGGCGGCTTCCTGCTGTGTTGAAGCGATTATCTTGTTCGCCGGTGAAAAACTCCTGCTGGAGATACTGTATTGATCATCCATTGAGCAGCATCTGCAGGACCATACTGAAGTAATAATAATACTCGTCCATATTGATGTCGGACGTATGGTTTTTCATGAACAGGTAATACAGGCCGGCCGCGACGGCCAGGCCCATCAGCACGGCGATGAAGACGCGCCACGCGCTGACGGGGGACTGGCCGTTGGCCTTGCCGGTCTGCCCGTTGACCAGAACGTGGTACAGCTTGTTTTTATAGGAGAACGAGCTGATGTACATCGGCAGAAGGGTCAGCTTGTAGCGGACGTCCGAATTTTCCGTGCTCAGGTGGTTGACCTCCGCGACGTCGGCATGTGTCAGGATGTCCCGCTCGGCCAGGCGGGTCATTTCCCGCTCGATGGTCTGCTGAGCCTTTTCCCAGCCCTCCTGTACGTCGATGGCTGGCTTTTCGCAGCCGAAACCGCTGATGAACTCGGGCGTATACTGGACTAGCCGGCTCAGGTCATAGGGCTGCACGCTGCTGAGCATGCGGGACGGCAGGCGTTCACTGCCGACGATCAGGATATCGTCAAAATCGTTGTACACGATGCCCGAAGCCGGCTCCCAGCGGATCCGCCGCTCCTGCACGTTTTCCGTATGCTTTTTCCCGTCCGGCCCGGTCACGACCCGCTGAACCGTCACATAGTAATAATGCCCGGCGCGGCCTGAATAATGGGAGACACTGCTGGCGTCATACGTCCAGTGGGGAAGATAGAGCCCGGTAATCTGGCCGAGCACGGCCATTTTCTTGGCTTTGGACGGAGCGAACAGCTTCCGTTTCAGCCACTGGCGGAAGGATTGGACGGCTGCTTTTTTGGTGATCCGGAAAGAGATCAGGCTTTCCGGCGCGATGCCCGATTTGCTCTGGTCTTCCAGCACGTGCGGCGCGCCGCAGAAGGGACAGATTTCCGCCGACGTTTCACCGGTCAGCACGATCTGCGCCCCGCAGCCGTTGCAGCGCACGGTATGCGTATCGTCTCCCCAGGCGTTATCCTCAACGGGCGGGGCGTAGCGGATGTCGTACTCGTTCGGGGTGCGCTGGGCGATGGCAAACGGTTTCAGGCTGTCGCAGTAGGGACATTTCAGGTTCTGGGATTCCGGGTCAAAAACCATCCGCCCGCCGCAGGAGGGGCAGGAAAAAGTCTGTGATTTCTGATTGACTCTGCCCAGATTGGGTTCAGACATGATCGTTCCTCCGAAATGGAATCAGGATGACCGGGAATCGGCCTGCCTGCCGGTGACAAGCAGCATGACCAGCATCAGCGCCGGAAAGAGCGTACCCAGCAGAATGCCGTGATGCAGGCTGCCGCCCGCCGCGTCGGCGATCAGGCCGACATAGGTGGGTCCGCCGCTGCAGCCGATATCCCCGCCCAATGCCAGCAGGGCAAACATGACCGTCCCGCCGCGCGGCAGCGTACGGGAAGCGATGGAAAACGTCCCCGGCCAGAGAATGCCGACGGAAAAACCGCAGATCCCGCACCCGATCAGGGAAAGGACCGGGCTGGGGCTCAGGGAGATCAGCAGGTAGGACGCCACGCACAGGATGATGCTGAACAGCATGAAGGGACGGAGCGTTTTTCCTTCCCCGAAACGGCCGAACAGCAGCCGGGACAGACCCATCAGGACGGAAAAGAATGCTGCGCCGAGCAGATCGCCTGTCGCTTTGGCGACGCCCAGGCCCTTTTCTGCAAAGGCGGACGCCCACTGGCTGACCCCCTGTTCGCAGGCGCCGGCCAGGATCATCATAAACACCAGCTCCCAAAAAAGCCCATTGCGCAGCAGTTCGCCCATCCGCATGCCGGCCTGGCCGTCCTGCACAATGGGATAAAGCGGGACTTTTGTAAAGCGCAAGCCGTTCACGACCGGCACCAGGGCAAACAGAAACAGGAGGATCCGCCAGTTCTGACGGCCGAAAAGGGCAAAAAACGCTGTGGAAATCACGATCACGCCGACGCAGCCCCAGCAGTAGAACGAGTGGAGCAGGCTCATCGTTTTTTCTTTCTGTTTGCTTGGGCATGATTCGACGATCGGGCTGACGACCACCTCGAGCAGACCGCCGCCGACGGCATATACGGTGACGGACGTCAGAATGCCGGCAAAAGGCGGCATGATGCCCGGCAGAAAGGCAAGCAGGATCAGGCCGGCGGCTGCCAGGACATGGGCCGCCACCACGCTGGCCCGGTAGCCGATCCTGTCCACAAAGGTAACGGACAGCAGGTCCACCAGCAGCTGTACGCCGAAATTGAAGGTGATCAGAAGCGTCACCTGGGAAAGGGAAAGGCCGAACTCATTCTGAAAGGTGACGAAAAGCAGCGGGACGTACACATTGACGATGGCCTGAACAATATAGCCGAAAAAACACGAATGGATGGTGGCGGAAGGGGAATCAAAGCGCCGCATAACCTTACTCCTTCTCCTGCTCTGTCCAGGCGCGCCAGACGGCTTCCCCGTTGCCCAGGGTGATCTTTCGGCCGTTGCGCACGACAGGGGTGATCATCAGCTCAGGCTGGGCGGCGATGTATTCAAGAATGCTGTCTTCGTCCGGCGTATACATGCAGGGATGGGAACGGACTTTGATATCTTCCGCGTTCAGCAGCTTTTTCGCGCCGCCGGCCTGCTGGGCGAAGAGCTGGAGCTCCCGCCTGCCGGGCGGCGTCTTTTTCATGTCCATCAGCTGAAAGGGGATCCGGCGCTCTTTAAAAAAACGCTCTGCTTTCTGGACGTCAAAGTTCTTTTTGATATAATAGATCTGGATGTTCATTTATCTGGCCTCTTCCGGTTCGTCCAGACCGAGGTCCACTTCGTTGTCGCCGTCAGACCAGAGCTTTTCCAGGTGATAGTATTCCCTGGCTTCGGGATGGAAAATATGAACGAGAACCGTACCGTAGTCCAATACGATCCAGCGGCCTTCCTGCTGTCCTTCCCTGGTGCGCAGGGGAATGCCCAGCTCGGCCATCTTGTCTTCGACATCCTCCGCCAGGGCTTTGGTCTGGAGGATATTGCGGCCGCTGGCGATCAGCATATAGTCCGTGATCACGGTCAGATGGCCTACGCGCAGGGCACGGATATCGATGGCTTTTTTGTCGTCCAGAACTTTCGCGATGGTTTTTACCAGCATTTCCTGTTCCATGTTGAACCTCCAGATTGTTGGAATCGCTGTACAGTTGTTCCGCTCCCCGCGACTGCGGGGCGGTTCTGAAAGGATTTCGGTTTTCCTGTCAGGAAAATTGTATCAGAATCAAGGACGAAAATCAAGTGGAAGCGAATGGCTGCTCAATCCGGCAGGCAATAAAAAGATGATTATCTGTCAAGGAAAAAGCCTTGACAAAAGAGAAAACATACGGTATCATACCTGCTGTCAAGGAATCAGCCTTGACAAGCGGAGGCATTCGATGCGCGATCTGATGGAAAAAAAGGTGGAAGCCGCTCTCCTGAACGGGTACTACGGCGCGCTGCTGACGGAAAACCAGTCCGAAATGCTGAAGCTTTACTGCGACGAGGATTACTCCCTGACGGAGATTGCCCAGCTTTATTCCGTCAGCCGCCAAAGCGTATACGATACGCTGAACCGCGCGATGCTTTTCTTGTCGGCGACAGAAGAAAAGCTCCACTGGGCGTCCGCGTCCGACAGCAGACAGAAAAAGCTCAGAAAACTGTACGGGATGGTAAGCGTTCTGCCCGTCGAATCGTCGGGCAGCTACGCCAGGGAGGAAATCCTGGCCGTATTGCAGGAAATGCTGAGCGAGGAGGAACGATATGGCGTTTGAAGGCCTTTCAGAAAAGCTGCAGGGAGCTTTCCGGAAGCTGACCGGCAAAGGAAAGATCAGCGAGCAGAATATCAAGGACGCCATGCGCGACGTGCGGATGGCTCTTCTGGAAGCGGACGTCAACTATACGGTCGTCAAAGACTTCATCAAGCAGGTCACCGAGCGCTCTATCGGCGAAAAGGTCATTTCCACCCTGAACCCGGGCCAGCAGTTCATCAAAATCGTCAACGAGGAACTGACGAAGCTGATGGGCGGCCAGGTCGCAAAGCTGACCTGGTCACCGAGCGTGCCGACCATCTACATGCTCTGCGGGCTGCAGGGCGCCGGTAAAACCACGATGGCCGGCAAGCTGGCGCTGAACCTGCTTAAGCAGAACAAGAAGCCGCTGCTGGCTGCCTGCGACATCTACCGCCCGGCCGCCATTTCCCAGCTGCAGATCGTCGGTCAGCAGGTCGGCGTGCCGGTATTTGAAAAAGGTACGCAGGACCCGGTGAAGACCGCGAAGGAAGCTGTCGAATACGCCCGCTACTACGGCCGGGACGTGCTGATCATCGATACCGCCGGCCGCCTCCACGTGGACGAGCAGCTGATGGATGAGCTGCGCCGGATGAAGGAAGCGGTTCACCCGCAGGAAATCCTGCTGGTGGTCGACGCGATGACCGGTCAGGACGCCGTCAATGTCGCCAAGTCGTTCAACGATCTGCTGAATATCGACGGCGTGATCGTGACCAAGCTCGACGGCGACGCCCGCGGCGGCGCTGCCCTGTCTGTCCGCGCCGTGACCGGCAAGCCGATCAAGTTTGCCGGTGTCGGCGAAAAGCTCTCCGATCTGGAGCCTTTCCACCCCGACCGTATGGCTTCCCGCATTCTCGGCATGGGCGACATGATGACCCTGATCGAGAAAGCGACCGAAGCGTATGATCTGAAAAATGCTGCGAAAAACGAGAAGGCAAAGCAGAAAGCCCCGACGGATCTGGATCTGGAAGACTATCTGGAGCAGATGTAGCAGATGAAGAAAATGGGCTCTCTGCAGAGTGTCCTGGGGATGCTTCCTGGCGTAGGCGCCAAACTCAAGGATATCGAGATCAGCGACGATGTGATGAAAAAGCCGGAAGCGATCATCCGCAGCATGACGCCGGCGGAGCGCCGCCATCCGGAAATCCTGAACGCTTCCCGCAGAAAGCGGATCGCCCGCGGCGCCGGTGTTACCGTGCAGGATGTCAATCAGCTGATCCGCCAGTATGATCAGGCCCGCCAGATGGTCAAATCCATGATGGGCAACAAGCGCCAGGCCTTCCGCAAACTCCGTTCCATGGGGAACAATTAATACTGAGGTTATCATAGTATTTATGATCACCATATATTTTTGAGGAGGAACCATACCATGGTCAAAATTCGTCTCAAGAGAATGGGCATGAAGAAAAAGCCCTTCTACCGTGTTGTTGTCGCTGACGAGCGCTCTCCCCGCGACGGCCGTTTCATCGAGGAAATCGGTTATTATGATCCGATGAAAAAGCCTTCCGACATCAAGATCAATAAGGAAAAGGCCCTGGATTGGATGAAGAAGGGTGCTCAGCCCACCGATTCTGTCCGGATTCTGCTCAAGAGGAGCGGCGTGATCGAAGGTTAACGCCTGCGGATAGGAGAAATCAAATGGAGGAACTCGTCCTGTATCTGGCCCGTTCCCTGGTAGATCATCCTGATCAGGTCAAAGTAACCGCGACCGAAGGCCCGGACGCCGTCATTCTCGAACTGAATGTCGCGGCGGAAGATATGGGCAAAGTCATCGGAAAACAGGGCCGCATTGCCAAGGCGGTGCGTTCTGTGGTCAAAGCGGCAACTGCCAAGGACGGCAAACCGGTTTTTGTGGAAATACAGTAAACATAGGGCGGACGGCCGCATAGCTGTCCGCCTTTGTCGTAAGGAAAAAGACATGCTGTCAAAATATATCGAAGTGGGCGAGGTGCTCAAACCGCAGGGCATCGACGGCCTGGTCAAGGTCCGGCCGGACACCGAATCCCCGGAGCGGTTTCTGGAACTGTCGGACGTGTATATCAAAAAAGATTCTGCTTTTGAAGCGGCTTCGGTTTCGGATGTTGCCGTCCGGGACGGTTTTGTGTTTCTCCGGCTGAACGGGGTCCGGACCCGCAATGAAGCGGAAAAACAGCGCGGATGGATCCTTTCGGTGGAGCGTTCCCAGGCGAGGAACCTTCCGAAAGGGGAATGGTTTGTGTGCGACCTGATCGGCTGCCGGGTGACCGGGGATCATGGTACGGAGATCGGGACAATGCGCGACGTCCTGCTCGGCGGGCCGAACCCGGTCATGGTGATCGGAACGGCAAAAGGCAATCTGCTGGTGGCGATGATGAAATTTGTCCTGGAAAAGGTAGATCCTGAAGCGGGCCTGGTCGTCCTCCGTGAGGACAGGCTCCCGGAAGTGGCGGTGTACGAATGAAGATCACCATGCTGACGATATTTCCCGGAATGTGCGAGGCTGTCCTGCAGGAAAGCATCCTCGGACGGGCCCGCAAAGCGGGAACGCTGGATGTGCGGGTGGTGGACATCCGCCCCTTTTCCGAAGCAAAACACAAGAATACGGACGATTATCCTTTCGGCGGCGGGGCAGGCATGCTGATGACACCGCAGCCGATCGCGTCGGCATTTCAGTCGGTCTGCGGGGAGCATTTTTCCGGGAAAAGGATCTTCCTTGGGCCGTGCGGGGTGCCGTTTGATCAGAAGCTGGCTGAAGAGCTTTCCCGGGAAGAGGAGCTTGTTCTGCTCTGCGGCCATTATGAAGGCGTGGACCAGCGGGTTTTGGATCATTACATTGATCTGGAAATTTCCCTGGGGGATTTCATTCTGACCGGCGGCGAACTGGCTGCCCTGGCGGTGACCGATTGTATCGCCAGGCTCCTTCCCGGTGTGCTTGGCAGCGCGGAAAGCGCGGTGGACGAGAGTTTTTCCGCCGCGGGCCTGCTTGAGTATCCACAGTACACACGGCCGCGGGTCTTTGAGGGGGAAGAGGTGCCCCCTGTCCTTCTGCGCGGGGATCATGCGAAAATCGCGGCCTGGCGGCGCAGGCAGTCTGTCCTGAGAACCGCCCTCCTCCGGCCCGATCTGCTGGAAAAAGCTTCTATGACGGACGAGGAACGGGAAGCCGTCAGGGAAATCTCAGAAAACGGAGTCAGGACGGAATAAAGTGGTCCGTTTTTTTCCTGCACATGGTTGAATCATCAGGAGAAAACGTGTTATAATCAATGAAACCAAACCCGGCCATGGAGGAAAAACAAGATGTTGATGAAACAGCTTTCGGTATTTTTAAAAAACAATCAGGGCACCCTGGCGGATCTGACCCAGCTGCTCGGCCGCGGCGGGATCGTGATCAAAGCCGGCACTCTGGCGGATACTTCCCGGTACGGCGTGTTCCGGGCCGTTGTTTCTGACAGCGAAAAGGCGCTGCTGCTTCTGCAGGAAAACCAGTATTCCGCCTGCCTGACAGACGTGCTCTGCGTGCGTGTTCCGGACGGGGCGGACGGGGTCGGCCGGGTGCTGGAAGCGCTGAACGGCACCAACACCGATATCGAGTACCTGTACCTGCTCAGGACAGACCGTGAGAATGCCCTGGTTCTGGGGGTTCTTGACCCGGAACGCAGCGCCGGTTATCTGGTCGATCACGGCTTTTCCGTTCTCTCCGATGTGGGCTGAAGGTTGTATATGATGCAAGCGAAAAAACCTGCCAAAGGCAGCAGCAGGAAAATCAAACCGGTTTATAAGCCGTATCTGAAAGGCAACGCGGTCAGCATGCTGGCTGCCAGAAGAGGCCTGAAGATTCTGGGCTACGCGGCGATTTTTCTGGTAATGAATCTGTTTATCGGGACTGTGATCAGCTTTGAAAACAGTCTTTTTCTCCGCATCCTGTTCAACAGCGCGCAGGTGGGCATTTACGCTGCGCTCCTGTACTTTGACGGCATCAACACCGGCGACGGCGACGCCGCTTTTGCGGAGATCCAGTATACGCACCAGCAGGCGGGGGAGAAGATCAGCAAAGCGGACAGGGACCATTGCTATCATCCGGTCAAAGGCTTTGTCACCGTTTGCTGCGGCCTGCTTCCCCTGATCCTGATCTGCGCCGCTTTTGCCCTGACAAGCAAAAAAAATACCTACTCGCTCCAGGCTCTGCCGAACTGGGTGTCCGCCTTCTCCTCTCAGGAGGAAATTGCCGCGCCGCTGGCTTTTTACAGCCGGAATGTACCGTTTACCGTTCTGGACGGGCTTCGGGTCTTTGTCCGGATTCTGCTGTATCCGTTTTATAATATCGTGGGCTCCAGGAATGCGGATGCTGTTCTGATGCTCGACAGGCTGAGTCCCCTGCTGGTGACTGTGCCGTTCCTGTTTTACGGGGTGGGTTACGTTTTCGGCCTGCGTTCCCGGGCGATGACACACGGCGGGATCGCTCACGCGAGGAGACGCAAAAAGAGAACGCAGGGGAAGATTCTTGCAAAGAAAAAGCCTGCTGTCCGTAAATCAAACAGCAAAGAGCTGATCTGATGCGTATTATCGGAGGCAAATTCCGTTCCCGGCAGCTTCTGGCCCCCAAGGGGATGCAGACGCGTCCGACCCTGGATCAGGTCCGGGAGGCGCTGTTCAATATACTGCAGGGCCAGATCGAAGGCGTCGACATGCTTGATCTGTACGGAGGGAGCGGAGCGGTCGCACTGGAGGCGATCAGCAGAGGGGCGAAAAGCGCCGTGATCTGCGATCAGAGCCGGGATGCCGTAGCAGTCATCAGGAAAAACACGGCTTCCCTGGCCTGCCGGGAACAGGTGACGATCCTTCAGATGAAAGATGACGCTGCCTTGTCCATGCTGGAGAGGGAGCAGAGATCCTTCGATCTTATTTATCTTGATCCCCCTTACCGGATGGACATAACGGACGTGCTGGCACGGATCGCTTCCGGCACGCTGCTGCGACAGGGCGGCAGGATCATCCGGGAACACGCCGCATCGGATGTTGTTCCCGATATTTCCGGCCTGCGTCTTGTATCTACCCGAAAATACCGCGACACCTGTCTGACATTTTACGAAAAGCTTTGATCCAGAATCGGAGGCATGATTCATGCAGCGAGGTGTCTGTCTTTACCCGGGCAGCTTTGATCCGGTCACGCTGGGCCATATGGACATTATCCGGCGGGCTGCCAGGATTTTTGAAAAGGTGATTGTCGGCGTTCTCATCAATCCGGGAAAGACCGGCACTTTTGCCTGTGAAGAACGGGCAGGATTTCTCCGGAAAGCATGTCTTGGCCTTGAGAATGTTGAAATTGTTACGTTTTCCGGCCTGACGGCAGATCTCTGCAGGCAGATGGGGATCAGTGTGCTGCTGCGCGGCCTGCGGGGCAGCGCTGACCTGGAAGGAGAGCTCCGCATGGCCAAAATCAACGCGCTGCTGGAGCCTGGACTCGAAACGGTTTATCTCGGGGCTTCCAGCGGGATGGAGGCGGTCAGTTCCTCCCTGGTCCGGGAGATCGCTTCCTTTGGGGGGGATATTTCCGCCCTGGTTCCGCCGGAGATATGTCAGGAAATATGTGATCATTACAGGCGTACATGAATGCTGCTTTACGGATCTGACAAAGGAGGAATGGATATGGCAGACGCGAGAATCAGAATGCTGGATCTGATTGACCGGCTCAAGCAGCTGGCGGAAGGAGCCAATAAGGTGCCGCTCTCCAGCAAAGTCCTGCTGGACGGTCATGCGCTCAAACAGCTGCTGCAGCAGCTCGAAGACAGCGTTGATTCTGACATCAGGGATGCGCGCGCAGTACTGGATCAGGAAAAGCTGATCCTGAACAAGGCCAGCCAGGAAGCTGAATCGACTGTGCGTGAAGCAAATAACACCGCCAAAGCGACCACGGAAGACGCGTCCCGCCGTGCCCAGGCGGCCGTGGCTGACGCACAGGCCAGAGCGGCGGAGATGGCCAGGGATGCTGCCGACAAGGCAAATGCCATGGTAGCGGACGCTCAGAACAGGGCGAACGCCATGCTGGCTGATGCCCAGGCCCGTGCGGAGCAGATGGTCAGCGAAAGCGAAATCGTTGTCCGCGCCAACCGCGAGGCGGAAGCCATTTATCAGAACGCCAAAAACAACAGCGACCGTTATCAGGCCATGGTGAACGGACAGGTGAACGACCTGCTGCTGACGGCTGATAACGCCCTGTCCCATCAGATGGACGCGATCCGCCAGCTCCGGCAGGATTTTACCGCGCGCCAGAACGGCGTCTCCCAGGAGGACATCCAGAGTTTCTGATGGTTTCAATACAAAATCTCAGCGCCCGGCTTCAGGAAAAAAACCTGCTGCCGGGCGCTGATACGTATTTGATTACTGATATATCTCTGACAGAAATCAGGCCTTGCCGTTGCAGCCGAGAACGTCCACGATCTTGTGACGGACCATGTCGCGCAGCGCAGCGCGGGCTTCGGTCAGGTACTGACGGGGATCGAAATGATCCGGATGCTCAACGAAATGCTTGCGGATCATGGCAGTAAAGGCCAGACGCAGGTCGGAGTCGATGTTGATCTTGCAGACGGACATGGTGGCCGCCTTGCGGAGCTGTTCTTCCGGAATGCCGACAGCGTCCGGCATCTTTCCGCCGTATTCGTTGATAATCTTGACGAATTCCTGCGGAACGGAGGAAGAACCGTGCAGAACGATCGGGAAACCGGGCAGACGGCGGGAAACCTCTTCCAGCACGTCAAAGCGCAGGGGCGGGGGAACCAGGATGCCGTCGGCGTTGCGGGTGCACTGGGCGGGGGTGAACTTATAGGCGCCGTGGCTGGTGCCGATCGCAATGGCCAGAGAGTCGCAGCCGGTGCGGGTAACGAACTCTTCCACTTCTTCCGGACGGGTGTAGGAGGAATCCTCAGCGGAAACCTTGACTTCGTCCTCGACGCCGGCCAGGGTGCCCAGCTCGGCTTCGACCACGACGCCGTGGTCATGCGCATATTCGACAACGCGGCGGGTTTCTTTGATGTTCTCTTCGAAGGAAACGCCGGATTTGTCGATCATAACGGATGTAAAGCCGCCGTCGATGCAGGCTTTGCAGGTTTCGAAATCGGGACCGTGATCCAGGTGCAGCACGATGGGCAGATCCGTCTCTTTCACGGCGGCTTCTACCAGCTTCACCAGATAGGTGTGATTCGCGTAAGCGCGGGCACCCTTGGAAACCTGCAGAATGACAGGCGCGTTTTCCATCTTCGCGGCCTCTGTGATGCCCTGCACGATCTCCATGTTGTTGACGTTGAAAGCGCCGATGGCGTAACCGCCGTCGTAGGCCTTTTTGAACATTTCTTTGGATGTTACGAGAGCCATGTGAAACCCCTCCTCAAGAATGTGAATTCTGTCTGGCTGAAAAACCATCGCTTGGATTATAACACCAACTCGGCCAAAACACAAGCGTCCGGAAACGCTTTACACGGATGATCTCGTTATGTTATCAAAAAAAGACAAAAATCGGCGCAAACGTTTGCAACGGGGATTGAAAGCAACGCGAAGATATGATAAAATGCCTGTACGAGGCGATGAACGGCACTGGGCCGCTGTCAGCCGGGTCACCATTCAGAACTGTCATTGATTTGGAGGGAATGGAAACATGCAATACGGTTATTTTGACGGAAAGTCAAGGGAGTATGTGATCACAGATCCCCGTACGCCGATGCCCTGGGCCAACTATCTGGGCTCTCCGGAATACGGCGCCATCGTCACTCAGAACGCCGGCGGGTACAGTTTCGTCAAATCCGGTGCTGCCGGACGAATCCTGCGCTACATGTTCAATCAGTTTGATGAGCCGGGCCGTTATGTCTATCTGCGGGATGAAGCGGACGGCGATTTCTGGTCTGTCTCCTGGCGGCCTGTCGAAAAACCGCTGGACGCGTTCAAAACCATCACGCGCCACGGCACCAGCTATACGCAGATCGAGAGCGAATACAAGGGCATCCGGGCGGAAGCGCTGTACTATGTCCCGATGGGTGCGACTCATGAAGTCTGGCGCGTCCATGTGACCAACCAGAGCGAAACACCGCGCAGTCTGTCTGTTTTCGGTTACTGCGAGTTTACGACGGAGAGCTACTACGAGCAGGACCTGGTCAACATGCAGTATACCCAGTTCATCACGCAGACCGAATTCATGGGGGATCATATTCTCCAGAGGATCAACCGCTTCTGCCATGTCAGGCCGGACGGCGAAAATGGCTCCGAGCGCTTCTTCGGCATGGCGGGCGAGAAAGTGACCGCCTATACCGGCAGGAGGGAACGCTTCCTGGGGGTGCACCGTTTCTGCGCTCCGGACGGCGTGGCTTCCGGCAGGCTCGACAACAGCCTGAATTTCAACGGCAATCCCTGCGGCGCCCTGCAGACGGACATTACTCTCCAGCCCGGAGAAACCCGCACCGTATGCTTTATTCTGGCCCAGAAGGGTGAAAAGGAAGCCAGGGCTCTGCTGGACACCTATCGGCAGCCGGAAGAAAAAGTGAACGCGGAATGGAAGGCGCTGATCGATTACTGGCACGGCAAGCTCAGTCATCTGGATGTGAAGACGCCGGATGAGGACTTCAACGAAATGATCAACACCTGGAACGCTTTCCAGTGCTTCACCACCTTTGTCTGGTCCCGCGCCGCCAGCCTGATTTACTGCGGCCAGCGCAACGGATACGGCTACCGTGATACCGTGCAGGACATTCAGGGCATCATTCACCTGGATCCTGAAATGGCAAAAGACAGGATCCGCTTCATGCTGTCCGCCCAGGTACATCACGGGGCAGGCCTGCCGCTGGTCAAGTATTCCCATAATCCCGGCCATGAGGACAAGCCGGAGGATGAATCCTATGTCCGCGCCACCGGCCATCCGCATTACCGTGCGGACGACGCGCTCTGGCTGTTCCCGACGGTGTATAAATATATCGCCGAGACGGGTGATACGGCCTTCCTCGATGAAGAAATCCCGTTTGCGGACGAAGACAGCGGTACGGTGCTGGAGCACCTCAAGCGCGCGGTGGACTTCACCATGCATCACCTGGGCGCTCATGGGATGCCTGCCGGCCTGCATGCCGACTGGAACGACTGCCTGAAGCTGGGCGCCCAGGGCGAAAGCAGCTTTGTCGCCTTCCAGTTCTATCTGGCGCTCCGTCAGCTGGAAGAACTCCTGCCGAAGAAAGCCGAAAACGACGCATACCGTGCCTGGCTCCTGAAAACAGCGGACGAACAGCTGGCCCTGATCAACAAATATTTCTGGGAAGACGACCGTTTCCTGCGCGGCTACACGCAGGAGGGCGCTGTGATCGGCTCCAAGAATGATATCGAGGCCTCCATGTGGCTGAATCCGCAGAGCTGGTGTGTGATTTCCGGCGCAGCCACCAGGGAACAGGCGGAAAAGTCCATGCAGACTGCATATGAGCAGCTGAACACGC
>JBGUJG010000120.1:0-11797 GCA_045113695.1 Christensenellales bacterium
TGAAATGGAGCCACCGGCTCCATTTCCGGGCGCTCACAGCCCCGCACCGCGCATGTCGCTGCTGCGGATTTAAAATGGAGGGGCTTCCAAGGCCTGCCGGCCCGTTCTTCGCTGAAATTGAGCCACTGGCTCAATTTCCGGGCGCTCAGAACCCCACCAAACCACCCACGGATTGTTGATTTCCTGACAATCTCTGTTGCACAACTAGTTCTGTTCCAATTCTTTTGATGACAACGGGGATGTTGCAGTTTTGTCTTTGCAACATCCCCATCGTTTTTTCAGTTCGCTTCTGTTATGCTTCAGGCTCTTCCGTTTCTTCCTCTCCGGTTTCCCCTGTGTCTTCTTCCGCCGCATCCCCGGCCTCCGCGGAGGCGTGAAGCACTTCCTCAACGATTTCTTTCGCCTGCGCAAGATGATCGTACCGGACATAATAGCTGATCCATTCAAACAGCGGGCCGGAAATCACAGACAGGGCCGCGCCTTTATTGCTTTCCGTCAGTACCGGAATTCCGTTCTGTCTGAGCACATCTTCCAGCATCCCGCCCAGCAGCGGGCCTTCCTCCGTCAGGAAGACGAGGTCATCCGGGGCCGCCTCCCGCACTTTCCGGTTTTTGCAGACGGGACAGATGTCTTCTTCAAATACGTTCCTGCATTTCGGGCAGTACATCCTCATCCCTTCCTTTCTGGTTTGTTTTGAACGATTCACGCAAAACGCCTCCGGCCCTTTCCGGACAGGAGGCGTTCGGCAAATATTGATTACAGCTTGGCGCCGCACTGGGGGCAGAACTTTGCACCGGGAGCCGTTTCCTGCCCGCACTGCGGGCAGACGGTGGAAGAAACGCCCTGTTTCGATCCGCACTGCGGGCAGAACTTGGCGCCCGCGGTCACGGGGGAACCGCACTTCGGGCAATAGGTCTGTGCGGCGGCAGGCTGCGCAGCGGCGGGCTGCTGCATGGACTGATTCATCACCTGGCTCATCATCGCCGCCGCGCCGAAGCCGGCGCCCATTCCGGCGGCACCGTTCTGATTGTTGGCGGCGTCCCGCATCGCGGCGGCGGCCTGGAACTGGGTATACTTGCCGATATCGCCCACCACGCCCATGCTGGTGCGCTGGTCCATGGCCTTTTCGACCTCTTCCGGTACGGTGATGTTTTCAATCACGAAGCTGGTCAGCTTGATGCCCAGGGAGGCAAGGCGGGGAGACAGGGTCGCCAGGGCATAATTGCTCAGCTCGTCATAGTTGGCGGCCAGGTCGAGCGCGGGGATCTTGCTCTGGGCAATGGAATCCGAAAGGCCGGAAACGATGGTCCGCTTGATCTGCCCGGTGATATAGTCTGTCGTGTACAGGCCGTTGGTGCCGAAGACTTCCTTGAGGAAAACCTTCGGGTCAGCCACGGCGAACGAATAAATGCCGTGGGCCAGCAGGCGGACGATGCCGAACTCGGTGTCCCGCATCATGACCGGGTTGGAGGTGCCCCATTTCTGGTCGATGAACTGCCTGGTATTGACAAAGTACACTTCCGCTTTGAACGGGGAATTGAAGCCGTATTTCCAGGCCTTGAGGGCCGTCAGGATCGGCATGTTCTGGGTCTGCAGCTCATACCGGCCGGGACCGAAAACGTCGGCCAGCTGGCCTTCGTTGACCAGAATGGCGACCTGGCTTTCCCGGACGGTCAGCTGGGCGCCCATCATGATCTCTTTTCCGCCGCAGTCATAGCGGTACACCATGATATTCTGGGAAGGATCCTTCCATTCGATGACGTCGATAAATTGCCCGCGGATGAAATTGGAAAAGATACCCATAACAAATTCCTCCTTTTAGATGGTTCCCGGAAGGGCGGCAGCGGTCAGGTCAGGGACCGTTTCTGCCCCGGCAATCAAAATATCCAGATCAAGGTAATCCTTGATGTCTTCCACGGTACGGAGCACAGCCCGGTCCGTCCTGTCAAAGTCCGCCTCCCCGTCCCGGGGGATCGCAATCATCCTGGCGGAACAGCTGTCCAGAAAAGCGAGGTAATAATCCGCGTCCGGATCCGCCCGGTCAAAGAAATTGCCGCAAAGAGCGTTCTCCAGGCGCTGTGTGCCGTAATGCCAGCGGCCGGCCAGATAGCCTTCCCCCTGCGGGATCGACAGATCCCACACCCGGCACGGGCAGGAAAGATACCGGTCCTTCCGGAGCATCCGGAACCAGCGCGCAACGGTCTGCGGATCCCGGAGAGACCCGGTCAGCAGGTTATGCACCAGCTCCGTGGTCACAATGCCGACCATTTCCTTCAGCGGAATCGATTCATCGGCGTAATCGGCGTTCAGGCGGTTGAGCAGATGCTTCAGATCCCTCAGCATGCCCTCATGATCCTCCTGAAGGGTGAACATCGGCAGCGGGGAATCCATTTCCTTCAGGGCTCCGGCAATGCGTTCTTCCGTCCCGGATCCGGGCAGCACGCCCACCGCGTCGAAGCTCTCCTGCCGGATGAGCTGAACGGCCTGCGCTTCATCCTCCGCGAACACCAGGGGATAAAAACCCGCTTCCTTTGTGAAGACAGACGAATAAAGCATCTCCGCTTCCGACCCGCGGTCCAATACCAGCAGCAGCCTGTACATGAGATTCCCTCCAAAGCCACATGTTGCCATATCATTATACAGGAAAAACGCTCATAGTGCAACTGCCGAGAAAAAAAGTACCAAAAAATACAACAATAAACAAAGATGCAGACGGGATCCGGGACGGATCATCGGAAGCGTCCCGGATCAGAATCCGTACAGAAGCATGGCCGCCCCTGCCAGCAGCAGGAAAAAAAGCCCGCTCCCCAGCAAAGCTGCCGGGACAGGACGGCGGTTTTCTTCCCTGGACCGGTGATATTCGTAATATGTTTTCTTCTGCTGAAATCTGGGTAACGGGAAAAAGTGCCGCCGCATTCCCAGAAATCCATAAGCAATCATGTCAAAAAAGCCCGTGGTGCTGACCCAGAGGAGCAGGCCGAACCCCAGCAGCAGCACGCCGGCGACAAACGCGCCGTCGCTCAGGCAGCCGTACAGCCGCCCGGCCTCCTTCGAATAGGAAAAGCCGGAGCGGTAAGCCGCCACCAGTGCCGTGACCGCGGCGCCAAAAGAAAACGAGACCGCCCAGATTTTCCACGAGGACTTTTTCACGCCCGGAACGGAGGGTTCTTTTTTCATCTGCTACATCCGTTTCCGTCAGGCCAGTCCCAACTGTCGGCGGTACTGGGAAAACTCCGCGTCGTCGCACTGGACGAAGTGTCCGGGAGAAACCTCCCGCAGAGTCGGCGGACCGGCCGAATAATCATGCGCCGCCAGCGGATCATAGCGGATCCGCACGCGCTGTTTCTCAAATGCGGGATCGGGCAGAGGGATCGCCGAAAGGAGGCTGACCGTATACGGATGCAGCGGATGCGCAAACAGCTCGTCCGAAGTGGCAAGCTCCACCAGCTTTCCATAGTACATCACGCCGATTCTGTCAGAGAAATATTTTACCACCGACAAGTCATGGGCAATGAACAGGATCGTCAGACCGAGCCGATGGCGCAGATCATTGAGCAGGTTGATCACCTGCGCCTGAATGGACACGTCCAGGGCGGAAACGGGCTCGTCGGCAATGATCAGCTCCGGGTTCATGACCACGGCCCGCGCGACACCGATGCGCTGCCGCTGGCCACCGGAAAACTCATGAGGATAGCGGCCCGCGTGTTCACGGACCAGACCGACTGTTTCTAGCACCCGGTACACCTTTTCATCGATGATGTTCCTGTCTTTTTCGCCCCGGATCACCAGACCTTCCGCGATCGTCTCATATACGGTCATACGGGGATCCAGGGAAGCGATCGGATCCTGAAAGATCATCTGGATCTGCGTGATAAAGCGCTGCCGGGAGGCGATGTTTTTTTCATATGCGCAGCGTTTTTCCAGTTCCGCTTTTTCCTCCCCGGAGGCTTTTTCGATCAGCGGCGCATACCGGTTTTCCACTTCCTGCGTCATCAGCGGGGCGTATTTCCTGTCACAGTTCCGGTGATCATCCAGCGCTTCCCGGATCATTCTGCGCTGCAGGGCGATGTCTTCGAGAAGCGCCTTTTTTTCCGCCCCGTCTGCGGCTTTCATTTTTTCCTGGTCTTCCCTGATTTTCCGGCGGTAGGACAAGGTCCCCGCCGCAATCCGGCGGCCTTTGAAATAAATGTTCCCTGAGGTGATATCATACAGCTTGATGATGGACCGGCCGGTCGTGGTTTTGCCGCAGCCGGATTCCCCCACCAGACCAAAAACCTCTCCCTTGTAGATATCGAAGGAGACATCATCCACCGCGCGGGTTTCCTTGAAATACTGACACAGGTGCTCCACCCGTAAAAGCGGTTCCTTCTCAGTCATGAGCAGCCTCCTGAAGTCTTGTTCTTTCTTTCATCTTGGCGATACGGGTGCGGAGAATCTGCGGCATCTCCACTTTCGGCGCATTGGGATGCAGAAGCCAGGTGGCGGCCCAGTGCGTGGGCGAAACGGCAAACTGCGGCGGCTCCTGCTCAAAGTCGATCTGCATCGCGTAGCGGTTGCGGTCAGCAAAAGCGTCGCCTTTGGGCGGATAGATCATGTTGGGCGGAGTGCCCGGAATCGCTTCGAGCGCTTCCCTGGTATCCAGATCCGGCATGGAGGAAAGAAGCGCCCAGGTATACGGATGGGCCGGAGAATAGAAAATCTCATCCGCTGTGCCGTATTCCACGATTTTGCCGGCATACATGACAGCGATCCGGTCCGCCATGTTGGCAACGACGCCCATGTCGTGGGTGATAAAGATAATCGACAGGTTCCGCTTCTTCTTCAGCTCATTGATCAGTTCGAGAATCTGCGCCTGGATGGTCACGTCCAGCGCGGTCGTCGGCTCGTCGCAGATCAGGATGTCCGGGTCGGCCGCCAGGGCTATGGCGATCACAATGCGCTGACGCATGCCGCCGGAAAACTCAAAAGGATACTGGCGGTAGCGCTTCCATGGTTCAGGAATACCGACTTCCTCCATCAGTTTGAGCGCTTTGTCCCTGGCAGCCCGCTTGGTGATGGCGCGCACCATACCGGCGGAGTTTTCTTCAAGATAATCCATCAGGCGCTCCGTCTGCGCCTGATAGTCTGTCGGATCATGTGCCAGCCGTTCTTCATAGTGATGCTGCAGATGGGAAAGGAGCGTCTCCGTATTTTCCCTGACGAGCGCCAGGTCGATCACGGAAGGTTCTGCCACTTTGTAATCTTTTCCTTTGCTCCGGAGCCTTTCCGCCCGGGCAGCCTGCTTCTGATACTTCTTTTCCTTCTTTTCGTTCGTCTTATTGCCCAGATGCCAGGAAGAAAGGAATCCTTTGAGACTCCCTTCAAACGTCCAGGCAGCGCTGTCCTTCACCACCTCGATCGGATCGATCGACGCCTGCACGCTGGCGCAGAGCTCGGCAGCAAAGGGTTCAAAGCCTTCCATCCCGTATTCTGCAAGCAGAGACAGGCCCTTTTTCAGCTTTTCGATGGTTTCCTGTCTCCTGACGCGGAACGCTTCGCTGCGGTGCTGAAGCCCGAGGGCTGCGCAAGCCTTGAATTCCTTCAGGAAATCGTTTTCCAGGATCGCCCGGCAGGCCTCATTCTGCCGGTCCGCCGTCTTCGATGAAGAAGGCGCCCTGCCGTGCGCTTCGCAGTAGCTCAGCGCGAAAAAGTCCGGTTTGCTTTTCTGAACGGCCGACTCCAGGATTTTCCTGATGGTCTCCAGGGATTCCCTGAACCCACCAGGATTCTGGCCTTTGACAGCGCTCTTGGCCATGACCGAGACTTCTCTGGCTGCCCTGTTCAGCACTTCCGCCTGACTGCTGTCCACCACATACGGATGGATGGATTGTCCGCACAGGCCCATGGCCTTGCGGATCTGCTGAATCTCTTTCAGCGCGTTTTTCTCCGACAGAAACAGGAGTCTTTCCACATCCGCCAGGCTTTCTTCCGCCGCTTCCCTGGCTTTGTTGTACGTCTGCTCCAGGTGGGTGTATCTGTTCTCCGTCTGCTGATAGACGGCACAGAGTTTTTTAATTTCGGTCTCCTTTTGCGGCTGCGCTTCCGTTATGGACGTTTCGAGCAGGGAAAATTTCTGCTGGAAATTCCGCTTGCAGGATCTCTGCCTTGCTTTTCCTTTCAGCAGCATGGCCTCCGTGAGCTGCTTGCCCACCCTCATGATCGGGTTCAGGGAAGAAAGCGGGTCCTGGAAGATCATGGCGATCTTGTCCCCGCGGAGACGGTAAAAGTCTTCCTCTGAAATTTTGAGCAGATCCATCCCGTCGTAGAGGATCTGCCCGCCTTCGATCACGGCGTTCGCTGCGGAAATGCCGATGACGGCCTTGCTGGTGACGCTCTTTCCGCTTCCGCTTTCCCCGACAATCGCCAGCGTTTCTCCCTTGTGCAGATCGAACGAGATATTCCGGACCGCCTGCACCCTGCCGGCGTTGGTGCGGAAAGAAATCCGAAGGGACCGGACCTGCAGCTTCAATTCCTGTTTGTCTTCCATTTTTCCGAATCCTTTCGCCTTATTCCGCGCCGCGCAAAGAGGGGTTGAACGCATCCCTGAGCCCGTTGCCGAAGAGGTTGAACGATATTTCAAGCAGAGAGATGAACAGCGCCGGGAAGAAAATAATATACGGGTCCGTCGACAGATAGGCGCGGCCGTTGGCCAGCATGGTTCCGACGCTGGTCATGGTGGATGACTCCAGATTGATGATGCCCAGATAGGTCAGGCTGGACTCCGAAAAAATGACACCCGGGATGACCAGAACACAGGAAGTGATGATGGTGCCCAGGGAATTGGGGAAGATGTGCTTGAACATCAGCCGCCCGTCCCCGGCCCCCAGGGTCCTGGCCGCCAGGATAAACTCCTGGCCCTTGAAACGATAAAACTGCATGCGCACCGTGGATGCCATGCCGATCCACCCGGTCAGCACAAAGGCAAAAAGCAGGGCAGGTACGACGCCGACCTTGTTGGCCAGATGCAGTTGGAACAGCGTCGTGACCACCATGAAGGGCACACCGCTGATGATATCCGACACGCGTTCCATCACCAGGTCAACCGCTCCGCCGTAATAGCCTTCCACCGCGCCGTATACCGCACCGATAAACAGGTTGATCACGGAAATGCAGATGGCCAGGATGAAACTGAAACGGGCGCCTGCCGCCAGCCGGGTAAAAATGTCCTGCCCGCGGTCATTGGTGCCGAAAACGAAGGCAGGCTCAAACCCATAGCGGTACCGGAAGTAGTTGTACCTGCTGACGCGGACCACATAGCTTCTGGCTGTCGACGTGCCGGTGACGCGGGCATAGGCAAACGGATGTTCAGGGTCGCTGTCCGCCGGTACTCTGAGACTGTGATATGTCTGGTCATCCGGGGTTGTCTTTTTGTAGATGGCCTTCAGATGCCCGTCTTTCGTCAACTGCGGAACGCCCTTTTTATTCGTTTCAAACCAGATGTTGGCGTCCGTCTGCTTGGCGTCTGTGACGGCGGGATAGATGACCTGCACGCCATGCTCGTTCTGCCACGTCTGGAGGGCCTCAAACTGATCCGGCGTCAGCGTCATGTACAGCATGCCCAGCCGGTAATACTCATCCAGCCGGATGTCGTAATAAAATGTCTTTTTGCTGCTTCCTTCCGTATATTTATCCCGCAGCACCTCCAGCACAGGGTCCATCCCGGTTTCCTCGCCGATCGCCCTGTACAGCTGGTACTGTGTTTCGTTGACCGTCTTGACGGACGTTCCGTCCATGCCCAGCCAGGACAGAAATGACACCTTCGGCGGCAGCTTGGCATAATTCAGATACATGGTATCCGTGAGCGAACGGGTATATTGATTCTGAAAAAAGATCGGAACAAAAACGGCGTACAGCACCAGCACCACAATGATGCACGCGGCGACGACAGACCCCCTGTTCCGTGAAAAACGGATCATGGCGTCCCTGAAATACCCGACCGGCTTGGTCTCCAGCTTTTTGTCCCGCAGCCTGCCTTCTTCCGGCACAAATGCGAATTTTTCCGGCGGTATATCCGGATAGCTGTTGTTCATTTCCTGCATTATTTTTTACTCCCCATTCTGATTCTGGGATCGATGAACCCATAGCTGATATCCACAATGATGCCGGACAACAGGCCGATCAGGGTATAGAATGCCGACAGCAGCATGAAGAAATTATAGTCCGGCGTAGCGGAAGTAACGGAGGCAACATACAGCGCGCCGACGCCGGGAATGCCGAAGATCGATTCGATGATCAGGGCACCGGAGATGATGCCGATGAATTCGCCCAGGATCATCGGGAAAATGGGAACCATGGAATTCCGCAGCGCGTGGCGGACGGTGGTCTGCGCCCGGCTGAGGCCTTTGGTACGGGCCAGCAGAAGATAATCGCTGGTCAGGACTTCTGTCAGCTCCGCCCTCGTATAGCGGGTCAGACCAGCCACCGTGCCGAAGCCCAGGGAAAGGACAGCGGGCACCATTGACACGAACATCGGCCAGGTAAAGAAATTATACCCGGAAAGGATCTGGAACGGAAACCATTTCAGCTTGAAGCAGAGGAAATACTGCACCAGAAAAGCGTATACGTAGCTCGGCACGGAAACGAAAATGACCACCAGAGTGGAAATGACCTGATCCTGCCAGCGGTTCTTGTGCAGGGCGGCATAAATGCCGAACAGCAGGCCCAGGGGGACCGCAAAAAGCATCGTATACAGGTTGACCGCCACCGTCGCAGGCATTTTTTCGATGAACTTGGCCCAAACGTCCTGGCCGACGTACAGCTGCTCGGAAACCCCCCAGTCGCCGCCCAGCAGGGATTTTCTGAGAAAAATCCCGTACTGCTGGATCAGCGGTTTGTTATACCCGAGGGCTTCGCGGCGCATCTCGATCAGCTGCATGTCTTTGCCGAACTGCTGGGCCGGCTTGTTGGGCAGCAGTTTGATCAGGATAAAACACATGGTGATGATGATCATGAAGACCATAATCATCAGCAAAAGACGTTTGATGACATATCTGACCATAATAAACCCCTTGCGTTCACAGATTCATGGTTCTTGTCTGGAGTTCATGGGCGTTTCGCAAACTGCAGACAGGAGCCATGAAAAACCGTAAAACGCTGCCGGAGAGGAGAAACCCTCTCCGGCAGCGGAAAAAATGGGAAAGGATTACTTGTAGTTCAGCGTGCCGCCCTGTTCTTTGACGAAGGCTTCCCATTCGGCGTCGCTGTAATTGTACGTCATGTATTTGAAGCCGCCGCGGCTGAGGGGGAATACTTCATCCTCGATGAAAAACTCAACCTGCATGCCCTTGAGGGAAGCGCTGGAATCTCCCATCAGGGGGATAAAGTCGTAGTTCTGCAGCACAGCGTTTTCCAGTTCGCCGAGGATCTCGATCTTGGCCTTGGCATTCTCGGAAACATCCAGTTCAGCGTCTTCACCGTTGGCCTTGGCGATGATCTTTTCACCGGTAGTAGCCTGCTGCCAGGTGCGGCAGTCCGTGGTGTATTCAACGCCGTCCACCGCGATGGTCAGCATGGTCTGGGAGGGATTCCAGGCCGGATCGTACTGATAGGACTCAGCCAGATAGGCTTCCATCAGGCCGTAGGGATCAAAGGTGGAGCCGGTCCAGCCAACACCGAACAGCATATCTACATTGTTGTTGCGCAGCGCGTCGGCAAAGCCGTTGCCCAGCGTGGCATCGCGTTCGAAGGTCAGCTTGCCTTCCAGCTTGGTGCCCTTGACGGCCTCGGTGTAGTTGTTCACGATGAAATCGTAGCCGGCGTTATAGAAAGCGGAGGTCGCGTTGGGCGTGCCGACCATGATCTGCACGACGTCGTCGCCGTCCATCAGGCCCTGTTCGACCGCCTTGTCATAGGCGATGTTGAAATACTCGCGGGCCATTTCCAGGTTGTAGCCGGTGATGGACTCAATGGCTTCGTCTGCGTCCGCATACATCTTGCCTTCGCCGATTTCGTCAGCCAGGCCCCAGAAATTGACGACAACCTGCTTGGCCACATCGGTGGTGCGGTAGAAAACGCCTTCTTCGGGGTCCGCGACGATCTGACCGCCGTACAGCGCGAAAGCGGGCGCGTTGGTCGGGTCGACCGCCAGGCAGAACTCGGCGCGGTTCATGGCCAGGGACATGGCCATGCGGAACTCCTTCACGGTGAGGATGGTCTTGTTGATATTCTCGCCGACAGCTTTTTCATTGGTCTTCAGCGCTTCCAGGTTGGGGTTGAACACCATGGCGAACACGGAGTCGCCCTCGTCATAATACGTATACTCGGAAGAAGCGTATTCCTTGATGTAGTCGCGGTCCAGCCCGAAAGTATCCAGTTCGCCGTTGAGGAACATCTCATAGCGGGTGGAGACGTCCTTGACGCACTGTACGCGGCGGGCAGTCGTCTGGTACAGGCCCGCGTTCTTTTCATCCGCGAAACCGTACCAGTTTTCATTCTTGATCAGGACAAATTCCTTGTCGGACTGGAAATCAGACAGAACCCAGGGACCCCAGGAAATCGTGGTGTCCAGCGTGGTGCCGTAAGTATTGTTGTACACATTGTCCGATTCGCTGGCGCACTTTTCATACAGGTCCACATTGACCAGCCAGTTGGGAATGCTGTAGTAAAGATAGAAACCCTGCAGTTTTTTGGTCAGGATCATCAGAAGCTCCGTATCGCTCAGCGCCTTGATGCCGACCTTTTCGAAGGGGAAGCCATCTGCGTACATGGAATAGGGGGTAAACAGCTCGTCGTCCGTCCATTCGATCAGCTGTTCCGGGGACGCCCAGGTCGCGTATGCGGCGCCTTCGCCTTCCGTATAGAAAGCATACAGCTCTGCCACCGTCAGACCGGTATCCACCACGGCGTCTTCCGCCGCTCCAGTCCAGGCTTTGGCTTCAAAATCATACGTATCGCCAAAGGAATTGTTCCAGTTGATGTAGCCGGGCTCCGTGCCGTGCGCGGCCATGAAACCGTCATGATCCAGGCCTTCGTGCCCCTTGATGGCGCCGAAGGAGGTGGGCTCGGTCAGGCCCTGCTTGAGGTAGGCTTCCGCGTTCGCAACAACCAGATTGCCGGAATACAGGCCGTCGGCGCGCAGGTTCTGCGCCTTGGGGGACAGAAGGAGTTCCGCGCTGCGCACGAAGTCCTCCGCGACGATCGGCGTGCCGTCCTGCCATTTCAGATCGTCCCGCAGGGGGATGATGTAGGCGCGGCCGGTTTCGCCTTCCTGAATGTTCCACTCTTCGCCGACATAGTCCTTCGTAACGTCGATCGGATAATCCGTCGCGGCGTCCGGAACGATTTTGTAGCCGTCCAGAGTGTCGTTGAACTCAAAAGAATAGAAAGAACTGACGAGCGCATTGTAAAGATTGAAGTCAGCATTCGTCTGCTGCTTGAACGGGCTCCAGTTCGTCGGAAAATCAGTCATCGAACTGTCATAGGTATACGTGGGCGCGGGTTCTTCTTCCGCCAATGCGGCGCACATGGAAAAAACCATGCAGAGCGTCAGCAAAAGAGCCAGAACCTTTTTCATAGAATGATCCCTCCTAAAAAATATGTTCGCCGTTTCAGGCGGCTATGACAAACGGCCTGACAGCCGTTGCCTTCAGCCCATTCATAAGGGCTGCAGATCAGATCGAAATTCATTATAGAAGATAATCGGGAAAATTTCAAGACTGATTTTACATGGATCCAGGGCAAACGCACGAGTGTAAAAATCGTCACATTTGAGGCGGCGCTGGGAGCTAAAGAGGGGGTGATCAGGGGGAATCTTCCCCCT
>JBGUJG010000121.1:0-24472 GCA_045113695.1 Christensenellales bacterium
AAGCCGCTGGTGCGGCTGATAACACTGCGCTCACCGGAACTTCACCGGCCTTTATCCGCCACAGGCGGCGGCCGCTTCCGTTCCCCCCTGCGAGACCCCACAACGGGTTTCCCTGTTGGACCTGTGGTCCTCAGACCGGTCACGGGCTTCGCGTCGCTCTGTCCCCATCATATCTCCCTCACTTCTTGGCTTTTCCCATCTTTGCCTGCCCCGTGAACAGTAACGCCGACGCGCCGAACATGCTCGGCTCCGGCATTTCTTTATTGAAAACGGCGTTCAAACCGCATATAATCAATATATCTGTTACGGTTACCCCATTCACAGAAAGGCGGTCCGCCATCATGATCAGACGAGCGCTGGGTTTTCTGGCCGTCCTTGCCCTGCTGCCGGCCGGCGGCCTTGCCGAGGTCAGGGAGTATCCCACGGGAGGAAGGATGCCGTCCCGGTACGACATGCGGGAGGAATGGATCGTGACGCCGGTCAAGCTGCAGTATCCCTGGGGGGCCTGCTGGGCTTTCGGTTCGATTGCCGCGGCGGAAACTTCCATCCTCTCGGCCATGGGCAGAACCTGGGAAGAATATCCCCTGGACCTGAGCGAGCTGCACATGGCCTGGTTCGCAAAGCGCCCCGTCCGGGAAATCGATGATCCCAATCAGGCGGGAGAAGGCCCGCTTCCGGAAGAATACGAGGATCCGCAGGTCAGCGAGCAGCTGCTCCTGAACAGCGGCATGCCCTATATGGTGGCCGCCCTGCTGGCCTCCGGCGCGGGACCGGCGGCGGAAAGCAGGGTGCCCTACCGCGGCAGGGAAGAAAGGCCGGAGGCCTGGATCGTCACACAGGAACCGGAAGAATGGGTCCGGAACTACATGCGCTTCAACATCGAGAAAACAAAGCCGGTGCCGGGCGCTGAATTCCTGCCGGCGGCGCTGCGTCCGCCGGCCCCCATGACGGAGGAAGAACTCCGGGCGGAAGCCGAGCGGGCACTCAAAAAGAAGCGGGACGAGATCGCGGCCGGCTGCTATTTTCAGTGGTACATGGGGGACGACTGGCAGCTGCCCGAAACGGACGGGAACGGTCATTCCCTCCGGATGCAGCGGGAAAACTGGCTGCTCAGGGACGAGAACCGGCTTCCGTCGCCGCTGGTCCTCTCGGACCCGGAGGACAGGACCAGCGTCCGCGTGCCGAACGAGGCCGGCATGAACGCGATGAAGCAGGAAATGCTCAGGGGGCACGCCGTCGCAGTTACTTATTATGCGGAAGCGTATTCCCCGGCGGGCGGGAACAGCAATCTTTACACCAATTATGAAACCTGGGCCCAGTATACGTATGAGCCGGTACGCACCAACCATACCGTCTGCATCGTGGGCTGGGATGACGGTTATCCGGCGGAAAACTTCACCCACGAGGTGTTTGGGACCGATGAAACCGGGGCCGCCGTTCCAGACACGGAACGGACCCGGAAGACCACCCCGCCCGGGAACGGCGCCTGGCTGATCAAGAACAGCCGGGGATCGGAAACGGACGCGGTCCCGGGCGGAATGAAGGCGCCGGACGGAACTGCCTGGCCGGAACACAGCGGCAGCTACGGGATCCTGAACGAAGCGGGGCAGCACACGGGCTACAACTGGATTTCCTATTACGATCAGAGCCTCACGGGGCCGGTCACCATGACGTTCACGGACGACGGGAAGGGAGCGCGGACCGGGATCCTCCAGTACGACTATCTGATCAGCAGCCCGGTCACGCCCTATGCGGAAGAGAGCAATGCCCCCCTGTCCGCCGCGAACGTATTTACGGCAGACCGGGATATGAAGCTGACCGGCGTTTCCGCCCGGACCTTCCATGGGGAAAGCCGGGTGATCTTTACCGTCGTGAAACTGGGAGAAAAGGCTCAGAATCCGGAGGACGGGGAACAGCTGGTCCGCTTCGCGGAGGTCTTCCCCTATCCGGGATATCACCGGGCGGACCTGCCGGAACCGGTTGCCCTGAAAAAAGGCGACCGGTTCAGCGTGATCGCCGAGATCAGCCGCACCGGCCCGGACGGGAAGCGGACCTGGCTGATCGCGGCCTCCTCCTATTCCGGAGAACTCGTCCGCACGGTCGTTCATCCCGGGGAAAGCTTTTTAAAGGAAGACGGGGCATGGCAGGACTGGACGGCAGCGGAAAAAGACCTGGAAAACGAGGATGACGTGACCGACAATTTCTCCATCAAAGCATTTTACAGGGAATGACCCTTCAGCAGCCGGCGGACAGCGGATAGAAAATATGGCGATATAATGAACCATATCTTCTGTCTTCTGTCCGCTGTTTGCTGTCTGCTGTCTGCTGCCGGGATCGCCTCAGATGGCGCAGGAGGAAGAACTTCCACAAAGTTCTGCTTGCCAACCGCTTTTTCTTCTGCTATAATAAATTCGGATAGTTATGCGGTGGCTTTGATAGGAAAGGGGCATGTTCCATGCCGGACGGGATGAATAAAATCCGGGAATCCGTGCGCAGCCGCTCCTCTGCCCGATCAGACGGGCAGGGTTTATTTAAGGCGCGGTGATTTGCCGCGCTTTTTTTGCTTGTGGGGAGGATGACTGGCCCGGAGCCGGCGCAAAAGACGCCCACAGACGTACATGGAGCAGATGAAAATCAGTATTGGACAGGACCTTGTGAACGTACGCTGATACCGGACAGACGAAGGAGGGAACCGATCATGAAGCGCACGCTGTGGATCATTCTTGCACTGGCCCTGCTGTTCACGCTGTGCTGCGGGGCGGCGGTGGCGGACGGGGCGGAGTATGAAATCTGGCTGGGCGGTGTTAAAGTGACGGACGCCAACCGGAATGATATCCTGGGCGACGGGGGAAAGGCGGTATTCGACCCTGCCACCAACACGCTGACGCTGAATAATCCGGATATCCAGGTTAGCGGTCAATACTCGTTTGGTATCAAATCGCAGCTAGACGATCTGACCATCACCGGAAGCTGGACAACTGGAATCCCGTCTGGGATCAATGCGCAAAAGACACTCAGGCTTGCGGGCGATTTTACCATGTCACAGCCAAGGGTCGGCGTCTACGCTAAAAATCTCTTTATCCAGTCGGGTTCGCTGGTAATCTCCCAGGCGACGGCCAGCGCCATCGCTTATGGAGGCGAAGCCATAACCATCGGGGCCGACGTCACCGGCGTTGATCTGTCATGTAGAAATAATAACGTTATCACAAATCTCGGTTCCCTGTTCCTGGAAGGAAACATTGGCGTTTCCCCCGATACGACCGACTATCATGTCATCATCGGGCCGGGATATACCGGCAACGGTATCTGCAATCTCTGGGTCGGCGGCATACGGGTCAGATCCTCCAACCTGGACGATATCCTGGGCGACGGGGGAAAGGCGCAGTACGATCCCGCCAATCATACCCTGACGCTGAACGATCCGGATATCAATGTGGATTCAATCTGGGGAATAGAATCTCAGATGGACGACCTGATCGTTACCGGAAGCTGGACGACAGGGAGCAGATATGGGATCAGATCCAGCAACACTCTCCGGCTCGCGGGCGATTTTATCCTGAATCAGCCCCAGCTCGGTATCAAAGCCCCCTATCTGTTTATCCAGTCGGGCACGCTGGAAATCAATCAGGCGTCAATCAGCGCCATCTGTTCCGGATGCACCTCCATGACCGTCGGAGAAAACGTCACCAGCGTCGACCTGTCATGCGATACTGAAATTCTGCCGGAAATCGGTTCCCTGATCCTGGAAGGTGACATTGATTATTCCCCTTTAACAACGGACTTTCATGTCATTTTAGGACCGGGATACACCGGCTATTATATTGCCGATCTCTGGGTCGGCGGCATACGGGTCAGATCCACCAACCAGGACGATATCCTGGGCGACGGGGGAAAGGCGCAGTACGATTCCTCCACCCATACCCTGACACTGAACGATCCGGATCTCATGGTGGATTCAATCTGGGGAATAGAATCGCGCCTGGACGACCTGACCGTTGCCGGGAGCTGGACGACCGGGGTCAGATATGGGATCAAATCCACCGGCACCCTCCGGCTTGCGGGCGATTTTGTCCTGAATCAGCCTCAGCTCGGCGTCAAAGCACCCCATCTGTTTATCCAGTCGGGCACGCTGGAAATCAACCGGGCGTCCCTTGCCCCCATCGACGACTGTTCCGTCATGACCGTCAGGGCGGACGTTATCAGCGTCAAAATGTCCAGTGCTTATAATATCCTGGCTAATATCGGTTCGCTGGTCATGGAAGGGACCTTGGGCCTGTCGCCTTCCTCCACCGGCAAGGACATCCTGATCGCGCCGGGGTACAAATCCTACGACATCTATCTCGGCTCCACCGCCGTCACGTATGAAAACCGCCAGAACATTTTCGGCGACGGGAAGGCCAGCTACAATCCGGATACGGGTGTCCTGACGCTGAATAACCCCAATATCAGCGGATTTGTCAGGGACGCCGATGGCAATACGATCAAGATATTATCAAGAGGCGCCCCGCTCACCATCCGGGGCAGCTACAGCATGACGGAAACCGATATCGACTTCGGCCTGGTAGCACAGGACGGGACGCTGACCCTGGACGGCAGCTTTGTGTTCAGGGGTACCAGCGTCGCGGTCTATGCCGGCCAGGGCATGATGGTCAGCGGCGGAAATACTGCTGCGTTCGGCGGTGATACGGCCGGCGTCCTGGTCGGCAGCGGCAGCCTGACCCTGGCGGGCGGTTCTTTCTCGGCCTACTCCGACAACCGCGGCGTCCACATCGAACAGGGAAAGCTGATCCTGCACTCCGGCATGGAGACCTCCCTGTTCCAGGGCACAGGCTATGCGGCTATTGTCGCCATGCAGGGGATCAGCCTTATTTCCTCCGGGGACGGCCAGGTCCTCCTCACCTATCCGAGCCGCGGATATATCGGTCCGCAGACGGTCTATGACCCTGACTATATTCCCGCGGACGCGGGGCCGGTTTACGTCCCCATTTCCACCGGGGGAGACTATCCCGCCCGGACCGTCCAGTTTGCGAGCAACCAGCAGTACGGCCTCGTTCTGGGCAAGGTCATGGTGACATCCAACAACGCCGGTGATATCCTGGGCGACGGCAAAGCGAGCTATGATCCCGTCACCCACACACTGACGCTGAACGAGCCGACCATCTCCGGCACCCTGATCAGCAGCTATAACGGCTTCGCAGCTTCCTATACCATTTATGCAGAAAACATCGAACAGCTCACCGTGAAGGGACGCTGGCATATGGCCCGGCCGCAGGACGATTACGCCATCCAGGTCTGCGGCGGCTCGCTGGTGCTGGACGGCAGCTTTGCCTTCAAAGGAAATATCGCCGGCGTCAGCGCTTATGACCGGATCATCGTAAGGTCCGGCGGATTGTACGCCTACGGCGGCGAAGTCGGCGCCGTGGCCGGGAGCCTGATCGTCGAAAGCGGCTGCGGCTATATAGAACTGGAAAGCGGCAGCAATGAGCCCATTATCCTCGGCGAAGGCTGGTCGGTGCCGGACGCATACAACATGTCTCTTTATCTTTACCAATTCAGGACCGACCAGGCGGTAAACACCGCTCATTACCAGTTCGGCGCCAAAGAGGTGATCACCATCCGGCGTTTCAATTTGACCGACTTCTCTTACTATCCGGTCGGCGTCGTCCGTCTCTCGGATTTCATCGGATTTGAAGGCGCAGGCACCGAGGACGATCCCTATCAGGTCAGGAATACGGACGACTGGAACCTCCTGGCAGACAGGCTGGAAAACGGGTATGACCTGTCCGGCAAGCATTTCGGCCTGATGAACAGCCTGACCGTGACCACCATGATCGGCTCTTCCGACCATCCCTTCAACGGCATTTTCGACGGCTGCGGGAACACGCTGACCTTCAATTACACCGCAGCGGAAGAGGACTGCGCTCCCTTCCGCTGGACGGAAGGGGCCACCATCAAAAATCTGCGCGTCGCGGGCACCATCAATACAAGCGCAAAATTCGCCGCCGGTGTCGCCGCGCGCGCCTCCGCCACCAGGATCGTCAACTGTACAAGCGCCGTGAAGATCGTTTCCGGCATCTCCGGTGACGGCACCCACGGCGGCTTCGCGGGCGTGGCGGAGAACACGGCCATCATCGGATGCATCTTCACCGGCAGCATCACCGGCGCGAACACCACAAAATGCGGCGGCTTCATCGGCTGGAACAGCAGCGGAAGCTCCGTCTCCTGCTGCGTGTACAACGGTATCATGAGCACCGGCGACGAATGCGGCACCTTCATCCGAAACACCGGCGCTGCGGACCGCTGCTATTACACCGTGCCCATCGGCCAGGGCAAGGACTACGGCAAGGAGATGCACGTCGTCGCCTCCTCCCAGCCCTCCGCCATCACCCTCGATTTCGGCGGCGGCATCGCCTACAGCGTCAGCGGCATCACGGCCTATTCCGGCGGCCTTCAATGGAACGGTCACTTCTGCGCCGGTTTGGGTGACACGGTGACCCTGTGCTTCCGGTTCGGCACTATGAACGGCGCCCGCATCGCCGGCGCCATCACCGACGCTGCCCAGGTGACCGCAGCGGGAGAAGATGCATGGACCTTCACCATGCCGGCTGAAGACGTCATATTCCGCCCCAAGCTGGTTCCCCTGTATGGCATGGGCACCGAAGAATCTCCCTGGCAGATCCAGTACACGTTCTGGATTCCCGACCTGTACGATGGCTGGTACAAGGTGGCGGAGAACAACAGCAGCCGCAAACTTACTGTCCACGGGGACGTTCACCTGGTGCTGGGCGAGGGCAAAACGCTGACCGTGGAGAGAGGTATCTCTGTGCCCGGCAGCTGCAGCTTGGACATTACCGGCACCGGCACGATAGCGGCTTCCGGCTATGACGGAGGGCCGGCCATCGGCGGCGATGGAACAATAACCTTTGCGGATGGCCTGATGGTTCAGGAGGAAGGCGCGCAGAAACCGGCGAACGCCGAACGCCGCGCCGCAGCCTGCGGGCAGAGCGCCGTCACGGTCGGGCCCTGTGCCTATGAGGACAATTTCGTCTTCACCCATGCTGACCATATGAACTGCGCGTACTGCGCCGCGGCCGTTCCCGTTTCCGGCAGCGGCACCTCTTCCGATCCCTACACCATCGGGAGCACCGAAGAGTGGAACAGGTACGCCTCGGCCGTAGCGAATGGCTTCAGCACGGGAGGCAAGTATTTCGCCCTCAGCAATAATATCTCCGTCACCGCCATGATGGGCACGGCTGACAATCCCTTCGCCGGTACCTTCGACGGCAGGACGTATACCCTGACCTTCACCGCCGTCAACACGAACAACGACGTCCGGGTGGCCCCCTTTGCCTACATCAGCGGCGCCACCATATGCAGGCTCCACGCCACGGGTGAAATCACCGGCTCCTGCAACCGCGCCTCCGGCCTCATCGGCGAAAACTCCACCAGCGTCACTTCTCAGGTCGTCAACTGCCGGGTCAGTACCTCCCTCTCCGGCGGGTTGCTGATCTCCGGCTTCTGCATCGGCTCCGGAAAGGGAGTCAGCTTCACCGGCTGTCTGTTTGACGGCTCCATCTCCTCCACCGGGCAGTGCAGCGCTTTCGTCGCCTGGGCCAATCAGGGCACCCGTCTTACCTTCCTCAACTGCATGGCTGCTCCATCCGGCATCTCCTGCACGGGGGTCGGCGGCACCTTCTATTATGACCGTTCCGGCAGCCTCACCCCCTCCATGTATAACTGCCTTTACCTGACGCCCGTCTGCGATCCCCAGGGTAAACAGGGGTACTCCGTCGCCCCGGCTGACGGGGTGATGCTTGACTGGGGTCAGGTCACACACTATTCCGTCAGCGGCCTCCGGGCTTATGGGTCGGGCCTCTGGCGGTTAGGCGCACTCTGGGCAGGGGAGGGGGACCTGGTCCAGTTCACCCCGTATTACAGTGTGCCAGAAGGCTATTCCCTGATCGGGTACGCATGCACTGAAGGCACCCTTGCCCGGAACGGCAGTGCCTGGTCCCTGACCATGCCCGCCGGGAACGTGACGGTCAGCGCGCTGATTGCCCCTGTCTTCGGACCGGCCGCTTTCACCCTCCCCGCCGCGCTGAATGTCATCGAAGAGAGCGCCTTCGAGGGCATGACGGCCATGACCGTGGTGGACGCCGGTCACTGCACCGCCGTCGGCAAGTGGGCCTTCAAAGGCTGCACCGGCCTGACCGAGCTGAAGCTTCCGAAGAACTGCACGATCAACCCCGACGCCTTCACCGGCTGCTCTCTGGTGTACATCTTCGCCCCGGCCGGCGGCAGTACGGAAGCGTACTGTGCCGCGCATGAAAACTGCGTGTTCGTGGGAGAATGAGGTGCTTTAGTCAGGCAGTAGGGAATAGGGAATAGGCAGTAGGGATTAGGCAGTAGGGATTAGGCAGGAATTGCTCGCAGGCAGTGTTGAGTGAGGAGTTGGGGAGTGAGGAGTTAATAGTTTTACACAAGGCAGTAGGGAATAGGCAGCAGGCAACGTGATTTTTAGTCCGGTTCGCTTCGCTCCCGGTCAGTAAAAGAGTATCTTTCCTACTGCCTACTGCCTAATTCCTAATCCTTAATCCCTAGTCCCTAATCCCTAGTCCCTAATCTCTGTTCCCAATCAAAAACTCTCCGTTCTGTATAGAACAGCGCTTTATTCCGTTTGCAGGGCTGCTCCGGCGGCCCTTTTTTTGTGCGCAACACCACAAGGACAGACAATAAACCGCAACCGGGAACGATGTTTTTTTCATGTACAAATCGTATAATAAAGCCACCAAGGGAAAAGGGTGATTCGCAGTGATGAAGCAATCTTCGCGCCCGAAGCGCAGGCGGCTGCTGGACGCAAAGACGGTCTGGCTCACCACTATGATGCTGCCGGTCACGGTCTGGCTGCTGGTGATCCGCTATCTGCCGATGTTCGGGATCGTCATGTCCTTCCTGGACTACCGGTTGCCGACCCGCAAGCTTCCCTTCCCGACCAACCTGTTCAAAAGCCCCTGGGTGGGGCTCAAAAACTTCAGCTTCCTCTTTACCGGGGAAAGCCTGACGATGATCCGCAACACCATCGGCTACAACGCCCTGTGGATCGTCCTGGGCCTGGTGATCTCGGTGGCCTTCGCCATCATGATGAGCGAGCTGACCAGGAAGTTCCTGGCAAAGACCTACCAGACGATGATGTTTTTCCCGTACTTTTTAAGCTGGGTGGTTGTGGCCTACTTCCTCTTTGCCTTCCTCGACCCGACCAACGGCATGATCGTCCGCAGCCAGAAGGCCGCCGGCGGGGCCGTGACCGACTGGTACAACACCCCGAAATACTGGCCGTTCATCCTGACCGTCTGCAGCATGTGGAAAAACACGGGGTACTCGACGGTCCTGTACCTCTCCGCCATCACCGGCATAGACCGCAGCCAGTACGAGGCGGCGGCCGTGGACGGGGCCACCAAATGGCAGCAGATGGTCCATGTGACCCTGCCGCACCTAAAGCCCATGATCGTAATCCTGCTGATCATGAACGTCGGCAAGATCTTTAACGCCGATTTCGGCCTGTTCTGGTCCGTGCCGATGAATTCCGCCCCCCTCTACCCGGTCACCCAGGTGGTGGATACCTACGTCTACCGCGCCTACACTTCCACCGGCAACGTCGGCATGAGCACGGCGGCAGGGTTCCTCCAGAACCTGGTGGGCTTCATCTGCATCATGGCGGCCAACGGCATCGTCCGCCGGCTGGACCCGGACAGCAGCCTGTTCTGAGGAGGGGAGAGACATGACGCAGCTGACGAAAAAAACCTCCCATTCCTTCCGGCTCAATGCCGTCAGCCGGGGTACGGAATCCCTCTTTCATCTGGTGCTTGGGCTGTTCGCCCTGGCCTGCATCATCCCCTTCGTGTTTGTCATCATCATCTCCTTTTCCTCGGAGGAGAGCATCCGGCGGATCGGCTATTCCTTCATGCCGCAGGAATGGTCCCTGGCCGCCTACAACCAGGTGTTCAACCTGGGCGACGCCCTGTGGCGCAGCTACTTTAACTCCTTCCTGATCACCATCGCGGGAACGGCGGTCAGCGTGGCCATGTGCGTGCTCTACGCCTACCCCCTTTACAGGAAGGACTACCGCTTCCGCGGCTTTTTCAGCTTCCTGAGCTTTTTTACGATGATCTTCGGCGGCGGCCTCATCCCCACCTACATCGTGTGCAAGAACCTGCTGGGGATGAGCAACAACTATTACGCCCTGATCGTGCCGATGCTGGTGAGCCCGTTCAACATCATCATCATGCGGACCTTCTTCCAGACCACGGTGCCCTTTGACCTGATCGAGGCCGCCACCATCGACGGCAGCGGGGAATACAACACCCTGGTGCGCATCGTCCTGCCCATCATGAAGCCGGGCATCGCCACCGTCTCCCTGCTGACGGCCCTGGGCTACTGGAATGAGTGGTTCCTGTGCCTGCTCTACGTGACCAAAAGGGAGCTTTATCCCCTTCAGTACCTGCTGATGGAGATGCAGAGGAACGCCGAGTTCCTCGCCCGGAACTCCTCGATGATCGGCGCGTCCGGGGCGGAAGCCATCCGGAACCTCCCCAGCCAGACCATGCGCATGGCCGTCGTCGTGTTCATCGTCCTGCCGATCGCCTGCGCCTATCCCTTCTTCCAGCGCTATGTCGTTGCAGGCCTTACGATAGGCTCGGTCAAAGGATAAAACGGTAAAGCCAGCGGTTGATGAAATCCGCTGCTTACATAAAAAACATTTGGAGGGTACATGTATGAAAAAGATGCTCGCTTTGCTGCTGGCGGCCCTGATGCTGCTGACCATCGTCCCGGCCCTGGCCGACGGCCCGGTGGAAATCACCATGCTGCTGGAAGGCAACAACGTCACCGACGACACCGCTGTCCTGGAAAAGCTGAACGCCTACCTGGCTGAAAAAATCGGCGTCACCGTGAAGCCCACCTGGGGCACCTGGGGCAATTTCGACCAGCTGGCCCTGGACGCCGTCAATACCGGCAGCGATGAGTATGACATCCTCTTCACCTGCTCCTGGACCAGCAACGAGTACGCCAAGTACGCCAAGAAGGACGCTTACGTCCGTCTGGACGATCCGGACGACAACCTGCTGGAAAAATACGGCGCGGAGCTCAAAAACGTTCTGCCCGACCTGCTGTTTGAAGGCGCGATGACCGAAGGCATCGACGGCGAAAAAGGCATCTACGCCGTGCCCGGCTTCAAGGACTTCGCCACCATGAACACCTGGGACGTGAACGTCACCCTGCTGGAAAAATACGGCTATACCCTGGACGATGTGAAGAACGCCGGCTTCTACGGCTGGGGCGACATCTTCGCCAAGGTCAAGGCCGGCGAAGAAGCGGACGGCAAGGTCTTCTACCCCTTCATCTTTGAAGGCGCCGTGGTCGAGCGCTATGTGGACGGCACGCCCATCGTCACCGGCGACGCCAACAGCCTGCTGAGCTACTACATGAACACCGAAGACGTGTCCGTCCCCGGCGCGTACGGCAATGTGATCTTCAACAAGTACGCTACCCCCGAGTTTGAGAAGTTTGCCCGCCAGATGCGCGAATATTACCTGGCCGGCTATATCGATCCCGCCATCGCCATCGGCGAAACGGCCACCGACGCCTGGCGCAACGCCCAGAACACCGCCAGCTACCTGATCTCCTCCGAAGTCTCCCTGTACGGCTACGAGTACACCACCTCCGAAGCCCGCGGCATCCAGGTGGCCTATCTGATGACCACCGACGCCCCCTACATCGACAACACCTCCGTGCAGGGCGCCATGATGGCGATCTCCGCCAACAGCGCGCATCCCGAAGAGGCCATGAAGTTCCTGGCCCTGCTGAACACCGATCCGTATGTGATGACCCTGATGAACTACGGCATCGAAGGCGTCCACTACAACCTGAACGCGGAGGGCGAAGTGGAATTCGTGCCCGAAGCCCGCGCCACCTACTCCCCCTGGACCAACGGCCTGGGCAACGTGACCCTGCTGCCGCCCCAGAAGGGCCAGGGCGCTGACTTCCAGCAGAAGTTTGCCGAGTTCTACGCCGGCTCCAAGAAGCTGCCCATCTACGGCTTCACCTTCGACATCAAGCCCGTCGAGACCGAAGTGGCCGCCGTGGCGAACGTCAAGGAAGCCTACGCGCTGAGCCTGTTCACCGGCGCGGTCGACGTGGACACCGCCCTGCCCGAGCTGCTGTCCAAGCTGGAAGCCGCCGGCATGCAGAAGATCGTCGACGAAGCCAACGCCCAGCTGAAAGCGTTTCTGGGTGAATAATTCCTGAAAACATAGCATCATATTCAAAAGCCCGGAGGACAGGAGCCTCCGGGTTTTTGAATGAGAAGGAGTCATAATCTGAATAAGCCAGGGACGGGAGCGGAGACGCTTCCGTTTTTGATTATAACAATTTCTTTTTACCCTATAAGGCCGGATCACCATTTTTTTCGGCAAAATGTCCTTTTTTTGCCCCGTTTTTCATCTGAAGCCCCGAAGCTATCAGAAAATTTTATCGGGGGTTAGACAATCGTGATTTGCAATTCGGCCGGGAATCATTTATATCATATGCATCTAAAAACAGCAGAGCCGGAAAGGAGGGACGCCCCGTGCGGTACAGTCTGAATCAGGTACTCTGCTACACGGTTTCCTTCTGGCTTCCAAAGCGCCGGCTGGAAATCGCCGGAGTGGTCTGCGGGTCAAAGCCGGACTGCCTCCCGGGGGATATGATCTTCGCGGTGAAGCGGGAGTTTGGCTTAGGCGCAATGCTGCTTTCCGAGTGCATTTTGTTTGGAGGCTGCGCCGCCGTCTGCGTTCTGTCCGACCTCTTCTTTCGCGGCCCGGGGATGCTGATACACATACCCGGCCTGATCGTCTGCGTGATGACCTTCGGCCTGTGTGGCGAAAACCGCGGCCGGGCTTTTCAGAAATACGGTTTTATCGTGTTTTCTTATCTTTGCGGCGGTCCGTGGATGCTGGCCCTCGCATTTTTGATCGCTTATGAGCATTTTGCCATCGGCAAGGGCTTTGGACAGAGGGAGGTGAGCCCATGAATCCGGTACAGGAACGGGAACTGTTTGAAGAAAGAAGCGTGCTCAGCGCGGTGTTCCGCCTGGCTTTTCCGACGGTCATCGGGCAGATCATCCTGGTCATTTACAACATGGCTGATACGTTCTTTGTCGGCCTGACCGGCAATGACGCCATGCTGGCCGCTGTCACGGTCTGTATGCCGGCGTTCATGTTTTTATCCGCCATTTCCAACCTCTTCGGCGTCGGGGCGGCCAGCGTCATCGCCCGCGCGATGGGCGCAAGGGAAACGGACCGGGCGAAAAAGACCTCCGCTTTTGCTTTCTGGGGCTGCCTTGCGGTGACGGCCCTCTATTCGCTGGGCGCTTATCTTTTCCGGGACGTGTTCATGGACCTTCTCGGCGGCACCAACCCCCAGGTCCACCGGAACGCCGTCGAGTACCTGACCTGCACCGTCGTATGCGGCGGGGTCCTGACCTCCGTCAGCGTGCTGTTTTCCCACCTGATCCGGGCCGAAGGCCGCGCCGTTCACGCCAGCGTGGGCATCGCTATCGGCGGGGTGCTCAACATCGCGCTGGATCCGCTGTTCATGTTCGTCATCCTGCCTCCGGGCAGGGAGGCGCTGGGCGCGGCGATCGCCACCACGGTTTCAAACGCCGTTTCTCTTATCTATTTTTCGCTGGTGCTGCTGAAAATCAGAAAGCGCTCCCTGCTTCGCTTCCGCTTTTCGTTTGATATGTTCAGGCAGCGCATTCCTTCGGCCGTCTTTGCCGCCGGCCTGCCCGCCTGCGTAATGACGCTGTTTGAAAACATTTCCTACGCGGTGCTGGATAAGCTCATGTCCTTTGCCGGGCTTTCGATGCAGGCGGGCATCGGGGTAGCCAAAAAGGTCAATATGCTGGCGCATTGTATGGTCCGCGGCATTTCCCAGGGCTCGCTCCCGCTGATCGGGTATAATTACGCGTCCAAAAATATGGAGAGGATGCGCGAGTCCGTCCGGGTGTCCCACGCATCTTCCATTGCTGTCGCCGCAGTCTGCATGGTGATGAATCTCACTCTGGCCAGGCAGATGATCGGCCTGTTCATCCATACGGATTCAGATTCCCTCCAGTATGGGGTTGACTTTCTGCGGATCCTGTGCGTCGGCGGGCCCTTTTCCGCAAGCGCGTACACGATCATTTCCTTTTTCCAGGCGACCGGGCAAGGAAAAAAGTCCTTCCTCCTTGCCATTCTCCGCAAGGGGATCGTGGATATCCCGCTGATGTTTATGCTGAACCTGGTTCTTCCCGTGTACGGGATCGTGCTGGCCACGCCCCTGGCGGACGCGCTCTGCTGCGCGGCCGCGAACATGATGCTGATTGCGTTCTTGAAACAAATGGAAAGTCCATCTATAATAATGGCGGAGTGCTGAGAACTGAAACGGCTTGCCATCACAACGGAAGGAGTTAGGACCAATGGTTGATTATCGGCTGTATTCCCTGATCAAGGTCGTGGAAAACGGGAGCTATGTAAAGGCCGCCCGGGAGCTTTCCCTGTCCCAGCCGGCTGTCAGTCAGCACATCCGCCAGCTGGAAGAAAGCCTGGGCGTCGTCATCTTTGAGCACGCCTATAACCGCATCAGCCTGACGGCGGAGGGCGAGATCGTGGTCAAATACGCTCGGCGGATGATCGCCCTTTCCAACAACCTGAAAACCGCCCTCAAGGATGAGCGGGAGCAGATCCGCTCCCTGACCATCGGGATCACCCACACGGCGGAAAGCAGCTCCATCATCGAGGCTCTGGCCGCCTATATCAACAACTATCCCGATATCAATATCAAGATCCTGACCTTTACGACGGATAACCTCTATAAGAGCCTCAAAAACTATGAGCTCGATTTTGCCTTTGTGGAGGGGAAAACGAATGATTCTTCCCTTTCCTATATGATGCTGGATACGGACTGCCTGGTGCTGGCGGTGCCGCCCGATCACCGGCTGGCGTCGCAAAGCATGGTTTCGATCAGCCAGCTGAAGGCGGAAAGGCTGATCCTGCGCCTGCCTCACTCCAACACCCGCGTTCTGTTTGAGGCGGCGCTTGAAAGCAACGGCCTGAGCATAGAGGATTTCAATGTCATCATGGAGATCGACAGCATCGCGACCATCCGGGACCTGATCTGCCACGGCTTCGGCGTATCGGTGCTCGCCAAAAGCGCCTGCCTCAACGAAGTCAAAAGAGGGAAGCTGGCGGTGCTCTCCATCGAGAACCTGAGCATGATGAGAGAGATCAACATCGTCTCCCAGAAGGACTTTGAACACCCCGAAATCCTCAATGAAATCGTGAAAAAGTATAACGACATGCAGAGAAGATAAACCGGCTGACCCCCGGAGGATCTTTTTCGGCCCTGGGATTTTCCGTTTTCATGGAAAAATTTCAGGGCCGAATTTGTCGAAATTGAGAATTCCTCTGGATTTCAGTTGCCAAACGGCTCCGAATTTGGTATACTTTTCCTATCAAAGGGGAGGTGCGTAACGATGCCGTCCAAGGAAGAAAATCTGCCCGTCGATGTGGATCTGGATCTGCAGAACGGGGGAACGATAAAATACGCCAATGAAGTCATCGCCATTATCGCCGGAGTGGCCGCCACGGAGGTTGAAGGGATCGCCGGAATGGTGACCAGCGGCGGGATCGGCGAATTTATCGGCCGCAACCGCAACATCACCCGCGGCGTCAAGGTGGAGCTGGGCAGCGAGGAAGCCTCGGTGGACCTGTATATCACCGTCGAATACGGAACGCCCATCCACAAGGTGGCCGCAGAGGTGCAGGAAAACGTGCGCAAGGCCATCGAGAGCATGACCGGTCTGCACGTGGTCAAGGTGGACGTCCATGTCCAGGGCGTCAGCTTCGAAAAGGAAAACCAGGAGCAGAAGGCGATCGAGTCCGCCCGCAAGCCCGCCCTGGAAGAGCCGGAGCAGAAGCCGAAGAAATCCCGCGCTCATAAGGCCAAGGAAAGCCAGAAGAAAACGGAAGAGGAAAAGCCTGCCCAGGAAGAGCCGAAGGACGCCCCGCAGGAAGCTGCCCAGCCCGAAGCTGAGGCCGGCCAGGAAGCCGCGCCCGAAACGCCGGCAGAATAAAGCCTTTTGATCTGTGAATGATTTCCGGCGTGAGCGCCGGAACAGAATATAACTCAATACTATGCTGGAAATGGCCTGTTCCTCAGGCCGTTTTCCGCCCGCAAGGAGGTTAAGACCGGTATGAAAGCACGCTTTGGCACACGTCTGATTCTGATCGTCGTCGCAATTATCCTGCTGTTATTCAGCATTGTGACCCTGTATGTGGGCATCCGTTCCAACGGGATCGCCCTGGACAAGGAGACGGTGGACGTCCTCAAGGAGCTCCGGGAAGCGGAGAAGCCCGAGATCGGCGCAGCCGGTTACTGGACCATCCGCCGCATCGTCGTGATCGGCATGGGCGCGCTGGAACTGATCAGTTCCCTGCTGCTGTTCAGCATCCCGGGCCGCATCCGCTATAAACGCAAGGACTTTGTCGTTCAGCAGAACGACAGCGGCGAGATCCGCATTTCCATCAAGGCCATCGAAAACCTGGTCCGCAAATGCACCGATACGCATGAGGAATTCAGCATGACCAGCCTGCGCGTCAAGAACTACAAGGACGGCGTGGTGGTGGACCTCAAGGGCACGGTGCCGGACAACATTTCCATCCCTCTGGCGACCGAATCCATGCAGAAGCAGATCAAGCAGTACCTGACGGTATCGTCCGGCGTGAACGTGAAAACGGTGAATGTCGACCTTTCCGACACGGACGCTCCGATGCAGACGAAATCCCCGTATGACGTGGGCGGCGAAATCACCGACAAGCAGGAAGAGCAGAAAGCCGCGCACGAACTGATTTTTGAAGAGGAAACCCCGGCCCCGGCGGCAGAAATCCCCGCCCCCGCAGAAGAAACGCCCGCCACAGAGGAAACCGTCCGTGAGGCTGTTCAGGAGACGGCGGAGGATACGGCGCAGGAAGTTGAAAACATGGCGCAGGAAGCTGCCGGGGCTGTGCAGGATGCCGAGGATGAAATCAAGCAGCAGTTCGGCGGGGCAGAATAACCGCTTTCTTTCAGCTGCCGGCGGCTGACGGTCTGTCATCCGCATCTGACCAACAGGACAGGAGGAAAAGAAAATGTCTGACAAGCGAGTAAGGAAATATCTCCAGGTCGGTACGATGGAATGCATGCTGCTGTGCATGGGCGTCGCCCTGCTGATCGGCATCGGGTTTTTCACGCTGGGCTTCTGGCGTACGCTGCTTCTGGCCGTGCTGCTGCTGATCGGCATGTTCATCGGCGGGGTCACCAACAAACGCGAGATGATGTCCGACATATCCAATAAGCTGTTCCCTGCCCGCGCCCAGCAGGCTGCAAGGAATCTGCAGCTGGCTGACCAGGTGCGCCGCACGGTCAACAGCAAGGATTTTGACGATGAACCGGAAGAAGAGCCTGAGGCAGAACTTGCGGACCAGGCGGAAGAAGCCGTTCAGGAAGCCGCCGCGGCTGCAGAGGACCTGGCGGAGGAAGCCAAAGAAACCGTTCAGGAAGCTGCGGAAAGCGCCGCCTATACCCTCGAAAGCCTGGACGATCAGGTGCAGGAAGCTGCCGCTGACGTAAAGGATGCCGTTCAGGATGCTGCGGAGACGGTGAAAGACTTTGCGGAAGAGAAAGTTCAGGATGTTTCCGAAGCCGCGGAAGACGCCGCGGACACTGTGGAAGAAGGCGTAAAAAAAGCTGCCGCAGCGGCAGAGGAAGCGGCTGACGATCTGCTGAGCTGACAGCCGCCTGATATCCGGCGAAACGGAATATTTCTGGATGCGGGTACGGGGAAAGCCTGTACCCGCAATCATGCTGAAAAGTACAGGCCGAACGCCGGACGGCGGGCGGAACAAAACACGAGGAGTAAGCTATGGCCCGTAAACAGGCGAGAGTCGCCGCGATGCAGTTGATATACGAACAGATGGAAGGCGGCGACGGCGGCGAGGAAACGCTGCGCGGCCTGATCGGCTTTGAGCCGGCCGCTTCCGGGGAAAGCCCGGAGGAAACGCCGCCGGAAGGCATGAAGGAAATCCCGCTGGAGGGCGCTGAGTCCGGGCAGGAAGAGGCCGTGTCCGATCCCGTCTATGAGGAAGACCTGGCTTTCATTCATTCGCTCGTGGAGGGCGTCGGCAGTCACGCGGACGAGCTGGACGAAAGGATTTCCGCCTATCTGCGGGACTGGTCGATTGCCCGGGTGGCGAAGGTCGACCTGGCCGTTCTGCGCCTTGCTTTCTATGAGCTTCTTTATCTGAAAGACGCTCCCGAAACGGTTGTGATCAGCGAAGCGGTGGAAATGGCCAAGCGTTTCTCGACCGACAAGAGCGGGGCGTTTGTCAACGGGGTGCTGGGCGCCCTGTCCCGCGGGGACAGGCCGTGATCGTCCTGGGGCTGGATACCAGTTGCTATACGACCTCCGCGGCCCTGGCCGGGGACGGGGGCAGATGGTCATCCTGCCGCAGGCTCCTGGAGGTCCCTCCGGGGGGAAGGGGTCTGCGCCAGAGCGAAGCGGTATTCGCCCATACCAGGCAGCTGCCGGAACTGGTGGAGCAGGTCCTGGCGGACACGGAAGAAACGATCGGCGCAGTCTGCGCGTCCGTTTCCCCGGTGGACGGGGAGGACTCCTACATGCCGGTTTTCCTGGTCGGCGCCGGGTACGGCCGGGCGCTGGCGGCCGCTCTGCGTGTGCCGTTTTTCACAACGACCCACCAGCGGGGCCATCTGCGGGCGGCCCGGGTGGATACCGGACTGCCCCCGGGGGATTTTCTGGCCCTGCATTGCTCCGGCGGCACCACCGACGTCCTGGCCTGTCGGGGCGGCGAAATCAAGAAGCTCTCTTCCTCACTGGACCTGCATGCCGGCCAGCTGGTGGACCGGGTCGGCGTAGCGCTCGGCCTTCCCTTCCCGGCGGGGCCTTCGCTGGAAAAACTGGCCGAGGGCTGTACGGCGCAGGCGCTGGCGCCGGTATCGGTCTGCGCGGAGGGTTGTCATCTGTCCGGGGCGGAGACGAAGCTGACCAGTCTGATCCAAAGCGGAACGCTCCCGCCCGGGCAGATCGCAGCGGAAACGTATGACGTTCTGTGCCGGACCGTGGTGCGGCTGCTTGGGCAGGCCGCGCAGCAGACCGGGCTTTCCAATGCCCTGCTCTTTGGCGGGGTGATGAGTTCGCTGCGCCTGCGGCAGATGCTTTCGGACCGGGTCAGGAAGCGCAGGCTGCCTTTGAATCTGTATTTCGGAAAACCTGAGCTTTCAGGGGACAACGCGGTGGGCGCGGCCTACATCGGACTGGAAAGGATGAAAGAACATGGCACAGCTGCTGGACGGTAGGATCTATTCTGAGGAAGCGCTCGCGGAAGTGGCGGAAAAGGTGCAGGCCCTGAAGCAGTCCGGCGTGACGCCGGGCCTGGCCGTCATTCTGGCAGGGGATGATCCCGCCAGCCAGACCTATGTCCGCAACAAGGGCAAGGCCTGCGAAAAGACGGGCATCTATTCCCGTACCATCATCCTGCCCGCCCAGGTCAGCCAGGCGGAGCTGGAAAAGGTCATCTGGGAGCTCAACGACGATCCCAAAATCGACGGGATCCTCCTGCAGCTGCCCGTACCGCGGGGGCTGGACGAACAGCATGCCCTGGCCTGCATCCGCCCGGAAAAGGATGCGGACGGCTTCCACGCCCTGAACGCCGGCAAGCTGATGCTGGGCCTGACCGGGACGCTGCCCTGCACGCCCAAAGGGGTGCTGCGGATGCTGCGTCTGGCCGGGGTTCCGATCGACGGAAAGAGAGCCGTCGTCGTCGGCCGCAGCAACATTGTCGGAAAGCCTGTGGCGATGATGCTCCTGCAGGAAAACGCCACCGTCACCGTCTGCCATTCCCATACGCCGGACCTGGGGGAAATCACCAGGCAGGCGGACATTCTGGTCGTGGCCGTCGGCCGTCCCGGTCTGATCACCGGGGACATGGTCAAGCCCGGCGCCGCGGTCGTGGATGTGGGGATCAACCGGATCAACGGCGTTCTGTCCGGTGATGTGGATTTTGCCTCCGTCGAGCCGGTTGCCGGCTGGATCAGCCCGGTTCCCGGCGGGGTCGGCCTGATGACCGTCGCCATGCTGATGGATAACGTGGTCACCCTCGCTTCTGCCCGGGCGGGCCGCACCGCATGAGCTGGACGCTGACGGTCACGGATCTCAACGAATACGTGCGCCGTTCGCTGGCGGGAGATCCGATGCTGCGGGACATTGCGCTGACGGGGGAGATCAGCAATTTCAAGCGCCATGTGTCCGGCCATCTGTACTTCTCCCTCAAGGATGATCAGTCCCGCATTCAGTGCGTGATGTTCCGGCAGGATGCCCTGGGCCTTTCCTTTTCGCCCGCGGACGGCAGCCGGGTGACCCTGCGCGGAAGCGTATCCCTGTATACCGCGGCGGGCAGTTATCAGTTTTACGCCAGGGAAATGACACAGGACGGGCTGGGCGCCCTGTATGTGAAGCTGGAACAGCTCAAAAAGCGCCTGGCTCTGGAGGGCCTTTTTGACGAAGGAAAAAAAAGGCCGCTCCCGCTGCTGCCCCGCATGGTCGGCGTGGTGACCAGCCGGACCGGTGCTGTCATCCATGATATCGCCCAGGTGGCCAGACGGCGCAATCCTTCCGTGCAGCTGGTGCTGCGCCCGGCGCTGGTGCAGGGCGAAGGAGCTGCTGCAGATGTGGCGGCCGGCATCCGGGAACTTTCCCGCGTGCCCGGGGTCGACGTCATCATCATCGGCCGCGGGGGCGGTTCCCTGGAGGACCTGTGGGCTTTCAACGAGGAGGCTGTCGTCCGGGCAGTCGCAGCCTGCCCGGTGCCGGTGATCTCGGCAGTCGGGCACGAGACGGACTTTACCCTGGCGGATTTCGCGGCGGACGTCCGGGCGGCGACCCCGAGCGTCGCGGCGGAACTCGCCGTGCAGGACAGGGCCGCGCTGACCGCTTCGATCGAGGGGCTTTTGTCCCGCCTGTTCCGGAACACCCACGAAGCCCTGCTGATGAAGGCAGGCCGGGTCGCGGCTTTGGAAAAAAGGATGGCCCTGACGCATCCTGGCGCGCGTCTGAACGGGCAGCGGACGCAGATCATGGAATATATCCTGCGGCTTCACCAGAAGATGCGGGAAATCCTGGATGAAAAAAGGGCTGCTCTCCGGGAAAAGGAAAGTACTCTCCGGGCCCTTGGGCCTGCCGGCGCGCTCCGGCGCGGATATGTGATCGCTCTGGGGACAGACGGGGCGCCGGTAACGGCGGCGGCCCGCGCGCCGGAAGAGATGCGGCTTTTGTTTGAGGACGGAACGGTCTTTGTCCGGACCGTCGGCAGGGAAGAAGGGGATCCGTTTGGCGGCGAAAACGAAGAGCTTTGAAGACCGGCTGGAGCAGCTGGAAACCCTGGTGAACCGCCTGGAAGAGGGCGGCAGGCCGCTGGCCGCGGCGCTGAAGGACTATGAGGCCGGCATCCGCCTGGGCCGGGAGCTGAACGCGGAACTGGACGCGGCGGAAAAGAAGATGCTGGAGCTCAAAAACGGCCAGCCCGTACCGATGGAGGACGCGCCATGAACGATGCTGCCCGATACGAGGAACTGCGCCGGGCGGCGGAAGAACATCTGCGCCGCGTGACCGAGCGGGAATGGCAGGAGATTCCGCATCCCCTCCGGGATGCGATGGCCTACAGCCTCCTGAGCGGCGGCAAGCGCCTGCGCCCGGTGATGCTGCTGGCTGCTCATGAGCTGCTCGCTCCCATGGACGAAACCGCCCTGCGGTTTGCCGGCGCGCTCGAAATGATCCACACCTATTCGCTGATTCACGACGATCTGCCGGCGATGGACAACGATACCCTGCGCCGGGGGAAACCAACCTGCCATGTGGTGTACGGCGAAGGAATGGCGGTGCTGGCCGGAGATGGCCTGCTGAGCCTGGCGATGGAAGAGATGCTTTCCTGCGCCCATCCCAGGGCGATGGCGGCTGCGCGCTTCATAGCCGCCGCCGCCGGGGTGCGCGGCATGGTGGCCGGTCAGTGCCTGGACCTTTCCCTGGCCGGGCAGGAACCGTCGGAAGAAACGGTCTCCGCTATCCACCGGCTGAAGACGGCCTGCCTGCTGACCGCGCCGATGGAGGCCGGGCTGACCCTGGCCGGGGCGGATGAGAGCCGGCTGGAGGCCGGCCGGACCTTCGGCCGCCTGTTCGGCGTCGCGTTCCAGATTCAGGATGACCTGCTGGACCTCATGGGGGACGAGCAGGCCCTGGGGAAACATACTGGCAAGGATCAGACGGAAGGCAAGCTGACCTGGCCGGCCCTGGTCGGGCCGGACCGCGCCGCAAAGGACGCGGAGCGGATGATCGGTGAAGCCTGTGACTGCCTGGAGCGGGCCTTCGGTGAAAAAGCCGGCTTCCTGACCGGCATGGCCCGGCAGAGCATCCGCCGCTCCGTGTGACACTCCGCTGCCTTCTGCTTATCCTGACGCAAGATATACTGCGCATTGCGCATTTCCCATGGGAGGCGGTATTTTGCTGACTCAGCTGCTGAACAACAAGCCGCTCGGCTGCGCGGCCTGCGCGTGGTTTCTGGCGCAGGCGATCAAAGCGGTCCTGTATTGGGCGATCGAAAAGAAGTTCGACTGGAGGAGAATCTGGGGTTCCGGCGGCATGCCAAGCTCCCACAGCGCTTTTGTCCTGGCCCTGACGGTTTCGCTGGGGCTGACCAACGGTTTTGACCATCCGGCGTTCACGGTGGCTTTCGCGCTGATGGTCATCGTGATTTACGACGCCATGGGCGTCCGGTATGAGACCGGCAAACAGGGTCAGATCATCAACAAGATCCTGGAAGAGCTGTTCGTGGAAGGAAAACCCCTGACGGACGAAAAGCTCAAGGAACTGGTAGGCCACTCGCCCCTGGAGGTGCTGGGCGGCCTGATCGTGGGCACAGTGAGCCTGCTGATATTCTATCTTTAACAGAACACGGAGAGGAGGCTGCGCGGGCGGCATGCCGCGCGGGCAAAGGGTATGATCGATCAATTCAGGGAAGAGGCTGTTTCCAGCCGCAATCAGACGTTTCCGACCATCATGCTGGGGCTTTCCTGGGCGGTGATGATCTTCAGCGCCATCTACGGTTTCATGTGGCTGCAGAACGCGCTCTACGGTTTCGCGCAGAGCGGCGTTCAGGCGGGGCTGATCAGCCTGGCGCTGGCGCTGGTGATGATCGGCGGGGCGGTGCTGATCTTCCTGTTCAAGGACCGTCTGCGCACGGAATACGAATATACCTTCACCAACGGCATTCTGGACTTCGCGGCGATTTACAACAACAAAAAGCGCAAGGCCCTGGGCAGCATGAACCTCAAGAATATCAGGGCCTGCGGCCAGGTGGCTTCCGGCTCCTTCAACCGTTACATCAACATGCCTGGCATCAAGCGGAACAACTGGTTCGTCAACCGGGACGGCAACCTGTTCTACATCTATTACGAAAAGGAACAGGAGAAGCACATCGTCATCCTGGAGCCCAGCGAGGAGATGGCGGAACTGATCCGCGGCGCCGTGCCCCGCGGCTCTTATGAAATCAACTGACAGGACAGGAATCATGATCTATCTGGATAACAGCGCGACCACCAGGGTCTGCCCGGAGGCGGCCCGGGCCGCGTTTGACTGCATGACGGAGGGATACTTCAATCCCTCCGCTCTGTATGTGCCCGCCATGGAGGCGGAAAAAAAGATGACCCTCTGCCGCGAGGCGCTTCTTTCCGCCGTGCATGCGCCGCAGGGCAGCCGGGCGGTCTTTGTCTCCGGCGGGACGGAGGCGGACAATCTGGCGATCCTGGGCGGCATGCAGTCCGTCCGGGAGGGGCTGGTGCTGTATTCGGCAGGGGAGCATCCGGCGGTGCGGGAAGCCTGCGAATCCCTGCGGACGGTCCGCAGCAGGGAGATCCCGCTGGACGGGGACGGCTTTGTTTCCCTGGAGAAGCTTGAAGGGATGCTCACCGAAGAGGTGCGGCTGATCTGCGTCATGCAGGTCAACAACGAAACGGGCGCCGTGATGCCCATCCGGGAGATCGCCGCCCTGCGGGACAGGCTGGCTCCCCGGGCCCTGCTCCATGTGGACGGGGTTCAGGGCTTCCTGCGGGTGCCGTTTGATATGGGGCAGAGCGGGGCGGATTCCTACGCCCTGTCCGGCCACAAGATCCACGCGCCTAAAGGGATCGGCGCCCTCATCATGGGCCCGCGCTGCCGCCTGAGCGCCCGCCAGATCGGCGGCGGCCAGGAAAAGACCCTCCGCTCCGGCACGGAAAACACGCCGGGCATCGCCGGCCTGCTGGCAGCGGTAGCGCACTACCCGAAGGACGCGGACCTGTGGGTGCTCAA
>JBGUJG010000122.1:0-22667 GCA_045113695.1 Christensenellales bacterium
AGGGGGAAGATTCCCCCTGATCACCCCCTCTTTAGCTCCCAGCGCCGCCTCAAATGTGACGATTTTTACACTCGTGCGTTTGCCCTGCTTCCACGCCGGCATTTCTTGATTTTTCCCATATCATCCCATATAATATAAACAAAAAGGCATCTTTGGCCTTTCAGGAAAGGAAGGGGTTTCATGAAAAAGCTTCTGTTTATCATCGTCCTTCTGATCTGTCTTTGTACGGCCTGCGCAAGTCCCGCTGAAAACGGAACGCTCACGGGCAGGATGCTGGCCGGGATGACGACAGAGCAGAAGATCGCCCAGCTGCTGATGCCGGCGTTTTATTACCGTCAGACAGAAGATAACCCCAAAACCGGTGTGCAGGAAATCTATCCGGAAATGGAAGCCATGCTTCAGAAATACGGCTTTGGCGGCGTCATTTTCAATTTCCAGAACGCGCAGGACAACGGCAGGGCCGTCCGTCTGGTCATGGCGGTGCAGGCAGCCAATGCCTCCGTGCCCGGCCGTCCGCAGCTGATCACCTGCACGGACCAGGAAGGCGGCTATGTGACCCGTCTGGGACAGGGCACACAGATGCCCGGCAGCATGGCGCTGGGCGCCGTGAACGACCTTTCCGTCACGGAAGCCGCCGCCCGCCTGATCGGGGAAGAAGTCACGGCCATCGGCTATACCGGCACCTTCGGCCCGGTCATGGACGTCAACAACAACCCGGCCAATCCGGTGATCGGCATCCGTTCCTTCGGAGACAGGCCGGACCAGGTGGCGGCTCAGGGCACGGCGTTCATCCGCGGCCTGCACGCGGCAGGCGCGCTCAGCACCCTCAAACATTTCCCCGGACACGGAGACACGGATACCGACAGCCATACGGGTCTACCCTGTGTGGATAAAACCTATGAGGAGCTGAAGGCGTTTGAGCTGATTCCGTTCAGGGCCGGCATTGACGCCGGGGCGGACATGGTCATGACCGCCCATATCGTCTACCCGCAGGTCGAAACGGGCACGTATATCTCCGCCGAAACCGGCGAACCCATTCATCTGCCCGCCACGCTGTCCCGAACCATTCTGACAGATATTCTCCGGGGAGATATGGGATTTACCGGCCTGATTGTCACCGATGCGATGAACATGGATGCCATTGCCCGCCATTTTAAGGCCCTGGACGCCGCAAAGCTGGCCATCGAGGCCGGCGTTGACCTCATCCTGCGGCCGGTGGAAACCGATACGCCGGAAGGCCTGGCCGCCCTCGGTCAGTATGTACAGGATGTCGCCGCCCTGGCGGATAACGGAACGATCTCCATGGAAGCGGTGGACGCTGCCGTGCTGCGGGTGCTCAGCTTCAAGGAAAAACACGGACTGCTGACTCCTTACGAAGCCGGAAATGAAGAAGAACGCGTGCAGCGCGCCATCGATACGGTCGGCTCTCCCGCTCATCACGAAACGGAATGGACAATCAGCAGAAAAGCCCTCACCCTGATCAGGAATGAAAACGTGCTCCCCATGAACCTTTCGGAGAGCACCGCCATCCTGGTCCCGTCCGCATCTCAGGTCAAAAGCGCTGAGTACGCGGTAGCCCGGCTGAAACAGGACGGTCTTCTTGCGGATGATATCACCATCCCTGTCTGCCACCAGTCTTCCCTGACGGTGGCTGAACTGATCAGACTCGCCCAGAACACCAGGCACCTGATCGCCGTGAGCGCCTCCTACAGCGCGGCCGGCATGAATCCCGCCACGAAAAACGGCGCCGACACTGCCGTGCTGGACCTGCTGATCACCCTGGCCCATGCCGCCGGCAACGATGTGACCGTCATCAGCGCTCATCTTCCCTACGACGCCGCCCATTATACCGCTGCCGACGCGATCATCTTAGCTTACGGAGCCCGCGGCATGAACGAGGATCCGCGGGACGCGAAGGGAAGCGTCAGCCAGTACGGCCCAAACGTTCCGGCCGCGATCTATACCGTCCTGTCCGGCCTGCCGGCGGAAGGCAGGCTGCCCATCGACCTGCCGGCGCTGGATGAAAACGGACAGTTCACCGGGGAAATCCTCTATCCGCATGGGTTCGGTCTTGAACTGGCTGAAGCATCCCCTGCGGCTCAGGATGCCGCAGGATCCGATTGATCAGAGGGAACGCCATGAGATCATTGGAAGACCTGCTCAAAGAAAACAACCTGAAAGATCCGGAAGACATCGGAGCCCTTGTGGAGCTTGCGGAAATCACCGGCCTGCTGATCAGCGAAAAACAATATGCCGACCTGGAGCTCCTGATCAGCTATACCGTCCGCAATGACTGCTATGAAGCGTTCACCTGGGTCATGGCCGCGATACAGCAGGAATTCGATCAGAAAGATAGCTGCCGGCTGAATGATTTCACCTGTTGCCTCGGCAAATCCATCGCGGATTACGGCGAATTGATCAGCCGCCTTCAGGTCGATCTCAAAGCGATCGACAGCGACGTCAGGACCGTCACAGGAAATGACGGAGAAGTGCAGTCTTTTTTCAATATTCTCGTGTACAGAACCTCTTATCGGAATGTCTTTCTGGTCACAGAGGAAAACTTTGATACCAAGGACAATGATTTCATCCGGTATCAGCTGCAGTTCGTAAATCATCCATGATCTGAAACCACCGGTTTCCCGATGATCATCCGCACGGAAGCGCATCGTGACAGCGCCCCGCCGCCTCAGATAAACTGATCCGCACAGAATGACGAACAGTCCCTGATTTCCCATGAGAGATCAGGGGCTTTCGTTTATCCGACAGCGCTTGGCCCGCTTCAGGCCCTGTATGCGAAGCCGGACGGATTCCCCCGCATGGACTGCGCGGACCGGGCAGGGGCCGCATTGCCTGCCGCAATTCGGTCAGCCTTACAAAAACAATATCTGTTCCTCTCCTTCTGCTGCAGGTGATGCGGCGTTTTCGAAAAGCAAGCCAACCCATACCGTCGGTATGAGAAAATGCCCGAACAATTATAACACTGTTCTCTTTACCCTTCCCGGATTATGTCATATAATGTACTCATCAGCAGGAAGGAAGATGACGGCATGGAGACAAGGATTGCGGAAAACATCCGGGCTTACCGGAAACAGCGCGGGATGACCCAGGAACAGCTGGCGGAAGTGCTCGGGGTATCCGTCGGCGCGGTGTATAAGTGGGAATCCAGATCCTCCCTGCCAGAACTGCGGCTCATCATGGAGATGGCGGATTTCTTTGACGTTTCCGTAGACGCGCTGCTGGGCTATCAGATAAAGGACAACCGTCTGAACGCCGCCGTGGAGCAGCTCTGGAAAGCCGGCAGCAGCCTGGACTACGACGCGCTTCCGGAGGCGGAAAAGGCGGTCCGGAAATACCCGCATTCCTTCGATGTGGTGTATGCCGCCGCGTTCCTTTATTATACCTTCGGCGCCGGAACAAAAAAGGAGGTCTGGCTCAGGCGGGCCATCGAACTGCTGGACAGCGCGCGCCTGCTGGTGGCCCAGTGCACGGATTCCCGGCTGAACGAATCCTATCTCTGCGGCATGATTGCGGAGATGCATGAGCTGCTGGGTGAAACGGACAAAGCCCTGGAACTGCTGAAAGCGCACAACCCCGGCGCGGTTTTTGACGACAGGATCGGCATCATGCTGCTTTCCCACGGAGGCGATCCGGAGGAAGCAAATGACTTTCTGGAAGATGGATTGCTGCGGACGGTCAGCTCGCTCATCCAGACGGTGATCGGCTATGCCATGCTGTTTGATGTGAAAAACAACAATGCATCCGGTATGGAAATGATGCGCTGGATCATTCCCACTCTGGAAGGGCTGAAAAAGACAAACGAACCGGACTTTATGGACAAAATGATCGTGGTTTTCGATATCTTTACGGCAGTCTTTCAGTACAAGTCCGGCGACCGGAAAGGAGCGGAGGATTCTCTCAGAAAGGCAAAAACCCTGGCCGCCGCCTTTGACGCCGCGCCGGACTGTGCGGCGAACCGGGTGAAATACGTGCGCGAATCGGAGATGACCAACGCCCATGATCTACTCGGGAAAACGGCCATGGACGCGGCGGATTACGTCCTGCGCGGCAAAGATCCCGGCTTATTGAAACTCTGGGCGGCTCTATGCGGCCGCGGGGACTGAGCAGCTCCGAAAAAAACCCAAAGTGCAGATCCATGAGAGGAGTTATCATGAACATCACCACAAAACAGTTTCAGCTTCTGACAGACGTCCGTCTGGTCTGGGATTTCCTGGTGGACATCTATGACCGGGAAAAAGGCAGCGGCGTGGCGGCGCCGTTCTTTGAGTACGCCCTGCAGTCTTCCTGGATGGATACTTCCTACAGCTTCCTGGACCGCCTGTGGCTGGACGGGGACAGGGTGGCTGCCTTCGTGTTTTACGAAGCCCCTGTGACAGACATCTTCTTCAGTGTCCGGAAAGGGTATGAATTCCTCGCGGATGAGCTGGTGGATTATGCCGTGAACGCCATGCCAAATTTTGAGGGAAGGCAGCGGCTGGTACTCTTCAACGGTCAGGAATACCTGATGGAAGCGGCGGCAAAGCGCGGATTCATCAAGACAGAAGAATATGAGGACCGGCATTTTGACTTCCGGAACGAACTCCATCATCCGCTGCCCGAAGGCTATCATTTTGTGGATCCGAAAGACGCGGACGGCTTCAGGCTGGCAAAGCTCCTCTGGTACGGCTTCGGCCACGGAGAGAAAGGGCCTTTTGAAGGCTGGGACCGGCAGGACGATTCCTTTTACTGGACGCCTGCCAAATCCTACAAGGGCGTCATCGGTCCCATGACCGCGCCGTCGCCCCATGCCACCCATGAATACGACGTGATCATCGCGGACGAAAACGGGGAATATGTGTGCTTTTCCGGCATGTGGTGGGTGCCGGAAAACAAACTGGCCTACATGGAGCCCCTGTGCACGCACCCGGATCATCGCCGGAAGGGACTGGCGGCCGCCGCCCTGTCCCGGCATTATCACCGGATGAAGGCCCTGGGCGCCACCCACATGACAGGCGGCGGGAATCCTTTTTACGAAAAACTCGGGTACGGGAAGGGCATCCACTGGACGTTCTGGAAACGGGAAGAAGCCCGTGCGGACGCTCCTTTGGCCAATCCCTGCCGGGCCGGCAGCGCGGACGCCGCGGAAGCCGCCGCGCTTGCCTGTGCGCTGTGGGCGGAGCATTCACCGGAAGAGATGACGGAGGAATTCGAATCTCTGCTTGCCCGGGAGGACGCGGCGGTCTTTCTGTACAGAGAGCAGGGAGAAGCCGCGGGCTTTGCCCAGTGCCAGCTCCGCCGGGACTATGTGGAGGGAACGGAAACCAGCCCGGTCGGGTACCTGGAGGGGATCTGGGTCCGGGAGGGAGCGCGGCGGCAGGGCATCGCCCGCAAATTGCTGTCCGCGTGTGAACACTGGGCCAAAGCCCATGGCTGCGTGGAATTTGCCAGCGACTGCGAACTGGACAACACGGACAGCCAGCATTTTCATCGGGCGGTCGGCTTTGAGGAAGCCAACCGGATCGTGGCTTACGTGAAAAAACTGTGACCCGCTGTGTCAAAAACACTTCCAGCCAAAGACGGTATATCTTTTCCGGCGGGCAGGCTTTACAATCCTTTCTGAAAGGAGGGCGGAAACATGGCCTATCGGAACGCGCAGGAGATCTTCCCGGAAGGCCTCCTCAGGCAGATCCAGCGGTACGTGTCCGGCGAAACCATCTATGTGCCGGCCCGTGAAGAGAAAAAAGCCTGGGGCGAGACATCCGGGTATCAGCGGTATATCCTGGAAAGGAACCGGGAAATCCGTCAGGGATTTGAACAGGGCAGGACCATCGGTCAGCTCATGGAACAATACGCGCTCTCCTGGGATACCATCAAACGGATCGTGTATTCAAGAAAGGAGACTGCTATGCTCAGGTACAGCGCGACACTGTCTTCCGCCCGGGCTTACGGGCAGGCCGGGAAAATCGACGCGTGGATTCATCTGTATCTCAACGAGGACGGGCGGAACATCCCCTTCTCGGACGGTCTGAAGCTCTTTGACCGGTACTATTTCAGCCCGGCATTGTTTCCGGTCCGCCTGTTTCGCCGGTGCGCCGGGCCGGAGGCGGAGATGAAATACCGGATCGACAAAGACTGGTGGGCCATCAGGGTGGCCGATCTGGAAAAGAGTATTCAGAACGATCCGGACATGCCGCCGCTCATCGTCCATTATGTGGATGGAGAATTCGAACTCAACGACGGCAACCACCGCCATCAGGCGTATGAAAACCTGGGCATTGAAAACGCCTGGGCCATCCTCTGGATCACGGAGAAAGCGGAAAAGGACGACTTCCTGGCAAGATACGGGAAATACGTGAAGGACTGTACCGTGATCCGGAGATAAGGGGGCAAAGACAATGAAACTGTTTATCGTTACAGGTACCTGCGGGGCCGGAAAATCCACCGTGAAGGACGAGCTTTCGGCAAGGCTCAACCCGGACCGGTATGCCTGCGTCGATTCGGACGAAACGGGTCTCAACTGGTGGGACTATGCCGGCACCGAAAGGGAAGGACAGTACGGCACGGATACCCTGACGGAGGCGTTCAGGACCGCCGGCGGAAGAAACCTGGTCTTCGTGACCTGCATGGCGCCCCACGATTACATCACAAAGGCCGCCGTGCCGGAAGAATTGACCGCTACCTTCTATATCGCCCTTTGGGCAAGGGATCAGATCATCGACCGGCGGCTGCGGGACCGTCCCATTGAAAGGGGCTTTACCACGGACGAAGCCATCCGCCCTCACATTGAATACAATCAGTGGATCGGCCGGAACCGGGGCAAGTATCAGCTGTTTATCGACACTGAGCATCAGACGCCGGATGAAACCGCCGAGACGATCGCCGTGTTTGTCGCAAAACTATCAGAATAAAGGGGACCGCCATGATGATCGAAACCGAACGTCTGATCCTGCGTCAGTACACGCCGGATGATTTTGACGCACTCCATGAAATCGTGTCCGATCCGGAAACGATGGCGCACTATCCCGCGCCCTTTGACGAAGCCCGCACCCGGCGCTGGATCGAATGGAACCTGGAAAACTACGCGCAGTACGGCTTCGGCCTGTGGGCGGTGGTATTGAAGGAAACGGGAGAATTCATCGGGGACTGCGGCCTCACCCTGCAGAACATCGACGGGGAACTGCTGCCGGAGATCGGGTATCACATCCATAAAAAATACTGGCGGCGTGGCTTTGCGAAGGAAGCGGCCCGGGCTGTGCGGGACTGGGCGTTTCTGAACACGGAGTATGGCGTGCTGTATTCCTACATGAAGTATACCAACGAGGGCTCCTGGCGCACCGCCCTGGCCAACGGGATGAAAAAGGTGAAGGAATACCCGGACCCAAAAAACACCATTTCCTATGCCTTCGCCGTTACGCGGGAAGAATGGGAACAGCTGCGGCAGGGTAAAACATCGCGCGGCGGGGAGAAAAACGATGAGAACAGCTGAGATCCTGGGAGCAAACCGATTTGAGACCTTTTCCAGAACCCGAGCGGGCAGCCGGGCCGTGATCATCCGGGACGGCATGATCCTGCTTTCCCACGAAACCGTCACAGGCTGGCGGCTGATTCCCGGCGGCGGGCTGGAGGCCGGCGAAACGCCGGAAGCCTGCTGCATCCGGGAAACGGAAGAGGAAACGGGCTTCATTGTCAAACCCCTTCGGCAGTTCCTGACGCTGTATGAATACTATGAGGAATACCGGTATATCAGCCATTATTTTCTCTGTGAGATCACGGGCGCCGGACGGATGCGCCTGACAGACGCGGAAAAACGCCGGGGCCTTGAACCGGAGTGGCTCCCGCTGGAGGACGCTGTCAGGATTTTTTCCCGTCATCAGGAATACGCCGATGTCAGCGAGGAGCAGCGGGGTTCCTATCTGCGGGAATATACCGCACTTCAGGCGTATATGGCATCCCGGACATAACTGTTCTTCCGAAATGAAAGGCAGAGATGAAAAACAGGATCACAGAACTGTTCCCGGGCGCAGGCTGCGCATGGTCGGGCGCGGTGGGAAGGATCAAAACAGAATGCTTCGGTGATGCTGATCAGGAAAGCCATACTTTGGTGGATGACAGCACCATATTCCCGGCCTGTTCCATTTCCAAGTTTGTTGCTGCGGTCTGCGTCATGAAACTGCAGGAACAGGGTCTGCTCAGGATCGGTACCCCTGTCAATCATTTTCTGTGCCGGTGGAAACTGCTCACGCCGGACGGAAAAGAAAGCGATGCTTCCGTCCGGTCCCTTCTGTGCCACACCGCCGGGATCATGGACGGTGAAGACGGCTTCTGCGGTCTTCGCCGTGGGGACCCTGAAATCAGCCTGATCGATATCCTGGAAGGCAGAACGGCGTACAACCATCGTCCCGCACGGGCGGAAAAACCGCAGGGGACGGCTTTTGAATACTCAGACGCCGGCTACTGTGTCCTGCAGCTGATGATGCAGGAGCTGATGGGTATGCCCTTTGAAGACATTGCGCAGGAACTGGTTTTTGACCCGCTGCGGCTTCAGAATACATTTTTCGCATCCCGCGGGAAGATGGCCCGTTTTGAAAACAGGATGGCAGCAGGGTATGACGGCGAGGGACTGCCCATACCGGGAAAATTTCCTTATATCCCGGACCTGGCGGCATCGGGACTTTGGAGCACGCCGAAGGAACTGGTGATGATCGCAAAGGCGTTTGTTGAGGCGCTTCATGGCGGCAGCGCATTCCTGCGCGCGGAATCAGCGCGGGAGATGGCAGAGCCGGTCAGGGGTTTCCCCTGGACAGGCCTTGGCGTGTTCAGGGACGGAGAAGATATCCTGGTTTCAAAGGGCTGGGGTGAAAACGGGCAGTGCATGCTGAAGATGAACACCCGGACGAAACGGACCGCAGCCGTGATGACAAACCGGAACCCCGGAGTCGATCAGGCGGAATCCGGTATCGAGCGGCTGGCGGACAGGCTGCTGAACGGAAAGAAGTAAGCGGAGATGAGCAGGATTGAGAAATACCGGCAGTTCTTTACAAAAGAATACCTGATGGGACCGAATTCATTCCGCCTGCTGGATAAGCTGATCCAAAGAAAGCCGGCGGACGTTCCGTTCCGCCGGACGCTGGACCTTGGATACAGCTTTGCCCTGACCTCCCTGTTCATCGCCCATGAAACGGATGCGGACACCGTGTATGCCTGTGATCTGTGGGTGCTCGCGACAGGGAATTCCAGCAGAAGAGACTGGCCAAGGTCCTGAACTTTGTCCTGATCTGGGTCAGAAAGAACTGACGAGGGAGGCACCATGGAAAAGTATATCGAAGGAAACAAAGCGGCATGGGAAGAGGCGTTTGAGAACAGGGATGCTTCCTGGGGCGCCGATATCACGGAGCGCGTCCTTTCGGAAGATTATCCGTTTTTCAACGAAGAAACAAAGAGCGTGCTGGAAAAGCTGCCTTTGGAAGGCGCCGTGATCGGCCAGTTCTGCTGCAACAACGGCCGGGAGCTGCTTTCCCTGGTCAGAAGCGGCAGGGCAAAAAAAGGCGTCGGTTTTGACATCGCCGAAAGCCAGGTGGCGTTCGCCAATGAAAAAGCAAAGGAACTGAAGCTGCCCTGCATATTTGAAGCGGTGAATGTCTATGACATCGACGACCGGTACCTGAAACAGTTTGATCTGGTGATCATCACCATTGGCGCGCTCTGCTGGTTTGATGATCTGAACCGCTTTTTCGCGGTCACCGCGAAATGCATGAAGCCGGGGGCAATGATCGTGATCAACGAACAGCATCCCTGCACGAACATGCTCGCCGCGGAGGGAGAAGAAGGGTTCGATCAGGAGCACAGAACGGCGTGCCTGTATTCCTACTTTGAGCATGAATGGACGGGCAATGAAGGCATGTACTACATGACGAAAAAGCGGTATCATTCAAAGACCTTTACCGACTACACCCATCCGCTGTCGGAAATCGTTTCCGGGATGTGCGGCAATGGGATCGTTGTGACCGGCCTGAAGGAATTCGATCACGATATCAGCGGCGGCTTCGGCGCGCTTGATCACAGCGGCTTTCCGCTTTCCATGATCATACAGGGACGGAAGGCGGAATGATCAACGGCGGCGGACAGCCAGAATCGAAAAAACCGATCGCCCGGGAGGAGGAGAAGGATGGACAAGGCAATTCTGGAATGGCTGCTGGAGGAAGAAAACCCGGAGGTGCGGCTCCGGACGCTGAAGGAATGCGTAAAGCTGCCGGAAGACGATGAACAGGTGATCGACTGCAAAAAACTGCTTCTCCAAAGCAAAATATATGAGCGCGGGCTGAAAAAGCTCCGGACGGACAAGCCCTGGGCGAAGTATGACGCCATCCTGGCCTTTGCCGAATGGGGCCTGACCCGGGCCGATATCGGTCAGGACATCGACGGCGAAGTATTCGGCCTGATCGAAAGCACCGGCTTTAAAATGCTGTGCGGAGAGCCGCTTCTGCTCAGGAATCTGGTGAAGCTGGGATATGGTCAGGAAGAAACGGTGAAAAACGAGATCGGCAGTGTTCTCGGGCTGATTCAGGGGGATGACGGTTTCAGGTGCATCAGCACCAACAAAAAGATCAACGATCCCCGGAAACCCCATAAGAGCTGCGCCCGGCTGACAGTGGAATACCTGCTGCTGGCCGCCGAACTGCATCTGCAGGGATACAGGGCGCCGTGCGAAGAGAAGCTTTCGCATTATTTCACCAAGCGGAATATTTTCTACCGGACGGACGATATGAAAACGCCCATGGTGGACGTGATGCTGGGCACGTTTTATCCGCCGGATCCCATCAAGATCGGGGCGCATCAGATCGTGTACGCCCTGCGGGTATTGGGATGCGCGCCGGAGTCGGAGGCCATGCAGGCCGGATACAGGGTGCTGGACCGGCACAGGCTGGAAAACGGCAGGTATGTGCTGACAGCGTCCAAAAGCGTGCCGGCCTTCAAGGCCGGGAATGTGGGCGAAGAAAACAAGTGGGTGACGCTGTACGCCTGCATGGCGAGAGAATAAGGAATGATTCATGAACAGACTGATCATGCTGGAAGGCCTTCCGGGAACGGGAAAGACGACGAATTCATACAGGCTTTTTGAACAGCTGGTCCGGAACGGACGGAATGTTCGCTGGCTGCATGAGGTTTCGCAGCCGCATCCCACGCTGTTCTTTTCCGAGTCCTGCCTGACAAAAGATGAGTACCGCCTTTTCACCGAGAAATACCCGGAAGCCGCCGGGATGCTTGCCGGCATCGCGGAGGTCAGGGCGGCCACCGTGGGGATCGATTATCTGACCGCGGCAAGAAGGATGCCCGGACAGGAAAAAGCCGCGTGGTATCAGGAGCTGCTGCAATACGATGTGATGAATTTCCCGCTGGAACGCTATGAACCGGCCGCTCTTGAAAAATGGGCAGCCTTCGTGCATTCGGCATTGCAGGACGACACGGCATACATAATGGACAGTGCCGTCTTCCAGTATCAGATATTTACTTATCTGCTGAACGGAGCAAAGTATCCGGAACTGGCCGGATTTGTTCACGGCATCATGAAAATGCTCCGGCCCCTGAACCCCGCCCTGATTTATCTGTACCGGGAAAAGACGGAAGATTCCATCGCGTTTATGGCAAAGCAGCGGGGCATGAAAGACCTGGAATCCACGTGGGAGCGGGATAAAGGGAAGCCTTACTACCGGAACAGGCAGCAGGATGTGACGGCATTTTTCGGCTTTTTGAAGGATTATGCGGACTGCGCCGCCAGGCTCTACGACGAATCGGAATGCGATAAGCTCCGGATTGAGATTACCGCGCAGACATGGGATGTTTACGAAAAGGAGATGCTCCGGTTCCTGGGGATCGCGCATCAGGAAGCCCCTTCCTGCAAAGCAAAAGACGGAACGTATGCGAATGCCGCGACAGGAGCTTCTCTGTCCATCAAAGACGGTATTCTGACGGACCCGGAAGGAGCAGAGCACAGGCTTTCTCCCAAATCGCCGACAGAATTCTTTATGGAAGGTCTGCCGGAGATCCTGTACTTTGAAGATGATGAAACCGTGAAGCTGTGCGGGCAGCAGATCATCCCCCAATGGTCGGAAAATGGAACAGTCTATACAAAAGAAACGAAACGGAACGGAGAATGAACATGAACGCAAGTCTGCTGGGCCTGTTCAGCGGCTTTCCGACGCATCATTTCCCCGATGAAATCGCACTGGTGCTCCGGGAGAACCTGGCCCGGCGGGAAAACCTTGTTTTGATCAGCGCGTGGCCGGAGGACTATGCCCGCAGCGACGATGACAGCGATGGGATGCACGGGATGTTTGCCGAAAGCGGCATGGCGTTTGCCCATCATCATGTGATCGACCGGCGGACAGTCGCGGCAGATGCGGCGCACCTGGTGCGTGAGGCGGACTGCATTTTCCTGATGGGCGGGGACCCGGTCCTGCAGATGGCGCTGATCCGGGATCTCGGTCTGGTTCCGGCGCTTCAGTCCGGTACCGCCGTGATCCTGGGCGTCAGCGCGGGGGCCATGAACATGGGGCGTTACGCCGCCGATGTCTGGGAAACAAAGGCGCTATATGAAGGGATCGGTCTGACGGACTTCACCGTCAAAGGACACTATATCGCAGACGCATGGTTTATTCCAACCCTGAAAGAATTGTCCATGGCGCATCCGATCGCCGCCATGGAGGATGAAAGCGCGGTCTTTATCAAAGCCGACGCTGTCTGGAAGCTTGGAAAGATGCATTGGATCGACAGGGGCAGGATCGCCATGCTTACGGATGAAATGTTGAAGACGATCGGAAACACCCTTTGAGATGAACCGTTTGGAGAACGAAGCATGATGAAGCTCGAAAGAATGGATGATTTCTTTGCTGCCCGGATCGACGGCTACGATGCGCACATGAAACGAGATATAGAAGGCGCTTCCGGCTTCTATACCTATACCGCTTCCCTGCTGCCTGCGGCGGGAGGATGCCGGGTGCTGGATCTCGGCTGCGGTACCGGTCTGGAGCTGGAGGAATACTTTGCCTTGAATCCCGGCGCGGCCGTCACGGGGATCGATCTGTCTCAAGCCATGCTGAACGTGCTGAAAGCCAAATTTCCGGAGAAAAACCTGACGCTGATCCGGGCCTCCTATTTTGACGCGCCGCTTGGGAACGGGCAGTACGATGCCGCCGTATCCGTGGAATCGCTGCACCATTTTCCGGCGGAAATGAAAGCGTCCCTGTACAAAAAGCTGCATTCGGCCCTGGCGGAAAAAGGCGTCTTTGTGCTGACGGATTATTTCGCGGAATCGGAAGAATTGGAAAAAGAATACTTTCAGAACCTCGCGGCGCTGAAAAAAGAGCAGGGGCTTTCAGACGGTGTTTCCTATCACTATGATACGCCGCTGACCGTTGAACATGAAACGGATGTCCTGCGCCAGGCGGGCTTCCGGGATGTCCGGATCATGAAACAGTGGGGGGAAAGCACCTATACGGTCCTTGCAAGTAAAGATTGAATATTCGGAGGCGAAACAGCCATGGATAAGGCGACAAGACAATCCCTGGCGAAGGCTGCCTGGAAAGCGGCTCAGATCCCTTTTCATGGCTATATGGAGGGGAAGGAATCAAATCTTGAGCCGGTCATCCGGTTTTTCCCGAAATGGACGCTGAAAGAAGCTGACGGGTTATGGTGCGCGGCGTTTGTATATTATTGCTGCCGGGAAGCGGGATTTGAGATTCCCGTCAGGCCGGATGAATGCAAGACCTGCCATCTGGCAGGCTGCATCGCCTGGGAAGAATTTGCCGCGGGGGATCCCCGGATCGCATATCATCTGGGCGGAGAACGCTTTGCGCCGGAAGCCGGCGACATCGTTCTTTATGACCGGGTCTTTGAAAACAGGGAACATGATCATATCGGCATTGTCATTGAAAACCGGGAAAAATCGATCCTCGCCGCGGAAGGGAATATCGGCAACCGATCAGGGATCATCGAGCGCCCGAAAGAAGAGCATATCAGGGGATACATCAGAATCCCGGACGGATTCCGGTACAGATGACTGATCCCGGCCTGAGGAGGTGTCCATGGATATTGAATTCAGAAAAGCGGATCCGGCGGATGCGGAGCTGCTCATTGAGATTTACAACGCTTCGTTTTACAGCGATTATCTGAGGTACGGCGAATGCCCCGCGTATGGGAGAACCGTGGAAATGATGAGGCAGTCGATCACAGATTATCCCAAATTCCTGATTGTCTGCGGAGGCAGACCGGTGGGCTGTATTTCCTGCAAGGAAGTGGAAAAGGAAGTATACGAAGTCGGCTGCCTGTGCGTTATTCCCGAGTATCAGCGAAAAGGAATCGGAACGGCTGCCATGGAATTCGCAAAGTCGCATTATTTGGACTGGAAAAGATTCACATTAATTACCCCGGCAGATAAAACCGAAAACGTCAGATTCTATACGGAAAAATGCGGTTTCGCCATGCAGTCTATTGAAATGGACGGAAACGTGAGCGTTGCACGGTTCATTCTGGAAAGGTAAATGCCGGGTGAAGAAAGACGAACAGTCAGTCTGGTGCAGGAGGCCAAAGATGGATTATCAATTGGAAAACCTGATCCTTCATTTCGTCACGGAGGATGATCTGGCGGAAGTCGCCCGGACCTGGCCCGCTGATCATCATCCGCTTTCTGAAGCGGAAGCGCGGGAAGCCGTCGCTTCCATGCGCGGGAACTACGGAAGGAATACAAAAGGACGGATCTGTCATCTCTGCCTTGCGGTATGCGGGAAAGACCAGCCCGGAACGATCATGGGCTGGTGCGGTCTGGACGGCAGCCGCCATCCGGCGGAGCCTGAAATCTTCATCCTGCTGGATGAACCATTCCGCGGCAAAGGCTACGGCACGCTGTGCGTAAAGGAACTGCTTCGGATCGCCACGGAGGAATACGCGCTTTCCGGCGTACACGGCGGCTGTGCCAGAGAGAACATCCCTTCCGCCCGGGCCATGGAAAATGGCGGCATGGTGCGGTACGGCACGGAAGAAAACGGCGATCCGCTGTTCCGGTTCTGCGCCAATAACAATTTTAACAGGGGGTAAATACCTGTGAATGACCATCATGAGCAATATATGAAACGGTGCTATGAACTGGCGGTCAGCGCCGGGAAAAAGGGCCATGATACCTTCGGCGCGGTTCTGGTGCACAACGGGGAAATCCTGGAGGAAGCGGAAAACACGGCAGACTATGCCCAAAGGATCTTCGGGCATGCGGAATTCAATCTGGTCCACAAATGCGCCGACAAATATTCCGACGAAATAATGGAGAATTCGGTCGTATATACCAGCTGCGCACCATGCGAACGGTGCCTGGCGGCGATTGCGTCCCTGGGCGTGCATCAGATCGTGTGCGGCGTATCCTACAAAGCGTTCAGCCGGCTGCTGCCCTTTGATGATCAGGCGGTAGACCGCGAAGGGCTTCTCAGGCAGCTGGGCATCCGGATGACGCTCACGGAATCCGTGCTCGAAGAAGAAGGAATGCATGTGTTTGAGTGGTGGGGCGGCGAATACCGCCCGCTCGAAGAACTCATCGCGGAAATGGATGAAGTGAAAAAGAAACGGAAGTAATCCCGATCAGGAGGAATATAGCATGCGGAAGAAGCTTATCCTCATCAGCGGTTCCCCCTGCGTAGGCAAAACAGCCGCGGGCACGAGGCTCTTTGAAAGCTATGACAACAGCGCGTATCTGGACGGAGACTGGTGCTGGTGCGTGCATCCCTTTTCCGTCACGGACAGCCGGCTGCGCCATGGGGACAGAAGCATGTCCTTCGTTCTGTCCAACTATCTGGATTCGGGTTTCGCGTATGTGTTTTTCACCTCCGTCGTGCTGACGGACCCGCAGATCCGGGAAGGGATCCTGAAGGGGATCACGGCGAAGGATTATGAAACCATCGCCTTCACGCTCACCTGCTCGGAAGAAACGCTGAAAAAGCGGCATGACAGGCGGGGCGACAAGGGCGATGCAAACTATTACTGGCTGCATCTGCCTCCCTGCCCGGGGGATATCGTGATCGACACAGACAACAAGAGCGTCCGGGAGGTCGTTTGCGAGATGAAGCAAGCAATCGATGCCCTGACAGCGCATCGTGACTGAACGGAAGGCCATATGAAAATCGGCGAGGTATGTCTGCTGACAAATAACGTGCCGAGACTCGCTTCGTTTTACAAGCGGCTGCTCGGTGTGGAGGAAAGCAGCGGCGACGAAATCCATCAGTTTATTCTCACCGAAGAAACGTCGCTGACGGTGTATAATGACGGGACCGAAAAGAACAATCAGAATCAGAACATTTGCCTGGCCTTCACTGTGGATGATATGGACAGGGAGTATGAAAAACTGCTGTCCCTTGGCGTGAGGATCATCGAACCGCCTGCAGAAAGGCCGTGGGGAGCGGTCAGCATGAGTTTTTATGACCCAGACAATAATATGGTTTACCTCAGAAGTTTTCCGAATCATTCACCATCATGCTGAAAAGCACAAGAATCTTGGATGGGAGGGCTCGTCATTGAACTGCATTCCTGAACAGGCGAAACATCTTTTTGCCCTGGAAGACTGTTCCTTCGCCCCGGTATCCGGCCATGCAGGCGGGCGGAACCGGATCGTGACCGTCAGCCGGAACGGGGAAAAACAGTATATTCTCCGGATCTCCGCCCTGGGTGACCGGAGCGAAAACGATTATCTTGCCGAAACGGAATTTGTCCGCTTCCTGGCGGAAAACGGCGCGCCTGTGGCGGATGTGATCCCGTCCGTTCAGGGCCGACTGGTCGAGTGCGTGGAGGAAGACGGAAAAACGGTATATGTCAGCCTGTTTGCGTACGCCAAAGGCATGCTGATCGCGGATAACGGCTACCGCTACCGGGAAGGCGCGCCGCTGAGCGAATACTTCTTCAATACCGGCAGAGCCTTGGGCGCGATCCACAGGCTGTCCAAGGCCTATGCGCCGGTCCACCGCCGCCCGGACTACTTGGACAAGTTTAGCATGACGTACCTGGACCGTCTGATCCCGGACGAATACGGTGAACTTAAAAAGGCTATAGCAAAACGCATGGAAACGTTCCGCGCGCTCCCGCAGGACAAGGGCTGCTACGGCCTGATCCATTTCGATTTCAGCGACGGCAACTGGCATATCGACATGAATACGGGCGCGGTCACTGTGTTTGATTTTGACAACTGCGTGAACTGCTGGTATATGTTCGACCTGGCCAATCTGTGGATCCACAACGAAGGCTGGACAAGGCGGGAAACCGACCCGGGCAGGCGCTTTGAGTTGATGCAGCAGTGCTTTGAGCTTCAGCTGCAGGGCTACAGAACCGAAACGGATCTTCCGGACAGGATGCTGGAGAAGCTGCCGCTGTTCATCGACATGGTACTGATCGAAAACATCGCGGATGAACTGGAATGCTGCGCCCGGGAAGCAGAAGAGTTGGACTGGGGGGATATTGAAGACGCGGCGGAATGCCTGATCCGCGGCATCCCCTGGGCGGGGATCGGACAATGAATCCAAAGCCAGGAGGTTTTGCCATGAAAACCGTGATCAGGAAGATATCTCAGCGTGATGTTCAGGCTGCGGCTGCGATCTGGCGGGAAGTTCTCGGCGTCCGGAATGCAACGGATGAAAACGTGGCGGAAACGTATTCCATCATGGAGCAGGATGACCGCTATGTCACTTTTGTTGCGGAGGCAGACGGAAAAATCGTCGGATTGGCCGCCGCGGTCAAAGCGCTGGCGATCGGCCATCCGGGAGGTTACGTCAAAATGAACGGCATCGGCGTGCTGCCGGAGTACCGGCATCTGGGAATCGGAAAAAAACTGATGGAGCATGTCGAGCGTTTTGCCATGGAACAGGGCGCCCCTTATGTCGGACTCGCTTCCGGAATCAATCGGGCGGAAGCCCATGCGTTTTATGAGCACATCGGCTATCGGAAAACTTCTTACTGGTTCCGCAAAAGCCTTGAATGACATGAACCTGATCCGCATCGAAGCCTGTGTCCACGTGGACAATATTGCTTCCAGCCGGTCTCTGGAAAAGGCCGGGTTCAGGATGGAAGGGTGTCTGCAGAAGAAATGGATCATCCGGAATCAATTCTGCGATGTGAATCTCTGGGCGCTGACGGCAGAAAGGAAAACATATTGAAAAAAGGGGAACAGATGAACCGGCCGGTTCTGCCGTGCGGACACGGCAAAGAAGAAAAATGCTTCCCGGAGCGGGTCATGAACCTGCCCCTGCTGTACCGTGCCGCGCTTCAGGGCAAATTCGGCAAACGGATGGAATTCAGCCGGGGCAGTATGACGGACGCGCTGTTTGTTTATCTGGACGGCTTTCCCGAGCCCGAATCCACGGCCCGGATATCCTCGCATTTCAGAAACAGACCCCTGGTATGCCTGACGAACGCCTGGGAAGAGCAGATCAGGGCACAGTATCCGGACGCAGCCATATACCGGCGGACGATGATGAAGCCCTCACGCCGCTTTGCCATATCGGAAAGCATTGGAGTCCCGGAAGGTTACCGGCTGGCCGTGATGGATGAAGCCGCATTTGAGGAACACCCATTCTCCCAGGGGGTAAACTATCCCTCCTGGGCAGCCTTTCAGGCCGAGGGTTCCGGAGCGGTCGTTTATCACGGCATGGAGATCGCGGCTGCCGCATCGTCCTTCCTGAGCCTTAACGGAGAGATCGAACTGGACGTATCTGTGAAAGAAGCTCATCGGGGAAAAAAGCTGGCCGCTGCATGCGTCGCCCGGCTGCTGCGGGACTGCACGGAACGCGGGCTCACAGTTCACTGGGACGCGCAGAACGATGTATCCCGTCATCTGGCGGAGAAATTCGGTTTTGAGACCGAAACAGAGTATCCGGTATACTGGCTGCTTTAGCAGGCAGGAATGGTACATAAAAACGTACCCATATATCCTGAAATGAAACAGTTTTCCCGTCCCTGCGGATCGTTTCATCAGCCGGGCCGGAACGAGTCCGGATTATTTTTCTCTGTGCTGCCATGACCATGAGGGTATGGAGGACGAAAAAGAGAAAGTTTTTTATTAACCGTGTTATTAACCGCGGGGATTTCAGAGCATTCTTTTATCCTCACCCTAAACACCAAAACAAGCAAAAACACCTGATTTCTCAGGTGTTTTCATTGGCGCGCCCTGGGGGACTCGAACCCTCGGCCTTTTGATTCGTAGTCAAACACTCTATCCAGCTGAGCTAAGGGCGCATCCTGCTGTCTTTCCGGCAGCAGATGTATATTATCATAAAAACAAAATAAAAGCAAGTACTTTTTTCAAAAAAACGAAACCATCTGTTTCTGCTGTTTTTTCAGAAGCGCAGGCCGTCTGTCCGAAGGAGCCTGCACAAACACGTAAAAAGCGAATCCGGATTCACCCGGCGGAAGCAAGGGATGATCCGGTCAGGCGAACTGTCCGGCAGGCGGCTGCCCCGGGTCAAAGGCAGCGCTGCGGGGAAAGAATGTCAGGCAAAAAAGACAGAATATCCCCGGTCAGAGCGCCGCGGACCCCAAAGACCGTTTCCGCCTTCCGTCCGCAGAGGGACAGGATCATCGAGGAAAGGGCTGCGGTTTCCGGCAGGCAAAGCGGAAGTCCTCCGGCGTTCCGCTCGGCCAGGAAAGCCGCAATCATCCCGCAGAGGGCGTCCCCGCTGCCTCCTTTGGCCAGGGCGGGCGCTTCCATCGCATTGATGAAACCTGTTTTCCCGTCCGTTGCGGCGGAGACATCGCTTTTCACCAGCACCGATGCCTGATAGGTTTCGGCGATCCGGCGAGCCGCTCCGCAGAGATCGTTCAGAACTTCTTCCGTATTCACATGCAGCAGGCGGGCGGCTTCCCCTGCGTGAGGCGTCAGCAGTGTGTGCTCCGGCATGGAAAAGGGGGTTTTTGCCAGCAGGTTCAGCGCGTCGGCGTCCAGCACAGCCGGACCGGTTTCCTTCTGCAGGAAAGCAGTCAGGTTCGCAAGCGTACTTTCCCCCGTTCCCAGGCCGCAGCCCGCGGCAAACACATCGTGAACGGGCGGACGCCGGAGAGCCTGTTCGACGGGCACGCACATCGCATTGGGAACAAGGGTCTGGAGAATCGGGACCAGTTCCTTTTCACAGGCGATCGTCAGAAGGCCGGTGCCCGCGCGAAGGGCCGCCAGGGCCGCCATGCCGGCTGCGCCTGCCATGCCAGCGCTTCCGGCGTAGAGCAGGACCCTGCCGGCGTTTCCCTTATGCATCCGCCTGTCTCTGGCCGGCAGAAGGACATCCATATCTTCCGGGCCGACGATGAAAAGATCCGATTCCGGCCCGGGATCCGGCAGATGAATCGGGCAGTCGATCAGCCGGCTGCAAAACCTGCGGTCCGGCCCGGTCAGCAGGCCCGTCTTGGGAAAGCCGAGCACAAGCGTCCAGTCTGCCCGGACGCAGAGAGGGGCGCCGTTTTCGTCCCTTGCGGCCGTGCCAGCCGCACCGTCCAGACCGGACGGAATATCGACCGAAAAGACCTGCCTGAATTCAGCCCGGCTGACCGCCCGGATCCAGGCATCGTACGGTGGTCTGGGCATCCCATGGAACCCGGTGCCGAAGAAAGCGTCCACGGCAAAGTCAAACGGAAACTCCGCCGGCAGTTCATTGGTCACCGGAACACCCAGAGCGGACAGGCAGCGGAGATTCTCCTGTGCTTCCGGGGTGGAAGGCGGAACGGGCAGAAAAACGGACACCTGAAACCCGTCTTTCTGAAACAGGCGGGCAAGGGCCAGCCCGTCTCCCCCGTTGTTTCCGCTGCCGCAGAAAACAGCTGCTGACCGGGCGTTTTCAGGCAGGCGTTCCAGGATCTTCCCGTGCATTTCCCGGGCGGCGTCTTCCATCAGCAGCAGCGGGGAAAGCCCGCGGGCAAAGGCATTTTTTTCAAATGTACGCATCTGTACGGGTGAAAGCACCGGTCGCATCATCATCCCTCCAGTACGCATACGGCGGCGGCCATCCCGCCCTCATGAGTGATCGAAAGAAAAGCGTTCCTGATGCCCAGTTCACTGAGCTGGGCCTGCTGGCTGTCTTCAGGCCGGTAGAAAGGGGCGCCCTTTTCGTCATGGGAAACCCCGATCTCACACAGATTGAGGCTCGTGATTCCTGTCCCCACGGCTTTCAAAAAAGCTTCTTTGGCCGCGTACAGCCCGGCGGCTGTCTGGCCGGACATCTTTCCCTTGGAAAGGATGTACGCCTGTTCCTCGGGAGAAAAAACGCGCTCCAAAAAATGCGGATGGGCGATCGCTAGCTCCATCCGCTGGATTTCACATAAGTCAAGCCCGATGCCCCGGATCATCTGGACGAAAGCACCGCGTTTACAATGGCCCTGGCCGTAACTTCCGCGGCGGCGGCACAGAGCTTGAGGAAATTGACTTCCCGGTCGACCTGACCGGTCGCCAGGGCAAACAGCGTATCCCCGTCCATCTGGGTATGCACCGGACGGATGGTCCGGGCCAGCCCGTCGTGGGCCACGTCCGCCAGACGGTTTGCCTGTTCTTTGGAAAGCCTGGCGTCTGTCGCCACCACGCCGATCGTGGTATTGCTGCCCGGCGCGGTGATCCGCACCTGTTTGGGCGCCGGCGCGTTGCCCCACAGCAGGTTTTCAGAGGAGATCGCCGTACCGTCCGGCATATGGGCGGAGCCGATCATATCCCCGGTGCGCGGGTCGTACACATCGCCGACAGCGTTCACGGCAACCACTGCCCCGACGGTTATGCCTTCCGGCAGGGTGATGGACGCGCTGCCGATGCCGCTGTCCTGCGGAATGCTGCCGGGTACCAGCTTGCCGACCGTGCAGCCGGCGCCTGCGCCGAAGCAGCCCTGCTGAAAGCCTTTCCGGGCCGCCATGCAGGCAGCCCGGCCCATGGCGGCGTCCGGGCGGATTTTGCTGTCCCCCACAGAAAGGTCGTACAGAACGGCAGCCGGAACAATCGGGACGACGGCGTCGCCCATGTCCAGGCCGATCCCGCTGTGCTCCAGGTACCGCATGACCCCGCCGGCCGCATCCAGTCCGAACGCGCTGCCGCCTGCCAGCACCACCGCGTGAACCTTTTCGACCAGGTTGCCGGGACGGAGCAGATCCGTCTCCCGGGTACCGGGCGCGGCGCCGCGGACTGAACAGCCCCCGACCGCCCCGTCTTTTTTACAAAGGATGACGGTCACGCCGGTGCGGCCGCTCTCGCTTTCAGCCTGCCCGGCCCGGATGCCGTGCACCTTGGTGATATCTCCAGCAAACATCATATGATCACCTTCCCGTACGATTTACCGGAAATGCTCGTCCAGCCACGTCCCCAGTTCATGCAGGACCTCATCCCGGTTGGTTTCGTTGAAGAGCTCGTGGCGCGCCCCGTCGTACAGGTGAACGGAAACGTCCGTGAGCCCGGCTTTCCTGAACTGTTCGGCAACTTCCAGCACGCCTTTGCCCATCTGTCCCACCGGGTCCCGGTCGCCGGACATAAAGTATACCGGCAGTTTCGCGGGCATCGCGCTCAGCCGTTCCAGCTTCGTCAGCGCCTTCAGGCCGTCAAAGAAATCATGGAAAGCACGGCCGGTAAAGGTAAAGCCGCAGTACGGGTCGGCGATGTATTTGTCCACCTCCGCCTTGTCCCGGCT
>JBGUJG010000123.1:0-46629 GCA_045113695.1 Christensenellales bacterium
CTGCCCACCGTTCGCAAAGGCGTTCTAAGCCGCTGCCGCGGCTGATAACGCCATGCTCACGGGGACTTCTCCCGCCTTCATCGCCCATCGGGCGCGGCGGGATGCGTCCCTACGGGTACGCTTTCGGCCGTCTTCCTTGATCTGGCTCAAAATCCATCCCGCATCTGCACATGTTGTAGACGTAAATCAGTATAAGCCGGGGACGGTTTTTGTCAATTTGATTCATGCTTTGTCCTTTTTCCACGGCGGGGCTTCATCCTCCGCCGCCTTGAAGTTGTACACGGGCTTCATGATGCCGATGATGTCGACCGTATCGCCGATCACATCGACGATGTCCGAAAGGGACTTGTACGCCATCGGGGATTCGTCCAGCGTGCCCTCGCTGACGGAGGTCGAATAGACGCCGGCCATGGCCTGCCGGTATTCTTCCATACCGATGGTTTCCCTGGCTTTGGCGCGGGACATCAGGCGGCCGGCTCCGTGGGGGGCGGAAAAGTTCCACTCGGGGTTTCCCTTCCCGACGGCGAGGACGGACCCGTCCCGCATGTTGATCGGGATCAGAACCTTCTCGCCCTGATGGGCGGCGATGGCGCCCTTGCGCAGGATCATTTCTTCGGTGTCGATGTAATTGTGGATGGTGTGGAAGGCCTCCGCGGCCGTCAGGTGCGCCCGCTGCAGGATGATGTCCGCCATGATCTCCCGGCTGCGGCGGGCGAAGCGCTGGCAGATTTCCACATCATGCAGGTAATCCTTCAGATGGGACCCGGACAGCCAGCACAGCTCCTGCGGAAGAGGGGGCTCTTTCGTTTCATATTCGTGCTCCAGGGCTTTCAGGGCCTGCTGGATCTCCGCCGCCCGGCCCTGCTCCCGGAGGGTGCGGATCAGTTCTTCCCGCTGCAGGACCAGGTTGTCCAGCCCCCGCTGCTGGTCCACCGCTGTCCGCTGATAAAGCGTCGCTACCTGCTTGCCCAGGTTCCGGGAACCGGAGTGGATGATCAGATAGTATGTCCCGTTGGCGGCGCAGTCGATTTCGATAAAGTGATTCCCGCCGCCCAGGGTGCCCAGAGAGCAGGAAAGCCGGTCCCTTTCCCGCAGAAAGCGGAAGCAGAGCAGGTCCTTGAGATCAAAATCCTCCGCCGGCTTTTCCCAGACGCGCAGACCGGAGGGAATGAAATGGGCCGCTTCGTCCACCGAAGGGAAATCGATCGAACGCTCCTCCAGGCGGACGGTGTACATGCCGCAGCCGATATCCACGCCGACGATGTTCGGGCAGGCCCGGCCATGCACGGTCATGGTGGTGCCGATCGTGCAGCCCACCCCTGCGTGAACGTCCGGCATGATGCGGACCTTCGCGCCTTCGGCAATGGGGGTGTCGCACATCTTCCGGATCTGCTCGACGGCTTCGTTCTCAATGACTCTGGCGTAAGCGACGGCCGTGGCATATGCCCCTCTGATTTCCAGCATGTCAGTCCTCCCGGTTCAATGTGGTTCCTGTTTTTTACATTATATCCGCAAACGGATCTGATGGCAACTGCTGCGGTGGTTGTGTTTTTCATAATGATCTGCACCTGAAGCAGCCTGTTTCAGGTGCAGACCAGTTCAGCGCGCCTGGCAGGGATCGAACCTGCAGCCTGCGGTTTCGTAGACCGCCGCTCTTCCGGTTTGCGCTACAGACGCATGGCAGCCCCTGTGAGAATTGGACTCACATCGTCTGGCTCAGAACCAGGCGTCCTTCCGTTGAACGAAGGGGCTGCGGATCAAGAAAACAGACTGAGAACCTGATCTGTTCCGTCCGCATCTGCCGGCGTTGGCGCCGGTGTTCACACTGAGGATTGGTCAGTAGCGGACATCAACACTGATTTTGCGAAAACCAGCAAACTCTTGCTTCAGGACGTTATAGATTTCCTTTGGGCACATTCTTCCTTGCGGGATTCGGAGACTGCCGTCTCTTAGAGTTGCACTTACTCGATACTTTCTCACGGGTCGGCTTGCGGCCTTCCCGCGTGTTCATATTGCAGAACAATAAGTTGATTTTCTTTCCTGAAGCCGTACACGCTTTGGCTTGCACATGCCGGATTCGAACCGGCCCTTTCAAAGTGGGGTTGAATGCTCAGCCAATGAGCTGTATGCCTGTGGACTGCGAGGTGTACATGGTCCATCCCTGTCTTTTGGACAAGGCCCGGGACTCACAGCCCTGTTCGTCTTGCGGACTCCCTTCTGTCCATCTGTCCCTTCCTTTCGGTTTGAGGGACCCCCGGCAGATAAATGCAGCACTCGTTCTCGCTCAACTCGCACCGCAGATCCATAAAACTTTCTCCCCCGTTTCCGGGCCAGGAACCAGGCGATGTACCGCCGATCCCGGTTCCGCCATACCCTCAGCAGTCGCCCTTGGGCAGGAAGGCAGAACCTTGTTTATGGGTTTTCCGCTGCGCTCGCCCGAAGGCAAGCCGGGACTTTCATCCCTTTATCCCCATCGCTGGGTTTATCGTATGCTGATTTACACCTATTTCAAATGTAAATCAGCATCAGAGCCGAAACCGCCCTTTTGAACAAATTCGTCGAAATCAGCACCACCGCGGGAAGGTTTTGTTCACGGTGCCATTTGTTGTCTCTTCACCGCCCGGGCATGGCCGCCGGGCCGTTCCCGGGCGCATCATGAGGAGACTCTTTGGTATGCAGAGCGGGATTCGAACCCGCAGGACCCTGCTTCTGGAACAGGGATGTGTACCGGTTTCATCATCTGCACATCGGAAGGGGTTCTTCCCGGCCGGCGGCCGCCTGGGCCGGGGAGAATAACAAGGCACGTTGTTTTGCTGGATGCTCCGGCTTATTGCTCCCCCAACAAATTCTTGAACCATCTGCGGCGTCATAAGGGGCAATATACTGCGTCATGAAAGCTTGCCGGCTTCCAGCCAGGGCCTGCCGGCCCGCTGTTCGGTGGAAACAGCACACTGTGCTGTTTCCCGGGCCCTCACAGCCTACGGGTACGCCTGCGCTTTCATTCCTTGTCTCTTACCCCTTCCGCCGCCACATCCATCTTCAAGAATTCATTGGTGGAGCAATAACGCGGGAGTCGAACCCGCCCCAAATTACTTAACAGGTAATCGCAAATCATTGCTGTGCGTGCCTTTCAAGTGCGCCTGACAGGAATCGAACCTGCACCGCCCGGTTTAAGAGACCGGTACTCTGCCAGTTGAGTTACAGACGCATGGCGATCCGGATGGGACTTGAACCCATAACCCTCTGGCAGACAGCCAGGAGCTCTACCTTTGCGCTGCCGGACCATGGGCTTCCCCGGCGGTCTGCCGGAGAGAAGCCGAATCACAAAGCACGGTTGGTTGTTGTTTCGCCGCTCTGCCATTTGAGCTACGGCATCCGGAGATGCCGGCGGGATTCGGACCCGCATCTGCGCCTTAGAATGGAAACGGTCGCTGCTGTCCGTGCTTTTCATGAATGAGTTTACAGCATTTTCTTCCGTTGATCGTGGAAAAAAAGATGCGAAGTGTTATCTTTCCGGGTCTTTTCCGGTTTCCGTCCGGACCGGCCGGAGCGGATCACGGCCGGCCGGAAGGGCCCCGGGCGCTGGTTATGCGGCATGGGATTCTCAGCGCCCCCGGGGCGCGTTACGCATTACGCATTATGAATTATGAATTATGAATTATGCATTATGAATTATGCCGTCAGCTGCCGGTACCGCTCGCCGTTCAGGACCTCCAGCATCAGCTGGTAAGGGGTCTTGCCCGTCACCACCTGGGTAAACAGGCGGGGAGTGTAGCCGGACACCAGGGCGACGCCGCGCTCGTCCCTGGTGACGGGCTGCTGCACATGGCGGGACTGCACGTTCCAGAACACGAGGTTCGGGAGCCTGTAGCCGCAGCGTGCGTACTGAAGGCGGGCATACTCAAAGTTGGACAGGTCAGCGCCGCGCGAGCAGGCGTCAAACTCCATGTCGGAGATGATGTACAGGGTCTCGGGCAGCTCCTTCTGGGGCACACGGCTGGCCAGAGCGGCGTTGAGCACGAGATCAAACACCGCCTGGATGTTGGTGTTCGCGCACTCGGAGAATGACCGGCAGTAGTTCACACGGTCCACGAGGTCGCAGCCCTTGATCTCGATCAGGCGAGGACGCTCGGAGAAGGTGATGAAGTGGTTGCGGAACGCGCCGGTGTTGCGCGCCGCAAAGTACAGGCCCAGGGACATGGCGACCGCAAAGGGGACAGGGCTGCCGGTCCAGAACATGGAGCCGGAGGTGTCCACGACGCACAGGGCGTTGCGGCCGTCGGTGTAATCGGTCAGGGCGTTCCAGGTGGTGTCGAGCACCTGACGCTCCGCGGGGGTGCCGCGGAAGGTGAGGGCCTGCTGCACCAGGTCGCAGGGGTTCACCGAAGCGGTGTGCAGGGTGGCCTTGCCGGACGCAACCTGGTCCATGAAGGCACGGTAGCGGTTCTCGTCGTTGCGGAGGAAGGCGCGGCGGTATACGTACATCGCGCGAGAAGGCTGTGCCTGGTAGTCGAAGGTGTAGTCGCGCTCGCGCAGGTTGTTCTCCAGGATCCGGATGCGGGCGCGCAGCCGGGTCAGCATCTTCCGGTAGGCCGCGTCAGTCATGCCCAGGGCGCGGGCGATGGTCTTTGCCATGCAGACGGTGTCCCGGTTGGAGGCGTTGACGGAAGGGAGCCACTTGGCCAGAAGGGACACGGGCTCGCCGTGCTCATCCAGGCGCTGGTCCTCGCGGAGCTGCTCTGCGATCAGGGAAGTCAGGTCCCGCTCGCAGGGAGTGCCCATCAGCTCGAGCAGGTCGTCCCAGCGGCCGTACTCGGCGACGGCGCGGAGGTTGCGGCGGACGGTCTCCGGCTCGGTCTGAGCCAGATGCCGGAGCAGGACGCGGAACACGCGGCGCTCGCCCAGGCCGCCCCGGACGTCGCGGGCATAGAACAGGGTGCGGACAGCCAGGTCGCGGTCCTCGGCCCATGCGCGCCGGAAGCGGGAGACGATCTCCTGATCCTGGGCAGACCGCAGGGCGCCGACGGTGGCAAAGAGGTCCAGCACATCGGAATGGGTGGTCAGAGGGGTCGCTGCGCCGTTCTCGGTGCGGGTGCGGTTCGTCATCTGACGGAGTGCGTAAAGCAGCATGGTTTTTCCCTCCTTTGGGGACAGATCAAGGCGCTTGGACTGTTTTGTCCGTTCTCATTTTTGGCAAACAATGATGTTGATTTTGCTGCCTGCGCCTTTCTGTGCTTTCGGAAGCCTCTGATCGCTTCCGCACCCATAAGATAACAGATTCAGGCCCGGCGATCATGGAAAAAAAGATGCGAACACGCAGGATAACGCATGATTTTTTAATTTTTTCCGCCGTGCGGATCCCTTTCATCCGACGATTCACGCATTCATGCGTGAACCGTTCGGACCGACGGACCCCGTATTGCCTTTTTCCGGTTTTTGGGTATAATAAAGCCGAAGAAAAAAATGCGGCATATTGTACCCAAAGTCAGGCAGGAAGGACGGGGGTGAACCATGGAAACGGATCGTCTGACCGGAAAGCGTCCGGAAAAAAAGCGCCGCCGGCCGGTCCGGGCCGGAAAGCCGCGCGCCATCGGCATCATATTCCTGATCCTGCTGGTCAGCCTTTCGCTGATGGTCGCCGCGGGCGAGGCGACCATCCGGACGGCTGGCAGCGAGCTGCGCAGCCGGGCGCTGGAAACGGCCGGGGCAGAGATCGGCTACATCAGCGACGCCCTGTATTCCCAGCTGACGCAGATTCAGCTGCAGAGCACGGAGATTCTGAACAGCGAAACCGTGCTGGCCCTGGCCATGCGCAGCGCGATCCTGGACCGGTATGAGGTGGTATCATACGAAAACGCCGTCATGAAGCTGATCCGCTCCAGGCTGTCCCAGATCAATCTGGACGCTTCCTCCCAGCTGTATATCCCGGGCATCAACACCCTGATCACCAGCCAGAAAGCCGCGGCGGCGACCCAGGAGGAACTGGCCGGAATCCGGGACGTTATCGCCGGTTTTCCCGGAGGCCTGTTTTATACGGACGAGGTGATGGGATTCTGGAGCGCTTCGCCGCTGATCCATGACCCGGCGCGGGCGGCGCAGTCCCGCGTGATGCTGACCCAAATCCGCCGCCGGTCGCTCGAAAATCTGCTCCGCCGTTATTCCTCGCGGCCGAACGGCTGCCGGCTGCTGCTGGTCCTGAACGGCCGCGTGATCGCGGATTCGGAGCAGACGGGGTGGGAGGAAAGCCTGCCGGAGCCGTCGGACGAAGAGATGCGGACGGTGACGAAGGACGGGCGTCAGTACTATTTTATCCGCACCAAGCATGATTTCAGCGATCTGTCCATTGCCGCCGTCCTGCCGGCCGACCAGGTCATGAGCAGCCTGTACCGCCTGCAGCGGCTGCTCAGAATGCTGGAAATCATCGGGGTGCTGACGGTCCTGCTGGCGACGGCCGCCTTCTACCAGGTCATCTGCCGGCCGCTCAAAAACATATCGGACAAGATGCGTCAGGTCGGCGGGGGCGATCTTACCGTCCGGATGGGTCCGGAAAGCACCGCCGAGCTGACGGACGTCAGCCAGACCTTCAACCGCATGGCTGGCCGGCTCCAGCAGCTGATTGACCGGGAGTACAGATCCCGCCTGCTGGCGGCGTCGGCGGAAAAAAAGGCGCTGCAGTACCAGATTACCCCGCACTTTCTGTACAACACCTATTTCCAGCTGCGCAACCTGATCCTGCTGGAGGAAAACGAACAGGCCGGCCGCCTGGCGGACCTGATGGGCAGGTACCTGCGGTACATCGTCCGGCAGGAGGACTGCGCCGCCCTGGAAGAGGAGATGGAGCACGCGAAAAACTACGCGGATATCCAGGCCATGCGCTTCCGGGGGCGGATCTCTGTCCGCTGGACCGCACCGGACGGGGACTGGAAAGGGCTGATCGTCCCCCGCCTCATCGTCCAGCCGCTGATCGAAAACGCGTTCGGGCACGGGCTCAAAAACGTTGAAAGGGACGGCCTGGCGCTGATCACCCTCCGCCAGGCCGGCCTGGAGGTCCGCATCAGCGTGGAAGACAACGGGGAAGGCCTGGACGAGGACAGGATGGAAGCGCTCCGCCGATCCGTCGAAAACGGTCCTGGGGGAGAAAACGACGGCGTGGCCCTGGCCAACATTCACCGCCGCCTGCAGCTGCACTTCGGGCCGGACAGCGGCCTTGCGCTTGACCGGTCCGCCCTGGGCGGGCTCAGGGCGGAGATCCGGATCGTCCCGGGGAAAGGGGGAGAAGAGGATGCCGAGAATCCTGCTGGTGGATGATGAGCCGCTGGTGACCCGGTCGCTGCAGACGATGATCCAGGATGAGATGCCGGATGTCGAGGTGTACGCCACCCAGTCGTCCCAGGAGGCGATGGATCTGCTGGCCAGGAACATGTACGACGTCGTGGTGACGGACGTGTCGATGCCGAAAATCTCCGGGCTGGAGCTGCTGGAACGGGTCAAAGCCCTGTGGCCGATGACCTATGTCATCGTGCTGACGGCGTACAGCAGCTTTGACTACGCCTACCGTGCCGGCCGGTATGAGAGCGTGCGGTTCATCCTTAAGATCGAGCCGCCGGAAACGGTGATGGAGGCGGTCCGCAGGGGCCTGGACACGGTGCGCCGCTATTTCAGCGCTTCCCAGGACGATGAGCGGATCCGCCGGTACATGAAGGAATCCCTGCCGCTGCTCCGCCAGGCCCTGCTGGAAAAGCTGGTGTTCCTGGGCGAAGACCTGCCGGAGAGAAAGGCCCTGGAAAGCTGCGGCATCAGCGTCCGGCCGGGCGAAGACACCTGGCTGGCCGTGAGCGGGGCGGTTGAATCGCAGGAAAAGCAGCAGGAGGTCGTTTTTCTCGTCCTGTCTTCGCTGCGGGACCTGGGATTCCGGGCGGACGCCCTGGTATCCGGCCCGCGCCTGATCTTCCTGGCGCAGGCGGAGACAGCCGCGCCGCCGCCGATCGCCGGCCAGCTGGACAGGATCATCGAAGGGGCGGGCCCGGAGGCCGGCCTGTCTTTCGCGCTGACCGGCAGGGCGGTGCCGTGGCCGTCCCTGCGGACTGCCTGCGCGGAGCTGGAGCACTGCGCCAGGCGGGGCCTGGAGCGCAGCCGGATCATACTGGCGGACCCGCAGACAGACGGGGCCCGCGGGCTGACCTTCAGCGACGCCTTCCGCTGGCGCAGGCTGATCGAGCAGGGGGACAGCCGGGCGCTGACGGAGGCGGTGCGGGACGGCGTCCTGAAGGAAGGCTTTCCGCAGGGGCGGCAGAGCTGCGCCTTGCTGCTCAGGCTGCTGCTCCGGGAGTACTTCGGCGCCGCCTGCCTGGACCAGGTCCGGACTGACCGCGGATCGGCGGAGACGGTTTTTTTTCACGGAGCCTTCAGGAATCCGGATGAATGGGTGGACGAAGTGGGCAAAGTACTCCGGGCGCTTTTTGCCGGGGATGCCCAGGCGGGCACGGAAACGGACGCGGTGATCGACAGCGTCAACCGCTATATGGAGGAACATTACGCAGAAGAGATCTCCCTAACCCGGATCGCGGACCGCTTCAGCTACAACAGCAGCTACCTGTCCCGGATCTACAAGCAGAATATGGGCGAAGGGATCAGCGAGCACCTCGTCCGCATCCGGGTAGAAAAAGCCTGCGAACTGCTCCGGAAGAGCGGGATGAGCGTCAGCGGTATCGCGGAAAGCTGCGGCTTTCAGACGGCGAAGTATTTTATCACCGTATTCAAGCGGAGCATGGGTATGACGCCGAAGACCTGGCGGTCACCGGATGACGCGAAAGGATGAAATTGCACCAAATACAACAAAATAATGGAATCAAATAGTAAAAAATAAAGGTTTTCCGCGGGGAGAAAAGCGGATACAATGAAGAAAACGCCTGGAAGGGCAAATACCATCAAGGAGGAGATGTTTGTATGAAGAAGATTCTCTGTATCCTGCTTTCGGCCCTGCTGGTCCTGAGCGCCGCAGGCGGATGTCTGGCGGAAGCGACCGATTACAAGGCGATCTATGCCGACCGTGTCGGGTATGTGGTCGACAATTTCGCCTCCTGGGCGGAGGCAAACGGCGTATCTGACTACCTGAAGCCCTATGACGAACCCCTGACCGTCACCATGGTGCACAACTACAACAACGCCTGTGAAACCATGATCGGCAAGCTGGGCGAGCGCTACGGCGAGAACTACAGCAATAACCGCTGGACCGAGATCATGAAGAAGTGCCTGAACATCGACGTTCAGTACGACTGGTGGGCCCATGACGACGATTACAACACCAAGCTGCGCATGACGATGGGCGCTTCCTCCCTGCCGGACGTGTTCGTCGTCAACTCCCAGAGCGACGTGGCCCAGCTGGCGGAAGCCGGGCAGATCATCCCGCTCAACGACCTGATGCAGAAGGAGACCCTGCCCGAGATCCTGGACCGCTGGTACATGGACAACGGTCTGACCCTTTCGATGGTCACCATCGACGGGAAGATCTACGGCTTCCCGCAGACCCTGTCCCACACGGACGACGCCGCCTACATCTTCATCCGCTCCGACTGGATGAAGGAGCTGGGCATTGAGGAACCCAAAACCATCGAGGACGTCTGGAACATCGGCTACAAATTCGTGGAAGCTGGCAAGGCCAAGTACGGCGTGTTCTTTGAGGCCGGCCAGCCTTCCGTGATGTACGATTACCTCTGCGGCATGTGCGAAGCCTATCACGCCTATCCCGAATCCTGGGTGGTCACGGAGGACGGCAAACTCCAGTTCGGCGCGACGCAGGAAGCCATGAAGGCCCCCCTCCGCCAGCTGCAGAAGATGTACGCCGACGGCGTGATCGACCCCGAGTTCGCCACCAAGGACGAGACAAAGGCCTTTGAGGAGATCATCAACGGCAACATCGGCCTGGTCTTCGGCCCCCACTGGGTGATGACCTTCGTGATGAATATGTACGATCTGGAGCCGACAAAGGATGTCACCTGGTACTGCTGCGCGATCCCGGATTCGGACGGCAACATCGTGCCGGAAGCCATCAAGACCAACAACCGCGGCTTCGTCTGCATCAACGCCAACTGCAAAAACCCTGAGGCGGCGTTCAGGATGCTGAACCTGTATCACTACGCCAGCTACTATTCCAACGACCCGACCTGGTGGGGCTATGAAGAGTCCTACTCCCGCATGATCGCCCCGGTCTGGTCCACCGTGAAGCCGACGGACAACCTGGATACATACGAGAACCTGCAGAAGGTATTCGCCGCCAACGATCCTTCCCTGCTGGAAGGCAAGGCCGTGTCCTATTACGGCAACATCACCTCCAGCGACTACAAGAAGGCCTGGGCCTGGAACCAGATGTTCGGCACGGCGGAATACACCCCGATGAAGGTGCTCAAATACCTGAGCGAAAACGGCCTGCTGTTCTACAACGCCTACGTGGGCGCGCCGTCCGTCACCTATCAGGACTACTGGAGCACGATGGACGACCTGACCACGCAGATGATCATCAAGATCATCATGGGTGCGGACGTCGACGCCACGTTTGACGAATATGTGAAGCAGTGGAACGCCATCGGCGGCGCGACCATCACCCAGGAAGCCAACGACTGGTACGCCGAGCATCATCAGTAAACCTGTATGACCGTCCTCTCCCGTCTCCGGGCGGGAGAGGATTCCTTTGAAAAACAGGGCTTTGGGCGGACGGAACGGAGAGGGGGACAGGGATGAAGGGAACGAACAACAGGCTGCCGGCCTCAAAGATCTTCCGCAAGGAGCTGCAGCTTCATGTCATGGTCCTTCCGGCGGTCATCCTGGTGCTGATCTTCAGCTATTTCCCGCTGTACGGACTGAAAATCGCCTTCCAGCGCTTCATCCCGGCCAAGGGCCTGTTCGGCAGTCAGCGGTTCGTCGGGTGGGACAATTTCAAATACGTGATGTCGCTGCCGAACTTTCTTCCCGTGCTCCGGAACACCTTCATCATTGCCGGGGCCAAAATCGTGCTGAACCTGCTGGTGCCGGTCACGGTGGCGCTGATGCTCAACGAGTTGTCCAGCGCCAGGCTCAAGCGCCCCATTCAGACCATCATCTATTTTCCCCATTTCCTGTCCTGGATCATCTTCGGCGGGATCCTGATCGACCTGCTCTCCCCGGGCTCCGGCATCGTGAACAAGCTGATCACGGCCCTCGGGGGAAAGCCCATCTATTTTCTCGGCGACAACCGGTATTTCAGAGGCACCGTGATCGTGACGGACGTGTGGAAGAATTTCGGCTACGGGACCATCGTGTACCTGGCAGCCATCACCGGCATCGACACGACCCTGTACGAGGCGGCCCAGATCGACGGGGCCAACCGCTGGCAGCAGACCTGGCACGTGACCCTGCCCGGCATCCGGATGACGGTGGTGCTGATGATGGTGCTGGCCCTGGGCCGGGTCCTGAACGCCGGGTTCGATCAGCTGTACAACCTGTGCAAGCCGATCGTCTACGAGAGCGGTGACATCCTGGATACCTTCGTATACCGGCTGGGCCTTGAAAACGGGGCCTTCGGCCCGGCGACGGCGGTGGGTCTTTTCCGCTCGGTGGTGTCCCTGTTCTTTATTTCCACCGCCTATGCCGTCGCATACAAATGGTTTGACTACCGACTGTTCTGAGAAGGGGGGCGAAGAGGATGACCGGAAGTCTGCCAGCAAAGCGGAAGCGCCGCCGGGATAATCCGGGGCGGATCGCGTTCCAGACGGTGAATATCACCCTGCTGGTGCTGCTGGCCGCCATTTGTCTGCTGCCCTTTATCCACGTCATCGCCGTTTCCCTTTCGAACAACGCCTACATTGACGCCGGCCTGGTCACCTTCTGGCCGATGGGCACCAACGCGCAGAGCTACGGCTACCTGCTGGAGCGGGCCGCGTTCTGGAACGCGTTCCGCATGTCCGTGTTCCGCCTGGTGCTGGGCACCTCGATCAACCTGATCCTGCTGTGCCTGACGGCTTACCCGCTGTCCAAGCCCAAAGAAAAATTCCACGGGCGGACGGTGTACGCCTGGTTCTTCTTTATCACCATGCTCGTCAACGGCGGCCTGATCCCCAATTACATGGTGATCTCCACCCTGAAGCTGCGCAACACCATCTGGGCCCTGGTGCTGCCGACGGCCGTGCAGGTCTATGACCTGATCCTGATGCTGAACTTTTTCCGCCAGGTGCCGTCCGACCTGGAGGACGCTGCCCTGATCGACGGGGCCGGCCACTTCCGCACGATGCTCAGGATCTATGTGCCGGTGTCGATGCCGGCCATCGCCACGATGACCCTGTTCTGCATGGTGTACCACTGGAACCAGTGGTTTGACGGCATGCTCTATATGGACAACGTGAATCTCCGCCCCCTTCAGACCTTCCTGCGCCAGACCCTGATCGGCCAGGATTACACCTTTGCCGACGGCGACGAGATCGCCGCCTTCGCCGATATCAACGACCGGTCGCTGCGCTGCGCGCAGATCATCATCGCCACGATCCCGATCCTGTGCAGCTATCCTTTCCTGCAGAGGTATTTTGTCAAAGGCATCATTGTCGGGAGCGTCAAGGGATAACAGAACCGGATCAACAGCCAGGAGGCCTTCCGGCGGGGAAAAAATCCGCCGGAAGGCCTGTATTGTATTTTGGACGATTTCAGGTATAATGGAAGAGAAATACTGATGATTCTGGAGAGAAACCATGGCACGGCTTTTTATCGGGCTGCGGCCGTCTCCGCTCTTCCGGGACGCCCTGTCCGTTCTGCAGGAAAACCTCTGCGCCGCCGGGGCGGCGGGGCGCTGGCTGGCCCCGGAAAGCCTGCACCTGACCCTTGCCTTTATCGGCGAGCGGCCGGACCCGGAGGCCGTTCTGTCCCTTCTGCCGCCGGTGCAAAATGCGTTTTCAATTGCTTTGTCGCATCCGGGCTTTTTTCCCAAAGCAGACGTGCTGTGGGCAGGCACCGTGCCCTGCCCGGAACTTGACGGGCTGGCGGCCTGCGTCCGGGACCGGCTGACGGAAGGCGGGGTCTCTTTTGACAGAAGGCCGTTTGTCCCGCACATCACGCTGGCCCGGAAGCCGAAGTTACCGGAAGGAATGGATCTGTCCCTGTTTCCCGTCCCGACGGCGGAAATGACCGTGCGGGAACTCTGCCTGTACAAATCGGAACGGGGGGAAAGCGGCATGATGTATACGGTGATCGGCAGTACGCGGAAGAATGAGGAAGGAGCGCCATGAGTTTATTTGCCATCGGGGACCTTCATCTGCATTTCCAGTCCGAGCTGAAAGCCCCGGGCCAGCTGCACGGGGCGGTCTGGCAGAACCACGAGGCCGTCTTTCGCCGCAACTGTGAAAAGCTGATCCGGCCGGAGGATACGCTGGTGCTGATCGGGGACCACAGCTGGGGGAAGAACCTGGCCGCGTGCGAAAAGGATCTGGCCTACATCAGCGCCCTGCCCGGCAGGAAAATCCTGCTCCGCGGCAACCATGACATGTTCTGGGATGCGAAAAAGACCGAAGCCCTGAACCGGCAGTTTGAGGGAAAGCTGTTCTTCCTGCAGAACAATTACGCCGCTTACGGGGACCTGGCGATCGTCGGCACGAAGGGTTATACGTTTGAGGGCCCGTTTTATGTGCGGGGAGGCCGGATCACCGGGTGGGACGAAGACGCCAAAGCCCAGGCGGACAGGCTGGTGGAGCGGGAGACGGAGCGGCTGCGGCTTTCGTTTGAAGCCGCGAAGGCGGACGGATACAGCCGCTTCCTCATGTTCCTGCACTATCCGCCCACCAGCATTCTGGAGAGGAACAGCCCGTTTACCGCCATGGCGGAGGCCTACGGCGCGGAGCAGGTGATCTACGCCCACTGCCACGGGCACAGCCGCTTCCACGACAGCATCGAGGGCAGGCATCACGGGATCCGGTATTCCCTGGCGTCCGGGGATTATCTCGGCTGGGTACCGATGAAAGTATTATAGAAACGGGGGCAGAGGCCATGGGCATGTTTGACGGAAAAACGGCGGTCATCACCGGCGGCGGCCACGGGATCGGCCGGGCGGCTGCTGAAGCTTTCCGCCGGGAAGGGGCGTCCGTCCACATCATCGATGCCCGGCCGGGCGAATGGTTTACCGGCGACATCGGCGACAGGGATACGTTGGAGCGGTTCGCCGCCTCGGTGATCAGCCGGAGCGGGCAGGTCGATTTTCTCATCAACAACGCGCCGCCCATGATGAAAGGGATCGGCACCTGCTCGTGGGAGGATTTTTCCCGCGCGCTGACGGTCGGGGTGACCGCCCCGTTCTACCTGACCAAACTGCTGGCGCCGCATTTTGCCGCCGGGGCGTCCGTCGTCAATATCTCCTCCTCCCGCGACCGCATGAGCCAGCCGCAGACGGAGAGCTACACCGCCGCCAAGGGCGGGATCGCCTCCCTGACCCATGCACTGGCCGTCAGCCTGGCCGGAAAGGCCCGGGTCAACAGCATCTCTCCCGGGTGGATCGATACGGCGGATGCAGACATCACCGGCCCGGACGCCCTGCAGCAGCCTGCCGGAAGGGTGGGCAGGCCGGAAGACATCGCGGAGATGATCCTGTTCCTCTGCTCGGACAAAGCGGGCTTTATCACCGGGGAAAACATCTGCATGGACGGCGGCATGACCCGGCTGATGATCTACCATGGGGAGCATGGGTGGACATACCGGCCCTGAACCGGTCATGACAGACAGTACGGAGTGAAAGAGCATCGGATGAACGTATATGATTTTGACGGGACGATCTATTATCCCGACGCCTCGGTGGGTTTCGCCTTCTGGTGCATGAACCGGCATCCGAAGATGTGGCTGACGTTTTTCCCCGGGGCGCTCATAAACCTGATCCTGTACAAGAAGGGCAGCATGTCCCGCTGCCTGATGATGCGGAAGTTTTTCGGATACCTGAAAGAAATCAATGATTTTGACACCCAGATCGAACGGTTCTGGGACAGGCATGAAAAAAACATCTCCTCCTGGTATCTGGCACAGAAGAAGCCGGACGACCTGATCCTGAGCGCCTCGCCTTCCTGCATCATCGCGCCGATCGCCCGGCGCCTGGGAGTACAGTACGCCGCCTCGGAGTTTGACCGGGAATTCGGGGTGTTTACCGACAACCTGATGTTTGCCAAAGGGAAGTCCCGCTACATGATCGACCGGGGTTTCCCGGTGATTGAACATTTCTATTCGGACTCCCTGGCGGATACCCCGATCGCTCTGTGCGCGGAAAAAGCCCACCTGGTCACGGACAAGGCGCAGAAAGTGAACGACTGGCCGCATCTGGACGCCGAAACCATGAGGGAAGTCCGCCGGAAGACCGAGACCGGCTGGACGATCCATATCTGACCGTCCCCATGAAGGAGGAAACCCTGTGAACCTGACGCTGACGGCCCGGGAAAAAGACGGGCAGGAATCGTACACGCCGCTGGACCGGCATGGGCTCCGGGCGGAAATCCGTTGTTCCGGCGCCTATCCCCGGGAGGCGGAAGTCCGGATCACCGCGGACGCCGCTTTTTCGGGCGTCATCCGCTTTGCCCTGAAAGCGCGGGGAGGTCCTGACGCCGGGGCCGGGTTTTTCCTGCCCGGGTTCATGTACGGTACCAACCGCGGGGATGCCCCGCTCATTACGGACAGCAAAACGCCCCGTCTGCGTCCGGCGGAAGATTTTCCTGCGTCTCCCTGGTGGATGGTGCGCAGCGACAGGCTGTCGCACCCGTGCGCGATGACTTTCCTGAAGGGAATCATAACCGGAATATCCGCTTCCCCTTATTATCTGCGTACGGACGCCGGGAGGGAAGGGTGGCGGCCCGGCCTTTCAGGGGATTTTGACCAGTACGCCGGCTTCGGCTGCTCGCTGGAAAACGGGGAAGTCTGGTATACCCTGGGCTACGAGAACGCCCCGTGGCTCTTTGTCGATTCCCATCACATCCGGCCCCGGAGCCCCCTTCAGGGGAACTGCTTTCATATCGCCAAAGGGGAAACGGTCATGGTCCGCCTGCACTGTTTTGAAGAGCCCGCGGAGGATGAGCGGGGCATCCACCGGATCCTCCGATGGGTGTATGACCGTTTTCATGAACCGCCGCGCCGCCTGCGCTCCATCCGGGAGACAGTGCGGGAAATCGCTTCCGCTGTCTCGGCGGATGCCTGGCTGCCGGAAAAGCACAGCTACGCCGGCTTCGTGTTTGACCGGGGCGGTCATTTTGAATACAGGCTCCTGCCGTCCATCTCCTGGACGAACGGCCTGTCCGCGGCGGTCCCGGTGCTGCTGTCCGCGCACCGTCTGGAAGATGAAGCCATGCGGGCCCAGGCCCTCGACTGCATTGATCATATCGTCCGGAACTGCCTGAACCCCCTCAGCGGTCTTCCGTGGCTGACAGACCAGGACGGCGTCTGGAGCAACCGCGGCTGGTGGTATGACAAACAGCGCACCCCCGGCCACGCCGCTTACCTGGTGGGCCAGAGCGTGTACCTGGTCCTGAAAGCGTACGCCCGGGAAAAGGACCGGGGAACCGTTCATGAAGACTGGCTCAGATTCGCTGAACGGGTGCTGGCCCGCACGGAACAGGGCCGCAGCCAGGACGGAGAATACCCTTACGTTTTTTCCGAGACGACCGGAGCGGGCCTGGAATATGATTCCTTCTCCGGCGCCTGGTGCATGGCCGCCGCGGCGTATTACGAGCTGCTCACGGGAGACAGGACGTATGTTCCCGGACTGCTGAAGAGCGAAAGCTGGTATCATGAGGCCTATGTCCGCCGTCAGGCATGTTGGGGCGGCCCCCTGGATATCGATAAAAACATCGATTCCGAAGGGATCCTGAGCTATATCCGGGCAGTCCGCTGCCTGCACGAAATCGCGGAGGACAGCGCCCGGAAGGAAACGCTGCTCGATCATCTCCGGGATGCGCTGTATTACGAGTTCACCTTCAAGTTCTGCTGGAATTCGCCGGTCCAGGTGCCTCCGCTGAGCACGGCCGGCTGGTCCAGCTGCGGCGGCAGCATCACCTCGGTCACCAACCCGCACATCCACCCGATGTCCTCGTCCGTGATGGATGAGATGGCGTACTTCCTGCGCTTCCGGGAGGACGCTTACGTCCGAAGCCGCCTTTCGGATACCCTGCTGTGGAGCTGCCAGTGCCACAATACCTTTGACCGGGAATACGGGTATGGAAAAACCGGCTGGATGTCCGAGCGCTTCTGCCACAGCGAAGGACTGCTGACGGAAACCTGGCCGGACGGTTCACCTGCCTCCACCTGGTTTGCCCTGATGCCGTGGGCCTGCGGGTCCATCCTGGAGGGACTGACGGGGGAAGCATGTTGGCAGGGGAATCCTTCCCCCGCCAATGCCGCCTCCCTTCATATCCCTTGAAGCTGCATTGTGCTGATAAAAGGCAGTTGCCCTTCTTATGTGAATTGTGAATTTGGAAAAGAAGTAAGGAAGGTAAGCCGGGATGGAATATAGGGAATACGGCGCGGGACAAAAGGACGCGGTGATCCTGCTGCATGGCGGCGGCCTTTCCTGGTGGAATTACCGGAAGGAAGCGGAGCTTCTTTCGGGCCGGTTTCATGTGATCCTGCCGGTGCTGGACGGACACGCCGGCAGCGGCCAGCCGTTCACGTCGATCGAAGACTGCGCCGCCCGGATTATTGCGTTCATCGATCAGCGGCTGGGCGGGCAGGCGTTCCTGATCGGCGGCCTGTCCCTGGGCGGGCAGATCCTGCTGGAGATGCTGTCGCAGCGCGGGGATATCTGCCGCCACGCCCTGGCGGAGAGCGCGATGGTAATCCCGTCGAAGCTGACCGCGGCGCTGATCGGCCCGTCCGTGGCCTGCAGCTTCGGGCTGATCCGGAACCGGCGCTTTGCGAAGCTTCAGTTCCGCTCCCTGCATATGCCGCCCCATCTGTTTGAGGATTATTACCGGGATACCTGCGCCATCTCCCGGCAGGATATGGCCGCATTTCTTTCCGCCAGCATGTCTTACCGGCTGAAAGAATCATTCGGGGCCTGCCGGGCGCAGGTGCATGTGTTTGCGGGGGAAAAAGAAACCCCTGGCATTCTCCGCTCCGCGCGACTCATCCGTGAAAAAGCCCCGGGGAGCGAACTGACCGTCCTGCCGGGCCTGTACCACGGCGGGTTTTCGCTCCGGCAGCCGGAAGCATATGCAAAACGGGTCGAAAGCCTTGCGCAGCGTTTCTTCGGGGAGTGATGGAAGATGTATGAACTGGTGCAGGTGTCTGAACACTGCTTTTATATCCGGTGCCCCGCCAGAATCGGGGTCGTCCGGACGGGGCCGGAAGAGGTGTGCCTGATCGACAGCGGGAACGATCCGTCCGCCGGCAAAAAGGTGAAGAAAATCCTGGACGCGAACGGCTGGTCCCTGCGGGCCATCTATCACACGCACTCGCATGCCGACCATATCGGCGGCAGCCAGGTCCTGCAGATGCAGACGGGCTGCCAGGTGTACGCCCCGGGCATCGAGCGGGACTTTACCGAGCACCCGATCCTGGAGCCCGCTTTCCTCTACGGGGGAAACCCGCCCGAGGGGCTCCGGCACAAATTCCTGATGGCGCAGGGCTGTGGCGCCCTTCCCCTGACGGAGGAATGCCTGCCGGAGGGGATGGAGCTGATCCCGCTGCCCGGCCATTCGTGGGACATGGTCGGTTTCCGCATGCGGGACGGGATCGTCTATCTGGCGGACTGCCTGTCCTCGGCGGAGACGCTGGACAAGTACCGGATCGGTTTTCTGGTGGATGTGCAGAAGTACCTGGACACGCTGGAGGCCGTACGGAAGCTGGAAGGAAAGCTGTTCATTCCCGCGCACGCCGAACCGGCAGAGGACATCGGGCCGCTGGCGGAGCTCAACATCCGGGCGGTGCACAGCATTGCGGAAACCATCCTGCGGATCTGCGCGGAGCCTGTCTCCTTTGAGATGATCCTGAAGGGGCTGTTTGACCTGTACGGGCTCACAATGACCCTGGAGCAGCACGCCCTGGTCGGCAGCACCGTCCGCTCGTACCTGACATGGCTGACGGAACAGGGACGTCTCAGGATGTCCATTCAGGAGAATATGATCCTGTACCGTGAACATGAATCAGCGGATTTCTGACATCCTCTCCAGGCAGGCTGCCGGAAGCTGAAAAACAAAAGGAGGAAACAGATATGGGTATTTCGGGAGAGCTGCTGAAAAAATACGCAGAGCTGATCGTCCGCACCGGGGCGAACGTGCAGCATGGACAGGTGGTCCAGCTGACGGCCTCGGTGGAGCAGCACGCGTTTGCCGCTCTGGTGATGGAGGAATGCTACCGGGCCGGGGCGAAAAAGGTGAATGTCGAATGGACGTATGACGCCCAGAAACGGCTGAACTTCCTCTACGCGGATCAGGAGGTCCTGGCCCGGGTACTGCCCTGGGAGGAAGAAAAACTCAGACAGATGGTGGAGGACCTGCCCTGCAGGATCTACATCGTCTCGGACGACCCGGACGCCCTGAACGGGGTGGATCCGCAGAAGCTCTCCGGAGTGATGCGGAGCCGCTCCGCCGTGGTCAAGCCGTACCGCGACGCGATCGACGGAAAGCACCAGTGGGTGATCGCTGCCCATCCGTCCGTTCCGTGGGCGAAAAAGTGCTTCCCGGACCTGCCGGACGGGGAAGCGGTGGACAGGCTGTGGGAAGCGATCCTCCGGACGGTGCACGTGGAGGAGGGGAAGGACCCGGTGGAAGCGTGGAAAGCCCACACGGACTTTATCGAAAAGAAGGCTGCCTGGCTGAACGCCCAGGGCTTTTCCTCCCTCCGCTACCAGAGCGCGAACGGCACGGACTTTACCGTGGACCTGATCCCCGGCGCGAAGTGGGAAGGAGCAGGGGCGACGAATACGGTGAACGGGGCGTTCTACATTCCCAATATGCCGACGGAGGAAATCTTCACCTCCCCGATGGCCGGGAAATGCGAAGGGACCCTGACCGCCGTCAAACCGCTTTCGTGGAACAGCCAGCTGATCGAGGATTTTTCCATTACCTTCCGGGGCGGGAAAGCCGTTTCCTGCCGGGCGGCCAAAGGTCAGGAGCTGCTGGAAAAGATGATCGGGATTGATGAGGGCGCCGCCATGCTGGGCGAAGTGGCGCTGGTACCCAAGGAAAGCCCGGTCAACCGGTGCGGTTTCCTGTTCTATGAGACATTGTTCGACGAAAACGCCTGCTGCCATGTGGCCCTCGGCATGGGCTTCAAGGAGGTCCTGCCGGGCGGGGACGATCTGACCCAGGAGCAGGCGAAGGAGCGGGGCATCAACGACTCCGTGATCCATGTGGATTTCATGGTCGGGGCCGACGACCTGTCGATCGACGGCATCCGGCCGGACGGCAGCGTGACGCCGGTCTTCCGGAACGGGACCTGGGCGGAATAAACAAAACCATGTCGGAAAGAACGAAAGGAGAGGTACCATGCAGTTTGTGGTGAACGCGCACGACGGGGAGAATAGGCTCGAAAAGCGGATGGCGGTCCGGCCGAGGCATCTTCAGAACATGGAAAACAACAAAGAACACGTGGTCTGCGCCGGCGGGATCCTGAACGGGGAAGGCAAGCCGGTCGGCTCCGTGCTGGTGATGGATTTTGCTTCCCGGGACCAGCTGGATGAATATCTGGCGAACGAGCCCTACGTCGTCGAAAAGGTCTGGGCGGATGTCCGGGTGGAACGCCTGAACGTCGTGATCGTGAACGGCGAAAAGGTCGGGAAGTGACGTGGGAAGGGACTGCCGGCGGGCTTTGGACCGGCAGTCCTTCATTTTATCTGCGGCCGGTGCGCCGTCTGTCCGGAGAAGGAGCTGATGCGATGGGATATGTGTTTGAAACGGAACATGTAAGGGCCCGGCCGTTCACTTTGGAAGACGGGCCCCGCCTCTATGAGATTCACCTGGATGAGGCAGTGAAACAATGGTTTCCCAACGAAAGCTATGAAAGCCCGGAGGAGGCGCGGGAAGCGGCCGCCTTCTTCGCAGACCGCGCCCAGAGCGGGCAGCTGCCCTTTGTCCTGGCGCTGGAACGGAAGGACACCGGAGAGCTGATCGGGGACGCAGGCGTCAGCGAAGCGGAAGGAAAGCCGGGAGAAGCGGAAATCGGCTACGTCATCTGCCGGTCATGCCGGGGAAAGGGATATGCGCCGGAAACGGTGCGTGCCATGACAGCGCATGCCTTTTCGGCCTTCCGCGTCCAGGCGGTTTACGGGCGGGTACTCAAAGGAAACGGGGCATCGGTCCGTGTCCTGGAAAAGAGCGGCTACCGCTTTGCGGGGGAGGAATCCGGGGCCGCTGATGATCCGTATGGGAACGGCATGCTGGTGTTTATAAAAAAACGGCCGGCGGAAGGCTGACCGGACAGTGACCTGCCTGACGGCAGGTAAAACGGAAATGACAGAACCGGGAAACGGGGTTGTATACTGACGGTGTCAGGAAGCGGAGGATGATGTGATCCGGAAGCGGTGGCAGCATCCCTGCCGTCCTGCCATACGCTGCGAGGGAGTAGTCAGCCGGTCTGATCCCGGGTCCGCGGCCGTCACACGATGGAATGCTCCATCCGGTCCGGATGAAAAGACAAGACTTGCGTACCATGGCCGAAAGGCTGATGCGCGGGTCTTTTTTCATCCCGTGCGATTCGGAAGGAGGAACCGAAATGTTACTATTTGGTATCTTTGGCGTGATCAGCGCGATGGTCGAATTCTTCGAAGTGATCGGGATCGTGATCACTTTGCAGGCCGCCGTTGTCAGCGGGATCATCCGGCTGGCGAAGTGGATCTGCAGGACAGTCCGGAAAGTCCGGGCTCTGCTCCTCAAAGCCTTCCGCTCTGTCTGGCCTCTGATCGTGAGGCTGTATGTGCTCAAAGAAGTTTTCCGCATTCTTGAACTGTATCTGGTGCTGGTGTGGCTGATCGGCCGGCGCAATGAGAAGACCGCCCAGCGCACCGTTGATACGCCCCGGCATACGGGCGGCGAAGCCCGCGACGCCGGCCGGGATCAGGACGATATCTACACCATCTTTGGCAAAATGTATGTCCGGCAGAACGGGGCGGTGTCCTCGGACACCGGCCGTTCATAAAAGAAAGGGGCTGTTGCACAGCCCTCGGCAGGGGGACACAGCCAGGGCCTGCCGGCCCGTTCTTCGGTGAAAATGAGCCACTGGCTCATTTTCCGGGCCCTCAGAACCCCCTTTCGGGAACCCCCTCGCCTTTGCCTCTCGCGTCTTCGACATCCAGGGCCTGCCGGCCCGTTGCTCGGTGAAAACTGTCCACAGGACAGTTTTCCGGGCCCTCGCAACCCCAGGCGGCAAAGGCGCAAAGAATGAATTTTTGCTCCGCGGGGCAAGCTCCGCTCCGCAAAAATTCTCCTCGCACCGCGCATGTCGCTGCTGCGGATTTAAAATGGAGGGGCTGTAGCCCCTCCAAACCTCCCTAAAATTGTTGATTTCCAGATAATGACTGTTGTACAACTGTTTCTGAATTCAATATTCGTTGATAGAAGAAGGGGTGTTGCAGCATCGGTTCTGCAACAGCCCCATTGTTTTCTTTTTGTCTCAAAACCCCGCGGCGTCTTGACAGGAAAACGGAGAATGTAGTATGATTCTTTAGCGAATAAAAGCGATAAAGTATCATTGGGTACTGTCGCTCTGGACGAAAGGAAGACAGACTTATGCCGATCACCGAACTTCTGGAAAGGAACAGCAAACTCTACGGCGACGAGGTCGCGCTGGTCGAAATCAACCCGGAGGTCACGGAAGTCCCCCAGGTCACCTGGAAGGAATATGAGCTGATCCAGCCCACGGCCTCCGCCCCGTACCGCCGCCAGATCACCTGGAGTGTTTTTGACGAAAAAGCCAACCGCGTAGCCAACCTGCTTCTGCAGCGGGGCATCCGCAAGGGCCAGAAGGTGGCCATCCTGCTGATGAACTGCCTGGACTGGCTGCCGATCTATTTCGGCGTCCTCAAAACCGGTGCCATCGCCGTGCCGCTCAACTTCCGCTATACCGCGCAGGAGATCGACTACTGCGTCAAGCTGGCGGATGTGGACGTCCTCTTCTTCGGGCCCGAGTTCATCGGCCGGGTGGAAGACATCGCGGCGGACCTTGGCAAGCAGCGGATCCTCTTCTTCGTCGGAAACGGCTGCCCCTCCTTTGCGGAAAGTTACGCGGACGCCGCGGCCAACTGCTCTTCCACCGCGCCGAGGATCCTGATCGAGGACACCGACGATGCCGCGATCTATTATTCTTCCGGGACGACCGGCTTCCCCAAGGCGATCCTGCTGGACCATACAGCCCTGCTGCAGTCCGCCCGGATGGAAGCCAAGCACCATGAGACCACGCATAACGACGTCTTCCTCTGCATTCCCCCGCTCTACCATACGGGCGCGAAGATGCACTGGTTCGGCTCCCTGTTTACCGGCAGCCGGGCGGTCATCCTCAAGGGCAACACCCCCAAGGCCATCCTGGACGCCGTTTCCTGGGAACGGTGCACGATCGTCTGGCTGCTGGTCCCGTGGGCGCAGGACATCCTGGCCGCCATCGAACGGGGCGACATCCGGCTGGAAGACTACCAGCTTTCCCAGTGGCGGCTGATGCACATCGGCGCCCAGCCCGTGCCCCCGTCCCTGATCCGGCGCTGGATGGAGGTTTTCCCGCATCATAAGTACGACACCAACTACGGCCTCTCCGAATCCACCGGCCCCGGCTGCGTCCATCTGGGGATGGAGAACGTCCGCAAGGTCGGCGCCATCGGCGTGCCCGGCTTCGGATGGCAGTGCAAGATCGTCGACGAGAACGACGTGCCTGTCGAAAAGGGCGAAGTGGGCGAACTCTGCGTAAAGGGCCCGGGCGTCATGAAGTGCTACTATCACGACGAAAAGGCCACCGCGGAAGTCCTCAAGGACGGCTGGCTCCACACCGGCGACATGGCCAAACAGGATGAAGACGGCTTCATTTTCCTGGTGGACCGCAAGAAGGACGTCATCATCTCCGGCGGCGAGAACCTCTACCCCGTCCAGATCGAAGATTTCCTGAACTCCTGCCCCAAGGTGCACGACGTGGCCGTCATCGGCCTGCCCGACCCGCGCCTGGGCGAAATCGCCGCCGCCATCATCCAGGTCAAGGAAGGGATGACCTGCACGGAAGAAGAGATCAACCGGTTCTGCCTGGACCTTCCCCGCTACAAGCGCCCCCGGAAGATCATCTTCGCCAACGTCCCGCGCAACCCCACCGGCAAGATCGAAAAGCCCAAGCTCCGCCAGATCTACTGCGGCGTAAGGCTCGTGGAAGCGCAGAACAACGGCTAAAACCAATCAAAACCAAAGCTAACCAACTGAAACCAACAGAAAGCCTATAAAGATAATAATAAAGAAAAAGATAAAGAAAAAGAGAACGTTATCATCATCATGATGATCAGACGTTCTCTTTTTCATAGTCAGATGTTTCCCATGCCGTCTGCGCTCCGTACGTGCATTTCGTGACAAACGTCTCGAAACGGCCGGTCATTGTTGTAAAATATTCGGAAGCCAAAGCGGTTTCCTGTTCAGTTCAGGCGGAATGTAGTATAATCAAACAGAGTCAATTGATCATGAACGGACAAAAGCGTCCAGATGAAACCGGAGTTCTCAGATGTCAGATAGCATGAAAACAGCTCTGCGCAAAAGCCGGTCTTTCCTCCGTGAGCACATAAGACCAATCACGGCTGTATGCGTGATCATCCTGACCGCCATCATGATTCAGATGGTGCATATGCGGTACAGGGAATCTGCCTTCCTTCATAGCGCCCGACTGGAATCATCCGCTCCTTTGCTGCAGAGGACCGGTTACCGGTATTGGCACGATATTCTCCAGTATACAGACGGCTATGAGATCATGACCTTTCAGCCGGATCAGGGCACGGTCTGGTCCCCTCCCAACGGATGGGTGAAAGAGCATATCCCGCTCAGGGAACTGACGGACCGGTTCGGGATCATCGTCCATCCGGACACTGAAAAGAAGCTGAATCCCGGCAGCACCGTCTGTGACGCCTGGTATGTTCAGGCCTTCAGCGGGCAAAGCGTACCGTTTCATCAGCGGGAATACTGGCTCTGCTTTCATGATACCGCAGAGAACCTTGTCACCGTTTACCGCGGCCATCATCTCCACGGGCTGTCCTTCCCAGAAGACGCTTTCTCCCCATACCTGGACCTGATAAGGAAGGGACAGGAAGAAGAACTGGCCGCCTGCTGTGAGGATCCGTATCTCGCCGGCAGTATCCTTCAGACCCGGAAGCAATACGATGAAAATCACACAGTAGTTCGTTATGATTATCAGATTCAGTCTCTGAAAATCAACAACGAGTCCGCCGAAATCCGGTTTGATGTTGCGCTTTCCGGAAACGGGCCGAGCCTGTATGATTCCGATAACAGAATTTGCTTTAAAAGTAAGCACGGCCGGTGGATGATCACAGAATACGGGGAGCATCCTTAAGCATCTGTAAGAAAAACATCTATGAAAGGAGCAATGACCATGAAACGCCTGGCAGCGATATTCCTGATGTTCCTGTGCCTGATCCCCTGCGGCGCTTTTGCGGAGGACAGCCCGGAGGCGCTGTTCCCGGCCATGGACGCGAATGGGAAATGGGGCTATATCAACCGGGAAGGAACGTTCGTCATTCCCCCGCAGTTTGACGGCGCCGAGGATTTCAGGGGCCATTACGCGGTGATCACGGTATACCCTGAAACCCCGGAGAAATACGCGGACCGGGACAGCCTGCCGGACTGTGAGGGCGTGATCGACCGGAGCGGGACCATGGTGGTGGAACCAGTCTATTCCTTTGACCCGGGATATGACGGAGAGTTCTACGGCGGAAAAGACACCGGCATCTGGTGTGTTTACGGAAAGCAGGATGACAAAGGCGGCAGACTCGAGGGTTTTTTCGACATTCCATCCGGATATTTTTCCGGCTTGGTCTGGCGAAGCGTATATCCCTGGGTCTCCGACAGCCGCCTGATCCCCGTGTCGGACGATACTTACTTAACCGGATATGCGGACCGGACCACGGGCGAACTGGTCATACCCTGCCGGTATTTCGGTACGGACCCGTCCTGCTTCTACGGAGGCGTCGCCTCCGTCGCACTGGAGGATGAGGACGGCAATCCCCTGAACGACGAATTTTTCCTGATCGACGAAACCGGCGCTGTCATCCCACTTCCGGAAGGCATTCAGGCCATCCAGTACGAAGGCGCATTTGAAGGACGGGTACTGATCAAAAACGGCGAAGAGCTGTTCGGCTTTGCCGATGTGCAGGGAACCGTCGCGATTCCCCCGCAGTTTATTTACGCCAACCGTTTCAAAAACGGCTTTGCCGTGGTTCAGTTTCCCGAAGGTGACTGGGGACGGATCTCTCCGGACGGCGAGGTGCTGGCGCGGGGGCTGGTTTCGGACGAATGGGACGGACCAGATTTTTATAACGGCATGTATGCCACCCAGACCGGCGATCACGAGTTCAGCATCATCGACCTGCAGGGGCGGACGGTATTGACCTTCTCCTGCGAAAACCTGGTCAGGCTCTATCCCCCGGACGAAAACGGACTGTGCATGTTCGAAACGGACATCTCCGGCATCGTCAACGTATGGCAGGACCGGAAATACGGCTTTGTGGACCTCTCCGGCCAGATCACGGCAGAACCGAAGCCATACGAAAGCGACTGAAGAACGCGGCTCGGGAACAGAACTGCCTTATCCGCAGTACAGACTCCCGGTATAAAAGGAGCATTGACAATGAAACGCTTGATGATGATATTCCTGATGTTCCTGTGCCCAAACCCCTTCAGCGCTTTTGCGGAAGGCACTCCGGAACCGCTCTCTCCCCCCGCAAGCGGGAACGGGCAATCAAGCGCCGACCCTTCCGCCTGCCTGCTGGGCACATGGTACTTTGAAACGGATGAAAACGGCAGTATCTTCGGCGTTGCCATGACATTCGCCGGCGGCGGCATACTGACCCTGCGTTTCATCGACCCGGCCAGTTTTCAGTATGAAGAAGAGGTAGAAGCGCAGTATCGGGTCGACGGAGACCGTCTGATCCTGGAGGCGAACGGTGAAACCGTAGACTGTGCGTTCACAGTGACGGAAGACGAACTGCGCATCGTTTCTTCCGGCATGGAACAGACGGTTTTCAGAAAGCTGTCCGGCGAAGCGCTTGACCGGATGGCGTCCATGCAGCCCAAATACCAGCCCGCAGATGTTTCCCGGGCAGTGATCAGTTACGGAACGTCAACACATTTCACCCATGAGCAGATGGACGCGGCCATCGCTGTCATCATAGACAGATTCCGGACCTGGTATGGCTGTGAGCTGCACAGCATCGCCTATACCTCCGATGAACGGTCCGCCGGAGAATATCAGTACTATGCCGATACAGAGACGCAGAAGACCGGCAGGAACTATACGGACGGCATCGTCTTTGCTTCTTCTTTTCACACGCCCCCGGAGGATCAGGAGTACCCCGGCTCCGGTCTCAATCCTGACACCGAATACAACGGCTGGGCATGGATTCTGCTCTTTTCTGAAACCGGCGGGTGGGAACTGGTTGATTGGGGGTACTGACTCTTCCCGGACTTCTCGCTCCGCCGGCAGCCGCACGGGCCCTGGACCTGCAAAAGCAGTTATAGATTGGCCATAGTCGGACTGCCGTGTGGACCGGACCATAACAAAAGGAGTTTTTCATTGATGAAGAAGATCACCGAAACATACCTGCTGGACTGCAGCACAGCCGATATCCCGGTGCCCCATGACTGTGAGATCAGGGATATCCGGGAGGAGAACGACTGCCTGATCATTGATTTTGAGGACGAAATCTCAAACCATGATTCCATACAGGCGCTTCACCCGGATGCCCGGACGCTGACCATGCGCTTCCATCTGGAATACGGCGGCCAGAACGGCACCAACAAGGCATACGGCGGGCTGGACGGTATCTACCGACACCGCAGACGTAAGTTTCTGCGCCGTGAAAGTTATCTGGCCGTCAAAAACCTGCAGGAACTTCGGAAGCTGATGAAAAGATGTTTCTTTGCGCCAACCTATCTGTATCACTATGCCGCGTATCACTGCATCATCGCGGAATTGTGCGTGAACGATTCGACCCTGCTGATGATCGACGCGGACAGCGTGACCTTTGAGTGGACGGTGGACGAACCGGCGGCCGTCCCGGATCATGCAGACGGTCAATGAAAGGAGACGAAAAACGATGGCGAAACGGATGGCGGTCCTGCTGGCCGTGATGATCTGCCTGGCCCTTCCCCTGAATACCCTGTGTGAAAACGGCGGGACCCCCGAAGACGGGCAGACGCAAGCCGGCTCCGGCACGAACCTGGAAGACGCCCTGGACTGGCTCCAAAGCCTGCTGTTCGGCCAGAAGCGGAAAACGCCGGAGAACATGACCCATCAGGAAACGGTCGCAGCCCTGCGGGGCCTTGGCATCGAGATTCCCGACGAAACCGTCCGGGAAACGGAAAAGGCCGTCGCAGACATGGTTTCCTACTGGAAAACAGCAGGATCTGACCGCGGTGAGCAGTACTATGATTTTGTCCTGCTCCTGCTGACCCGTCTGGGTGAAGGCGAATACGATTTCGGCACCGGGGCCTGGACGCCGACCTCGTCCCAGGTATACGCCTTCGACACGGAAGTATATGACATCGAACACATGTACACCCTGTTCCTGAAGGGAGTCTCCTCCATCGTTCCCGGCTTTGAATGCACGGACGTCACGGAGCACATCACCGAGTGGAGCGCAGAAGAAGCCGCCCGCATCGGCAGCCTGTCCGCGGAAGGAACGACCGACGTCGCTTTCACCCTGAACGGGCACCGCTATGAGCGGCAGCTGGATTTCATGGGCGACTGGTTCAGCGAGGAAGCGATCACCTGGGTGAACGAAGTGCTTGCCCGGGAAGGCTTTCCGGGCAAACTCCACATGTTTTTCGACGGCGGGCAGGGCCTGATCCTGTTCTATGGTGACGACGCTTACGGGAAAGAACTGCGGAAGGTCGTCCCCCGGCTGTTTGAGGAGCTGTTTCAGTATTAAAACCAACGTCATGAAAGGGAAAGCTTCATGATCCTACTCATTCTCATCCCCGTCTGTCTGCTGATCTGGAACGTTTCCCTGATCCTGAAGGGCGGGAAGGGCAGCGCCGTTGCGCTTGCCGTGGTCAACGCAATCCCGGCCGGTCTGTTACTGCTGCTGGAGCTGTCCTATGACGGCGGGGCCTGGTACTGGTGCGTGTCCTGGATCAGTATCGCGCTGCTGGTGATCGGCCTGCTCAGCGGCTGGGCGCTCCGGTTCTGGAACAAAAAAAGGCTCCTGATCTGGTTCGCCTGCTTCGCTCTGGCTGTGGGCGGGGTGTTCGGCAGCGGCGCCTACGAGCAGCACCTGCGGGACATCACCCTGCCGGAGCATTTCGATTACACGGCCTACACGCCCTTTCAGGCGGACAGTATGGTCAAGACGCCGGATGAAGAGCCTTCCCTGCGCTTTGAAGACGGCGATCCCCTCCCGCGAATGGATGGGGCGACAGCTCTCTACCCCGTATATGCCGCCTTCGCCCAGGCTGTCTATCCTTCCTCCGTCGGGCATATGGAGGCCCGGAAAATCCGTGAAATCGTCAGCTGCAGCACGACCTCCTATGCATACCGTGAAATTGTGGATGGAAACGCTGATATCATCTTCACAGCGGGACCAAGCAAAGAGCAGGAAGCCTATGCCGCGGAAAAAGGAGTCGAACTGGTCTATACGCCGATCGGCCGGGAAGCCTTCGTGTTCTTCGTCCATCCGGACAATCCGGTCGAGGGGCTCACGCTGGACCAGATCCGGTCCGTCTACAGCGGCGAAACCACCCGGTGGGATCAGTTGGGCGTCAAGGGACTTGGCAGTATCCGCGCCTATCAGCGCAGCGAAGGCAGCGGCAGCCAGACGGCTATGGAGAGGTTCGTCATGCGGGATACGCCGCTGATGCCCGCTGAGAAAGAAATGATGCAGGACGATATGGGCGGCATGGTGGAACAGGTGTCCGACTACCGGAACCATAAAAACGCCATCGGCTATTCCTTCCGCTTCTACTGCACGGCCCTGATGAAGAACTTCAACGTCAAGCTGCTGACCGTCAACGGCATCGCGCCCACGGCTGAAAACATCGAAAACGGCACCTACCCGCTGGCGTCTGTGTTCTACGCCGTCACACGCAGCGACGCGGACGAAAACACCCTGGCTCTGCTGGACTGGATCCAAAGCCCCCAGGGGCAGGCGCTGATCGAAATAACAGGCTACACGCCGCTGACATCCGTACCTGAACCTGAACAGGAGGGACAGCTGTGAAAAAAGGATGGAAGATTCTGCTTTGCATACTCGCGTTCTTCATGCTGGCAGATCTGGTATACAGGGCTTTTTTCTACCGTCCCAGCGAACTGACGGTTTCCGCCCGGTTCCGGATACAGGTACCCAGGAGCGACAGGGACTATGACTATTACCTGTCCGACGACAACGGTTACAGGACGGTCCGCGTTCGTCCGGCCGAAACAATCGGCGTCGCGGAAGGCATGCATGGCGCGCCGTACCGTCCGGCAAGAATGAAAAACGGCCTGATCCGCACAGGGTGGGAGTACGGCCCGGACGCCGTCCAAGGGATCATTCGGAAGGAGGATATTCTGAAAACCTGGCCGGACGCCCCGATTCAGGGAGACTGGCCGTTTCATATCTACTTCTACAATACCAGCACAGGCCGGACTTTCCGGATGTTCCTGGACATCTCCTATGACGCGGAAACGAGCAAGGCGGAAGCGGTGTTCTATGTGTTCTATCCCAAAGACGCGGACCCTGTGACCGACCGTTGGGAAGGAAAGCTGGGCGATGATGTCGTGGTGGGGATGGAGATATGAGGATATACGGACCCCCTGACCCGTGAGCCGGCAGATGACGGAGTCGGCTGAACCGTACGCCGCTGACTGCGGCAAACTCTCAGCAAGGAGGCTGGATTACTTATGTTGGAAACATTCATAAAATACCTGTACGAATACCGGAATCGGATGGGTCTGCTCATCGGAGAATATTCCCTTGAAAAACTGTTTCAATATATTAACGGCGCGGGAGACGCTTTCGCCATGTGCGGCTATGAGGACGTGCAGAAAGCGTTTTACACTCCATGGATGGATTATGTGGATATTTATTACGGCATGGAACCGGGTACAGGCGTCCGGGGCTGGTTCCGGATCATCCGGGAACACTGCGGCAGCGATAAAGAAGCGGTCAGCGTATTCTATAAACTGCTGAGCGGCTATCTGCGCCGTTATTACCCGGAAATCATCGTGCCGGATGAATCTGTCTGAGAAAAGTTTTTCATCATCCATTACGTAAGGAGGGAAAAGCCATGCCCGCTGTTTTCAGAAAGCTCATGATCCTGACGCTTGCGCTCCTGCTGCTTATCTGCCCCGCCCTGGCGGATCATTCTGTCCTCCCAGCTGAGAAAGTGCTGGACGAAACCCAGGCGCTGGACCTCGCGCTCGGATATCTTTGCGGGCAGCTGGCCCTTCCGGAAGAAGAAATCCGGGGACACTGGTTTTACAGTTCCTGTTACCAGGAGGAAGGCGTTTATTTTGATGAGAGCACCGGGGAAATCGCCGACGCCGGCGGGCCGATGTGGTCGATCGACCTGATCAATCCGGAAACGGCCGGCACCTATGAAATCACAGATTATGTACCTGACAAGGAAAACGGGAATGAATTCGGCTTCCGGGAAATCAGGACCCCCTGGCCGGTACTGAGGGACTATCACCTAAGAATCAGCGCAGGAGACGGCTCGCTGCTGAAAGCCGAAACAACAGAATACTATCTTCCAAAGCAAGGAGAAGAGTTTTGGCTGATTCTTGTTCCCGAAAAGGAGCAGCTGCAGCCGCAGGAAGCGCTGGACCGGGCGTACGGCCTGCTGACGGACGCCCTCGGGCTGCCGGAAGAAGAAGTCCGGGCCGCCTTCCGGGACTATGTGATCACGGCTTCCAGCACCCTTGGGGAAAAGCGCTGCTGGTATCACGTGGAGCTAAACGCTTCCGGCAATCTCCCCCGGGAAAAGGGCTTTCATGTGTACCTGGACATGGACAGCGGGGAAATTGTCCGGCAGACAGACCCCAGGCTGATCGCCGGCCGGTTTGTCCTCTGGCAGCAAGGTCTGGATCATGATACATGGTTTCATGAACAGCTGACTGCTCAGGAAACGGAATGGGGCCCACAGGAAACCTGGGATTACCGGATGAACGCCGCTTTCGAGGAAAGGTGTTTCGGTATGCCTTTTAACGTGATGCTTCTGTCCATGGGGCTGCCGGACGAAAATGACTGCAGTTTAGAGGAAGCTGAGAAAGCCGCGCGTTCAACCCTCCCGCAGCCTGCAGACGAATGGACCCTCACCGGCTCCTCTTTTTGGACCGACTTCTGGGGAGACATGCTGACCCGGCTTTCAGAATTCAATACAGAGCCTGAGCGCGTGTGGCAGCTGGATTTTGTCTCCCCGGACGGGCAGAAGGAAACCGTTTATATCGACCCTGTGACCTGCGAACCTGCGGACGGCTCCCGCGGTTGAACCGCGCTGCCGTCCGGGAAACAATCAGCCCTGGAGGTTTTGTATGCTGGAACCATTTATCAAAATGCTGTACGAATACCGGAATCGGATGGGCCTGATCATCGGAGAATATTCCCTTGAAAAACTGTGTCTTTATATCTACGGCGCGGGAGACGCTTTCGCCATGTGCGGCTATGAGGACGTGCACAAAGCGTTCTCTTCCCCGTGGATGAATTATGTGGATATATATTATGGGATGGAACCCGGAACCGGCGTTCGGGGCTGGTTCCGGATCATCCAGGAGCACTGCGGCAGCGATCAAGAGGCGGTCAGCGTATTCTATGAACTGCTGAGCGGTTATCTGCGCCGGTATTATCCGGAGATCACCGTGCCGGATGAATCTGTCTGAAAAAAGTTCTTCATCATCAATTTTACAGGGAGAAAAAAACATGCCCGCTGTTTTCAGAAAGCTCATACCCCTGACACTTGCGCTCTTGCTGCTTATCTGCCACGCCCTGTCGGAAAGCACCGGAACGCTGCCCGAATATCCTTTCCCGACCGAAGTGGAAGGATATACGTTCGTTTCGTTTGCCGATAATCTGCAGTTCCTCAAGGAAGCGGATCTGTACGATATCGACCTGCCGTTTCTGTTGACCGCTGAGTATTTTGAAACAGTTTATCCTGGCTGCAGCCTGATTCAGCTGAAGAATTTTGTGATAAGTTCTGGAAATGATCTGGAGCTCATGGCTGATATGGCCAAGCAGACGGGAACGCTTCCGGCATACTGGTTCAGCTGCCTTCATTTCAGCCACCCGTTTATCACGGAGCAGGCTTCCTTTGATGTGCTGGTATCCAGGAGTCTTCAGTGCGCTTTTTTCAGTAACGCGCCCTGGCTGGCGCACGTGCTGAACGCATGGGAAGCAAAGACGGTCAGCTATGACGAGGCCGTCGAAATCGCAAAACGGGCGTTCCGGGATCATGTCCGGGATACCGGCTGGAAAATGCCCGATCCGGACTCGCTGACCTATAAAGGTTTGTTTTTGGACGTCCTCAGTCAAGACTCCCGGCTGTGGGAAATCACCGCGCACGTACCGCAGACGCCTTACGACCCGGGAAACGAGATGAGCTGTATTTTCAGCATTCATATTGATGCGGATACCGGTGAGCCGATGACTCCTTACTGGACGCCGGAAACGGAGCGGGACGCGTTCCTGGACATCATCAGAAAGCATACGGAAGCAAAACAGGATCCTGCCGGACATACTGCGGCTCCTGGCATTCCCCTGCCCGAAGGATCCAGCTTCTTGGAAGAGGATCCCGGTGAAGGAGAGCCGGACCCTGATACAAAACTATATTATAATCCGGACGGTGGAATGTTCTACCACCTGGACCCCTGCTGCCCGTCCATCTCACAGCTATATACCCCCCTTCAGAATTCATTTACGTATGCACAGGTCAACGACCTTCCTTACAGGACGCTGATTCCCTGTAAGAAATGCCAGCCGCCAAAGAGAAAGTGACGGCGCTGCGCAGCACAGCGCGGGAACGCGCCGGCAGACAGAAAAGACCTGCCAAATATTTCCGGATTTGATCAACGGAAAAAGACCGGGCCAGCTTCTGTATGATCCCTCATCTGAAAAACTGACAATGATTGAGGCATTTTCATCAGCCGGCACTCACCGTTCTGTTGGTCGGGAGAAAAAAATGAGAAGGTATTTCAGATTCCTGCTTTTATTCCTGCTGACGGCTGTTCCGCTGTCCCTGCCCTCCTGCGCGTCGGCCGGAGAGCCGCTGTATGCCGTACGCGAACCGAACGGCCTGTGGGGGTATATCGACCGTCAGGGCGTCCCGGTGATCCCGGGAACCTTCACGTACGCAGAAGACTTCCGGGGCGGTTACGCCGTCGCCTGTCAGTACCCAGACGGTTTCACCCTGCCGGAAGGGGATGAAACCGAACCTCTGTACCTGCTCAGCAGCGGGACGTATATGAAGGATACCGGTCTGGAAGGGATCATCAATGCCCGGGGCGAATGGATCGTCCCGCCGGAATACTTTACGATAAGGAGTTTCGACGAGATCGGGCAGTATATCGGCGGACGGTACAGCGGACTGTACTGGCTCGGCGGGAATCGCTCGCACGGTTTTTTCGACATCCCGTCCGGTTTCTTCTCCGGCACGGTCTATGAAGAGATTTTCCTTGAATACGGCGAAACGATGGACCCCGAGCTGATCGGCGTGGTGAAGGACGGAAAGACCGGGTTCGTCCGCCGGTCGGACGGCGAAACCGTGATCCCCTGCAGGTACGCGCCGAAAGCCGCGTTTTTTCATGAGGGCCGGTGTATCGTTTCTTCAGCGGAAGATCCGTCCCGCCAGCTCATCATCGACCGCCGTGGCCGGGAAACGCCTGTACCTGAATCCCTGAAAGCGGAAGACGACCGTTTCTCGGACGGCCTGCTTCCGGTTACGGATCGCTCCTCCGGCCTGTACGGCTATCTGGACACGGAAGGACGGATTGCCGTGGAGCCGCAGTTTGCACAGGCGCAGCCTTTTCACGAAGGGCGGGCCGTGGTCACTGCGCAGTCCGGAGTCCAGGCCGTCATCGGCCCGGACGGGCAGATTCTGTTCAGCGCCAAAGGCGTCTTTCTCTGGCCGGCTTATGATCACGGACTGATCCCATGCCCCGCGGACGATGGCCGTTCCTTCGCTTTCCTGGACAGGGAAGGCGCGGAAGCATTCACCCTCAGCGCGGAAGGGCTGACCAGTGCCGATCCCTTTGGGGAGGACGGCATCGCCTGGTATTACGTCCGGACGGATTCCCCCTTTGCCGAACCCTTCGGGGGGATCGCCAAGGGATTGTTCAGCAGCAGCGGAGAGATCCTCACCCCTCCCGTCTTCTGGACAAACGACGACGACGAAACAGAAGCGGAATTCACGGACGGTCCGGCGCCGGCCGTGGACCTGTTTACCGGCGACGCCGGTTATATCGACGAACGCGGGCAATGGATCGTACGGTTCGAAAACGGATACTGCCGTCCTTTCCGGGACGGTCTGGCTCAGGTCGACCCTCATACGGATTCAGGCCGGAAAGTGATTTTCATCGACCTTCAGGGCAGCGAAGTATACAGCTATACCTGGGATTGAACGGAGGCGCGCGATGAACGACTGGCGGCTGACCGATCAGAAAACCTATCTCGCCGGCAAAACGCTGCTCAGGGCTGTATTTCACCCGTCGGAAACGAACGACCACGAGCACTGTTCCTTCTGCTGGGCCAAGCTGGACAAAGACTGTCCTCAGGGATACTGCACTTTGGACCGGTACCATTGGATCTGTGAAAACTGTTTTCAGGACTTCCACGGGGAATTTGCCTGGACGGTTACCCCGGAACGGAACGAATGGTAAGGCGCCGGCACGATCTGCCTGCCCTGACTTTTTCCACAGGAACGAACCTCTTTTTCCCAAGCCGCTGCCCTGCGCGGAAAGCCGTTGCATATGGCGTGAAATCCACCGGATAGGTGCTTGCATCGGTTTTTTCCTTCTGATAAAATAATGGGGATCCAAGGTATTTCCCGCTTTCCGTGATGGACGAAGGAGGTCTTTCCGATGGCAAACAATCAGCGTCCTGCCGATATGGCCAGGATCACGACACCCGCTTTGGCGAAAGCGTTTATTGAAGAACAGGTAGCCGCCCTGCGCGCGCAGATCGGGGACGGCAAGGTACTGCTGGCCCTGTCCGGCGGGGTTGATTCTTCCGTCGTCGCCGCCCTGCTGATCCGCGCGGTCGGCAGGCAGCTGGTCTCCGTACACGTCAATCACGGCCTGCTGCGCAAGGGCGAACCGGAACAGGTGATCCGGGTTTTCCGCGACGAACTGCACGGCGAGCTCATCTATGTGGACGCCGTCGACCGTTTTCTCGATAAGCTGGCCGGCGTGGCCGATCCGGAGCGGAAGCGCAAGATCATCGGTAAGGAATTCATCGACGTCTTCGCAGAGGAGGCAGAAAAGCTCTCCGGCATCCGCTTTCTGGCCCAGGGCACCATTTATCCCGACATCCTGGAATCCGGCCCGGTCAAATCCCACCACAACGTGGGAGGCCTTCCGGCATCCCTGAACTTTGAGCTGGTGGAGCCCCTCAAGTTCCTCTTCAAGGACGAGGTCCGTGTGGTCGGCAAAGAGCTCGGCCTGCCGGAATCCATGGTGGAGCGCCAGCCCTTCCCCGGCCCGGGCCTGGGCGTCCGCTGCGTCGGCGCCATCACAAGGGACCGCCTGGAAGCCGTCCGCGAAAGCGACGCCATCCTGCGCGAAGAGTTCGCCAACGCCGGCCTGGCCGGCAAGGTCTGGCAGTATTTCACCATCGTGCCGGATTTCAAATCCACCGGCGTCCGCGACGGACAGCGCTCCTATGACTGGCCCGTGGTCCTGCGCGCGGTCAACACCCGCGACGCCATGACCGCCACGATCGAGCCCATCCCCTACGATCTCCTGGCCCGCATCACCGACCGCATCACCCACGAAGTCCCCGGCGTCAACCGCGTCCTGTACGACCTCACGCCGAAGCCTACCGGGACGATTGAGTGGGAATGAGATCCTTAAATGCGAATCTGCTCATTTCACAATAGCTTTCGTCTTCTCCAAAGTGATTCTGATAAAGAAATGATAAAGTTTTCCGAAAAAAGGTTACATTGTCCCCAAGCCCGGTGGTTGTGGGGTAGAGAGCCTGAAAACGGAAAATGAAATCAAAAAACTACAGATTTGTATGATTCAGCCCTCCGCTGTGGATTGATCATCCGCAGATCGGAGGGCTTTTTGTGTCAGTCTTTATTCTTCGGTTTTCGACCACGTTTGGAACGAGTGAGTTCTTCCGGTGGAACCGGAACACGGATGCTGGTATCGTCAAACGCAGGGTAGTGATACCGCCAACGGTCATAATCCTCTTTCGTGATTTCGCCTGCTTTCAGTTTAGCGGACTGCTCCTGCCAGGCACGGAGCCGCTGCTCAAGGTCGGAGGCACGAACACCTCCATCGAAGATCTCCGCACGAAGACAGATCAGACCATCCGCATTCGTGATACGAAGCAGCTTGCGATCCTCCAAGGCGAAAAGCGTGTGCATCAGTCCGTCCATGGTGTCAATATCCGGAACAGCAATCGCTTTTGGGGAAACATCCAAAGCTTCCGCCAGTTGAGCGGTCAGGTTTGCCTTGGGCGTGCGATCTTCAGATTCATACTGTGCCAAACGTACGTCAGCAGAGTTTGCGGGAAAGCCCAGCATAAGTCCCAGATACTTCTGCGTCATCCCCCGTAAGATGCGAAAAAAACGAATGCGCTCGCCGGTTGCCATCAACATCACCTCGTAAAAAAGATATAATCATTATAACAAATCCGTTTAGTAAAATCAATGTAAAATTTAACATAATAATTTAATTTGTTCAATCGAAAGCATTTGACATAACCCGAAATGTTTAGTATAATGTATTAAGCATATTTGCTTATTTTGAGCAGAAAGGATCCAAGCTATGGCAAACCAGTTTATGAGAGCGGAGGATGTGGCCAAAGAACTCGGTATATCGAAATCCTTCGCCTACAAATTGATCCGGCAGCTCAATCAGGAACTTAAGAAAAAAGGATTCGTGACAATCTCAGGTAGAATCAATCGGGTTTATTTTCAGGAGAGATTGTATCAGGCGCAGAAAGGAGTGAACGACAATGTCTGTATATAAGGACGAAAAGACCGGAAAGTGGTATGCGCTGACATGGTACCACGATTGGAAAGGAGAAGGCCGACAGAAATGCAAGCGGGGTTTTGAAACCAAAAAAGATGCGCAGGAATGGGAAAGGACGTTTCTACAGCAAAACACCGCGGACATGGATATGACCTTCTCCGCCTTCTGCGAACTTTACGAACGGGATCGCAGACCCAGACTGAAAGAGAGCACCTGGGAAACCAAGGCCAATATCATTCAGGGCAAGCTGATTCCAGCCTTTGGAAAGCGCATCATCAGTGAGATCGGAACGAAGGACATAATCGCATGGCAGAATGAACTGCTGGCCTACAGGGATGAAAAGAAACGTCCTTACTCCAATACCTACCTAAAAACAGTCCATAATCAGATGGTATCCATCCTGAACCATGCGGTCAGGTATTACGGGCTGAGAAGCAATCCAGCGTCGCAGGTTGGATGCATCGGCAGTAAAGAGCGGGAGGAAATGAATTTCTGGACGAAGGAGGAGTATCTGAAATTTGCCGAAGCAATCATGGACAAGCCCATATCTTACTCTGCCTTTGAGATGCTGTACTGGTGCGGGATCCGGGAGGGAGAGATGCTGGCTTTGACGCCGGCAGACTTCAACTTTGAGAAACGGACGGTTCGGATCAACAAAACCTATCAGAGGATTCATGGACAGGATCTGGTAACTTCCCCCAAGACGAAAAAGAGTGTTAGAACGGTTGAAATGCCGGAATTCCTCTGCGAGGAGATGAAAGAATATCTCAAAAGCCTCTATAAAGTACAGAAGAACAACCGAATCTTCCCTATCACCAAGAGTTATCTCCACCATGAAATGGACCGCGGCGCAAAAGAAGCAGACGTAAAAAGAATCCGGATTCATGATCTGAGGCACAGCCACATCAGCCTTCTGATCGACATGGGCTTCAGCGCCGTCGCCATCGCGGACCGTGTGGGACATGAAAGTATCGACATCACCTACCGATATGCACACCTTTTCCCTTTACGTCAGGCAGATATGGCCAACCAACTGAACAGCGAAAGAATGGAGGAACAGAATCATGTCAGCTAAGAATGTGGACCGGCACAACCGTTTTCGAAACATTACCGTTGGATTCCGGGTATCGCCGGAAGAAAACACACAGCTCAACCGGGCAGTGGCCCTGTCCGGGCTTCCAAAGCAGGAATACTGCTACAGGAAATGTATGGACCGTGATATCACCGTCACTCCGAATTCCCGGATATTCAAAATGATGACCATCCATATGAAGGACATCCTGAAGGAACTTCAGCGGCTCAGTCAGGTTGAAAAACCCAAGGATGAACTCCTTGAAGATATCGCACTCATAACCAATATGCTGAATAGCATGAAGGAGGAAACAAAATGAGCAGTATCTTTGAAGAACACGGCGGTACCTACTTTCTTGGAGAAGACGGCATGCTCTACCCGAACCTGACCCTGGAGCCCAGGGAACACCATCCCATCGGAAGATGGGGGCGGATGCACCGGGCATACCTGGAAGTCGAGCATCCAGGCCCCTATGAACAACTAATCCTGAACGGAACCCTGGACCGACATCTGGCGGATGCGGAGGAACGTGCCAGTACAATGCTGGAATGGCTGGTTGGTCAGATTGTACAGCAGGAAGGCATTACGGAAAAGCTGAAGGCAGCAGATCAGATGGAATGGGTCCGCCGGATGAACAGCATCCGCAGCAGAGTTGAAGAAATCATCCTGGAAAAAGTTATTCATACGTTTTAAGATGACATCATAGAATCAATAACATAAAAAGCAGGGCTAACTGTTTCAACCGAAAGCAGTTAGCTCTATTTTTCATCAGTTTCGGAATGAGGCTGATGTTGTTGTATTCAACATTCATCATCAGTTTATTACAGAGGAAACTGCCAAATTATTCTTCAAGCCATAGGACACTTCTTCCTTCGATCGATCCTCTCTGGAACACGTGGCATAAGAATGGTATTTCAAAAAGCAAGAGGCATTTGCAGTTAATATGACTTGGTTTTCTGCTGTGTATCAGAGCAAAATTAAACTGTTAAGTTAAATTTTTACAACAACGTAGTTGACATAAACGAATATGTTTAATATAATAAACATGCTGGCATAGGAGTGATGTCAGAGAAAAAGAACATAGGATAAAGCACATATAAAAAATAAACAGCCTATGACAAATAACCAACAAAAGGAGAAAAGCAATGAAGGAACAGATATTCATTACTGTAGCAGAGGCAGCAGATATGTTGGGCATATCAAAATCCCATGCATATAAAATTGTGCGCGATCTCAATCGGGATATGAAAGCTATGGGATACCTGACCATCGCGGGGCGTATCAGTAAAAGTTATTTTCTGGAAAAGACATGCTACTCACCGGGCAGGAGCTTGCAGCTTTCTCAGACTCAAGGAGCCCAAATAGTCTGATACTGGTTATCAAGCAAGAAATACAAATGAATAACATTATGTCCTGATCTGAAAGAATTACCATTCAAAGGTGGTGTAAATATGGCACAGCACTATACACCGATCTGGGATGACTGGCCGAAAGTTACACAGGAACTCAATGACCAAGAAAAGGGGCGGCTGATCGATGCCTTAGTCGCATACGATAACGGAAGAGATTGGCAAGAGCGGATTAAGGGAAATGAGCGGTATGTGTTCCCCGGGCTGCAGGCACGGCTTGATCGGTATACGGAAGCGAACGCCGGAAAAACGAAAAATGCTGAAAAGGATAAAACAGAAAATTCAAAAAAAACAGATTCGGGCAAAAAAGCCAAAAATTCCAAATGTCCTAAGGTATATGTATATGATAAGGATAAGGAATATATAAACAACAACGACAAAGCGAAAACGTGCGAAGCAGAGACTGAATTCGAAGACACTGCCATCAATTCTCTGATCATCAGGTTAGACAAGGAGCAGATTGAGATGACGGATACCCATTACGCAGAACTGGATTCCTTCCGAACAAATCTTCCGGATGATCTGATCAGCTATGCCATCGATGCCGCCGTTGACAATGGCGTCAGGAAATGGGTATATGTGCGGAGAATTCTTCAGGAATATATCCAGAATAGCATAAAGACGGTTAGCGAAGCGAAAGAGCATGATGAAAAGCGGAAGCAGGGTTACATCAGTCATTCGACGATTCCTCAAAAAGACAGGAAACCTGTTTCGGCGGCCAGATATGAGCAGCGTGAATATGACGAAAAAGAGCTTGAAGAGCGTCTGGGTGTGAATGAGATATTTTCAGTCGACTGGAAAGGAGCGTCATGATGATCACCATGCACGACACAATTGTGCTGAACAAATTATGATTCTGCGGTTGTTTGTGCAGATCACAGACCGTCGTTTTTTTGATATGCAACGAATCAGGAAATGGATTATGGAGAAAAAGACGACAACCACACGAATTATATAGCCATTGATACAGCCCTGCTGATTCCTCCTAAAAGCTATGATGTGCTTATGCAGTTGCTGGAAAAAGACGGATGTCAGATCAAGCGCGGCGCTTATATCAGCAAATAAAAAACACTGGCTCTGTATTCCTCTGCAATAGAGATGTCACCACTGAAAGAAGTATCATCAGAAGATAAAAAACTGAAAGCAGAATAAGTGTCAAATTATACTTCTCTTGATCTGCTGAAACCAGAGTCTAAAGTCCTGACCGGATCAAAATATAATTTCGATATACTGGAGCAGGAGTGCTTCCCATTGTAGAAAAACCTTTCCCGTGATATGAAGAAACAACCCGATAAAACAGCCCCTGTGTCTGAGACTGCACAAAAACAGTTTCCAGGCACAGGAGCTTTCATTATTTGGATGATGCGATAGATATGGACCAGCCACTTCATTTCCTCCGCAACCACAGAGCAATGCTCTGGTTTTCAGGGGCTTGGGGGCGGAGCCTACCAACAAGCATCGTGCACTTGGTTTTACCAGTGCCCTGCTTGCTGCTCACTTTTCCAGGTAACGTACTCCTTCATTATCCATGTTTCTTTTCCCTGTATTCTCCCGGGGTCATACCGTTAAGCTCTTTAAAAAGACGGGAAAAATGCCCCTGGCTGGAAAAACCCAAATACAATGCAATCGCGGACACAGGCTTATTCGTATAGCGGAGGAGGCGTTTGGCTTCTTCGATTTTCTCATTGCGAATGAAAGCGGCCAGTGAGGTTCCGGCTTCCTCGGTAAAGCGGCGGGACAGATGCTGGCGGCTCAGATACAGCATATCGGCAATCTGGGCAGTAGTAATGGTTTCAGACAGATGGTGCTGCACATAATTCGCTACATTCCGTACCAGCTCCGTGGTGTAATGACCGTAACGGATTCGCTGTACCTGCTGGGTATAATACAGTACGGCATCAAGCGTAAGCCGGGTTATTTGATTGATGTCTGCCATCATCTCACATTGCTGGATGTATGCGTCGCTGGAAGACAGCGCATCTTCCACGTCCATACCGCCGCGAATTGCAGCCCGGCAAGCCTGAGATACGGTAACAATAAAGGTGTTTTTAGCCTGGCGCAGTTGGTCGCGGGCCATGATCCCGGGGCGTACGGCAGGCGCTTCCTGCACGAAAGCTTCCAGCGCGGCAACATCTCCCTTTCGGATAATATTCATGATGGTCTGCTCAATGGCCAGCGTGTTATGCAGTGTTTCAGGCGGAATCTCTGTTTCTTCTATCCGTTTCTGAGCCCTGGATTCTTCCAGCCCGAATTCGTTATCTCCGCCGCCGATGATATCGCTCAGGATCAGTTTTTCCCCATTTATCATAAAGTTGATGGCGCACATCATCTGCAACATACTTTCCAGCGGAAGAGGGATGATCTGTTTCATGCCTGTCATGAATTCCGCAATATCATCTTCAGATAGATCAACTGAAAAGCCATCTCCCGAAGTTCCTGATCCTGGATGACGGTTTGCCTGCTGGGGCCAACCACGATACGCTGGTTCCCGCCGGCAACAATGCCATAGTATAAAAACCGGGGCGTCACATAATAACTCACGTGAGAAGATAACGTCCTGATTTCATGCCATACCAGCTGTATGGGATCTTTGGGAAGACGTACCACGTTGTGATAAAAGCAAAGCTCATCCCCTTCATACAACCGTACAGGGATTCCGGATAAGTTTCCCACGGCGGTGCACAGATAGACCAAATCTTCCTTTTTCACGATTCACTCTCCCTGCAGATCAGCGGCGCTGTTTTTAAAAATTGATAAGACAATTATAAGTTTTTTGCGACAAATATGCAATACCTGATGCGGACAATTTGCTATACTGAATATGGAAGACCGTTGAAATACGGGAGGAGGAGTCGATCCATGAAGAAAAAGGGCAACAAAGGAAAGCTGGCAGTCATTGCGGTTCTGCTGATTGCGGCGCTGGGCATCAATATCGCATGCGGTATGCTTGAACCCATGATCACATCCTGGATGGGTGTGAATCTGAACCCAATGCTGACCGGGAAAAAGGCGTCAGAAAGCGCGGAAATCCTCAGTGCTGCCGAGGCTGCCGAGCAAAGCCTTGCCATGGCGGAAAAACTGGAAAGCGAAGGCATTGTTCTGCTGAGAAACGAAAACAATGCGCTTCCGCTCGCCGGAGGAACCAGGGTCAATCTGTTTGGCTATGCCTCCATTGATCCTATCTACGGCGGTACGGGCAGCGGCAGCGGCGATACCTCCGCCAATGTGGATGTGGTAAAAGGTCTGACCAATGCCGGCCTGCAGGTCAACGACCAGCTGGTGACCTTCTATAAAAACGCCGGCGTTTCCCGCGCCAAACAGGGCGGTTATACCGGCTCCAACTTTACGCCCGCGGAAGTATCGGCCGATAAGTATTCAGACGGATTACTGCAGTCCGCCCGCGCTTATGCGGATACGGCCGTCATTGTGCTTTCCCGTATCGGCGGCGAGGGCGGAGACCTTCCTATGGATATGTATGCCGCCAAATACAGCAAGACAGACGACGGACGGCACTATCTGGAACTGACAAAGGATGAGGAAGACCTGCTCGCCCTTGTGAAAGCGCAGAATTATGAGAAGGTCATTGTATTGATTAATTCCTCCAACGCCATGGAGCTGGGCTTCGTGGAGGGTGTGGACGCCTGCCTGTGGATCGGCAGCCCAGGCGCGGCAGGCTTCAATGCCGTCGGCAAAGTGCTGACCGGCGAAGTGAACCCCTCCGGCCGTCTCACCGATATATATGCTTATGATCTGACCTCTGCCCCTGCTTATTACAATGCGGGCAGCTTCACTTACGGCAACCTGAAGCGCAACTATGTGGAATACGCGGAAGGCATCTATGTGGGCTATCGTTACTATGAGACGGCAGCCGCGGACGGTTATATTGACTATGGAACCACGGTACAATATCCCTTTGGCTATGGTCTGAGCTACACCTCTTTCTCCCAGTCGATCGAGAGCTATGTGGACGGCGGTGAAAACATCATCCTGCAGGTTAAGGTCACCAACACAGGAAAAACCGCCGGCAAGGACGTAGCTCAGGTGTACTACACCGCGCCTTATACCAGGGGCGGCATCGAGAAAGCGCATGTCGTGCTGGCCGGCTTTGCCAAGACCAGACTACTGGCGCCCGGCGAATCTGAGACCCTGACCATTTCCTTCCGGGAGGAAGACATGGCATCCTTCGATGGCAAAAACGCCGGCTGCTATGTACTGGAAGAAGGCACCTACCAGATCAAGCTGATGAATAACTCCCATGATGTGATCGACACCCGGGAGCACAAGGTGGCCAAGACGGTCATTTACGGTGAAGGGAATGCCCGCGCGACGGACAAGACCGCAGCGGTCACCCGATTCGCGGATGTGGAGAACGGCCAGATCACAGTGTATGTATCCCGTGCCGACTGGGAAGGAACCATGCCAAAGGCCCGCGAGGACGGCAAGACGGCTTCCGCCCAGGTCGTGGATGCCTTTACCGGCAAAGCGCCTTATCCAGTGAATGCGGATGACGCGGCCATCATATATAAAGACAATGGTTTGACGCTGACCGATCTGGCCGGACTGGATTGGAATGATCCCAAATGGGAACTGCTGCTCCAACAGCTCTCCGATGATGATATGGCGAAAATGATTCTGAACGGCGGATGGTCCACGCCTGCGATTGAAAGCGTAGGCAAGCCGGCCACATCCGACCTGGACGGCCCTGCAGGCATCAACTCCCTGGTCAGTTCCCTGCGCGGTGTATCCTTCCCCAGCGAAGCGGTCATCGGGGCGACCTGGAACGTGGAACTGGTCGAAGAATTCGGCAGGGTATTCGGCGCGGAAGCCATCGCCAACGGTGTGGTCGGTCTGTATGCCCCGGGCATGAATATCCACCGTACGCCCTTCTCCGGCCGGAACTTTGAATACTATTCCGAAGACGGCCTGCTCTCCGGCAAACTGGGCGCTGCTCAGGTCAGAGGCGCTGCAGCCCAGGGCGTTTACATGTACGCCAAGCACTACGCCCTCAACGACCAGGAGTCCAACCGCCTGAGCCTGTCTGTCTGGGCCAGCGAGCAGTCCATGCGCGAACTCTACCTGAAGCCCTTTGAAATCACCGTGAAGGAAGGCAGGACGACCGCCATCATGTCCAGTTACAGTTATCTGGGCACCGTGTGGGCCGGCGCGTCCCGTCCGCTGATCACGGATGTGCTGCGCGGCGAATGGGGTTTTGTGGGCATGGTGGTCACTGACTCCGCCATGGCCAACACCAGTTGGATGGATCCCAACCTGGCCGTCCGTGCCGGCAACGATATGATGCTCTGCCTGATGGGCGCCAGCATCGATTCTTCCAACAATACAGCGCGTCAGGCGATGCGCGAAGCCTGCCACAACATCCTCTACACCCAGGCCAACAGCGCCGCGGTACAGGTGGAATCCGACAACACGCCGTACTGGTACGCGCTGGTAGCGCTGTTCAACGCCATCGTCCTGGCCATTATCATCATCCTGATCCTGAAGATGACGGCCTTCCGGGACAAAAAGCTGGGCTGGCGCGCCATCCTGATCTTCGTGCTGATGATCGCTGTCGCGGCGGCAGTACTGTGGTTCGGCTGCCTGAAACCCACGCCCAAGGCGGCGAAAGAAGCGCAGCCGGCTGCTGAAACACAAGTTACGGAACAACCCGCCGCAACGGAAGCGCCTGCGGAGCAGCCTGCGGCAACAGAAGCACCGCGGTCAGAGGAACAGCCTGCGGAAACCGCCGCGGCTCCCGCCGTATCACCGGAAGCCGGCATGGAACTGTATGACCTGGCCGATTACTGGCTGGGCTGCCATGTG
>JBGUJG010000124.1:0-63488 GCA_045113695.1 Christensenellales bacterium
GCGGCGTCATAAGGGGCAATATACTGCGTCATGAAAGCTTGCCGTACTTACGGTACGCCTGCGCTTTCATTCCTTGTCTCTTACCCCTTCTGCCGCCACATCCAACTTCAAGAATTCATTGGTGGAGCAATAAGCCGTTTCCGTCCGCCTGAACCGGCACGGCGGTACAAGTCCGTAAAAAGGAGCCTTCCGAATGAATCAGAAACAAAAATCCCTGGCCCTCGTCCTGGCCGTCTGCCTGCTGTTTTCCGCGGTGATCCTTCCTGCGGGAGCCGATGGGGAAGATAAAAGTCTGTTCTTCGCCGGATACCGCTGGCTGATGCCCTATTCCGCCCTGTTTTCCTCCCCGGATATGAGCGGATGCATCGGTCTGGCCGCCGAGCAGGGGCTTGTCTGGGCCGTCGCCCGGGAGGGCAGCTGTCTGCAGGTGATGTTCGCTGACCAGAGCGGCGCGGACCGGGAAGCGTACGTGGAAGAATCCAGAACCGCCAAAGCCGTCCGGGCCGACATCACCCAGTGGCTCAGGGAAACCGGCAAACAGCAGATCAATGTGAACGGGCAGGAGATCGCGCCGCTTTCGGTCCTTCAGCTGGCGGACGGGCAGGCGGGCATGCTCCCCCAGCCGGAAGACCAGTCCGTCCCTGCCGGGGAGGAAGTCACCTTCGCCGTTTCCGCTCCCGACGGAGCCTCCTGCCAGTGGCAGTACAGCAAGGACAGCGGCGAAACCTGGGGCGACCTGCGCAACACGGCGTTCTGGACCGGCTGCAGGAAAGACACGCTGCGGTTTCAGGCAGAAGAAAAATACAGCGGTTTCCTCTTCCGCTGCGTCATTTCCGGCAAGAATTACCGGCTGGAGAGCCTCCCCGCCCGCCTGACCGTCATCGGCAAGGTAGTCCCCTTCGATGAAAAGCCGGCTGACAGCACCGCCGCGCCGGGCGATCAGGTAACGTTCCATGCCAGCCTTCATGACGCCGAAAAATACAGCTGGCAGTACAGCAAGGATGACGGAACCACCTGGGGCAGCCTGACCAATGGGGAATTCTGGCAGGGGAACAAAACGGACACCCTGACCTTTACGGCGGGCCTGAAACACAGCGGCCTCCTTTTCCGCTGCGGCGCACTGGTCAGCGGAGAAACCGTCTATTCCGACCCGGCGAAGCTTACCGTCGAGGAACGTCCGGACGTCCTGCCAACGATTCACGCCCAGACCGGGGATCTCATCGTCCGCGAAGGGGACGAGGTCACCATCTCCGTCGAGGCGGAGAACGCCAGGACCTACCAGTGGCAGTACAGCAAGGACAAGGGCAAGACCTGGAAGCCGTTCAGAAACAGCAAGATTTGGGAGGGCAGCGAAGCTGCCACACTGACCTTCAGGGCGACCCTCTCGCAGGATCTGATGATGATCCGCTGCGCGGTCTCCAGCGGGGCCGGGACCGTCACTTCCAAGCCGCTCCAGCTGTCAGTACTTTTTAAATGATATTTCCTTCAACAATTGCGATTGGTTTTAACCGTCCGGAATAGACGAAGAAAGGACAGATGAAATACCTGATGCGCAAAATCCTGACAGCAATACTCATACTGTCCCTGCTGTCTGTACATACCGCTTTTGCCGTAACGCTTCCCACTTCTTTAAAAAACATCGAAGATGAAGCATTCTATGGAACGAAACTGGATGTCGTATATATTCCCGAAGGTGTTACCAGCATCGGGTTGAATGCCTTTAAAGACTGCGGGCTGCGCAGGGCCGTGCTTCCGAGAACAGTGACCAGCATCGGGACCGGCGCATTCAGCGGGGAAGCGTCCGGCTTTATCGCAGTGGTTCCCAATAATAGCTACGCCGCCCACTGGTGCAGACTGAACGGTGTGCGGCATCTGACCTATACCGGCGAAATGCCGACGCCTGCTCCGCAGCCAACTGCCACTCCTTTCCCCACCGTCTCTCCGACTGCGGCGATTACGCCCGCGCCGACACCCACACCGACTCCGACGCCGGCTGTCACAGCAACGCCGACACCTACTCCCTCCCCTTCGCCGACACCCTCGGCGCCGGCCGTCTCAGCCCGGACCGTTTCACTGATGGGAGACAAATACATCGGCAGAACCTACAGCCAGATGGATTGCCAGGCCTTTGTGGAACAGTGTCTTGCAGACGCGGGGCTCAGGGTTGATCTGGCGGGGAGCAACGCCTGGTACAGGACCATGACCTGGGTCGGTACGCCGGAGGAATGCCGGGACACGTTCGGAAGCATCCCGGTCGGCGCTTTCCTCTACATCCTGGAACAGAACGGGAGGGAGCCGGAAAAGTACAAGGCCGACGGCATCGGCAATGCCAGCCATATCGGCCTCTACATCGGCCGCGATTTGGGAGCGATCCACTCCTCCTATTCCAAAAACGGCGTCCATTACTCTTACTTCGCCGGCAGCACGATCAACGGCGGCTGGAACCGTGTGGGGCTGTGGAATGAACTGGATTACGGCGAATCCGTGAACGGGATGCTCAGACAGCTCGGGAAATAACCCGCAGAAAAAACGGGGGTGTTGCAGAGTCAAACTGCAATACCCCCTTTTAATATCAGCTGATAAACTGTTAGAAGCATTTGTGTAACAGAGATTGTATGAAAATCAGAAATCACAGGTGGTTTGGAGGGACCGCAGCCCCTCCATATGTAATCCGCTGCAGCGACATGCGCGGTGCGGGGCTGTGAGCGCCCGGAAAATAAGCCGGTGTGTTGCGAGAGCCCGGAAAACTGTCCAGTGGACAGTTTTCACCAAAGAACGGGCCGGCAGGCCCTGGTTGTGTCCCCTGTCGAAGGGCTGCTGCACAGCCCTTTTCACGTTCTCCCATGGTACAGCTTATGGGACTGATACCTCGGATCGCAGGTCAGGTTGACGCCGATGCGGCGGAAGGTATTGGCGTCCGCGGCGGACAGGATCACCGTGGAGTGGGCCTCACAGCCTTTGAGCGCCGGCAGGGCCGCCAGCGCCTTCGCGGCGTTTTCATCCGACGCCGCGCTGACTGACAGGGCGATCAGGATTTCGTCCGAATGAAGCCTTGGGTTATGGTTGCCCAGATACCGGCATTTGAGCTCCTGCACCGGTCCGATGACGCTCGGGGCAATGACATGGACAGCCTTTTCAATCCCGGCTACCGCTTTGAGGGCGTTCAGCACCACGGCGGCGGACGGGCCCATCAGGTCGGAGGTTTTGCCGGTGATGATCCTGCCGTCATTCAGCTGGATCGCCAGGGCAGGGAACCCGGTCTGCTCCAGCCGGTTCCGGGCGGCGGCGATCACCGGCCGGTCTTCGTCGGAGATGCCGAGCTGCCGCATCAGCAGCTGAATCTTGCCCGCCTCTTCTTCAGACGCGTGCCCCTGCAGGTAAGCGCACCGGGCGGTATACCAGCGCCGGATGATTTCCTGTTTGGCCGCCTGCCTGCATACCTCGTCGTCGCAGATGCAGCTGCCCACCATGTTGACGCCCATGTCCGTCGGCGAACGGTAGGGAGACTCCCCCCACACCCTCTCAAACAGCGTGTTCAGTACCGGGAAAATTTCGATATCACGGTTGTAATTGACGGTCGTGACCCCGTAGGCGTCCAGGTGGAACGGGTCGATCATGTTCACATCGGACAGGTCCGCTGTCGCGGCCTCGTACGCGACGTTGACCGGATGCTTGAGAGGCAGGTTCCAGATCGGGAAGGTTTCGAATTTGGCGTAGCCGGCTTTGATGCCGCGGCGGTTGTCCTGATAGACCTGGCTGAGGCAGGTGGCCATCTTCCCGCTGCCGGGGCCTGGCGCGGTGACCAGAACCAGAGGACGGGACGTGCTGATGTAATCGTTCTTGCCCAGGCCCTCGTCGGAAACGATCAGGTCGACATTCGTGGGATACCCGGCGATCGGGTAGTGATGATAAACCGGTATGCCCTGGCTGACGAGCCGCTCGGCAAACAGATCGGCCGCCGGCTGATTGGCGTAGCGGGTCATGACCACGGAGCCTACAAACAGGCCGATGCTCCGGAACGCGTCGATCAGCCGCAGGACGTCCAGATCGTAGGTGATGCCCAGATCCCCTCGGACCTTGCTCTTTTCGATGTCGTTGGCGTTGATCACGACGATGATTTCCACCTGCTCGCGGAGCTTGAGGAACATCCGCACCTTGCTGTCGGGCAGGAAACCCGGCAGTACGCGGGAAGCGTGATAGTCGTCAAACAGCTTGCCGCCCAGCTCCAGATAGAGCTTTCCGCCGAAATGGCCGATTCTCTCCAGAATGTGTTCGGACTGCAGGCGGGTGTACTTCTCGTGATCAAAACCAATCTTCATGCTGAATCTCCTCTGTCATTACAAGCAAAAGCGCGGCGCCGCCGCGCATTACGGAGCTTTTTTATTCCTGCGGGCCGGGCGGGGCAGAAGCCCCGTCACATCACCTTCCGCGATCGCGCTGAGCCATTCGTCCGGCAGAGCGTCCCAGTCGATACCCTCCCGCTGTGCGATGGCCAGAAACTCTTCCATTGTCTCCGCACGGGAAAGCGCGTCCACGGTTTCCTGGGAAACTTCGATTTCTTCCCTGTCAGGTTCCTGCGGCAGTCTGCGGTTTTTCATGCCGCGGGTCCTCCCAGCGCACCGACCGGCAGCAACGTACCCACCCCCGCTATCTGCAGGGCAATGGTCAGGACGCCGATGACCAGCATATACAGGGCAAACCATTTGAACGAGATCCGGTTGACCAGGCGCAGCATCGCCCGCATCGTCAGCAGGCCGACGGCGAACGAAACAACCATCCCGACCAGCAGGGGCGCCGCCATCGACTGCAGAACGGAAACCGCCTGACTGTCGCCCAGCAGGTCTTTTCCTTCCATCAGCAGGCTGCCCAGCACGGCGGGCGCGCTCATCATAAAGCTGAATTTGACCGCCGCCATGCGGGACAGGCCGGAAACCGCCCCGCCGAAAATGGAAGAACCGCTGCGGCTGATCCCCGTCATCAGCCCCAGGCACTGGCAGCAGCCCATCGAAACGGCGTTCCTGTAATCCACCTCGCCGGATCGTTTATTGTGCCGGCCGCCCGACAGTTTCTCCACCAGGTACATCAGAACCGCCGTCACCAGAAAGAAGATCCCGAGGAAGCCGCCGGCGTTCAGCCTGTCAAAAGCGTCGCCCAGCAGGACCTTGAAAATCAGCGCCGGAACGGAAGCGATGATCAGAAGCATCAGGGTTTTTGAATGAAACAGATTCCGCAGGATCTTCAGCCATTCGGGCCACAGGACAATGATAACCGCGGCCAGGGTGCCCACGTGCATCAGTACCGTCACCGCCGTCTGAACCGAAGGGTCGATCGTCAGGCCGAAAGCCTGTTCAAACAGCATCATGTGGCCGCTGGAAGAAATCGGGAGAAATTCAGCCACGCCCTGGATCACGCCCAGCAGGATTGCCTGGAAAATACTCATCGTCTTCCTCCTTTGCCGCCGAAGACCCGTTTTTCCGCCCAGACATGGACAAAGCCCATCAGGACGAGCGTCAGGATGATCAGGGCGTACACCACCCAGCGGGTATAGCTCGGCTCATCCAGCGCAAACATCCAGCCGACCATCGCGCCGATTCCGGCCAGGATCAGCAGGGCCGGCAGAAAGCGGACCCCGATGTTCCGGCCTGCCGTGTATTTTCTGCACAGCACGCAGACCACGGCAAAACAGACGACCGCGCTGATCAGCTGCTCGAGCCGCAGGAAGCCCAGGCGGATGCATTCCACCCGCAGGCTTTCAAAGAGCATCTGCCCCAGGCAGAAATAAAACAGCGTCATTGAAAACCCGTTCGCCTGAAGCGGCCCGCGCTTTTTCCGGCGGATCAGACAGAGGACGGACAGCAAAAGCGCCCACGCGGCTTCCCACACGAAAACCGCCATGTACCAGACCGATCGCCCCCACATCGAAACCGACCAGCAGACCGGGAAAAAATGGACCGCCTCTGTCTGCACCAGTTCTCCCAGGCCGAACTGATCCAGGGAAAACTCAGCCGCCCGCAGGACGGCGATCAGCAGCATGCCGAAGGGGGCAAACAGCTCCAGCAGATCAGATCCCTTTTCCCCCATCAGTTTTCCGGTCAGCCATACGCCCAGATACATCCCCAGCAGCCCGCCGAAAAAAGACCACGGCGCCGGGGAGGAAACCGGAAACCCGTGAACGGATAAATAGGTAGCCTGCGTCATGACCAGCCAGACCAGTTTCGCACAGACGACGCCCAAAATGGCGCTGACCGGCAGGGTCACCCAGGCGGTCAGCGCTTTCTTTTTGTTTTTCCGGAGATACAACGCATACAGCGCTGTGCACAGCACAGCGCCGCCTGCAGCGATCCCCGTGTAAAGCCAGTTGATTGCGTCAAACATCAGAGACTTCCTCCGGTTCCGCTCAGCTTATTCGCTCTCTCCGTCCCAGGCGGAAGCGAAATAGATGATATCGTAAAGGTTGCGGATGTTGTCCAGTTCCGGCTCGTTGACCTTCTTGCCGCCCAGCACCATGATGGCGGAGTCGCCCCCGTCCAGATTGTAGGCGGTCTGCACGCCCAGGGAGGCGACCAGATCGGTAAATTCATAGAGCGTCATGCCGTGGCTGTTGGTATTGCCGGTGGTAACGACCACCTTGTACGTCAGCGTATCCACCTGGCACAGAGCGATGCGGCGCCGCAGCTCGTCGGTGCGGATGCTGTAATCGAACGCCACCGGCCTGGCCTTGCCGTTGATCACCAGGGCAGGCCCGAAGGAAATGGCGTTGATCACGCGGTTGCCGTCAAAGGCGGCGGGGATATCGCTTCGTTTGGCGTTTTCGATGACATGGAAATCGCCCGCGGCGTCCACCAGCAGGATATCGCGCGAACCGTCCAGGTCATTTTTGTACAGGGCGCCCTGACGAAGCAGATACACGCTCTTCTGCATGACGTAATTGTCGCCCGTAAAGGCGAACACGGCGTTGACCAGCTGGGACAGGTAGGTGGCGTTCAGCTCCGCGGAGCTTTTGAACGTCCCGCCGGCGGCTGCGGTGCGCAGCTGGGAAGCGTCCTTGATTTTGATGTCAGCCTCCCAATAGCCCAGATAGGAGCTGATCGAATGATGTCTGATGCTGACGCTGATCGTCGGATCCTCGTAGCCGCTCAGGCCGTTGAACCACAGCGGGTTCGGCTCTTTCCCGCCGGTATCATCGACCGGCAGAAGAAAATCAGCCCGCGGGCTTCCGCCCACGGCATCCGGCACCGGCGTCGCCGTATCCAGGCTGAACGCCTTGGCGGGGCCGGAAACGGCCAGCAGACCCGCCAGCAGCAGGGAAGCGATCTTTTTATTCATGAATCCGTTCAGTTCCTTTCCTCAGTTAAAAGAGAATGTCTGCTCATTCAGGCTTTCTTCCTGCTGCCCGCTGTCCGGCATCGGCGCGGTGGGAACAAAACCGCCGAAGGCCTCTGTCTCGGAAAAGCCGTTCTCGTCCTCCGCCGCGCTGTCATCCCGGACAGGCATGGCAGGCTCCAGCGTCCTGCCGCCGGCGTACAGATAGGTAAGCTCCGTCACCGGGGGAGAAAAACGGAAGGGGATATAGTAGCCTTCGTCAAACATCTTGTTGATGATGTCATAGCGCTCGTGCTCGCGCCAGCCGCCCAGGGTGGAATAGCTGACGGCGTCCACCTGGCAGTTCGGCAGCGCCTGCTTGAGCCCGGCCACGATATTGTTCGGCACCGGAATATCGTCCGAATAGTTGTTGCTGTTGAACAGCCAGAGGCGCTGCAGGTTGTGAAGGCCCTTGAGGGGCTCGTAATCCTGGATGCGGTTAAAGCAGATATTCAGGTCGCGCAGCTGGGTCATGTGAGCCAGCGCGGAGATGTCGTGAATGTCGTTCTTGAACAGTTCCAGATACTCAAGCTCCGTCAGTTCCCGCAGGGGGCTGATATCGCGCAGGTTGATGTTGCAGGCCAGAATCAGCACCCTGAGCTGCGGCAGGTAGTGCAGGAAACTCACGTCCTCCACCAGGTTGTGCCCGATGTCCAGGGCCAGCAACCTGGTGCAGTAGCGCAGGATGGAAAAGTCCGCGCTGCGGTGCGGGTCGGACTTGTTGTTGTGCAGGGTGGAAAACGCCGTCTGGTCCGTCCGGATGGTGTGCTCGCTGATCCGCATCGTCCAGCCGAACTCAACGTCCGGGAACTCCGACTTGATCTCGTTGATCTTTGTGCGGTAAACCTCCGTAGCAAACATATCCACTTTTTTCAGGTTCGGAAATTTCCGGAGAAAATGATAAAACCCGTCCCAGTCGGACACATGCTGGGAACCCATATCGATGTGTTCGGCGTCGGTGGGGTAAACTACTCTGCCGTAAGTTGCCCTTTCGGCCTGTTCCGCCTGACAGAGCACGGCTGTCAGCAAGGCAGCGAGCAGCAGGAGAAACAACAGCGTTTTGCGCATCAGCAGGCCACTCCTTTCATACCTTGCGGATTATAGCATAAACCCGCAGAAAACACAACCGACCGGCCGGCCGGGTTTACAAAGAAGTTACATTTTTTACAGTGCTGGCCGACCGCGGAGGGCTCCTGCCGCCGCATCAGACGCCGCGCCGGCCGGCCTGCCGGGACGTCCGGTCCGGCTGCCCGGATCTATCATACCGCAGCACCACGGCGTCCCGTGAAGCGGGTTTTACCCGTTCAGGTTTCCTCCATTCTTTCTCTTTTCGGACAGGTGTTTTCCTTCTTGCGCTGTTTCTCCGACAAATGAAGGATTTGTTACGATTCGTTACTGAATTTTAACATATTTTCCTTTGCTTTATCCTTCCCGGTATGGTATAATCTCAATGCAAATGCGAACGATTCCGTCGCATACAAAAAAACTGTTCGGATAGGATGAGGAGGTACATGCACATGAAACTTCGTTCCATCGTCTCCGTCCTGCTGGCTGCCGCGCTGCTGCTTTCCTGCACCGCCGTAGTGGCTGAGGACAAGATCCAGGTTTCCATCTGGTCCACCTTCACCAATGACCAGGATGCTTATCTGCGCAAGACCGCGGAAGACTTCAACGCCTCCCAGGATAAGTACGAAGTCACCGTCCAGACCCAGCCCAACCAGAACTTCACCAGCACCGTGTACAATGCCGTGGTCAACCACGAAGGCCCCGACATCATCTTCAACTACGCTTCCGAAGCTTCCAAGTATGTCGGCGCCGGCCTGGTCGCCAACCTGGACGAATTCATTTACGACGAAGAAATCGGCATCCCGGATTTCGACGAGCTGCTGCCCGGGTATCTGCAGGCCGAAATCAACGGCTTTGAAGACGGCCACATCCACTATCTGCCCGGCGCCACCACCGGCCCCATCCTCTACTATAACAAGACCATGCTCGAAGAGCTGGGCCTCGCCGTTCCCGCCACCTGGGCCGAACTGGAAGAAGTCTGCAAGGCCATCAAGGCTGCCAAGCCCGAAGTGACCCCCTTCGGCATCGACTCCAAGGTTGACATCACCCAGACCGTCATCCTGGAAAGCGGCGCCACCTACATCGACACGGAAAACAAGCAGGTCGGCTTTGCCGGCGCTGTGGATGCCGTTGCCTGGCTGGGCAAGCAGATCCAGGACGGCCTGTTCACCCTGACCGCTCCTTCCGGCGGCTACTTCTCCAACGACTTCAACTCCGGCCTGGTCGCGATGTACTACGGCTCCTGCGCGGGCGTTCCCTACATCGCTCCCGACGGTTTTGAGTACGGCGTTGCCCCCGCTCCCACCAACAAGAGCGAGCATGCGGCCTACACCATCTGGAACCGCGGCCCCATCGTCTTCTCCGCCAACGGCGAGGAAGCCGCTGAAGGCGCTTACCTGTTTGTCAAGTACATGCTGGCCACTCCGGAAATCGCCGAGGGCTGGGCTGAGGCCATGATCGCCCTGACCCCCTGGCTCAACGCTCAGCAGGTGGAAGGCTATGCTGACTTTGTCGCCGGCCAGCCCGCTCTGGCTGCCGTTGAAGGCAACTTCAGCATCGGCGTCTCCTTCCCCTCTGTGACCGGTTCTTCCGAGACCCGCGACGCCATCGGCGAGATGATCACCGTCATCGGCGGCGGCGCCGACGCTGCGGAAGCTCTGGCTGCCTGCGTCGAAACCTGCAACAACGCCCTGCAGGGCAAATAATTCTGCTTTCTGCGGAGAATCGGGTTCGCCCGGTTCTCCTATTTTTTTGAGACCCAAGGAGGGCATGTCGCATGCAAGTCAAGCTGAAAGACATTACGAAAAAATTCGGCAGTTTTACCGCTGTCAACACCTTTTCCGTCACCCTGGAAGACGGGGAAATGATCTGCCTGCTGGGACCGTCCGGCTGCGGCAAGTCCACCATCCTGAACATGCTCTCCGGCATCCTGCCCGTCACCAGCGGCGAAATCTGGTTTGATGACGACAACGTGACCAAGGAGCCGCCGGAAGAGCGCGGCATCGGCCTGGTGTTCCAGAACTACGCCCTGTACCCCCATATGACGGTGCTGGAGAACATCTGTTTCCCCCTGGAAATCAAAAAGGTGCCCAAAGCCGAACGCGTTGAGCGGGCCACGGCCATGGCAAAAATCGTCCATGTGGATCAGCTCCTGAACCGCAAGCCCAAGGAGCTTTCCGGCGGCCAGCAGCAGCGCGTCGCCATCGCCCGCGCCCTGGTCAAACAACCCCGCCTGCTGCTGCTGGACGAGCCTCTGTCCAACCTGGACGCCCGTCTGCGTCTGGAAATGCGCGAGGAAATCCGCCGCATTCAGCTGGAGACCGGGGTCACCGCTATTTTCGTCACCCACGATCAGGAAGAAGCCATGGCCATTTCCGACCATATCGTGCTGATGAAGGACGGCGTCATGCAGCAGTACGACAAGCCCCAGGCCCTCTATGACGGACCGGCGAATCAGTTTGTCGCCGACTTCCTGGGCAATCCGCCGATCAACAACATTCCGGGCACCGTCAAGAACGGGCAGTTCGTGACGGCAGACGGTTCCGTCTGCGCTTCCCTGAGCATCCTGTCCGGCATCCCTGACGGGAAAAAGATCAACCTCTCCGTCCGCAGCGAAAGCTTCGTGCCCCGGCCGGCCGACGCGCCGGACACCCTGCCCTGCGTCTGCACCGGCGTCTATACGATGGGGAAGGACGAAACCGCTTCATTCACCGTCGGCGGCACGCCGTTCCACGCCTACATCGACCAGGAGGAGGGACTCGTCAAAGGCCAGACCATCCACCTGGGGTTCAAGAACCGCGGCGTCTTCGTGTTTGACCGTGAATCGGGGGTGCGGCTCAAATGACAGAAAAAATCCCGTTTGAAAGCCCCGCAGGCAAAAAGAAACACCACCGCCGCAACGAACGGCGCGTCCTGTTTCATTTTGTCCTGTTCACGGCTCTGGCCGTCCTGCTGATTGCCGGCGGGATCTTCGGCCGGATTCAGCTGAACAAAATCTCCGAGCAGGAGATCGCTTCCTCCCGGCAGAGCCTGCTGGTGGACGAAACGTCCGCCCTGATGAAGTCTGCCGCCGAAGCAAACGCGGGCAGCCAGCAGGAGCGCACCAAGATTTCCAGCGGCCTGTCCTCCAAATCCCGCAGCATCAAGTCCGCCGTAGCTGAAATGATTCAGGCGGGCCAGTCCAATCAGGAAATCGTCTCTTCCATCGTGGATACGCTGAGCGCCGCCGCCGTTTCCCGTCTGACAGGAGAAGACGAAGCGGTGCTTGCCCTCAAAAAGAAGGTGGAAGACAGCCTGTCTTCCCAGCGCTTCGCGCTGATCGAAAGCGGCCTGTCCAAGGTGGAAAGCGCCCTGTCCGCCCTGTCCATGAAGGACATCCGGGTGAACCTGAACAGCAAAATGGAGCACTACACCTTCATGTACTACAGCCCCCTGATGCTCACCGTCGGGATCATTTTCCTGGTGATCGGCCTGTTCATGGGCTGGGTGCATTTCTTCTGCAGCCGCGATTTCCGCGTGAAAGTGGCAGACATCGTGGAGCCGCTCGACTATCTGCTGCCGTTCTTTGTGGGCGTCATCGTATTCACCCTGTACCCGACCGTCCGCGTGTTCATCATGGCGTTCCAGCAGCGCTACAAGCTGACCGGCGAGTTCAACGGCTGGGGTCTTGGCAACTTCCACGACGTACTGTCCGGCGTCAATACCAAGCTGCCGCAGGCGCTCGGGAACACCTTCCTGTACGTGCTGCTGACCGTGCCGATCTCCGTCGCCATTTCGATCCTGCTGGCCTATCTGCTGAACCAGAAGATCAAGCTGCGCGCCCTGTTCCACACGGCCTACTTCCTCCCGATGGTCACCTCCGCCGTCGCCGTCGGCATGGTCTGGAAATTCATGTTTAACGGCGATTACGGCATCCTCAACTGGCTGCTGGGCCTGTTCGGCGGGCCGAAGATCCCCTGGCTGACCCGGCCGGAATACTCGATGGCCGTCATGGTCATCTACGGCATCTGGGACAGCCTGCCGATGACGATCATATTGCTGATCAGCGGCCTTCAGAACATCGACGAGCACTATTACACCGTCGCCAAGGTGGACGGTGCGAAAGCCAAGCGGATCTTCTTCCGCATCACCGTACCCCTCCTTTCCCCCACCATCGGCCTGGTGCTGATCATCAACAGCATCTCCGCCTTCAAGGTCTTCAACTCCGTCGTCGTCCTGTTCTCCGGTACGCCCGGCCCGATGTACAATATGTACACGATGGTCTACTATATCTACGAGCAGATCAACACGAGCCTTGAATACGGCCGCGCCGCCGCCGCTTCGCTGATCCTCTTTGCCGTGATCCTGGTGTTCACCATGCTCCAGCGGCTGATCCAGCGCAAGTGGACGTATAACTGAGGAAGGAGCGTGAATGGATATGAGTTCTGTCAGTCAAAGCAAAACGCGCTCCATCGGCACCTGCCTGGTGATTGCCGGCCTCCTGATGCTGCTTCTGTTCACCGTGGGCTTCCTTTCTTTCGGCAGCAGATCGCCTGCTGATTACACGGTGAATGACGAAACCCGCCTGCAGGCCGTTCAGGACGCGCAGGCCGCCGAGCGGCAGGCCCGCAGCATGATCAACAACCCCCTCGGCGAACTGATCGCTTACTACCAGAACATCGGCTATACGGAAGCCGTACAGCCGTTCCTGGAGCTTAAGGAAGCGCTCGCGTCCGGCGCGCCGGTGACCGATCAGATGAACGGGAAAATCCAGGGCATCGTCAGCGTGGACGGCGTAGAAAACGAAGTCCCGGTCATCAGCAACATCCAGCGCCAGCTGAACATCATCTGCACCAGCCAGAAGGAAGCGGCAGCCCAGCAGGCCGCCGTCGGCACACAGAACGGGGCCGCTGCCGCGGCTCGAAAGGCCTGGCTGGCCGGCATCTCCGGCACGGCCTGGCTGCTGCTCATCCTGCTTTCCCTGGCGCTTCTGGCCACCGGTTTCTATCTGAACCACGGCTACGGGATGCGCAAGGTACTGAGCCAGGTGCTTTTGTACCTGCTGCTGCTGATCGGCGCGGTCATCATGATCTTCCCGTTCTACTGGATGATCTCCTCCTCGCTCAAAACCAGACAGGAAGTTTCCCTCTTCCCGCCCCAGTTTGCCCCGTCCAGGTGGTTCAACTTTGAAAACTACCGTCTCGCCGCCAATACCGCGCCGTTTGCCAGGTACTTTATCAACTCGGTCGTGGTCTGCGTCTGCTCCGTCGCGGTCGTCACCTGTTCCACCATTCTGGCCGCGTTCGCCTTCTCCCGGCTCAAGTTCCCGGGCAGGGAGATCATCTTCACCGCTCTGCTCAGCATGATGATGCTCCCGTTTGAAATGCTGATCATCACCAACTATTCGACGGTCATCCGCCTGGGCTTCAACGACAGCCTGCCGGCGCTGGTGTTCCCGTTCATCGCGTCCATCTTCTACACCTATATCATGCGCAACTTCTTCATGTCCATCCCGGACAGCCTGTACTGGTCAGCCCGGGTGGACGGGTGCAGCAACTGGCGCTACCTGTGGAAGGTCATGGTGCCGATCGCCCGGCCTTCGCTGGTCACCGTTGTGCTGCTCAACGCCCTGGCCAGCTGGAACAGCTTCATGTGGCCGCTGCTGGTCATCAAGTCCACCAACAACCGTACCCTGCCCTTCGGTCTGTACGCGTTCACGACGGAAGCCGGTTCCTATCAGGAGCTGATCATGGCCGCCGCCACGATCGTCGTCCTGCCGATGATCATCCTGTTCCTGTTCTGCCGCAAGCAGATTCTCAACGGCGTCGCCCGCGGCGGCATCAAGGGATAAAGTCACATTTCCCTTACCATGTTTACAGGGGCCGGGAAACCGGCCCCTGTATTCTGATCAAAGACAGAGGAAAACTCATGCCCATGATCGTTGATTTCCATACCCATACCTTCCCGGACCCAATCGCCTCCGCAGCGGTAGACAAGCTGATGCATGCCAGCCACACCCTGCCGTTTTCGGACGGTACGGCAGGCGGACTTATCCAAAGCCGCGTCCGCACCGGGATCGACCGGTGCGTGGTTCTCCCGGTGGCCACAAGCTCCCGACAGGTGATCCATATCAATGACGCGGCGATCCGGATGAATGAGGGTTCCGGACAGACAGGCCTGACTTCCCTCGGCGCCATGCACCCGGATTTTGACGACTGGCATGGAGAAATCGGCCGCCTGGCCGCCGCCGGTATCCGCGGCATCAAGCTCCACCCTCCCTATCAGCAGACCGATATCGACGACCCGCGCTTCCTGCGGATCCTGACCCGTGCCGCGGAACTCGGGCTGTTTGTGATCATTCATGCCGGCCTGGACGTCGGCCTGCCCGGCAATCAGAGCGCCACGCCGGAAAAGGTCGCCCGCGCCCTCCGGCAGACCGGTCCCGTCCCCTTCGTCTGCGCCCATATGGGCGGCTGGCGCTGCTGGGAGGAAGCAGCCGACCTCCTGGCTCCGCTGGGCGTGATGATCGACACGGCCTTCTCCCTGGGGACCATGACTCCTTCCGGGGACTGCCATCCCTGGACAGAAGAAGAACTGCGGATGCTGGATGATGAGGCTTTCCTCCGCCTGGTCCGCTGCTTCGGGCCGGACCGGGTGCTGTTCGGCACAGACTCCCCCTGGGCGGATCAAAAAGCCGAACTGGACCGTCTCCGCTCCCTGCCTCTGATGCCTTCCGAACGCTCCGCCATCCTCAGCGGCAATGCCGCCAGGCTGATGGGATGGGATGAATACGACAAAAGCTGCTGATCATTCAGCAGCTTTTGTCGTATTCTAGTATGGTTTGCAGTATTTTTTACGTCTCTGCGTCCCCGTTCTTTTGATCGCGCTGGGTTTCCTTCTCGGCCTTTTCGCCTTTCTCATGCTGGCGGTCCTTGCGCTTTTCCTGCTTGACGTTGACGCGCAGGTACAGCACCCGGTGGCCGTCCGTCTCCGTCACGGTGATGTGCAGGTTTTCATACTGGAAATGATCGCCCTTGGCGGGGATCTTGTCCAGCTGCTCGGTCACCCATCCGCCGACGGAAACACTGTCCGTTTCCGGCTCGTTCAGGTCAAACAGCTGGCAGAAATCCTCAAAATTGGCGGAACCTTCCACCAGCCAGGCCGTCTCGGACAGGCGGCGGAACTCTTCCTCCACCTCGTCGTGCTCGTCCCAGATTTCGCCGACCAGCTCCTCCAGGATGTCTTCCATCGTAACAATGCCCAGGGTGCCGCCGTATTCGTCCAGCACCACGGCAATATGCGTCTTCTTTGCCTGCAGGAGCTTGAGCAGATCGTCCAGTTTCTCGGACGGATGGGTAAAGAGGACCGGGCTCAGCAGCTCCCTCAGCGGTTTTTCCGTCAGCTGGCCGTCCTCGTACAGGTCCTTCTGATGGACGACGCCGATGATGTTGTCGATCGTATCCTCGTAAACGGGCAGACGGGAAAAACCGGTCTTGGAAAACAGCCTCGCGACCTCCTCGGTTTCTTCGTCGATGGATACTGCCTCCACATCGACCCGGTGGGTCAGGATGTCCTCCGCCTTCATATCGCCGAACTCGATGGCGTTGCGCAGGAGATTGACTTCCCCGTCGTCGATTGCTCCTTCCTCCTGCACCTCGTCCACCAGCATCAGCAGCTCCTCCTGGGACATCCTGTCATCCGCGTCTCCCGGGAACAGCCTGGAGATCAGCTTCTGCCACTGGCCGAACAGGAAATTGAGCGGGGTAAACACCACCATCAGCACCCGGAGGATCGGGGCGGAGAACTTGGCGAAACGCTCGGGATAATCCTTGGCAATGGTCTTGGGTGAAATTTCGCCGAAGATCAGCACGACCAGGGTGATCACCGCCGTTGATACGGTGGTCCCCACATCGCCGAATTTACGGACGAAAAAAATGGTCGCGATGGCCGTCAGCAGGATGTTGACCAGGTTGTTGCCGATCAGGACCGTCGAGATCAGCTTGTCAAAATTGTCGGAAAGCTTCACTGCCAGGTCCGCCTGTTTGTCCCCATGCTCCGCCATCGTCTTCATGCGGGTTTTGTTCATGGTGGAAAAGGCGGTTTCAGAGGCGGAAAAGAACGCGGAGAACAGCACGCAGAGAATCATCCGCAGGATAGTTCTCAGGGTATATGCATCCATTCAGAAATCTTTCTCCTTTATAAACAAAAACAGAAAATCATGAAAAAAACGAGCAAAAAGACACATCCACCCCAACTCCGGGCTGGATATGCCTTCACGCTCATCTATCCACAGCTGCATGGCCAGGCGTCTGTGTCGCTGTCCATCGTAAGTCGGAACCTCCCGGCCGGTCAAAAAGCCGAAACTTCATCAGTAAAAACCAGAAACATGATGCATTTTATCATAATATCCTTTAGCCGTCAATTGTTTGTTCGCAAAATCAGCCGGATGTGATCCCCCGGATTTTAACCGCCCGGCAGCCATGTGCTCTCCGCTCAGATCAGCACGCCGTCGCAGTGATCGATCTCGTGCTGGATGATCTGCGCGGTGAAGCCTTCATAAGATCCGGTCTGCTTGCGAAACGCCTGATCCAGATATCGAACCGTGATCTTCTGATACCTCCTGGCTTTCCGGACGCCCGCCAGCGACAGACAGCCTTCCTCCGTCCCATATTCGCCCGACCGGCTGATGATCTGCGGGTTGATCATGATCACCTGAAAAGGGCCGCTGCAGAAAACGATGATGCGCTTCTTTACGCCGATCATGTTCGCGGCCATGCCGACGCAGCGGTCCAGGTTCGCGCGGAGGGTGTCCAGCAGATCGGTGACGGTCTGCCCGTCTTCTTCGGAAGCAGGCGCTGACTTCTGCGCCAGAAACAGGGGATCATGCATGATCGGCCGAATCATGGAGCACCTCCAGGATCATTTGTTCAAAGCTTTCGGCAAACCGCCGGTCGTCTTCTTCCGTGCGTCTGGCAGGGCCTTTCAGAAGGTGCCTGCCGCTGCGGCGGGCCTTCTTTGCCAAATGGCGTTCCATCAGCAGACCGTCTATGTTCTCACCGGTGTAGCGCCTCCCGCTCTGGTGGATGGCCCCCGCGCCTTTCCCGAGCGCCAGCGCTGCCACCCCATAGTCCTGCGTGATCACAATATCGCCCCGCCGGCAGAGGTTGATCAGGGCAATGTCCGCTGCGTCCGCGCCAGCGCCGACAGTGATCACCGTGCCGGCATCGGAATGCAGAATATGACTGGTATCGCACAGCAGGATCACCGGGACGCCGTGCCGCCGGGCGATGTCTTCCGCGATGCGGGTCACCGGGCACGCATCCGCGTCAATCAGGATCCGCATCGTTCCGTCCTCCGGGCTCACAGCCGGCGCGGCTGCTTCCGCTCAGGACAGTCTCGCGGAAACGTTCCACGGTTTCCGCGGGAATCGCCAGCCTGTCCGTCAGGTAATCGTCCCCCATGGCTTCCCAGGCCGCCCGCAGATAGCGCTCATCAGCGATATAGGCCTGATACAGACTTTCGGCAAAAGCTTCCCCATGGGTCACGGCAGCCCGCTGACGGACCGCGATGGCTTTGGGAAGATTCACCTCGTTGGTCCTGAGATAATCCGCCAGGATGGTTTCCCGGTCAGCGCCCAGCGCCTCCAGCACCAGCGCTGCGGTCATCCCGCACCGGTCCTTGCCCTCCGTACAGTGCCACAGGATTCCCCCGCCGGAATAATCATGCCTCATAATAGCCAGAAGCACTTTTCTGAAAGAACCGGCGCACTCATTCATCATCTGCCCGTAGAGCGCTGCCATATCCGGAAAGACCTGGTTTGCCGTTCCCTGCTCATGGCTGATGCCGGCCGTGATATCGTCAAAGACAGCGATCGGGAGGTATTCCCGGCCGCAGGTCTGATCCGGCGCTTCCCGCCGCTCCCCGGGCGTACGCAGGTCGATCACGGAGGAAATACCCTTCAGGTCCCCGTCCTCCGCCTGAAACAGGTGCGCGGAGCGGAACAGCAGGCCGGACCGGATCTGCCGCCCGTCCACCGTCCGGATGCCTCCCAGGTCTCTCATGTTCTGAATCATGTTCATTCCTCCGTTCCCGGCAGCAACCTTCTCTCAGGAATCAAAGAACTGCCGGCCGTCTTCGGTCCTCAGCCTCCCGGCTCTGGGGTATTCGAAGATCTCAGGATTTCCCGCGTTTGCAGTCAGATAATCAGCGAATCTCCCGGCATGCCATTTGGCCATCGGAAGGTTATGCATCAGGTAATTCCCGCAGTTCTCCGCGGAAACGCCGGGCACAGACACGGCATCCGCCACGGACCGGAAGGCCCTGAGCAGCAGGCCGTAAATTTCCCTGGGCGCGCGGTTTCCTTTCAGGATCAGATAAAACCCTGTCAGGCATCCCATCGGTCCCCAGTAGATGATCTGATCCTTCCATTCAGGGTCATTTCTCAGATAGGTGGCGATGAGATGCTCCAGGGAGTGCATGGCCGCCGTGTCCACTGCTGGTTCCGTATTGGGCCTGGTGACCCGCACGTCATAGGTGGTCACCGTCTGATCTCCCAGAACATCCACCCTGCTGGTAAAGATGCCCGGAACAATCCTGGTGTGATCCACTGAAAAGCTTGGAATCAAATCCATACGATAAACTCCTTTCACTCAGATCATGGACAGAACCAGTATACCATAAATACCGGCACCGCAGCATGACAATTTTGTGTCCGCAGCTGTTTTTTCTTAAAGACAGAGCCGGACGAACACCGAACAGGATCCGTTATAAAAGGCTCCTTACAGGTTTTGGGGCCTTTTGCGCGGATGACAGGTATGGTATACTGTATCCGAAGCATCAGAGCAGGCTATACGGAGACAGCATGTCGCCGCCGGGCCTGCGCAAAAACGGATCTTCCTGCTTTGCCGGATGATCATGCAGCGGAGGGGTCAGCGCTTGAAAAAAAATGTGATCGGACTGGATTTCGGGACACTGTCAGCCCGGGCTTTGCTGGCGGAGACGGATACCGGGCGCGTCATGGCTTCCGCGGAGTCTGTCTACCCGCACGGCGTGATCACGGAACATCTGCCAGAAGGCTGGGCCCTGCAGCATCCGCAGGACTATCTGGACGCCCTGTACGCGCTCATCCCGGAGGTGATGAAAACCGCCGGCATCCGCGCGCAGGACGTAGCCGGTATCGGTCTGGACGCTACCGCCTGCACTGCTTTTCCCGTTGACAGCCGGGGCATTCCGCTTTGCTTTCAGGCGGAATGGAAAAACGAGCCCAACGCCTATGCGAAGCTCTGGAAGCATCACGCGGCCCAGCGGCGGGCAGACCGGATCACCGCCATTGCCCGTGAACGGAAGGAACCATGGCTTTCTCTGTACGGCGGAAAAGTCTCCGGGGAATGGGGCCTGCCCAAACTGTGGGAACTGCTGGATGAAGCGCCCCGGCTGTATCAGGCGATGCATACCTGGATCGAAACGGGCGACTGGCTGGTCTGGCAGCTGACCGGACGGGAAACAAAAAACCTTTGCGCGGCCGGTTTCAAGCATTTTTATGCGCAGGGAAAAGGCTATCCGGACGCATCCTTTTATACAGCCGTCGATCCCCGGCTGGAAAGGCTGATCCCTGAAAAATACGGTGCTCCTGTCCTGGCACCCGGGCAGAAGGCCGGGGGTCTGACCGGGAAAATGGCAGACCGCCTGGGGCTATGCCCCGGCATCCCGGTTTCCGCCGCCAGCGTGGACGCCCACGCGGCCCTGCCGGCAGCCGGCATCTGCAGACCGGGAGACATGCTGGCCATCATCGGCACTTCCACCTGCGTGATGACCCTGGCGCAGGAAGCAAAACCGGTCCCCGGGATCTGCGGCATGGCCAAAGACGCCATTCTGCCGGGCTTTTACGCCTGCGAGGCGGGACAAAGCTGTGTGGGGGACCTGCTGGGATGGTTCTGCGATCACTGCGTCCCGGGGCATTATGCTGAACAAGCACAGCAGAATCATCAGACTGTCCACCAGTACCTGACCGGTCTGGCGGAAAGCCTTCAGCCCGGAGAAACGGGATTGCTGGCGCTGGACTGGTGGAACGGCAACCGCAGCATCCTGGTGGATTTTGATCTGAACGGCCTGCTGCTGGGAATGACCCTTCAGACGAAGCCGGAAGAGATCTTCCGCGCGCTGATCGAAGCCACTGCCTTTGGCCTGCGGGTGATTGCCGGGCATCTGAGGCAATGCGGCGTGCCGGTGGAAAAGCTCCTGGCCACCGGAGGCATCAGCAGGAAAAACGCCCTGATGATGCAGATCTGCGCGGACGTGCTGAATCTGCCGATTCACGTCATCAATACAGACCAGGGCGCCGCGCTGGGCAGCGCCATTTATGCAGCCAGAGCCGCGGGAATCTACGCCGGTCTGCCCGCCGCCGTCCGGGCCATGGCGGCGCCGGTGAAAAAAGTATACCTGCCGGTTCCCGATCATACAGTGACTTACGGCCGGCTCTTCATGGAATATAAAAACCTTCACGACCTTTTTGCTGAAAACGGCATGATGAAGCGCCTCCGGCAGATCAGAAAAGACGCGCTGCAGAATGCCGGGAGATAAACAAAAGAGACCTTTCTCTCTCTGTGATCAGCAGATCCCGCCCTGCGCCCTGATTTCTGACCGCAGTTTCCGGGCATCGACTGCCTGAACGCCGGTATTCCCCTGCAGCGCCAGGGCAGCCGCGATGCCGGCGGCCTGACCGGTGGCCATGCAGGTACCCTGAACGCGTATGGACGCGTGCGCCCTTTCGTCCGCCGAAATCAGCCTGCCGGCCCCGATCAGGTTGTCGCAGGCGGCGGTGACCATGGTCCGGTATGGAATAAAGCCCGCCCGGGCAGGCGTCTCCACGGCCTGCGCGGGCTCTTCAGACCGATGAATGTCGATGATGTGGGCGCAGCGCGCGATGCTGTCCCGGAACGGAACGGCGTTCAGCACGTCGTCCCCCGTCAGCCGGTACAGGCCGGCCAGATGCCGCCCTTCCCTGACCCCCGCGGATACCGCAGAAGCGGAGATGACGCAGTGCGCAAACTCCGGGTACTCGTCCCTGAGCATCTGTACCAGCGCAAACATGTCTTCCCTCATCTGAAACTCCGCCCGGGAATACGCATCGGCGTCCAGGACAGACGCGGCGTTTCTGGTCATATTGACGGCGAGGCGGTCCCCGTTCATCAGCGTGTTGAACCAGGGGCCTCCGAACAGCGGGCCTTCCCCCGCTTTGTATTTATCTTCCAGGAACCGGTGAATCGTCCTGTTGCAGGACGGCGTTCCCCGATAGCCGTTATGCCGGATGGAATCGCGCAGAAGCGGAGTGCTCACATCGACCTGGGTCAGTTCAAAGCACAGGGACAGCGGCTGCGGCGCATCGGGAACTTCCGCCGGAACGCCTGCCAGCGCGCATAAATCCCCGTCGCCGGTCGCGTCGATGAATACCGTGCCTGCAACTTTCCGGATGCCGCTTTTGCTGACAATCTCCACGGACGCGATGCGTCCGTTTTCTGTCTGCGCGCTGATCAGCGTGCTGTTCATCAGAGGGGTAATCCCCTCCTTCAGCACCATCCGCTGTGCCGCCAGTTTATAGTATTCCGGATCAACCGAGATATGCCCCTTGGGCATTTCGGGACGGGCGGCGTTCAGCCGGATCAGTTCGGAGATAAACGCCCACGGCAGGCCGCCGACAACCCGTTCTCCGTTTTTAAAAAAACCGCTGACCGGCACGACCAGGCAGGCCGTCGCCGCGCCGCCGAAAAAGCCGAAACGTTCTATCACCGTTACGCTGCAGCCCATCCGCGCGGCGCTGACGGCCGCCATGACGCCGGCCGGCCCGCCGCCGCAGACAACGATATCAGCGTGTACGGTTTCCTGACGGATTTTGTCCATTCAAATCATCTCCCGCATCGATTTGGAACGTTCCAAATATTGCAGCCGGTCAGCATCATCCTGCCATCGATCATCATCCGGAAAGATATCACCCAGATATTATCACAATTTCATGAATTCTGTCAATTTTTCTTGCAAAGGATCAAAAAATCATGTTGACATTTGGACCGTTCCAATTTACTATGTCCATGGAGGAAAATCCATGATAACGATTTATGACGTTGCCAGATACGCCGGCGTATCCAAGAGCACCGTTTCGCTGGTGATCAACCAGAGCCCGCTGGTCAGCGAAGCCACCCGCAAAAAGGTGCAGCAGGCCATCGCGGATATGAACTATATCCCCAACGCCAATGCGCGGGGGCTCAGCGCCCATGCCGCCAACTGTCTCGGCGTGGTCGTTATGACGGAAGAAACGCCGGTGATCAGCTACGACTTTGATCAGCATGTCGGCCTGTGTTCCTACAACATTACCAGCGGGATCTTTCCTTCGCTGGTCCATTCCAAATACGGCGTGCTGATGGAGCACTTCTGCTCCGTCAACAACCCGGGCGAACTCCCGAACCTGGTCAGAAACCGCCGGGTGGACGGGGTGATCATCGTCGGTTCCCCGTTTGACCGCAAGATGATCGAAAAACTCCGGGAGATGCGTTTCCCGTTCGTCATGGCCGGGGTGGACAGCTTCCAGGAAGGGCTCGACTGCTCGTACGCAGACCCCGGAGACGGCGTCCGCATCGGCATGAAGTATCTGGCGGAGCAGGGATATCATGAAGCCTTCCTGCTCAACTGCCCCAGGACGATACACTCCTCATTCACCAGGCTGGACGCTTTCATTTCCTCCGCGGCTGAACACGGCTTCACCGTCCGGCCGGAATGGATTGTCAACTGCGAAAAAAACAACGGCCAGAGCGCGTACAACCAGATGAAAGCCTGCTGGGAATCGGGCATCCGCCCCCGGGCCGTGATCGCGGCCAACGGCCATCTGGCGCTCGGCGCGATGCGCTATCTGAACGAGCAGCATGTCCGGGTGCCCGATCAGGTCAGCGTGATCGGCTACGAGGACTCCTCCCTGTCGGGCTACGCAATCCCGGCGCTGACCTCCGTCAATATCCACAAGGAACTGATCGGCCGGAAAGCCGCGGAATTTCTGCTTCGCCGGCTGCAGCAGGCGGACGCGGAACCGGCCCGTTTCGTGGCCCCGGCGGATCTGGTGATCCGGGACAGCGTGATCCCCGCCTGCCGGCAGTCCCCATTCAACGAACCATGAACATTCAGGAGACAAATGTATGGACATTATTCCGTTTCGCCGTGATATCCCCCTCCGGTATCAGGCAGATGTCGCCGTCGTCGGGGGCGGCCCGAGCGGCTTTTGCGCGGCCGTGGCAGCGGCGCGTTCCGGCGTCAGCGTGCTCCTGATCGAAGAGGGCGGCTTCGCCGGAGGCATGGCCACCCGCGGGCTGGTCGGCCCCTTCATGACTTCCTACGACAAGGACGGCCGGCAGATGATCATCCGCGGCCTGTTTGAGGAACTGGTCAGCCGGATGGTGAAACGCGGCGGCGCCATCCATCCCCGGGACGTCCGGGCCGGCACGGCGTTTACCTCCTGGATCGTGGTGGGGCATGACCACGTGACCCCTTTCGAGCCGGAATGCCTGAAGCTGGTGATGGATGAGATGCTCACGGAGGCGGGCGTCATGATCCTCTACCACACCCGCTTTGTGGAGCCGGTGGTCCAGAACGGACTGCTGAACGCCGTCCTCATCGATTCCAAATCAGGCCTGGAGGCAGTCGGCGCCCATGTATTCATCGACTGTACAGGAGACGCGGACGTAGCCTTCCGCAGCGGCGTTCCCTGCGAAAAAGGCAATGAAGCCCTGGGCATCATCCAGCCGGCTTCCCTGTTTTTCCGCATGGGCAGCGTCCGGCTGGATGCCGTGGAAGCCGAAATCGCCGCCCACAAAGATCAGTTTTACCGCAAAGACGGCGTCAACTACCGTTCCCTGCACTGGCGGGTCAGTCAGGCCCGCGAAAACGGGGACTGGGACATGAAGCGCGTATCGATCGGCATGTTCCGTGGCGTCAAAGAAGACGAATGGTTTGTCAACACCTCCCGCGTCATGGGCGTGGACGCTACGGACAAAGAAAGCCTGACCCTGGGCGAGATGGAAGGCCGCCGGCAGGTGGACATGATCTTCCGCTTTTTCAAAAAATATGTGCCCGGCTGCGAAAACGCCCGCCTGCTGTGCAGCGGCAGCACCCTGGGCATCCGGGAGAGCCGCCATATAAAGGGTCTTTATACCCTGAAAGCGGACGACCTGCTGGACGGCAAAGTGCCGCAGGACGCCATCTGCCTGGCCTCCAATTCTGTGGACGTGCACGGCCGTTTCGGCCCGCTGAGCAATGAATACGTCGCCATAAGGAACGGTTCCTGGTATGGGATTCCCTACCGCTGCCTGGTGCCTGAGGGCATGGAAAACCTGCTGGTGGCCGGCCGCTGCGTATCCGCCGAGTCCGACGCGGCTGGGGCTATCCGCGTGATGCCGCCCAGCATGGCCATGGGTCAGGCGGCGGGCGCCGCCGCGGCGATCGCGGTCAGGCAAAAACAGCCCGTATACGCCGTCCACCCTTCCCTGCTTCAGCAGACCCTGCGTTCGCAGGGGGCATTCCTCGATCTATAAAATGCGGATGCATTTTATAAATATCACGCAAACATGAAAGGAGTACCCGTATGAAACATCTCACCAAGCTCCTGGCGCTGGCCCTGTGCCTCGCCCTCCTCGGCACCCTGGCAGTTCCCGCCATGGCGGACGAGGACATCACCTCCTGGATCCTGGAAGACAATCCGGAATCCATCACCGGTACAGTACGCTGGTGGATGCCCTTCAAAGGCAGCGCCGGCATGGACGCCCTGATCGCCGAGTTCAACCAGACCTATCCGAACATCAAGGTCGAGCTGACCACCTACAACAACAACTCCGACGGCAACATGGCGGTCAACACCGCGATCATGGCCGGCGAAGTGGATGTGCTGGCCTCCTTCGGCCTGTCCAACGCCTACCGCCGCTGGGAAAACGGCCTGTACATCGACATCACCGACCGGGTTGAAAAAGAGGGCATCGATCTGGTCGCCAACTGGGGCACCGACGTGTTCAAATATGACGACTGCATCTACACCTTCCCGTCCGGCGGCCTTTCCTACTACATCTGCATCAACATGAACGCCTGGAACGAAGCCGGCCTGGGCGAAATCCCCACCGAATGGACCTGGGACGAGTACATTGCAGCCAGCAAGGCCATGACCAAGGTCAATGAAGACGGCTCCATCGCCATGTACGGCGGCTCCGACTACCATTCCCAGAACTACTGGACCTACGCCTACGGCCAGGTAGTCGGCAAAAACGCCTATTACAATGAAGACGGCACCGCTTCCTCCTTCGACAACGAGATCATCCGCAATGCGCTGAAGCGCGAATACCAGGCTGAGATCGTCGACAAGATCTGGTTCCCGAAGGCTGTCTACCGCGCCGACAACCTGCAGACCCAGATGCTGTACTGCGGCAAAAACCAGGAGGTGCACGTGGCGTCCGCCATCAACCCCAACATGCCCCGCTTCCTGGCGGATCAGGAAAACTACCCCACGGACTATGTGACCGCTTTCGCCCCCTTCCCCGTCAACGAAAAGGGCCAGACCAACTATATGTCCGGCGTCGCTCCGTTCTCTCACTCCGGCCTTGCCCGCGGCTGCAAGGACATCGAAGCTTCCTGGGCGTTCCTGAAGTGGTATTCCACCTACGGCGTCAAATACCTGGTCGCCGCCGGCCATCAGCCCAACTGGAAGGGCACTGACCCCGCGGACGCCGTCAAGCTGCTGTTCGGCGATGAAGAAACCGCCGCGAAGATCATCGACATCGAAAGCTTCAAGCGCGTCGTCGGCGTTTCCACCAACCCCCGGTATTACGAGGATATCCTGACCGCTTATACCGATATCAACTCCCTGGTCGTCGAATACAGCATGTATGTGCTCAACGATACCATGAACGTCGATGAAGCGCTGGATACCCTGTTTGAAATGGCCAACGAAAAGATCGCTGACGCGGACTGATTGTTCCGTTTTCCCGGTCTCCCTCTCTGCTTCGGAGAGGGAGACCTCTTTCCCGGAATCCTGTCAGGAGGTACGCCATGCAGAAAACGTATTCACGGTTGCTGAGAAAGGAGAATCTGACCGGATGGGCCTTTATTGCGCCCGCGCTGGTCACTTTCCTGGTCCTGACCGCCTTTCCATTCTTTCTTTCCCTTTTTCTTTCCTTCACAAAATGGAACTTCCTGTCCGGCTGGGATCATATCAGGATGATCGGGCTGAAGAATTTTCAGGATTTGCTGAAGGACAAGCGATTTATCCAGGCGATTCAGAATACGTTTATCTATGCCCTGACCACGGTGCCCATTTCCATCATCGTATCCCTGCTGCTGGCATATGCCCTCAACGGGAAAGTCCGCGGACGCAGCGTCCTGCGCCTTGCCTTCTTCATTCCCTACATCTGCTCCGCCGTCGCGCTGGGCGCCGTTTTCAAGTTCCTGTTCAGGGAAGACGGCATCATCAATATCCTGCTTGTGAACATGCGGCTGATCAGCGCGCCGCTCAAGTGGATGGTCGAACCGAGCCTGTGCAAGGTGCCGATCATCCTGCTGATCATCTATACTTCCATCGGCTATGAAATGATCATTTACATGGCAGCCCTGCAGAACGTACCGGCCAGCCTGTATGAGGCGGCCACCATCGACGGCGCCGGCAGCGCGCAGAAGCTGTGGTACGTCACCATGCCCATGATCTCCCCGACCACCTTCTACCTGGTGATCGTGCGCCTGATTGCCGTATTCAAGGTATTCAGCAGCGTCAATATCATGGTGATGGGCTCGGCAGCGCTTCAGAACACATCCATGGTCAATGAAATCTACGAACAGGGCTTCGTTAAATATAAATTCGGCTATGCTTCCGCGGAAGCGATGGTGCTGTTTGTCATTATTCTGGTCATTACGCTGATCAATTTCGCGGGCCAGAAAAAATGGGTCCATTATTAAGGCGGTGACAGGCATGAAAACACGCAAAACCGTCATGCCGTGGGTCAGCATGGTCATCCTGGGCGCCATCGGCCTCCTGTTTCTGTCGCCGCTGGTATGGATGGTCTTTTCATCGCTGAAAACCACCACGGAAGTATTCTCCACCAGTTTCCGCCTGCTGCCGCAGATCCCGCAGTGGGTCAATTACCGTTATGTCTGGCGGGAAAGCGAAATCAATATGCTCCAGGCTTACGGCAATACGATCTTTATTACCGCCGTCAGCACCGCGGTGCAGCTGATGTTTGCCTCCCTGGCGGCCTATGCCTTTGCCAAGATCCGCTTCAGGGGCAAGAATTTTGTGTTCTTCCTGTTCCTGTCCACCATGATGGTGCCGGTGGAAGTGACCATCCTGCCGCGTTTTACCCTGTTCAATACGATCGGGCTTTACAATAACCTCTGGGCGATCATTTTGCCGCACTGGTTCAACGCGACAGCCATTTTCATGCTCCGCCAGTTCTATATGGGACTGCCGGACGACCTGATGGAGGCGGCCAGGATCGACGGGGCATCGCACCCGGTCATCTTCCTGCGCATCATGATGCCGCTGACCAGGGCGGCCCTGGTCAGCCTGATGGTGCTGTCCATCGTCTCCTGCTGGAACGAGTATCTTTCCCCGCTGATTTTCCTTGTCAATACCAAACTGTATACGGTCTCCCAGACCATCCGCTGGTATATGCTGGACGACCTGCAGCGATACGAACTGGTCATGGCCACCGCGACCAGCGCCATCGTGCCGATCCTGATCCTGTTCATCGCGTGCCAGAAGTCTTTTGTGGAAGGGATCGCGACTTCCGGCGTGAAGGGGTGAGCCGTTCATGAAATATTCCGCTCAGACTGTCAGCCTCGAAACGGATGTCTGCGTCATCGGCGGCGGGATGGCCGGCATCTGCGCCGCGGTCGCTGCTGCGCGGCACGGCGCGCAGGTGGTGCTGATGCAGGACAGACCGGTGCTCGGCGGGAACGCCTCCAGCGAAATCCGCATGTGGATCCGCGGCGCGCCCGGCGCAGAAAACAGGGAAACCGGCATCCTGTCCGAAATTGAATTGCTGAATATTTACCGCAACCCCACCCTGAACTATTCCGTGTGGGACAGCGTGCTGTATGAAACCGTCATCTCCGAACCGAATATCCGGCTTCTGCTCAACTGTTCCTGCCTGGGCTGTGAATGCGCTGACGGCGTCATTCAGGCCGTCCGGGGCTGGCAGCTGAATACCTATACATTTTTTGAAGTTGCCGCCAGGCAGTTTATCGACTGCTCCGGCGACAGCATTCTGGCCGACCTGACCGGCGCGCAGACCCTTCAGGGCAGGGAAGACCGTTCGAAATTCGGGGAGCCTGATGCGGAAGAAGCCCATGACATGGGCGTGATGGGTTCTTCCATTCTGATTCAGGCCCGCGAGACTGAGCAGGAACAGCCTTTCATCCCGCCTGATTTCGCCTATGCCTATCCGGACGACGAGTCCCTGCATCTTCACACCCATGAGATGACGGCCTCCGGCTCCAACTTCTGGTGGATCGAGCTCAGCGACGGGTATGATACCCTGCGCGACCCGGGCGGCCTTCGCGACGAGCTGCTGCGGATCGCCTACGGCGTGTGGGACCACCTCAAAAACCACAGCGGCGGAAAATACAGGAACTGGGAACTGGAATGGCTCGGCTTCCTGCCCGGCAAGCGTGAAACCCGCAGGTACCGGGGGGCTTACGTGCTCAGGGAACAGGATCTGAGCGAAGGAACGGATTTCCCGGATGTCGTCGCCTTCGGCGGCTGGACGATGGACAACCACAACCCGAAGGGGTTTTATTTCCATGGTTATTCCTCCAGGCACATCCCGGTCCATGTGCCCTACGGCATTCCCCTCCGCAGCCTCTATTCGTGCAGTATCCGCAATCTTCTGTTCGCGGGGCGGAATATCAGCGCCACGCATCTGGCCCTGAGCTCCACGCGGGTCATGGCCACCTGTTCGCTGATGGGCCAGGCCGCGGGCACTGCCGCGGCGGCCTGCATCCGCTATGCGTGCTGCCCCGATGACATCGACCGCCTGCACATCCGGCAGATACAGCAATGGCTGATGGATGACGGATGCATGCTGCCCGGCCGCCGGCGCATCCCGAAGGAATGCGGGCTTATGCTTGACCCGCAGGACCTGGCCGTGCTCACGAACGGACTGGAGCGGCCGTCCGGCGCGGAATCAAATACCGTACCGATGCATCCGGACACGGTCTGGCGGATGGAACTGCGTCCCGGAACGAACCGGCTGCTGCGCCTGGCGCTGGATCCTGATTTTTCGCGGGAGTCCATTACGGATGAGCCGGCATACCGCAAGTTTGCCCTGCGCGCTCATATTGTCAGAGATATGAAGCCCCTCAGCATGCCGGCCCATCTGCTCAAAAGCAGCCGGATCGTCTTTGAAACGCCGGACGGGAAGCCGGTCTGCCCTGTCGATCACAACCGCCGGCATATTCTGCTCATCCCGGTTCCGGATGCCGCGTCGGCCCTGGAGATCCGGGATGTTCAAGCCTGGAACAGCCGCGAAACCAACGTATATTCCTGTGACGTACTGCCGGGAGACAATGACTGATGGATACATATGAAATCATGTGCTACGGCGACTCCAACACCTGGGGCACCGTGGCCAAAAAGCACAAAGACGACCCCCATCTCCGGTACGGGCGCGATATCCGCTGGCCGGCGGTTCTGCAGCGTCTGCTGGGAAGCGGATACGCCGTACAGGAGGAAGGCCTGGGCGGACGCACGACCATGTATACCGCCAATCCGGCCATGCCCTTCAAAAACGGCATGCATATGCTGGAAGGCTGCCTCAAAACACACTGCCCGCTGGACCTGATCATCCTCATGCTGGGCACGAACGACCTGCACCTGCCAAAGCCCCTGCCGGAGGATCAGCTGTGCGCGGGAATCATGGAGATGATTCATCTGATTCAGACCCATCCGGAATACGGCCCGGAAGAAAAACGGGTGCCGGAAATCCTTCTGATCGCCCCACCGTTCATCACGCCTTCGGCCCCGGACGCGCGGACGGAAGTCTATGCCCAGTTTTTTGGTGAATACGGAGAAAGGCTGAGCCGCCGGTTTCCGGAAGCATACAGAGAGGCAGCGGAAAAGACAGGCTGCCGGTTCCTGAACGCCCAGGAATACACCCGCCCGGACCCCCGCGACGGCGTGCACCTGGACGCGGAAAGCCACCTCCGGCTGGCCGCGGCCGTCCGTGACAAAGTACTGGAAATCCGCAGGGAGCAGAGCAGATGAAACAGATGAGCCTTCAGGATCTTCGTCTGCACATGCGCTTTCAGAAGCCTGTGCGCTCCGCGCAGGGCATGGCCATCTGGAACGATCTTGCCTTCCAGCTGTTCCATACCGGCCGGTGCGCGGTGTTTGACCTGAAAACCGGGGACACGCGTCCGCTGGCCTTTTTCCCGCTGGGCTCAGCCAACGACGGCGAACCGGGCGAAGCATATACCAATCATGCCAACCAGTGCATGTTCAGCGATATCCACCGGAACGGCAGCCCTCTTCCCCTGCTGTACGTGACCGTCGGCTTCGGGACCGGCGCGGATGACGACGGGTATTATTACCGCTGCGCCGTGGAGGATATCCGCCTGCAGACCGATGCGGCGGGGAAGGTCATCGGCGGCGGCAGCGAATGCATTCAGATCATCTCCTATCGGGACGGACCGATGGACGGCCTGCCCTTCATTCAGCCCTGCTGGGGCTGTCCCGCCTGGTTTGCGGACTGCCGGCAGAAAGCAATCTATATGTTCTCTGCAAAATACCGCACGACGCCTGCTTTCAAAGCATACTATCCCGTCAATCAGTACATCATTACCCGCTTTCCGCTTCCCGATCCGCTGCAGGGCGGCATGATCCGGTTCGGCCCAAAGGATATACAGGATCAGTTTACCGTGCCGTTCGACATTCCGTTTACCCAGGGCGGGATGATTGCCGGAAACAAACTGTTTTATACCTTCGGCGCCGGGGACGCGGAACGGCCAGACGGGATCCGCGTGTATGACCTGAGCAGGAAATGCCTGATCGCCGGGGCGGACCTTCAGGATACCATCATGGGGGCCGAAGAAATCGAAAGCTGCAGTTTCCGGGGCAGGGAGCTGATCTGCAACACCAACGCCAAACCCGAGGGCGGGTTTTACAGCCTCGGCACCGCCTGGTATGACCTGCTGAAGGAGTGACCCATGGAAAATGTCGTGATCGGCCTGGATTTCGGCTCCCTGAGCTGCCGAGGCATCCTGGCGGGAGCTTCCGACGGCAGGGTCCTGGCGGAAGAAGTCTGTCCCTACCGTCATGGCATTCTGGAAGCCCTGCCGGACGGCGGGCCTGTACCGGCCGGGTATGTGCTGCAGGATCCGCGCGATTATAAAGAGGCGCTGTTCAGAGTCATCCGGGGTCTTCTCAGGTCGCCCCTGTCACAGACCGTCCGGGTGGCCGCCATCGGCCTGGACGCCACCGCCAGCACCGTGATCCCCGTGCGCAAAGATCTGACGCCGCTGTGCGCCTCGCCGGATTTCATGCATAATCCGGATGCCTTTGCGGTCATGTGGAAGGACCACCGGGCGGTGCAGGAAGCAAACCTGCTCACCGAAGCCCTCCGGAAAGCCGATCCCGCCTGGCTCGGCCGGTTCGGCGGGAGCATCGGGGCGGAAGCCCTGATTGCCAAGGTACTGCACCTCTGCCGGATCGCTCCGGAAATGTATCAGGCCGCGTTTGCATTGATGGAAGCGGGCGATTGGCTGACCAGCCTGCTGACCGGCCGGCCGGCGCTCAGCAAAACGATGCTGACCTGCAAAAACCTGTTCCGGCAGGGGAACGGATTTCCCGAAGCAGCATTCTTCCGGACCATGGACAGCCGGCTGGGTGGCATTCCGGACAAACTGATGCCGTGGTCTGAGGAAGAAGTCACCCTGGGATATCCCGGCCAGAACGCAGGCAGACTGTCCGGGCCTGCAGCGGAAGAGCTCGGCCTTCCTGAATCGGCCGTCGTAACTTTTGCCCAGATGGACGGATATGCCGGCCTGGTCGGGGCTGGCATCTCGGAACCGGGCCGGCTGGCGCTCACCTGCGGCACCTCTTCCAGCTTCTTCATGCTGTCGGACAGACCCGGGCCTGTCGAAGGCGTCTGCGCCGCCGTTCCCGACAGCATGGTGCCCGGTTACACCGGCATCGCGGCAGGCCAGGCATCCACCGGGGATGCATTCGCCTGGTTTGTGAACAGCGCCGTCCCGCCGGCATATTTTGAGGAGGCAAGGAAACACGGCACGGACATCCACGGCTGGCTCTGTGAATGTGTCCGCCGGCTGCCGGCGGACGCCCCGCGTCTGCTGGCGCTTGACTGGATGAACGGGAACAAGTCGCCGCTGAACCGTCCGGATCTGTCCGGCGTGATCCTCGGGCTTACCCTGGAAACCAGGCCGGAGCAGATTTACCTTGCCATGATGGAAGCGGCCGCTTTCGGCGCACGGCATATCATTGAAACCATTGAAAAGCAGCATATTCCCGTGTCCGGCATCACCGCCGCCGGCGGCATCCCGCATAAGAACGCCCTGCTGATGCAGATCTATGCCGATGTGCTCCAGAAACCAATTGAGCTGATCCGCTGCCGGCAGACTGCCGCGATGGGGTCAGCCGTCGCGGCCGCTGTCGCTGCGTCGGACGGGTATTCGCGCTGGGCTGAGGCCGTATCCGGAATGAAGCCTGCAAGAGCAGCGGTCTATATGCCGGACCCATCGAAAAAACGGCTGTATGACCGGCTGTATCAGGCCTATCTCAGCTTATCCGGCTATTTTGCGCATCAGAGCACGGTGATGGGAGAACTGAGGGAATGCCATGCTTCGCTTCAGGGAGGTCCTTATGTTTCCGAAACGATATGATGTGATCGTCGCCGGCGGCGGCCCGTCCGGCATTGCGGCGGCTGTCGCTGCCGCGCGCCTGGGGGCGTCGGTGGCCCTGGTCGAGCGCTACGGCATTCTGGGCGGTATGCTGACTTCCGGCCATGTCAATCCGGTGCTCGGGTCCGCTGCCCCGGGCACGATGGCCGATGAACTGATGGCCCTTCTTTGCCGGCAGGAAGCGGTTTCCCGGAACGGCATCGAACGCAGCGTCGATCCGGAAGAGGCAAAGACCGTGCTGCTGCAGTTCGCCGCCGGCGCCGGAGTGCATGTTTTTCTTCAGACACCGGTAGTGGATGTGATCCGGGAAGGCAGCCGGGTCACCGGCCTGTCCGTCGGTACCCAGGAGGGGATTGAGAACCTGTACGCCCATACGGTCATCGACGCGACAGGGGACGGCTTTGTCTCTGTCCGCGCCGGCGCTCAGGCATGGATCGGCAGGGAAGCCGACGGCCGCTGCCAGCCCTGCACGATGGAGTTTACGCTCGATCACATCGACGAAAGCAGAGCGATCACCTGCTGGGGCGGCACCGATCCGGTCCGGCTGCCGGACGGAACGAAATACGCCGATTTCTGCATCCAAAAAGAAAAAGAAGGCGTCCTTCCCGCGAACGTCTCCATCGTCCGGCTGCACAGAACCGCCTGTCCGGGGGAACGCAGCGTAAACGCCACGCAGGCCAACGGGTACAACACCCTGGACAGCGAGGGAATCCTGAAGGCGGAACTGGCGCTCCGGGCCCAGGTTGGCAGGATCGTCAGCTTCCTTCAGACCTATATCCCGGGCTATGAAAACTGCCGGGTAAAATCCACCGGCAGCACCCTTGGCGTCCGGGAGACACGGCGGATCGCCGGCGATCAGACCGTCACCGACATGGATGTGGAGACCGGCGGCCGTTATCCGGACGCGGTCGTGCATAAGGCCTGGTTCCTGATCGATATTCACAACCCTGCCGGCGGCGGCCAGGCGGAAGGCCGCTCTCAGCCCGCTGTCCCCTATGATATTCCCTACGGCGCCCTGCTGCCCAGAGGAGTGGACGGACTGCTGACCTGCGGGCGCTGCATCTCCGGCACGCACCGCGCCCATGCCAGCTACAGGGTCATGTATATCTGCTTCGCCACCGGTCAGGCCGCCGGCACCGCGGCAGCGCTGAGCGCCCGGAAACGTATTCTCCCGCGCCGGCTGGATGCAGCGGAAATCCGGCGCTGCCTTCAGGAGGCAGGCGTCTGTCTGGCCGACTGACAGCGGCTTCCTGTTTGATCAGGACTGATGATTTATGATTTCTCGCGGTTTTCATTGCCCCAGGTACAGAGCTGATCCAGTACCTTCATCAATGAATGTCCGCGCGCGGTCAGCGAATATTCAACCTTCGGAGGTATCTCCGGGTACATCTTCCTGCGGACCGGACCATCCCGCTCCAGTTCCTTCAGATGCTGGCTCAGGGTCTTATCCGCCACCCTGCCAAGATACCGCTGCATTTCATTGAATCGAACCGGTTCGTATTCCATCAGACAGTAAAGAATGATGGGTTTGTACTTGCCTGATATCAGGGAAAGCGTATAGCTGTATCCGGTTTCCTGAAAATCCGCCTGTTCGATCGGTTTCATGTCCGCTTTCCTCCTGGTAAGTACCTTGCATTCATGTAGGTACTTGTTCTGATTACCGTTCCATGATATCATTAGTCAGCCCAAAGGGCAACCAGAAATATGCAGGAGGGACTCACATGAAAAAGGATCTCGGTGTTCTGCAGGCTGTCTACCCGATGCCTGTTCTGATGGTAGCCGCATACGACGAAACAGGAAAAGTCAATGTCATGAACGCAGCCTGGGGCATGATCTGCGCAATGGATAAAATCGCGCTGTTCATCGATGAAGATCACAAGACGACCCAGAACATTCTGAAAACAAAAGCCTTTACCGTGTCTCTGGCAGATCAGGCGCACATGGATATCGCTGACTTTTTCGGCATCGCATCCGGCAACAAGATGGAAGACAAATTCGAACGAACAGGCTGTCACGCCGTGAAGAGCGGACATGTCAACGCGCCCATTGTGGAAGAATTCCCCGTCATCATGGAATGCGAGCTGGCCGAGGTCGTCAGCACGGAGAATATGTACGCTGTCATCGGCAAAATCGTCAACGTCGCCGCTGAAGAAGCTGTCCTGGATGAAAAGGACAGGGTCGACCCCCTGAAGCTGAACGCCTTGATTTTTGATCAGTTCCGGCACGGGTATTATGTAACCGGCGAGCAGGCTGGCAAAGCCTGGCACGCCGGGGCCGGCCTGATGAAAAAGTAAGACGGTTTCACCGCCCCGAAAGTTGACCGGCGGAAGTGTACAGCGCGGATGGCCCGGGGAACCCATTCCGTTAAAGGGCCCCGGCCCATCCGCGCTATGCTGTTTCCGGACCGCTGACAGACCTGACGGTTTTCATCAAAGACTGCCCGCCGCCCCGTCATGCTCTTCTTCACCTGTCCCGTGATCTTCCGCAGTCTGCCCCAGGTAATCGCGCAGGATTTTCAGCCCCGCCGCCGGCACGCAGAAGCGGCGCCGGTCCCCGCGTTGGATTTCCTCCCAGACACTTTCCAGGTCAAACCACCGGACTTCGGAGACTTCGCTTTCCTGCAGCCTGAGGGAGCCGGCATCAACCGGCTGTCTGTACACATACACCCGGGTGATCTCGTTGTCCCGGAACAGGCGGCCGTGAAATACCTTCTCATAGCGGATGCGGAATGTCCCGGCTTCCGCCAGCTGGTCAGGCGACGCGGTGATCCCCAGTTCCTCGGACAGCTCCCGCAGGGCTGACGGAAGCGGTTCTTCTCCAGCCGGGATGTGGCCGGCGGATGATGTATCGAACATGCCCGGAAAAGACTCTTTCTCTTCGCTGCGCTTTTGGAGCAGGATTTCAGTCCGGCCGTTTCTCTCCCGGACCACCCAGACATGGGCCGTCCGGTGAAGGATGCCGCTCTCATGCGCTTCCCGCCGGGAAACGGTTTTCCCGGTCGGCCGGCCCGATTCATCGACGATATCAAGATATTCCAATGCGTTCACCCCGCTGCGATGTTCCGTTCTTTCTGTCCGGCCCGGGCGGTCAGACCTTCCCGCCGGGTCCCCGCTGAATCATATGTTCACCGGCTCCCTGCCGTCTTCAGATCTCCACGACTTGCACCGTATTCCCGTGGTCCCTGATCAGCTTCACCAGGTCTTCCGCTTTCAGCCATACTGTCGCCGTGTTGTCATTGGGATGCACGCCCACCAGACCGCCGGCCAGGGCGGCGTCCAGATACAGGGTCACTTTCCGTTCCTCATCGTTCAGAAGGCCGAGCGGCGTGACGGCGCCGGGAATCAGTTTCAGGATGTCCATCAGCTCTTCCGCGGAAGCAAAGGACAGATGCCGCAGCTGATGCGCCTGCCTGAATTCCTTCAGGTCCACCCGCCGATCGCCCCTGATCGTGATCAGAAAATAGTTTTTCTTTTTGTCGTCCCGGACAAAGAGGTTTTTGGCGTCCCGGTCCGGATACGGCTGTTCCACCGCTTCCAGTTCTTTCATGTTGAAAACGGCCTGATGCTCCGTAATCTCATACTGTATGCCGGCTTTTGTCAACAATGCAAACGTTTCCTGTTTGGTCATTTTTATCCCCGCACAAAAGGCGCCCTGTATTCTTCGTTGATCTCCCGGATTTCCTTCAGCCCGTCGATATAGGGCTGGTAGATGCTTTCGGTGCGCCCGCCGCCCCGGTTATCGCACCCGGAACAGAATTCGCAGTCGATGCCGCACGATCCCCACAGCGCCTGCTGAACGATCCGCATGCGCTCTTCCCTGGTGGTATCCCGGATCAGGATGGATTTCATCCGTCTTCCCCCCTGCCTGATATTATATCCGGGTGCCGGGTCTGAAGCCTTTCTCCCCCGGGCTTTGATCCGGCGGCCCCTTCTTCCCCCCATTTTACCATTGCAGGAGGTTTTTGCATAGCGCCAGTTTTCATCATCCGGCGTCTGCCGCCTGTCTTTCCCGATGAATCGGGCCGCCCTCCAATACAGAGAGCGGCCCGCTTCGTTCAGTTTGTGCGGATTCACTGCCCGTCCATCCACTCATCATCGATGGGGATGAAAGCATATTGCGGATAATGGACGGTAAAGGTCTCCGCGGCGCTGCCCGGGTAACCGTAAATGGTGGTGACACTACTGCCGGCGAAGGGGTTGCCGGTGATGCTGGTCACGCTGGAGGGGATGACCACCGCTTCGGCACTGATGCCGCTGAAGGCTTCGGCTTCGATGCTCGTCAGGGAAGCGGGCAGGATGAACCCTATCCGCACGGGCCGGAAGGTGACGGTGACGGCTATAGCCTCATCCGGCATGGTGAAGCGATTCAAGGAAGCATACCCGCTTTGGCCGCTGGCCGTCGTCCAGTGGAGGCCGCCATACTGCTGCTCATAGCCGGGATCAGGCGTCACTGTCACGTAAACCCAGGTGTTCTTAGTGGCTTCACTGATCTCATTCCCGCCTTCATATGCGTCGTATGCAATGGCCGTTCCGTGCCCGTTCGTAGTAATGCTGATCGGGTGCGCCACAGGCGGCAGGGCCTGCCAGCCGCAGTACAGGGTCATGTAATCGGTGACCGGGGCGGAGAAGTCCCAGCGATCGGCTTCATCGGCAGTCATTCTGGTGAACCACCCCAGGAAAGTATAGCCTTCCCTCTGCAGCGGTTCAGGTTCCGCTGCGGGATAGCCGTAATAGACCGTCTGAGCCGCGGGCAGCTCGCCCTGGTAGCCTCCGACGCTCGCGAAGGTCACCTGATACTGCGCCCGGTTTTCCCAATGGGCTTTCGCGGTCATATTCTGGTTGATCTGGATCTGAGCGCCGGGAGACATATAGCTGCCGATACCAAGATTCCAGTTCAGGAATCGCTTCGTCGCCGGCACTTCAAAAGTGCACTCCGGCAGGGTGACGGTTTCGCCGGATTTTGCGCTGATCGGCGGCATGGAGCCAGTCAGTCCGTTTCCGTCAAAAGTCAGAGTATATACATTGTCCGGGTTCTCCTGCCATTCGGCATAGAGCTGCATGTTTCCCGTCACGGTGATGGTTTCACCCGTATGATATACATGGCCGGAAAGCAGCCAGCCCCGGAACACCTTGCCGCTGGGCGGAGTGAAGGTACATGCCGGGAAGGTATAGACGCTCCCGCTCTTCACTTGCACAGTGCTCATCGTTCCGCTGCTGTCATTGCCGTGAATAAAACTGACCGTGTACATCTTGTCAGCCCAGAGCGCCTTCACGACTTTATCGCCGTAGATCGTCCAGGTATCGCCCGGCATGCGGATGATGTTGCCTATCTGCCAGCCGTTAAAAGTCTTGTTGGCGGGCGGAGTGAAGGAACAGGCGGGGAAGGTATAGATACCATTCATGCTGTCAGACATCGTAACAGGTGCCATGGTTCCGGTGCCACCGTTCGGATCAAAAGAAATGACTGCATTCCGCCACATGGGCTTGACCGTGATGTCGTTCATCACCGTAATCACCGCGCCGGACCCAAGATATTTCCCGTACGAGCTGACATTCCAATACAGGAACGCTTTGCCCGCGGGCGGTGTGAATCCGTTTTCAGGAAGGGTATAGGTATCACCCTTGCTGAGGAACGGGGAAGCCATCGTGCCCGTGCCGCCGTTGGGCAGAAACTCGACAAGCACTGTGTCGCTCTTCCATGTGGCGGTGACGGTGGTGTTCCCCGTAATGGTGACTTTGCTGCCCGGGTTGTACAGGCTGGTGCCGATCTTCCAGCGGTCGAAGGAATAGTTCGTGCCGGGCAGGGACGGCGGGGTAAAGGTACAGGCGGGCAGGGTCAGCTGTTCGCCCTGGCCCACGGTGAGGCTTGCCATCGTGCCCGAGCCGCTGCCCGGCGAGAAGGTCACGGTGCGCGGGATCCTCTCCCACTTGGCGTAGAAATTCGTGTCGCCGTTGATAACCACGGTGTCGCCGGCGTTCAGGCTCGGGTGCGCCGCGTTGCTCCAGCATTTGAACCGGCAGTTTTCCGGGGCATCAAACAGACACCCGGGCAGCGTGATCTCTGCGCCCTGCCAGCACATCTTCGGCGGCATGGTACCGGTTCCTGAACCGGGCAGGAATTGCGTCACATAGTAATATCCGTTCAGTCCGTAGAAGGGGCCGTTCTTGATGATGGAGGTACAATCGCTCTGGATGGCGTTTTTTGCGAAAATGGCGTATTCGCCGCTGGTGTTGACCACGCCGACTTCAAGATTGCCATGGAGGGTGACTGAGCCCTTTGGGGCTTCGATGGCGTTGTTACCGTAAACCTTCTTCGTGCCGGAGAGGGTGATGTTGCCGTTTTCGGAACGAACAGCAACACCGGGGGCGTGATCAGTTATATCTGTTCTGATTTCGCTGTTTCCTGCCAGACTGATATGACGTCCTGCAATGATTCCGGTTTGCCCATTCACAACAAGCGTACCGCCGCTTTGCGTAATATCATTCTTCGCATATAAGAGGCCTTCTGTCTGTGTTTTTTCTGACACAACACGGACAAGTCCTTCCGTTATATAGATATTCCCGTTATCGGCTCTGATATTTGAACTGTCCACCGTACCTTCTGAATAGATATTTCCTTGTTCGGCTTCTATCAGACCGGCGACTATACTCCCATACAAGTAAATATTCCCGCTATGAGCTTTAATGTCTTTTTTGCTCTGCATAAAATAATTGGTTTCACTGTCTTCCACACGGATATAACCCGGCAATCTGATATCTCCATTGTTAGAATAAATGCAGAAACAGTGATTTCCTTGAATGACCGCAGTATTGGATATCGTAATGTTTTCAGCCGCATAGATCGCATAGTCTTGAAATATGAATTGACCGGTTTGCAAATCAGGATGTGTTGAAAAGGTTTCATCACAGTTTGGTCTGACTGTCAGTGTACCTGAAAAAGTAGAATTGAGTGATTTTACGTTAATTGGCGTATTATCAGCATGAATTGTCAGGTTGCCGCTGCCCTGAATGGTCAACGCATAATTACCTGTGATTGATTCTATTATTTTGTCTTCATCGATCACAAGTGTCGTGTCATCTATAAGAATGATTGATCCGCCTAACGGAATAGTGCTGAGATTGACAGTTCCGTGAACCTGTCTTTCTACAGCCATTGCACTCCCGCACCACAGTGCTGCTATCAGCACCACTGCCAGCATGATCCACAGCTTCCGTTTCATGTTCTATTTCCTCCTTTTGGTGTTCTGTTCTCGGTGCGGTCGTCCTCATGGACCACCAGCCCCAGGGCTTTGGCGTTTACCGCCAGGTCGATCCGGTTTTTATAGCCTGTTTTGACCAGCATGTTCTCAATGTGCCGCTTCACGGTATGCGGAGAAATGTTTAGTTTCTCCGCGATCTCCTCGTTGGTCAGGTTCCGGGTCAGTTCCCGCACGACCTCCAGTTCCCGCTCGGAAAAGTCGGTCTTTTCCGCATTCCCGAAGTCCGGGTTGGGCGGGCTGTCCGGGTAGACGCGCTCGCCGTCCATGGTGCGGTCCATGACCTCCGTCAAAGGGATATCCGAATACTCCTTGAACCAGAAGCTGTCGATCCCCGCCTCCCGGGCTTCGCCGATCCACCGGGCTTCCGCCGTGGAGGTGGTCAGGATGATCTTTACCCCCGGGTTGTTCAGCCGGATGGTCTTAGCGCAGGTGAGGCCGTCCAGCCCGTACTTCATCATCACATCCAGGATCACCAGGTCCGCCGGATGCTCCGCGCAGTAGGCGACTGCCTGCTCCGCGCTGGACAGGGAGGCCACCAGGTCGTACCGCCTGCTCATCTGCACCTCGATCTCAAAAAAGCTCCTGGCCACATACTGGTCGTCCGCGACAACCACCCTGACTTTTTCACTCAAGCGCTTCACCTCCCGGGCGCTGCCTGACCTATCAAAAAATATGATGCCATGTTCATTATACCTGATTTCACCCGGCCCTGTCATGGGCCGTCCGGCCCATTTTGAAACCTTTCGGTCTTTTTCTCCAAAACACAAAACGCGGTCCCTGCCATCCGGTACAGGAACCGCGCGGAAAAACATGTGAAGCTGCGCTGACAGCTTTTTTCTGATGAATACACAGCCCGGATCAGGAAGGCGCCGGCAGCGGGACCGTGACCGTTATCCTGACCTCCGGAACACAGTCGATCCGCATGCTGCCGCCCTGGCGCTCGGTCAGCGCCCTCAGGGACGAAAGACCGCCGGTCTCCCGGACCGGTCCTTCCGGCGGCCTGCCGCTGCCGGTCAGAATGAAGGTATATCCATTATCCGTGCGGCGCACGTCCGCCTGAAGCCTGTCGCCTTCCGCGTGTTTCACCGTATTGGCGGCGCATTCCCGGACGGCGGCGGCCAGTACTGTGCGCGGGCCATCCTCCACAGGCGGGACGCCTGTCAAAGTGACTTTGACCCCGATGGCTTCCGCGGTCCCGAAGGCCTCCCTTAATGGATCGGCAGCCGTATCGTCCCCTTCATATTCGCGCAGCAGATAGGTGTTGGTATTTTTGAGCGCCTGCAGCAGCAGGTGTTCGTCGATGGACGCCGGATCGTTCATATAATGCCGGCTTTCCAGCAGCACGCTGCCCAGCTCGTCGTGCACCGCCATCCGGGCAGCGAGCAGTTCCTGGGCAATGATGATCCGTTCCGCCTGGCTGTTGTAGATGTTCAGGCGCAGGTGAATATCACGGAGCTTCTTGTTTTTTGCTTTCAGATCAGCCAGCAGCCTTGCCTGTTCCGTGATCCGCGTGGCGGTGAGCTGCATGACGGAACTGCCCGGCATTTCACCGGCGCTGATCTGCCACACGTCCTCCCCCGCGGTCACCTGTCCCTCGCCCAATACCGCCCGGAAGGCGTTGAGATCGGTGAGTATTCTGCCGGTCCGTGCCATGGAAAGGCGGTCCATCACCAGATTGCGGAAAAGCACCGTGCCGTCCGCCAAACCGCAGGCGACCCCAACCGGAAGCAGGTCCATCGTCTGCTTGACGCTGTCCGGCGTGACATGACCGGCCCGGTAGCGGACGGTATCCCGCGCGGCACAGGCCAGGATGCCTGCCGTCACAAGCTCATAGAGCGCAAATGCTGACACCGGGAGGCCGCCGATGGCTGAAAGCCATCCCGGCTGCGCACTCACATCGCCCGGGATTTTGAGATCCCAGCAGATTGCTGACATGCAGAACCAGAAGACCGCCGTACTGACTGCGAAGTGGACCAGCAGAAAAGCTTTGGCCCGGCGGCTCCGTCCGTCCCGGAGGGCGGCAAAATTCAGGGCCATATGCCCCGTCAAAAGCAGGAACAGCGCTGCCAGCAGGGGCTGCCGCCAGCAGCTGAAAATAGCCTCGTAAACTGTCACGCCGTCCCACCGTCCTTCTGAGCGGATATCTCCATATAGAGGATGCCGTCTTCCTCCTTCATCCGCACAGGCAGCGGAAGGCCGGCTGTTTCCGGCGCCTGATCCGTTTCCGTTGCCAGAATGATGGCACCGTCTTTCCAGGACACCATCAGGGACGAGGCCCGGCCGATCAGCTGCTCGGCCACCGCCTCAAAAGCATCATACAGCGCAATGACATGGCCGGCGGGCAGGGACTGTTCCTCCGGCTGAAGTGCATCGGTTCTGAGCCCGGCCAGCGAAAGGTAGTTCGCGGATTCTTTGAGCGCCAGAAACAGATCCCGGGCGGTCAGGCTGTCCTTTTCCGCCGATAGCAGCATCAGGTTGGTTTTCCGCTTGATATAGGCGTTCAGTACGGAGACAAAGGCCAGCTGGTCCCGGAAGGCCGGTGTGTCCGGCATCATCTGCTTCAGCAGCCCGCTGATGCGCTGCTGGCAGGGGTACATGATCTGAGCGATCTCGTGGTAGATGCGGTGGCGGGACCGGAGCCAGGCGTCCTTTTCCCGCTGCTCCGTCTCCGCCTGAATCAGGCTGTTTTCCGACTCAATGAGCCCATTGGCCTCCTCCAGCCGCTCCTGCACGCGGCGCACCTCGCTTTCGTCCTCCGCCCAGAACGCATAGCCGCCGCGGATTTTCCGCCCGGAAAGCCGGAGATCCGGTGTCAGATACACCGGGGACAAAAGAGAAGCCCGGAGCTGATCCGCTTCCGCCCGGAGCCCACTGCCGGACCTGTAAACCGGCTGAAGCGCCCTGTCCGTCACCAGCGCGGGGATCCGCAGCGTCCGGAAGAAGCCCGGATAATCCTCGTTATGGGGGATCATCCGGCCACGGATGCAGACCTCGAACACGCCCAGCATCCCGAACATATGGATCTCGGGGTTGTTGTACATGCGGGGGAGCTGCGTCCCGTCAAACACCCGGACATGCAGCGTGAGCAGGACAAGCCACAGCCCCACGACTGAAAGCAGCCAAGGCAGGGCGTTCCTGTGTTTCAGGCGGTTCTCCCTGAACAGGAGGATCAGCCCCGCCGCAAAGCTCAGGATCATCCACGCGTAGAGGGCGTAGAAAACGGGCCCAGCCGTATACGTGCCGGCATCCACCCGGAATTCGCTGAGCACACCCTTCGGCGCATACACCAGCCCGTGGAGATCGTTGGTCATGGCCAGCAGGGAGAGCAGACCCGGCGGGATCAGCAGCAGGGCCTCGTCCACCGGTCCTTCCCGGTTTCCCCTGCGGATGCACAGACAGGTCATCAGGAACAACGTGGGGATCAGCGTCATCGGCGCAAAGTACAGATAGACCGTGTACCGCTCCGAGGACGCTTCCACCGCAAAGCGGTATTTGAACACCCTGAGCAGCTGATACAGCACCATCAGCAGCACGGCCCCGATGAGCCTGTTCCTCGCCCGGGACGGCAGGAGCCTCGCCCGGACGGACTGGATCCAGTACAGCAGCAGGCCGGTATAGGCCAGGTAGTTGATGCTTGCCATCAGGGCTTCGAAAGCCGGCATGCCGCCGCGGGACAGCACGTTGGCCGCCCCCGCCAGCAGGAGAACGGCGATGAAAAGAACAGTATTCCGTTTCGTCCTGTTCTCCATCGCTGTTCCTCCTGTCCTTTGGTATTCAGCTGTTCAGTCTTTGGGGACTGAATGATTTTCCTGCAGATTCATATCAGCCGCCAGATATTCTGCCGGACGCATTCCCTGCGGCGGCGGCAGGAACTCCCGTTCCCGGAAGCATACCTTCCGGAAGTCCTGTTTCTCAGAGCTTTCCTTCCGCCCTCGCTTTTTCCACCAGGGCCGAAAAATCCCCATAGTGCCATTCAGACGTAGGCTTTTCACAGTCAATGTCATGGAAAAAGCAGCTGGGAATCTCCTTCTGCCGCAGATTTTTCTGAATGCAGAGATTGCACCCCTGATCATGGTTGACCGGGTGGCAGGGACATTTGGTATCCGTGCAGGTGCAGTATTCTTTCGCGTTTTTCATTTTGATGTCTCCTCCGGCATCCTGCCTGTTCTCCCTCTCCTGTTCCGGGCCGCAGACCCAGGTGACCGGGTTCCCCGTCCGCACAGGTCCTTCTCTGACCGGCTGCCCGTCCGCCCCATATCCGAGGATCAGCCCGCCGGTAATCGTTTCCTCCCGCCGGAGGCCCAGGTTTTCCAGGTATATCCGGATCCTTTCATCCCCGTCCAGCCAGTGCAGCTGATTGATCCAGCAGGCGCCCAGGTCCAGGGCATTGGCCGCGATCATCATGTTTTCCAGAGCGCAGGCGCTGTCCGCCAAAGCGTTTCCGTAGCCCTTCCGGTTCGCCGTCACGATCAGCACAGGGGCGCCGTAGTGGAACACATAGCCGCCTTTTTTCGCCGCGCTGACCGCGTGGCGCAGGGAGATATAGGTCTCCGGCCCGGCTTCCATGGCGGCAAAGGCTTCCTGAACCATCACCGCCAACTCAGCCAGGACACCCTTCCGGGTAATGACGATCAGATGAGTGGTCCGGCTGTTGGAGCCGCTGGGCGCGGCCTGGCCGGCTTCAATGACCTTTTCGATCACAGCCCGCGGCGGGAGGTCTGCTCTCATCCTTCGGGTGCTTCTCCGGGTCATGATGGCTTGAATCGCATCCATACACATCCTCCTTACGGCAGATCGCACAGGATCACACAGAATCCCGGGTTATCAGCGTTGATGCCGGTTCCGGACATCTCTTCCGGTTTTTCTGTATCTTCCCGGCCAGAATCACCTGCGTCACGTCGCAAAACATCCGGATCGTATCCGCCGTGACGAAAAACTTTGCATCCGGACTTCCTGGCGTCTTTCCGGTCAGAGGATCCGGATCAGGATCATATAGCAGACGGTTCCGGAGATGATCGACAGGTACATGTTTCTGCGCACGGTCTGAAGGAGCACGACCAGCGCGCAGGCAGCAAGTTCCGGCGTGCCGTACGGGGACCGGCTGAGCTGCGTGTCCCGGAGACAGTAAATGACCAGGACTGTCATAATAGCCGGAGGGAGGGCTTTGCCCAGATAGCGTATCATCTTCGGCAAAGGTCTTCTGCCGAACAGAAGGAACGGAAAAGCGCGCAGCGCCCAGGTCACCGCGGCGATGACGCCGACCGCCGCAATGAGATACACTGTATCATTCATCCCCAAGCCCCTCCTTCCGTTCAACAGGCCCTCTCAGAAAGATCAGCCCCGCCAGACAGGTAAGCAGCGCTGGAATCAGGAAATATTCCTTCCCCAGCAGAAGCAGAAACCCAACCGTGCTTACCGCCGCCGTCAGAAACGGCAGCCTGGAGCGGTGCTGACGCCACTGATTCACGACCACGACCAGGAAGAATGCCGTGGCTGAAAACTCAATGCCCCGCATGTCGAACGGCAAGAAACGCCCGGCGCAGGCTCCGGCAAAACTGCCGAAGACCCAGTAGAGATGATTCAGCACGGCGATCAGGAAGGCCGCCCTGTCTTCGTCAAGGCCCTCATCATACCGGACTGAACAGAGGACGGAATAGGTTTCATCGGTCAGCGTCAGGATCATATAAGGGTATTTCCAGCCCATCCTGCGGAACTTTTCAATAAAGCCGATACCATAAAAAATATGCCGCGCGTTGATGAAAAAAGCCATGAACGCCAGGGAAAGGAGCGGCGTTCCGGACGTCATCATGGGCACCATGACCAGCTGCATCGATCCGGCATAAATGAAAAGACTGGAAGCAGCCGTGAGCAGCACGCTGTAGCCTGCGTCGCTCATCAGGATCCCAAAGGCGGTCCCGATAAACAGATAGGTAAAAAAAATGGGAATCGTGTTTCTGACAGCAAAACGGAACTCTTTCATTGACCCACCCTGTTGCCTGAGGTCCCTGCTCCGCCGGGTTCTTCCGCAGATACGCAGACCGCGGCGGAAAGCCTCTGGTATGACGATGCCGGCGCAGGCTGCTGAACGGTCCGCAGCCTGCGGCAGCATCCGATGATGAGAAACACGCCGGCGCCGATCCACGCGGCAATCTCCGCCAGATAAACCCCCCAGGTGCCGATCAGCGCCGGAAGAAGCAGCGCAGCACCCACCCGGAGCGCCAGCTCAATAAATCCGGAAAGCATCGGCCCGACCGTGTCTCCGAGGCCCTGCAGCGTGGAGCGGCAGATGAACAGCAGGTACAGCATCGGCAGCCCCGCCGCCATGACCTTCAGGAAGTCGAACCCGAACGCCATGACCTGTTCCGAGATGCCGGCTTCTTCCCGGATCAGCAGGGACAGGAGCGGTCTGCCGAAACAGACCATGATCAGCCCGATCAGCAGGGACAGGGCAGAACCGATCTGCGCAGACCGGCGCAGGCCGAACCTGACCCGTTCTGTCTTTCCGGCGCCTATATTCTGCCCCGTATAGGTCCCCGCGGCATTTCCCAGGGCGGTGCCTGCCACCTCGATCAGTCCCTGGAACCTGCCCGCTGCATTATAGCCCGCCATAAAGATGAAGCCGAATGAATTGACAACGCCCTGCAGAATCAGGCCGCCGGCAGAAATGATCAGATTCTGGAAAGCGATCGGGGATCCCAGCTTCAAAAGCCTCCGAATCATCCGACGGTCCGGCCGGTAATCCTTTTTTCCGGGCTGAAGATCGGGAATTCTCCATACGGCCCGCAGGCAAATCACCATCGAGACAGTCTGGGCAATGACGGTCGCATAGGCGCCGCCGTTCGTTCCCAGCCCCAGCGATCCGACAAACCACCAGTCCAGCAGAAGATTGACGGCGGTGGAACAGATCAGCGCCAGCAGGGGCGTTCTGCTGTTTCCCAGCGCATGCAGGAAGCCGCTGAAGCTGTTCAGGAGCATCACCACCGGAATGCCCGCGTAAATGATCCTCAGGTAGTTTTCCGTCATACCGATCGTTTCATCCGGGGAATTCATCCAGATCAGAACGGGATGCAGCATCAGCTGGCTGACGATTTCCAGCAGAATCGCCGCGCCGGCGGAAATCAGATAGCTCTGCGCGGCCGTCCTTTTCAGTTCCGCCATCCGTTTTCCGCCATAGCACTGCGCCGCACAGATGGAATACCCCTGCGCAAGCCCCATCGGCACGGACAGAACGGCCCAGTCAAGCCAGCCGGACGCCGAAACGGCTGTCAGGGCCGTGACGCCCAAAAGCCGCCCGATGATCAGAGAGTCTGCCAGGCTGTACAGCTGCTGCAGCATATTGCCGGCCAGGATCGGCAGCGCGAAAACCAGGATGAGCTTCACGGGGCTGCCGACGGTCATGTCCTTTGTCCGTGCCAAGGTGATCTCCTTTTCATGCAAAAGCGTCCTTGCCGGCAGTCAATCGTACAGGTCAAACCGCCTAACAGTTTCCCGTATAGACATACCGGAGCCTCTCCCGTGCCGTTTCCGCCAGACGATAAACGGTTTTCACATCCGTCGGCGGACGGTCGGTCATCCGGAAGCGGGGAAAAAAGCGGGAGATATGCAGCGGAATCCCCGGGCCGATGACGGCCCCGTCAGCACCCCTGAGAGAAGAAATCCAGGCAGTCAGTGCGCGCATCTCTTCCATCGAATCGTTCTCGCCCGGCACGATCAGGGTGGTCAGTTCCACATGGCAGATCTGAACCGCACGGGCGATAAACGCTTTCACCATGTCCAGGCAGCCGCCCAGCACCTGCGTATAGTATCGTTCCGTAAACCCCTTCAGGTCGATGTTCATCGCGTCGATATAAGGGGCCAGCTCCTCCAGCACTGCCGGCTCCGCCGTGCCGTTGGTGACCAGCACGTTTCTGAGCCCCGCTTCACGGATCAGCCTCCCCGTATCCCGCACGAATTCCCAGCCGATCAGCGGCTCGTTATAGGTGAAGGCCAGGCCGATGTTGCCCCTGCTCTTCAGGCGGACCGCCGCGCCGGCCAGTTCCTCCGGCGTCATCGTTTCCGCCCTTTCGCCGTAAGCAAAAGCCTCCGCAGACCAGGAAATCTCATGATTCTGACAGAACGGACACCGCAGGTTGCAGCCGTAGCTGCCTGCTGACAGGATCGTGCTGCCCGGGCAGAACCGCCGCAGCGGCTTTTTTTCCACCGGGTCCAGGGCCAGGCCGGTGATCCTGCCGTAGTTTGCCGGCCGGACCGCTCCGTTTTTGCAGGTCCGCGCCCCGCAGAAGCCTCTGCCGCCTTCTCTGATCTCACAATGCCGGAAGCAGACGTCACATACTGCCATGTTTTCCTCCGTCAGGTATGCCGGACCACTTCAAACCGCTGCAGGGACACTTTTTCCTTTGGGCCGATGCCCGCCTTCTGCCGTGCGATCGCCATCTGCTGTGCCACGGTGTCCACCCCGTCCAGATCGGGCAGCAGCAGTCCCCGGCGATGCCCGCTGGTCACGATCACCCCGTAGCGCTTTACGTCCAGTTCGTCTTCCGACTGAATGTCCTCCGGCTCGCCCAGCACATCGACATGGATCTCCAGCCACCTTAACTCGTCCGGCCGAATGGGGTCAAAGCGCGGATCATGCGCCGCGGCGCTGACGGCATTGCGGATGATCTCTTCCGCCAGATTTGCCCGGGCCGGCGCAATGGTGCCGATGCAGCCCCGCAGCCTGCCCTGCTTGTGAATGGATACAAAGGCTCCGGCCCGCCGGTTCAGCAGTTCGTCCGGCAGCCCGTCCGGGACTTTCATTACCTGACGGCGGAGCACACAGTTTTCCACAGATTCCCGGGCCAGCCTGACCCACGCGTCGCTGCGTCCCCTGATCCCTGCCAGCCGTTCTTCCTCTTTCTTCTGACGGATGTCCAGGAAGCGGCGGCTGTCTTCCGCCCCTTCCGGGCGGAACGTGCAGATACCGTAGCCCACGCCGGTCACATCCTCGTGGGACAGGCGTTCCGCCTTCACGCTCAGCCCGTCCAGCGCTCCCGCCATGATGACGAAAGACCGGTGCCCGCACTCCGCGGCGCGCTCACAGAAGGCTTCGTCAAAGTCAAACAGCTCCCCGAAGGCCGCCCTGCCGCAGACGTCCATGATGCGCTCATCATACACCGGCCCCTCTGCCGCGAACCCGTATGGGCCGTAAGGCTGCAGTTTGTGGGAAAGATCGCCGCTGGCGACATATACCGCCCTTCGCCCCAGTTCTTCCGCGGCGCTTCGGATGATCATACCCAGCCTGTAATGGGCTTCCAGCGGCAGGCCGGACAATCCCAGCCGGACCAGCCTGAACCCATCGTACTTCTGCCGGATGAAGTACAGCGGCACCATCGTGCCGTGGTCCAGGGCTTTCTCCCGCTGGCCCATCGTTCCCGCTGGGAACCCTTTTTCTTTCGCGCGCCGTTCGATCAGACGCACCAGCGCTTCGTCGTACGTTTCCCGGAAACGTACCTGAGGAGCGCGAAACTGCGCAAAGGAGCCTTCCGCTTCCCTGCCCGGGGAAATGTGAAAATAGTCCGCGTACATTGCGGCATGCGGACTGGAAATGATGATCGTTTCCGGCTTCAGCGCAGCGATCTCTTCCGCTGCCCGGACATAGGCAGCCCGGGTCGCTTCGATCTGTCTTTCGCTTCCGCGCCCCACCTCGGGCACGATCATCGGGGGATGCGGAACCATATACGCAGCCAGAATGGTCATATTCATCCTTCCTTTTTATCTCCGTTTTCCCGGCAGGAAACCAAGCCCAGCCGGAATATCCCTGCTTCCCGGGCAGCCCTGTGCCCGGAATGTGTTCAACCCCGTCATACTCCGGAGCCTGGCCTGTCCGGGGTTTTCCGCAATGCGCCGGCAATCCGGCGCCGAAATCAAGCGCCTTCGCAGAATCCATTCAGGCGCGGGAAGGGCAGGATAATCATGATGGTTTCCCTCCTGATCATATGCCTGAAGTTCACTCTTATATGATTATATCCCATCCGCACAGAACCTTGCAAGCGGAATTCTCTGCATAAACGTTTCATGGCCGGAAGGCGTTCAGGATGGACGAAGAATCATGGGAGAAGCTCTCCGGGTTCAGCAGACAGCCCGCACAGATGCCGAATGCCACACATCAAAAAATCCGTCAATTCCACCAGTGTAATCAGTCGTTTTCAAAACGACATCCATCATATTCCGAAGCAATTGATACCTCATATCAGATTATACATCATGCGGCGGGAAGCCAAATCGTCTCATACCACAACAAAAAAAGACAGGCCTAAGACCTGTCATGCGTGGTAGCGGCAGTCGGACTTGAACCGACACGGTTTCCCGCCGCATTTTGAGTGCGGTGCGTCTGCCATTCCGCCATGCCGCCGCAGCATGGCTATCATAGCATAACGGGGTTAAAAAAGCAAGATTTTCAAAGAAAACTTTCTTCCTGCCGAAAAACAGTCTATAATGAATCCATAAACAGCTTTGTGAGGTGCTGCGGATGTTTACGGAAGAACAGATTGCCTTTGTCCGGGAACGCGTGGAGGCGGCAGCGGGGATCCGGCTTCCCTTTGAAACGGACGTCTCGGAACTTGACCGGGGGCTCAGCGTCCGCTGGAACGGCAGGCAGGCGGAAATCAGAGCGGAGGGAATCAACGCCCTGGCGCGCGGATTCTTTCTGCTGGCCCGGGCCGTCAGGGAAAACATCCCGGAAGGCGAATGGCATCAGGTCCGGCATTTTGCCTCCTGCGGTACGATGGTAGATGTATCGCGCAATGCCGTCCTGAAGGTGGAGGCGGTCAAACGCCATATCGACCAGCTGGCCGCCCTCGGCATGAACCTGCTCATGCTCTATACCGAAGATACCTTTTCCGTGCCGGAATACCCTGCCTTCGGCTATCTGCGCGGCGCATACAGTATGGAAGAAATGCGGGAAATCGACGGCTATGCCGCATCCCTCGGCGTGGAGGTCGTGCCCTGCATCCAAACGCTGGCTCATCTGGCCCAGTTCCTGCAGTGGGACAATACCGGGGATCTGCGCGATACGGACGACGTGCTGCTGATTGACGAACCGGCGACCTATGAATTTATCGAGGCGGAAATCCGCGCCGTTTCATCCTGCGTCCGCTCCCGGCGCATCCATATCGGCATGGATGAGGCGCACGGGGTCGGCCTGGGCCGGTATTATGCCCAACACGGCCCCGCCGACCGCTTTGAACTGCTACACCGCCATCTGTGCCGGGTGGTGGAGATTTGTAAAAAGTACGGCCTCCGGCCGATCATGTGGAGCGACATGTTCTTCTGCCTCGGCTCAAAGAACGGCGCCTATTACGACCGGGAAGCCGTCATTCCCCGCGACGTGATTGACCATATGCCCGATGTCGCGCTGTGCTACTGGGATTATTATCATGACGATCCTGACATGTACGATTTCATGCTGACGCGCCACCGGGAGATCTGCCGGGAAACCGTCTTCGCGGGCGGAGTTTGGACGTGGTCGGGCTTTCTGCCGCAGGTCAAACGGACAGAAAAAACGATGGACGCCGGTCTCAGGGTCTGCGCCCTGCATCAGGTGAATACGGTGCTGGCCACCATGTGGGGCGACGACGGCGCTGAAACCAATATCTTTCTGGCGGCGTCTCTTCTGCCCATCTTTTCGGAAGCCTGCTGGCAGGGACCCGACGTGGACAGAAACGAGGTCATCCGTGCAGGCGAATGCATCTCCGGCGTGCCGCGTTCTGTGATCGAGGCGTGGGGAGCGTTCTATCCCGGCTGGCAGAACGACTGCCCCGGCAAACAGCTGATCTGGTACGATCTGCTGTACCCGCTGGTGCAGCTGGCAGAATATGACAGCTGCGACCGGATCATCCAAAGAAGCGCCCTGGCCATTGAAGCGATGAAAGGGCAGGACACGCCCGAATGCCGTTACGCGTCCCTCCTGTTTGATATCTGCATGCGCAAGGCGGAGCTGATGCGCGACCTGCACGAAAAGTATCAGGGAGGCGACCGCGCCTGGCTGCTGGACACCGTGAACATCCGCATTCCTCAGCTGGCAGACAGATACACCCGGCTGAAAGAAGCGCACCGGGCGCTGTGGGAGCGCGACCATAAGCGATTCGGCTGGGAGGTGCTGTCGCTGCGCTACGGCGGCGTAACGGAACGCATGCTGGACGCCCGGGATGAAATTTCCCGCTATCTCCGCGGCGAACTGCCGTGCGTGGAAGAACTGGAAGCGAAGCCGCTGGGCCTGTTCAAAAACAAGCATCAGCTGTACGGACGTTTTGTCACGCCCGCGAGGGATTACTGGCAGACCATATAATATAAAAGTTAACCTTTGATCTTCCATCTGCACCGCGAAAGCCGAAAAAAAGCAAAAAAAGCACTTGCGCGCCGGCGGTTCCTGTGATAAAATATCACCCGAATTTGCGTGCATGGCCGATCCGCAGCTTGTGCCGCAAGGTGGCATGCGGAGAAGAAGCCTGCATGAGAAAAACAAGGAGGAAGACCCTATGTCCGTTATCTCTATGAAGCATCTGCTTGAAGCCGGTGTCCATTTTGGCCACCAGACCCGCCGCTGGAACCCGAAGATGGCGCAGTACATCTTCACCGAACGCAACGGCATCTACATCATCGACCTGCAGAAGACCGTCAAGAAGATCGACGAAGCCTACATGTTCATGCGCAACCTGGCCATGGAAGGCAAGACCGTCCTGTTCGTCGGCACCAAGAAGCAGGCGCAGGAAAGCATCCAGTGCGAAGCCGAGCGCTGCAACATGTTCTATGTCAACAACCGCTGGCTGGGCGGCATGCTGACCAACTTCCGCACCATCCGCACCCGTATCGACCGCCTGAACGAAATCGACAAGATGGAAGAGGCCGGCCAGTTCGACGTGCTGCCCAAGAAGGAAGTCGTCAAGCTCCAGCACGAGCGTGAAAAGCTGCTGAACAACCTGGGCGGCATCCGCAAGATGAAGAAGGTTCCGGACGCTCTGTTCGTCGTGGACCCCCGCAAAGAGCACATCGCCGTCAGCGAAGCCCGCGCCCTGAACATCCCGATCGTCGCCATCGTTGACACCAACTGCGACCCGGATGAAATCGACTACGTGATTCCCGGCAACGACGACGCCATCCGCGCTGTCAAGCTGATCGCCGGCAAGATGGCGGACGCCATCCTGGAAGGCAAGCAGGGCGAGCAGGTGGACGAACCCGCCGCGGAAGCCTGATGCATCTCACCGATTTGAACTGACTGACAGGGAGGAAAAGATTATGGAAGTTACCGCCGCAATGGTCAAGGAGCTGCGTGAACGCACCCAGGCCGGTATGATGGACTGCAAAAAAGCGCTGGTCGCCAGCGATGGCAATATGGACAAGGCTGTGGAATATCTCCGCGAAAAGGGCCTGGCCGCTGTGGCCAAGAAGGCCGGCCGCGTCGCTTCCGAAGGCATGGTGGACAGCTACATCCACATGGGCGGCAAAATCGGCGTCCTGGTGGAAGTCAACTGCGAGACCGACTTCGTCGCCAAGACCGACAAGTTCAAGGAACTGTGCCATGACGTGGCCCTGCAGATCGCCGCTGCCAACCCGCTGTACGTGACCAAGGAAGAGGTTCCCGCCGAAGCCCTGGAAAAGGAAAAGGAAATCCTCCGCGCCCAGGCCCTGAACGAAGGCAAGCCCGAGAAGATCGTCGAGCGCATGGTCGAAGGCCGCATCGCCAAATACTATAAGGAAGTCTGCCTGCTGGAGCAGGATTTCGTCAAGAACCCCGACATCACCGTCGGCACCCTGGTCAACGAATGCACCCTGGCCAGCGGCGAGAAGATCTCCATCCGCCGTTTTGTCCGCTTTGAGCGCGGCGAGGGCATCGAAAAGAAAGAAAGCAACCTGGCTGATGAAATCGCCGAAATGACCGGCAAGAAGGAATAATCCTCACAAAGGGGACGGCTTTGACGGCCGCCCTCTTTTTCTGTCGACCCATCATGCAGGAGGAAGGCCATGAATTCTTATCATCGCATCATTATCAAGCTCAGCGGGGAAGTGCTGGGCGGAAACGGAAACGCCTTTGACCGGGAGATCGCCATGAAAACGGCGAAGGTCCTGGTACAGGCCTGCGCCGGCGGAAAGAACGAGGTCAGCGTCGTCATCGGCGCCGGGAACATCTGGCGCGGCCGCCAGGGGGCGGACATGGACGCCGTCGCCGCCGATCAGATGGGCATGCTGGGCACGGTCATCAACTGCCTGTATATGGCGGATGCCGTTCGCTGCGCGGGGGGCAAAGCCCGGGTGCTCAGCGCCATCGACATGCCGAAGGTCTGTGAAACCTTCACCAAACAGCGCGCCCTGGAGTGCATGGCACAGGGTGAAATCGTTTTTTTCGCAGGCGGCAGCGGCAATCCCTTCTTTACGACAGACACCGCAGTGGTGCTCCGGGCCATCGAAATCGAGGCAGACGCCATTCTGCTGGCCAAGAATATCGACGGCGTCTATACCGACGACCCCAGGAAGAATCCCGATGCCAAGCTGATCAAACGGATCAGCTATGAGGAAGCGGCCGATAAGCAGCTCAAGGTGATGGATATCACCGCCTTTTACCTCTGCGCGGAGCGTCAGGTGCCCGACGTCCGTGTTTTCGCCCTGAGCGAACCTGAAAATATTCTCAGGGTCATGGACGGCGATCCGATGGGGACGGTGCTGTATTCCGCCGCGCGGGCGAAATGAGGCAGACGGCATGAAAAACTGGTTCCGCCGCAAATCCCCCTCCCCCGTTTCCCGCTATGATCCGGAAACGGAAAAGCCCGTGCTGCTGTGCAGCATCTGCACCGGCGAACAGACAGCGGGCTTTCAGCACCTCCGGACGGGCAAGTTTACCGGGGTCATGCGCATTGCGTCCCCCGGAGACCTGGAAAGCTTCCGCCGGCAGTACGGCATCGAAACGGAGATACCAAAGATCTATTAAACAGGGCCTGCGCCCTGTTTTTTTCTGCCCGGGACCGATTCCTGCTTGTTTTACTTGCGGGAAGCGGCGGAATCGTCTATAATGCTGTGGAAGAACTGAACGGGGAGGACGCCTATGCTTTCCGAAGCGCTGAAAACTCATCTCACACAAAAAATACTGCCCTTCTGGATGGGGCTGACGGACCGTCAGGCCGGCGGATGGTACGGCTATGTGGACAAAGACCTGCGCGTCGACCGCGGGGCTGACAAAGGCTGCATCCTGAACAGCCGAATCCTGTGGACGTTCGCCACCGCCGCCCGGGCGCTGAACGATCCATCCCTGATGGCCTATGCCGAACACGCCTATGATTTCATGGCCCGGTTTGAGGACAGGGAGAACGGCGGGGTATTCTGGTCTGTCACCGCCGAAGGCGAAGCGGCGGACACCACCAAGCACACCTACTGCCAGGCCTTTGCCATTTACGGGCTGGCGGCGTACATCCGCGCCGGCGGTTCCCGCGCCGGCGAAGCGGCCGCCAAAGCGCTTGCCCTCTTTGACCTGATCGAGACCCGCTGCCGCGACGAGGGCGGCTACGGGGAAGCCTACAAAAAGGACTTCTCTCCCGAGAGCAACGAGAAGCTCAGCGAAAACGGCGTCATGGCCGGCCGTACGATGAACACCCTGCTGCACGTGCTGGAAGCTTATGCGGAGCTGTACCGGGCCCTGCCGGGCCGGGAGGATGTGCGTCTGGCCGGCGCGCGCGCCCTCAATGACTTTCTGAACGTCCTGTATTCCCCCTTCAGGCACAGGCTGGAAGTCTTTTTCGACCGCGATTTCCATTCGCTGCTGGACATGCAGTCGTACGGCCACGACATCGAGGCTTCCTGGCTGATCTGGGACGCGGCGGTGACCCTTCTTCCGGAAGAACAGCGCGGGCCGTACCGCGCAATGTGCGCGGACCTGGCCCGCAGCGTGCTGTACCGGGCGATGACGGATCACGGGCTCAGAAATGAATGCGTCGACGGCGTCAACGAGGAAACCAGGATCTGGTGGGTGCAGGCCGAAGCCCTGCTTGGGTTTGACAACGCCTGGCGTCTGACCGGGGAGCCGATGTTCCTGACCGCTCGGGACGTTCAGTGGGAGTCCATTCAGCGTCTGATCGTCGACAAACGGGAAAACGGCGAATGGTACTGGTCCGTCCATGAGGACGGAAGCCTGACGGAACGGCCGATGGTGGAAGAATGGAAATGCCCGTACCACAACAGCAGGATGTGCCTGCGGATCATCGAACAGGAGGGATAAACATGCAGAAAAGGACATTTTCTTCCCTGATGGAAAGCTATGAACGCCTGCTGAGCCGGCCAAACCCGGTCAGCGAACGGTTTTACAACGGCCTGTATGAGCGCTATCAGCACCCGGTTCTGACGCGGGAGCATATCCCTCCGTTCTGGATCTACGACGCCAACCCGAAGACTAACCCCTTCATGATGCAGCGCCTGGGCGTCAACGCCGTCATGAATTCCGGCGCGATCAAATTCAACGGGAAATACTGCCTGGTCGTGCGCGTGGAAGGCATGGACCGCAAGAGCTTCTTCGCCGTAGCCGAAAGCGACCGGCCCACCGAAGGTTTCCGCTTCCGGGACGAGCCGGTTCTCCTGCCCGACACCGAAAAAAACGAGACCAACGTCTACGACATGAGGCTGACCCCGCATGAAGACGGGTGGATCTACGGGGTCTTCTGCTCAGAGAGCAAGGACCAGACCTCTGCGGACCTTTCCGCCGCCACTGCGGCCGCCGGCATCGTCCGCACAAAGGATCTGGAAACCTGGGAGCGCCTGCCCAACCTGGTGACCCTCCGTTCCCCCCAGCAGCGCAACGTGGTGCTGCATCCGGAGTTTGTGAACGGAAAATATGCTTTCTACACCCGGCCGATGGATGATTTCATCGAGACCGGTTCCGGCGGCGGCATCGGCTTCGGCCTGTGCGGGGACATCACGCACGCCGTGATCGACGAGGAAAAGATCATCTCCCCCCGCCGCTACCACACCATTACGGAAAGCAAAAACGGCGCCGGTGCCCCGCCGATCCGGACGGACAAAGGATTCATCCACATCGCACACGGTGTCCGGAACACGGCCGCGGGCCTGCGCTATGTGCTGTACGCTTTCGCCACCGCCCTGGACGATCCGGCCCGGGTGATCGCGGAGCCCGGCGGGATGCTGCTGGGCCCGCTGGGCCGAGAGCGCACCGGAGACGTCAGCAACGTGGTCTTTACCAACGGCGTCATCGCGGATGACGACGGGCGCGTGTACATCTACTATGCCTCCTCCGATACCCGGATGCATGTGGCCGCGACGGATACGGAACGCCTGTGCGACTATGTGTTCAACACCCCGGAAGATCCTCTCCGCAGCCCGGACTGCGTCCGTCAGCGGATCGCCCTGATCCGGCGGAATCTGGCCTACCTGAACGAGCACCCCGGCATCTGACAGTCGTTTTCTTTTTTCGTGACATTTCGTCCGGCTTGTGATATAATGTTTAGTCGGACATCATTGTCCAGTAAGGATGTTATTTGATTGAAAAAACCAGCCAAGCAAACCAGGAAAAACATCATCAACGCGCTGATCATCTTTGGCACAATCGCCGGCGTACTGTATCTGGCGGCGAAAAACGGAGATATCGGCGTGTCTGTTCAGGCTATCCTCAATTCGGACAAGCGCTGGCTTGCCGCGGGGCTGGGTGTCTGGCTGGTCAGCATGATGTTTGAAGCGCTGGTCAACCAGTTTTTCTTCATCTGGCAGAAGGTCAGCATCCGGTTTGTCTCCACGTTCCATATCACCCTGCTGGGCATGTTCTATTCCAACATCACGCCCGCCGCGACCGGCGGACAGCCGATGCAGGTGTTCGCGTTCAAAAAGCGCGGAGTGCCGGTCGGACTGTCCTCTTCCGGGCTCGCCGTCAAGTTTTTCAGTTTTCAGGCCGCCCTGCTCGCGGGCGGCACCCTGCTGTGGCTGACCCAGCGGGAATTTGTCAACACCTGCGTCATCGAGGGAAAATGGCTGATCCTGGCCGGTTTCCTGATCAACGGACTGTCTGTCGGCGTGGTGCTGCTGCTGGCGATCAACCGAAATTTCGTCCGGTTCCTGATCGTCCTGATCATCCGCTTCGGCCGGAAGATCCGCCTGGTTAAAAACCCGGAGCAGCTCTCTTCCCGCTGCGACGCGGCCCTGGAGGATTTCAGCGCCAGCGTCAACATGCTGGTCCATCATCCGCTGCAGATTTTCTTCCTGTTCATTCTCTCCACGCTGCAGCTGGTCTTCCTGATGAGCGCCTCCTACTGCGCTTACCGTGCCCTGGGCCTGTCCGGTCAGCCGCTGTACCGGCTGCTGACGCTGCAGTGGCTGCTGTTTATCGCGGCTTCGTTCACTCCCCTGCCCGGCGCGTCCGGCGTGCAGGAAGGCGGCTTCTACGTGTTTTTCGGCACCATTTTTCCCGATCATCTGATTTTTTCCGGCCTTCTGCTTTGGCGCGCGGTCACCTATTATTTCCCGCTGCTGATCGGGCTTGGATCCGTCATCTATGAAAGCTCGCGTTCCATCCGGCTGAACCGTCAGCATGAGCAGCAGCCGGAAGAACTGCCTGCCAGTGAGGTATCTGACGCATGAGAAAGACTCTGAGCATATTCCTGGCTTTTTCTCTGATGCTGGCCTTCGCCCAGGCGGCGACAGCGTCCGCAGTGGAGGTCAGCCTGACTGTCGGGGAACAGTTCGTGATCCCGGAAGGCCGGCGCGGCGAAGCGGCCGCAGAGGATGACTTGATCGTCCGGGTATCCGGCGATACCGTCACCGCCCTGCGTCCCGGGCGCACGACCGTGCGGGTCAGCGGCGCCGTCACAACGGATTTCATCTTTCTGGTGCTGTTTGCGGGCGGCGAAAGCGTACCGGCGCCCGCGCCGGAGGAAACCGCCGCTCCTTCCGCGGAACCTGCTCCTTCTGTTTCCCTCCCCGGGGAAACGGAAACCGGAGAACCCGAGGTATTCATCAGGCTTCCCGGACAGGTTCCGGCTGAACAGACCGCCGAACCGGCGCCATCCCCCGAACCTGTCCTGCCGGAAGATTCTCCCGAAACGGACATACCTCCGGAACCGGAAGACGAAGGACCTGCTTATCAGTACTATGACCGCTCCGCCGTTCCGGACGAAATCAGCGGCGCCATCGACCTGGCGTTCACCCAGTGGACCGAAGACGCTCAGGAAGGCACCAAAAAATTCTCCCGCCTGGGCAAGTATAACAAGTATTCCTACTGGCAGTGCGGCAGCGGCAGCGGCTGCGACATCGGCTGGTGCGGAGCTTTTCTTGGCTATGTGTATGACAACGCCGGGATCCCGATGGATGTCCCCGCGGAGTCCGTTCCGCACGAAGGCGGCATCCCCTATTCCGTGCGGGCGGCCGGTGTCGGCAAGATCTATACCGGGTTTTCCAATATGGAGCGGCTGTCGATGGTCCCCCGGCCCGGTTATTTCGTCGTGTACGGTCAGCAGAAAGGATATGCCTACAAGCATATCGGCCTGGTCGTGGATGTGGACGAGCTGGAAGACGGCAAGTACCTGATCAAGACGATCGAAGGCAACATGTCCAGTACCATCCGGCGTTACTGCTATCTGTTCGACAGCGGGGAAACAGTCAAAAACCTGAAGCCCTGCCCGGATGAATACATCCGCGACGACGCCGGCATCAACGCCTACCAGCATGTCAGCAACTGGAACATCACCGCTTTCTGTCAGACTTGGCTTCCCGAAGAAATCTGATCCTCAAGTCCGCCTTCAAGCCCGTTCTCTAATCTTCTACGGAACTTTCCCGTCCAGAAAGGCAGGCCTTCCCATGACCTATATCTGCACACGCACCAAGGAACAAGTCTCTTCCGCCCAGGCGATCGTCCGCGGGCTGAGCCCTGCCGGCGGCCTCTATGTGCCGCTGGAGCTTCCAAAGGCCTCTTCTTCCATGATGCCCTTTGCGGCAGACACAGGCTATGCCCGGCGGACCGCTGCGGTGCTCCGCCTCTTCTTCCCGGATCTTCCCGGCGAAGAGCTAGACCGGATCGCGGAGGAATCCTATCAGCGCTTTGATACGCCTGCTGTCGCGCCGGTCAGCATGCTGGACGGTCAGACCGCCCTGCTGGAGCTCTACCACGGCCCGACCCTGGCCTTCAAGGACCTGGCCCTGCAGCTGCTGCCGAGGCTGACCCTGCTGGCCGCCCGTACCCTGGGCGAAACCCGGGAGATCGCCATCCTGACAGCCACCAGCGGAGACACCGGCAAAGCCGCCCTGGAAGGATTTTCGGATGTGCCGGGCACCAGCTGCACCGTATTTTATCCGCTGGACGGGGTCAGCAAGCTCCAGCAGAAGCAGATGGTCACTTCCGCCGGAAAGAACACCCATGTCATTGCCGTCCGCGGCAATTTTGACGATGCGCAGACCGGGGTCAAGGCCATTTTTCACGACACCGCGTTCGCCGAAAAGCTGAGCGGAAAGAATATCATTCTGTCTTCCGCCAACAGCATCAACATCGGCCGGCTCGTGCCTCAGGTGGCTTACTATTTTTCCGCCTGGTCCGATCTGGTGAACAGCGGAAAACTCCGGCCGGGCGAGCTTCTGGACGTCTGTGTGCCCACCGGCAACTTCGGCGATATTCTGGCGGCCTGGTACGCAAAGCATATGGGTCTGCCGCTGGGCAGGCTGATCTGCGCTTCCAACCGCAATCAGGTACTGACGGATTTCATCCGGACGGGCGTATATGATATCCACCGTCCGTTCCATAAGACCATCTCCCCCTCGATGGACATCCTGATCTCTTCCAACCTGGAGCGTCTGGTATTCGAGCTGACCGGACGGGATGAAAAAGCCCTTTCCGGCCTGATGAACCGGCTCAAAACGGAAGGCCGCTATGAACTGCCGGCCTCCGCGCTTGCCGCCCTTCAGGCCGAGTTTGCCGGGGCTTTCGCCGACGACGAAGCCACCCTGGCAGCCATCCGCACCGTTTGGGAAACCAGCCGGCGCCTGGTCGATCCGCATACAGCCGTCGGCCTGCATGCCCTGTCCCTTTACCGGGAAAACAACCCAAAGCGCCTGACCCTGGTCAACGCGACCGCCAGCCCATTCAAGTTTTCCCAGGATGTGGGCCGGGCAATCGGCCTGACCCCCGGAGAAGACGCTCTGCAGGACGCCTTCCGCCTGGCGGAAACCGCCGGCATCCCCCTGCCCGGAGCCATCGCCCAGCTGGCGCAGGCCCCTGTCCGTCATCACGCCGTTACAGACATCGCCCGGATGCCTCAGGCCGTCTGGGAAGCCCTCTGTCCATAAGGAGGAGCCTGACTTATGTCTTTCTTCAATCCGATCCGTTCGCAGTTCCGGCGGCTCGAGAAAGTATTCCGGGATGATCCCGCGCTGGACCTGCGCTATGCCGCCGGCCTGATGCACGTCAGCCCGGAAAAGGTGCCGCGTTCCATTCAGATCATGATCGACCGCATGTATTTTACGCCCGATGTTCCGGTCGTGGATAACCGGCTGTCCGTCCTGGTCCGGGACGCGCGTTATATGGAGCTGGCCCGCCTCAAGCGCAAGACGCAGAAGCTTCAGCAGAGCCTGCAGAGCGCCGGCTCCGCCACCGAACGGGTCATGCAGGCGCCCGGTTACAATAACCGCAGCCATGGCCGGGGAGAGATTTTCGGCAGCTTTGTCCGGGACATCGTGGATACCGCTCTGGCCAGTCCGACGCCGGGTCAGGCGATCCGTTCCCGCGCCGGATCCTTTTTCAGGGATTTTCTGGAGCCGGATCACCGGACTTCCATTGCCAGTTTCCTGAACAACGACATCTCCGCCCCGCTGTCCATGCTGGTGGCTCAGTGCCGCCAGCTGGCGGAATGTCTCTCCACCCGTCCGGACCAGGAATGGAACCCGGAACTGTCTCCTTTTCTGGACAGGGTAACGGGCATCGTCAACGCCTGGTGCACCTGCATTCCCAAGGCATCCCTGCCTACGGAAGCGCAGCTGCGCACGGCGGACAAGCTGTCCGACCGGCTCGAATATGAATTCGTCCCCCAGTTCCAGGTCCTTCTGGATGATATCTATCATCCGAAGCCCCGGAAAGAACAGCCGGCTGAACCTCCGCATGAAGAGCAGGATCCCGTACTGGCCGACCTGGAAGAGAAAAAACGGAATTTCCGCGCCACCCTCCAGAAGGTCAAAAATGAGGAGCTGCTCAACAGCGGCGCCGTACTGGACAAACAGCTTGGCCAGATCATCGCGGAGCTGGCCGTCCGCCCCGGCAAAAGCCGCCGCTCATCGATCCGTTCCCTGCAGAACACCTATCTGCCGATGATGCAGGAGCTTGCCGACAAATACACCGAAAACGAAGCGGCGGACGGGACCAGCCCCAGCGTCATCGCCGCCATGAAAACCACCGAAAAGCTGTTTGAAGATGAAATGCCTGCCGCCCTTCAGCGGATTCTGGACGACCTTCACCAGGACAGCGCGATCGACCTGAACAGCCAGGCCAACGCCCTGCGCGGGAAACTGAAGCTGGACGGGCTGATTGATGCAGTCGAAAACTGATTTCCCGACGGGCTGCTGCCGGTTCATTCCGCAGCAGTCCCATTTTTCTTACCTTTTTTCCCTGAAAAAAGCCACAATGCTTGACAAATAAAGAAAAACTGATATAATTTGATTTGCGCGGGTGTAGCTCAATGGCAGAGCTCCAGCTTCCCAAGCTGGCTACGTGGGTTCGATTCCCATCACCCGCTCCACTTAATAGCGCATATATATGCGCTATTTACTTGCAAGGCGCATATGCGATTTTAAGGAGGAGATTCCCATGGCCAAGCAACATTTTGAGCGCACGAAGCCTCACGTAAACATCGGCACGATCGGTCACGTTGACCACGGCAAGACGACCCTGACC
>JBGUJG010000125.1:0-28885 GCA_045113695.1 Christensenellales bacterium
CCCAGCCGCGCCCCCCCCCCCCCCCCCCCCCCCCCCCCCCCCCCCGCCACTGGATGGGACTTGCCATTGTCAGGATCATATGCTCAGCCGGGCAGCCCGTATAAATGTCAGGAGATTACAGACAGGACAGTCACGGATCCCGTCATATGCCTGTTTTACGACCGGTTCTTTGCCCAACTGTGTGGCGGCGCAGGCGCCGCCGCTACAGTGATTCCCTGCTCGACCATTTTCAAATCACATCTGATAGCTCGTACACTTATTTGATAACGTTTGTCACCGCCGCCACGGTGCATGCGCCGGGTCCGTCAGAATCCTCTTGAAACCCCCGCCCTGCCGTGTTATAATGGCCGCAGACCAACGGGAGAAGGGAGGCGGCTGCCATGATCCGGACAGGCCGGGTGGTCGAAGCGAAAGGCGGCAGCCTCAAGGTCTGCTTCGACAGGCCCGAAATGTGCGCCAGCTGCGGCAAGTGCGGCGCGCACGGGGTCCATCAGGAGCTGGTCACCGTGCAGGGCGAAGCGGACGTCGGCAATTGGGTGCAGGTGGAAATGCCCGACGCGCAGATCGTCAAGGTCTCCCTGATCGCCTATGTAATCCCCCTGGTCTTTCTGATGGCCGGCCTGGTCATCGGCCAGAACGTGCTGGGGACGGACGCCTGGGCCGCGGGCCTCGGCATCGGCCTGATGGCCGTGGGCCTGCTCATCGTCCGCCTGATCGACCGGCGTCTGGGCGGCAGGCCCGGCTGGAAGCCCAGGCTGGTAAACGTCCTGCCCGAAATGCCCCATCCCCTCAACGACGAATAACCAAATGACAAAAAAGGAGATCATATCATGGCTGAAATCGTATTGACCGCTGAAAATTTCGAAGAAAAAGTGCTGAAGGCTGACAAGCCCGTCCTGGTGGACTTCTGGGCCACCTGGTGCATGCCCTGCCGGATGCTAGCGCCCCTCGTTTCCCAGATCGCCGAGGAAAAAGCCGCTTCCCTGTACGTCGGCAAGGTCGACGTGGACGAGCAGGGCGAGCTGGCCGCCCGCTACGGCATCTCCAGCATCCCCTGTCTGATCCTGTTCAAAAACGGCCAGGAAGCCGCCCGCACCGTCGGCGTGCAGGACAAGGGTTCGCTGCTCAGCTCCCTGGGCATCTGACCGTTCCGCAGAAAACCCGCGGGCGGCCACCGTCCCCCGCGGGTTTTCTGTTTTCAGCCGCCGCTGTGCGGCCGGCCAGGTTGATCCGAAAATAGTGTTTGACAAATCCGGAAAAGAATGTTATGATATTTAAGCGCTTAAGGCCGCCTCTGAACGCGGAGAGATGGCCGAGTGGTTGAAGGCGCCAGTCTTGAAAACTGGTGATGCCGAAAGGCACCGGGGGTTCGAATCCCTCTCTCTCCGCCATTTTCCTCTCTGATAAGCGCACAGCACCGGCTGATGGAGAAGTACCCAAGAGGCCGAAGGGGCTCCCCTGCTAAGGGAGTAGTGTCAGGAATGGCAGCCCGGGTTCAAATCCCGGCTTCTCCGCCAAAACTCCTCTGAAATGAGACGATTTCAGAGGAGTTCTTCTTTTTGGCAATGATCAGAAAGACCATCTGAATACAGCTGAATGTACGCCTGCTGCCGACCATACTGCCGACCATAAAAGCAATAAAACCGCCCCCTTCGGAGCGGATTGCAGAATGTATTGATATGCCGCAAGGCCTTCAGCCCGCTGCCTTCCATCCCGAATTACAGCGCTTTCAGGCATACAGTTCCCTTTGTGACGGAGCACCTGTCAGCATCCTTTCCTCCCGCTCTGATGATCCGCTATGGAGCAGGCGTTTGGGGCGCCGTATTCAACCAAGCCGGCGTCCGCCGGATCCACGGATACCCGGCCGTCCTCCAGCACAAAGGCGGGCACCCCGACATCGCCGATCGCTTTCAGATGATCAAAAATGGGTTCCGTGTCCCGGAGCCTCATGAAAGCGCTCAGATTCCTGATGTTTTCCCCGATATTGATGTACTCAAACTCGTTTTCCCGCCCCCTGATCTGTTCATGGACATAATCGCAGTAAGGGCACGTCGGCATCCCGTAAATCCTGATCATTTTCCCGACCTCATTTCCTGATGATTTCATATATTTGATAAACGATGCGGCAGCTGCCCCTCCCCTATTCATCCGGGCAGCTTCGGCCGGCGCTGTCCGGCCCCGCCGATGCGCGTGTGTAGCGGACATCGAACGTCCTGTTGATTTCCCGCAGTTCCCTGCGGCCGTCGATATAGTCCTGGTACATGTCCGCAAGCCCCGGGCTGCAGCCGTCGCACAGGCCGTCGATGTTCCCGATGGATTCGGCAACGATCATTTCCCGCTCTTCGCGTGTGGTATCTTTGATCAGTATGGATCTGCTCATCGTTTCATCCCTCCCCGGTCATGCGCCGGATGTTCCCCTCCTCAGCCGATCCCCTGCCCCCGCAGCCAGCGGACGGACCCGCGCAGGTCATTGAGGACCTCGCCGGGGTCCACGCAGTACAGCTCGGCGATCACATTGCCCGGATAACCCCTCCGCTTCAGCCTTTCCAGGATCTGCGCCATGCGGATATCTCCGCTGCCGACCCGGCAGCAGTAGGTCATCGTCCCGTCCGCGCAGCGCAGCGGCGTATCGCCCGCGTGGCGGGGGGAAGCGCAGCGGTCCTTCAGGTGCAGGGTGCGGATCCGGGGCGCGAACAGATCGAAAGCGGCCAGCTCGTCCTCATGGAACATGATGAAATTGCCCGTATCGAAGGCGCATTCGATCCCGTCCACCTGCCGCATGAAGTACTGGAGGCCGGCGATGCAGTTGTATGGGGCCAGCAGCCCGTCGTAATCCTCCATCAGGATGGGCAGATTTTTGGTCTTCCCGTACGCGGCGGCGCGGCGCATGCCTTCGGTGATGCTTTGAAGGTCCTTCAGGGTATTGCCGCCGGACAGCATGCCGGGCACGAACAGCAGATGCCCCGCCCCGCAGTCCGCCGCCAGGTCGATCAGGTCCCGGTACTCATCGGTATCAGGCCTGGCCGGGAAATCGCAGAAGCAGTGCATCCCTTCCAGGGCGATGCCCTGCCTGGCCAGGATCCCCTCCAGTTCCCGTCCATCCCGCTTCCAGGAATCGGCGGAAATATACAGGCGCTCCATCCCCTCGTCCCGAAGGCCGGCGAGCGTATCCTCCATGGAACAGCCCGCGGCCCGCACCCCGTCGTAAATGTTTTCGTAAAACGCAGCGATTTTCATCGGTGATCCCCTCCGAGCGATATCTGATTGCGCGGGTCTGCAGATATCATACCCTATTTTGCCGTGCCGATCAAGGAAAACATTCGGATGAAAGCGCGGCCTGGGCAGTCCTTCTTCCGGCAAAACGAAAACCGGCGGGCGGACATTGACGCCGCCGTCAAATTGTTTTATATTGTCCCTGACACAGGAGATGCAATCAAACCATTCGGAAAAGAGGGTTTCTGCGTTGAAAACGATTCATGTCGCTGCCGCCGTGATCCGGGACGGGGACCGGATCTTTGCCACCCAGCGGGGTTACGGGCCTTACAAGGACGGGTGGGAGTTCCCCGGCGGGAAGATCGAAGCGGGCGAGACGCCGGAGCAGGCCCTGGCCCGGGAAATCCGGGAAGAGCTGGACACGGAAATCACCGTGGGCAGCCGGCTGATTCAGGTGGAATATGATTATCCCGAATTTCACCTCTCCATGGGATGCTACTGGTGTACGGTCCGGTCCGGGCATCTGACGCTTAAAGAGCATGAAGCGGCGAAATGGCTCCGGCCGGAGGAACTGGACACCGTCAGCTGGCTGCCGGCAGACCACGGTATCATCCGGCTGCTGAAAGAGACGCTGGCCGAAGAAACCCGCCGGGATGCGCCGTAATCTCCCCGGGACACGCCGGAAGCATACGCGCGCCGGCTGATCTTTGAAATAACGGGCGCAACGGCTTGACGCCGGGTGAAATCAAGCGTAAAATGGTAATTGACAAAAAACGATCCGCGCCGGAATGGCCGGTGCACGGAAAACCGAACAAAGAAAGGAATACTGCCATGGATGTGATTGAACAACTGTCTCTGGTCGGTCTGGTACCGGTCATCAAGGTGGAAGATGCGAACGACGCGGTGCCGCTGTGCAAAGCGCTGGCTGACGGCGGCCTGCCGGTGGCGGAAATCACCTTCCGCTCCGACGCCGCGGAAGAAGCGATCCGGCGCGTGCATGCCGAGCTGCCCGAGGTCATCCTGGGCGCGGGCACCGTGCTGACCCCCGAGCAGGTGGACCGCGCGATGGCTGCTGGCGCCACCTACATCGTCTCCCCCGGCATCAACCCGAACGTCGTGCGCCACTGCCGGGAAAAGGGCATCCCGATCGTTCCGGGCACTTCCTCCCCCTCCAACGTGGAAACGGCGCTGGAGCTCGGTCTGAACACCGTCAAGTTCTTCCCGGCTGAAGCGGTCGGCGGCCTCAAGATGATCAAGGCCATGAGCGCGCCATACGGCCAGGTCCGCTTCCTGCCCACCGGCGGCATCAACGAAAAGAACGTGGGCGAATATCTGGCCTTCCCCAAGATCGTAGCCGTGGGCGGCAGCTGGATGGCCCCAACCGACGCCATCAAGGAAAAGGACTGGGCCCGCATCGAAAAGCTGGCCCGCGAGGCGGTCGACCTGGTGCTGGGCCTGGAACTCCGGCACGTCGGCATCAACTCCGGCACGCCCGAACAGGCCATGGCGGACGCCAGGCGCCTGTGCGCCCTGCTCAACTGGCCGGTCAAAGACGGCAATAAGTCCACCTTCGCCGGCGCGGGCTTTGAGTGCATGAAGCTGCCCTTCCGCGGCAAAAATGGCCACATCGCCATCGCCACCAACAACATCAAGCGCGCCCGCTGGCACCTGGAGCGCCGCGGCTTCACCTTCGACGATTCCTCCGATTCCGGCAAAGCGATCTACATGAACGAGGAAATCGGCGGGTTCGCGTTCCATCTGCTGCAGAAGTGATTCAGCCGCAGGCTGAATCACTTCTGGGAGGGGGTCATGTCCCCCTCCCCCACAGCCCCCACCGATTTTCCTCTCCCCCCAAAACGGGCTCCCGGGCCCGTTCTCGCCGGAAATTACCCAGGGCCTGCCGGCCCGTTCTTCGCTGAAATTGAGCCACCGGCTCTATTTCCGGGCGCTCAGAACCCCTCTGAAGCTGTCAACAAATCCTTTCCGCCTCAGGTGCCCCTTCGGGGTGCCTGCGGCATCCGCCGGATAAACCGGCGGACTTCCTCCCGAGTCGGAAAGTCTTTGTTTCCGGCCGTCATCTCTGTAAGCAACACTTACGAAACAGACTTAGAAAGGATGATCTCCCATGCCCAGAATCATTACCTTCGGTGAAATCATGCTGCGCTTAAAGAGCCCCGGTTACGAACGCCTGATGCAGAGCCCGGTGCTGGAAGCCACCTTCGGCGGCGGCGAAGCGAACGTCTCCGTGTCCCTGGCCAACTACGGGATGGAGACCGCCTTCGTCACCGTTCTGCCCGACAACGACATCGGCCGCGCCTGCGCCCGCGAGCTCCGCGGTTTCGGCGTGGATGTGAATTCCATCGTCTACCAGCCCGGCCGCATGGGCATCTACTACCTGGAGACCGGCTCCGTCCAGCGTCCCAGCAAGGTCATCTATGACCGCGCGGGCAGCGCCATCGCCGAAGCGAAGGCCGACGCCATCGATTGGGAAAAGGTCCTCGCCGGCGCCACCTGGTTCCACATCACCGGCATCACCCCGGCCATCAGCCAGGCCGCGGCCGACCTGTCCCTGGCTGCCGTGAAGGCCGCCAAGAAGCTGGGCCTGCACGTCAGCTGCGACCTCAACTACCGCAAGAACCTCTGGAAGTACGGTAAGACCGCCGACCAGGTGATGACCGAGCTGGTCAAATACGTGGACACCGTCATCGCCAACGAGGAAGACTTCCAGAAGGCACTGCTGCTCAAGGCCGAAAGCGCCGGCAGCGTCGAAGAAGGCGAGCTCAACCTGGACAACTACAAGGCCATCGCCAGCCTGGCCATGGAAACCTATCCCAACATCCGGCGGGTCGCCATCACCCTGCGCGAGAGCAAATCCGCCAACCATAACGACTGGAGCGCCTGCCTGTACAACGGCAAGGACTTCTTCGTGTCCCGCAAGTACCGCATCACCGACATTGTGGACCGCGTCGGCGGCGGCGACAGCTTCGGCGGCGGCCTGATCTACGGCCTGAACACCTACGGGGACGAACAGCAGGCCCTCGAGTTCGCCGTGGCAGCCTCCTGCCTCAAGCACACCATCCCCGGCGACTACAACCGCATGTCCGCTTCCGAAGTGGAGAGTTTAATGAAGGGCAGCGGGTCCGGCCGCGTACAACGCTAACGCTTCGCAGCTATTGGGAAGGGGAATTCTTCCCCTTCCCACACTTTCCCCTGTACGGATTTGCCTGTCGGACCTTTGGCCCTCCCGGGCGGCAAATCCGCAAGGAACATTTTCCTGATCGGAAAATCCCGCCCACACCGGCCAAGCCGGTGTGTACGATTTTACATGAGGGTGTGCCCCCTCATGCTCCCCTCCTGGACAATCAACAAAACCCGCACGGCTCCAGTGTCCCTGCGGGATGCCTGCGGCATCCGCCGGATAAACCGGCGGACCAATACTTGAGCCGTGCAGATTTTGTTTCCGGCCGTTTCTTTATGAACTGTACAGCTGATTTGTCACATATTGATGATTCGAAAGGATGAACCCCCATGAACGCATTTATGGATCAGAACTTCCTGCTGGATACCGAGGTTGCGCGGACCCTTTATCACGAAGCGTCCAAGAACTGCCCGATCATCGACTTTCACTGCCACCTGAGCCCCAGGGAAATCTGGGACGATATCCGCTATGACAACATCACCCAGGTCTGGCTGGGCGGGGACCACTACAAGTGGCGCCTGATGCGCTCCGCCGGGGTGCCGGAAAAATACATCACCGGGGACGCATCCGATTATGAAAAGTTCCTGAAGTTCGCCGAGGTGGTCGGCAAGTCGATCGGCAACCCGATCTACCACTGGAGCCACCTGGAGCTGCGCCGTTTCTTCGGCTACGAAGGGGTGCTGAACAAAAACACGGCGGACGAGGTGTGGAACTTCGTCAACGCCAAGCTCCGCAGCCCCGGCTTTTCCAGCCGCGGCCTGATCAGCATGAGCAACGTCGACATCATCTGCACGACGGACGACCCGGTCGACACCCTGGAATGGCATGAAAAGCTGGACGCGGACAAGAGCTTCAAAGTCACCGTTCTGCCAGCGTGGCGGCCGGACAAGGCCATGAACCTGGAAAAGGACACCTATCTTGCCTACCTGGCCCAGCTCGAGCAGGCCGCCGGCATGAAGATCGGCAGCTTTGCCGCCCTGACGGAAGCCCTCTCCAGGCGGATGGATTTCTTCGCCGCCCACCGCTGCCGCCTGAGCGACCACGCCCTCAACTACGTCATGTACGCCCCCGCCTCCGACGGGGAGATCGAACGGATCTTCAAGAACCGCCTGGCCGGCACCCTCCCGGACGTGCAGGAAGAGGCCGCCTTCAAGTTCGCCTACATGACCTTCCTGGCCAAACAGTATCACGACCGCGACTGGGCCATGCAGCTGCACTACGGCTGCCGCAGGGACAACAACCCCACCATGTTCAAACGCCTCGGCCCGGATACCGGCTTTGACTGCGTGGACAACTCCGCCCCCTCCACCCAGACGGCTGCCTTCCTGGGTTACCTGGAAGAAAGGGACAGCCTGCCCCGCACGATCCTCTACAGCCTGAACACCAACGACAACGCCGCCATTGACACGATCCTGGGCTGCTTCCAGAACGACGAGGCCGTCGGCAAGATCCAGCACGGCGCGGCCTGGTGGTTCAACGACCACCTGCAGGGCATGACCGAGCACATGGTGTCCCTGGGCAACCTGGGCTACCTGGCCGGCTTTGTCGGCATGCTGACCGACAGCCGCTCCTTCCTGAGCTATCCGCGCCACGAGTATTTCCGCCGCATCCTCTGCCGGAACTTCGGCCGCTGGGTCGCCGAGGGCCTCTACCCCGAGGACCTGGACACGCTGAAGGAAATCGTCGCCGACATCAGCTACCGCAACGCCGACCGGTACTTCGGCTTTGTCCGCAAGGCGCTGTAACACCGATACAACCGATACAACTGAAACCGGAGAAGCCGTTCCCAATCAGGCGGCTTCCCCGGTTTTCTGTTTCTTCTTCCAGGCTTTCCGCGAAGAGCCGGAAAAAGAGAAGCGGATCAGCAAACGGGGCTGTGAAACGGGAGACATCAGCGCGATGCCCGGGTTTCACAGCCCCGTCAGTTATTACATATCTTTCAGGTACTGCCGGTATTTTCGGCGTTTCTGCGGAAAGGGAGGGGGGTCGCTTACTCGGCCAGCTGGGTCGCCAGATCGATCAGGGCGTCGTAATACTCGTCCTCGCTCAGCTCCCATACCTGCTCGCTGGAGCCTTCCAGATCCACCTGCACCGCGCCGGCGTTGTGCGTTTCGATGTAGCCATAGCAGGTCGCCAGCGGATCCAGCTGCAGGAAGAGCTGCGCGTAGCCCTGGTCCGTATCGAAGACGACGATCGCCATATCATCCATCAAAGCGACGAAGATGGGTTTGCTGGTGTCGATTTCCACATCCGGCTGCTGCTCGGTGAATTCCACGGTCATCAGCGCGGCCAGGAGCGCCCTGCCTTCCGGATCCGCGGTGATATCGGCCGCGGAAGCATAGTTGTTCATGTACTGCTCCACCCACCTGCTCTGGAAGAAGACCAGGTTGGTGTAGTTGATGCCGGAGCCGTCGTCCACGATATCGAGCGCGCCTTCTTCCGGGGTGAAATCCGGCACGACATCCATAAAGTCTTCCTCGGCGACGTCTTCGCCGATATCCAGCGCTTCCGCACGGAGACGGACGCGCGGGCTGGGGAAGGAATACAGGCGGCGCAGGTTGGGCAGGTTGGACATCGTGACCTTGCCGGAGTCATAGTCCCACTCAAACCAGGAGGCGGTGCCCAGGTATTTGCCGCTGCCGTTGCGCAGCAGGATGTCCCCGTTCATGTACACGCCGGCATAGATGGTATCCGGGGAAGGGGTAAAGTAAGAAGCGGTTTTATAGAACTTTTTCACGTTCGGATCGGTCAGATCAGCGGGAAGGACATCCGGGTTCTCAGGGTCATGCTTGATTTCTTCATACGCCTTGGTGGTAGTGTTCTGTTTATAGATTACAACCCGCTTGTATTTCGAATCTGGAATCCTGGCATCCGTTCCGTCGTAGTGACCTGTAAAAAGGTCTTCCACTTTTTGCTGGATAGCTTCAGCGGTAGTGATTTCTTCTTCCTCTGCCTTCTCTTTTTCCTTCTTGGTCAGGCTGGCCTGTGACATTGCCAGCATCGCTTCCCTGTACCGGTGGCCGAAATAGGAGATCACGTAAAACTCCGTTTCGTCGGTCTGGTAGGTGATATGATAGCTGACCAGGGTCTTATTGGTGTCGTTGCGGTAGAAGGCCACGCAGCGGACGATGTAGTTCCCCTCCGGATATTCGGACTCCACCGCGCAGACATAGGTCAGGTCCATCAGGCCGCCGCACTCCGTCAGGATGGTCGCGGTATCCCAATGCACCCAGGAGCGGAAGCCGTCCATATTGGCCAGGAAGGGGTCAAAATCCAGCTCGTCCACCCCGACCCCGCCGGGGAACGGCAGCTCCAGATCGTAGACGCTTTCAGGAATAAAAAGAACGCCGTAGGCCGCGCTGGCGGGAACCGCCGGCAGCAGCGGGAGCGACAATATCATCATCAGGGCCACGCAGAGGACACGGCGTATGGATTTCACAGAGAATCCCCTCGCTTTCAGACAGTATACACCTCTCTTATTATAACGGTTTTTGCCGCAATGTTCAATAGCCCTGGCGCAAATTTGTTAATTTTTTGTAACAATAATAAGCCCAGCCTGTCCTTTAAGTCCCCTTCAGCGGCGGCTGGCGCCCAGGGCTTTGATCAGCCCCCCGCAGCCCAGCAGGATATCCCGGTACGCCCGTTCAAAATCCCGGGTGTACCAGGGGTCGCTGACCGCCCGGCCGGGGAAGCCCGCCCAGTCCATCATCAGGGAGATCTTCCCGTCCGGGTCGCCGCCGTAGATCCGCCGCATGTCCCGGAGGTTTTCTTCATCCATCCCGATCAGGTAATCATAGGCGGCATAGTCCCGCCTCACGGTCTGGCGGGCGGCGTGCGGCAGGCACGGGACCCCGTGCCCGAGCAGGACCTTTTTCATCGGCGGATAGATATCGTTGCCGATTTCCTCCGTCGTCGCCGCGGCGGAGGAAACCGAAATCCGCCCGGACAGCCCCGCCTCCGCCGCCAGCTTCCCGGCGATCATCTCCGCCGCCGCGCTGCGGCAGATGTTGCCGTGGCAGATAAACAGAATTTTGATCACTGCTGCAGAATGCCTCCTTTTGCCGCAGGCTTCCGCGTCCTGCGGAGTCTCCCGCAGAGCCTGTCCTGCGCTTTCCGGCTGAAACGGACCGTCAGGCAAAACCGGCGCTGAAGCCGCCGGAGTGAAACGGACGCCCGGTTTTCCCTGTTCATGATACCACAGCGGAAGCTCCCCGGGCAACAAAAACCGGAAAGCCCGGCCCAGCCGGCTGCATGCAGCTCCGCCCGCCCAAACAGCCGGGACTGCGGCGCCGCCAGAGTACCGGACCGGTTCCGGCCTGCGGACGGGCCGCCCAGCTGGTGCCAGACGCCGTAAAGCGGAAGCCGCATCCGTTCAGGAGCCGGTCTGATCCTCGCCGCGAACCGGCGGATGCGATCAGGCCAAAAACAGCAGCCGGACGGCGGGTTTGGCCATCCGGCTGCCTGCTGTACGGAGTACTTCCGGTTCATTTTGTGACATCCGTATCAAAGATCATCTTTTTGCACCTGCGGCAGAAAAAGGCATCGATCGTGAAGGCCGTGAGGGTATGCCTGGCCGCGGTCACCGTTCCAATGCCTGCGATCCTGTCCATCATGCCGGTTTTCTGATCGCCCTGCTTCCAGGAGACCCTGCTCCTGCCGTCCCCCGACAGAATCCCCTGTTCCATTTCGCTGCCGCAGAACGGACATGTCATAACCATTCTCCTCCTCAAAAAGAGGGTGCTGCAGTTCTGACGCTGCAGCACCCTCCGAATCTGTCCGCGGCGGATATCACCGGCGTCCGGCGGTCGTCCGTGAAGCCTGCCGTCCGCTTCCTGATATCTGCCGCAGGAAGGTCATACTTCGCGCGCTTTGCGGATCTGCTCTACAAAATCCGCGCTCAGAACAAACTCAAACGCCAGCCCGGAATCTGTGCTGACAGCGTACACGCTGCTTCCGTCCTCCTGCACAGCCGGCGCGGCGGCCGTTCCGTCCTCAAAGGTGAAGACCAGCTGATCATCCTCGAACCCATACGTTCCGGTCAGCTCCGCGCCGTCCGGGAGGATCATCAGGAAGGTGCCGTCGTCATACAGGTACAGCCAGATGTCGTTGGCCGTCCGGAAGCTGCCGGTCAGGGCGCCGATCAGGGCCGCTCCGTTGGCATTGCCGGACGGGTAAACCTCGCCCGTCATCTCGCTGACATTGATCAGGGTGCCGGTGTTGGTGAATATGAAGAGTTCCGGATGGTCGCCCGGCGACGTCAGCTCGCCGAAGCCGATGTTGTCATTCAGCTTCACCGTGGCGGGCCCGATGGAGCCGGCGTTGATCAGGGTGCCGCTGTTGACGATACTGCTCAGCTTGACCGGGTCCAGGGTGATGCGCTTGGAAACGACTGTGGGCGTCGCGGGGTCCGGCGTGATCGGGATGATCGCCTCCGTCGCGGCGGCGGAATAGATGTTGGCCCCTTCGTTGTTCCACAGAGTCCCTTTGTTGTCGAGGGTGCCGGGCGTCAGCACGATATCGCCGTTGTTGATCAGGGTGCCGCCGGCCTCATTGATCAGGGAACCCGGCTCAATGTTGTTCTGCGTCACGTCGTCCTTCCAGGCGACCTGTATCCCCTTGTGATAGTCGAACGCGCCCTTATCGGGGTCGTTTGAGGCGATGACGTCGTTGTACTTTCCGTTGTTAACCAGGGTGCCGTGGTTGGTGAGCGTTCCGTAAACGACCAGGGAGCCGTTGTTCGTCAGGGTCGCCCCTTCCTGGATGCTCATTTCGCCTTTGCCCTTCTGGGAATCGATCACCTGCTGTTCCGTCCCGGAGCCTTCCTGATACGGTTTCCCCTCCGTGCCTTCGATGGTGATGATGCCGTTGTTGACGATCTCTCCGCCGGGCCTCAGGTCCAGCTGGCCGTTGTTCAGAACATCGGGCTGCTCAGGCTGGGTCTGCCCGGGCGTCGTGGTGGCGCCGTCCCATTCGATTTCCAGCTGGCAGGTCTCGTCAATAATCAGCTTGCCGCCCTCGCCGATCACAAACCGGGCGTTGTTGCCGATGGCCATTTCGGCGCCGGTGGTGTTGCTCTTGTCTTCAATGGTCAGCCAGGCGTTGAGCAGGGTGATGTCTTCCGCGGCGCTTCCTTCCGTCCCTGTGTTGGTCGCGATCTGAACGTCATAGCTGTTCACGTCCAGCGTGCGCTTCTTGAGGCTGCTGCCGCTCCCGCCCTGCAGGGTCAGGCCGTCCGTGATGGCCACCTCGCTCATCAGCCTCACGGTTCTGCCGCTCCCGGAATCCTGCGGATTCCTGTCGATCTCCTGGTCATAATAATCATGTTCCATGGATTTATGCAAAGACCAGTACGTGGTGCCCGTGTCCTTGCTCTCGCCGCCCGAGTTCTCCACGGCGGTTTCCAGGGCCAGGTCAGACCCTTTCACCAGAAAATGGGAAGTATCGGCTTTGGCCGGATCAAAGAATTTCTCGTGCCACTTTTTGTCGTACGCCGTGCTGGTCTGGGCGTTCGGGTCATTCTGATCGGCGTTCGGATCGACATTGGCCGTGTTGGCGGGGTCATATTCCTTCAGGTCGTCGTTGTACTGAAGGGTATCGTCAATGTACATTGCCAGCGGGACATCCCCGTTTGCCACGTTTTCCTTGCCGGCGTCCGCACCCGCCACGTTCGCCGCGGTCGCGTACAGGATGACGTCAAGGTACGGTTTCCCTCCCTCGAAATCCACCAGATCGCTCAGCTTATAGGAGGCCGACTGATTGCCCAGGCCGTCGGTAAAGGAATTGGTGGGCGTATACTCCTCCGGGTTCACGTTATCGGCCTTCGCCACGGTCGCGGCGGGCATCAGGGCCTTGTTGTCCTTCTGCTCAACATGGAGATACAGGTCGTCGATGTTGTCTGAACCGGAGGAGAAGAATTCCGATACGTCCAGACGGATGATCACATAGGTGCCGTCAAAGCCGGACGGCTTCTTATGGACGGTGCCGTCCGTTCCCTGCTCTTCCAGGATCTTGACCCGGAACTGAGAATACGGTTCGGGCCTGGGGCGGTTCGGATCGATCAGTTCGAACTCGGTCGGGCCGAGCCTGTTTTCATAGCCGACCGCCGCGCCCTGGATGATCGCGGGCGATTCCGTCGTGGGCGCGTCCGGCAGGTTCTGATCCGCGATGCTCTCGATGCCGATGGTCTGATTGGTTTTGGCCGACTCGGCGGAATCCGTGTTCGGGGCAATCACCGTGCTGTAAACGCCCGGATAATCTCCGCTTTCTTCATTGAACAGCGTCGCGTTGTGCACATAAACGATCCGGCTGCCGGCTGTGCGTAAAACAGGATTGCCGGACGCATCCTCCCGGGCTTCCGCAGCGGTGTCGGGCGTGGATTTCTGAAACGTATTTTCAGGCGCTGCCGCTTCAGCGGAAGCCTTCTGTTCCGCGGAAACATCCGGCGCCGCCGGAGTTTCTTCCTCCGCAGGAGCCGTTTCGGCAGGAGCAGTTTCCGCAGGGGCTGCTTCAGGAACTGCTTCCGTCGGAGCCGCTTTGGCGGGAGCTGCTTCCGCGGGAGTCGCTTCCGCAGGAGCTGCTTCAGGAACCGCTTCTACAGGGCTTGCTTCGGCAGGAGTAGCTTCAGCAGGAGATGCTTCTACAGGAGCAACTTCGGCAGGGGCCGCTTCCGCGGGCGCAGCTTCCACCGGGGACGCTTCCGCAGGGGCTGCTTCAACTGGAGCAGCTTCTACAGGGGCTGCTTCGGCAGGAGCTGCTTCGGCAGGAGCCTCTGCCGGGGCTGCATCAGGGGCAGCTTCCGCTGCGGGAATCACCGGTTCTGCCGGGGCGTCTTCTCCGGCGGGAATGGTCCCTCCGGCAGGGAACATTTTCCTGATCCGGCTCTTCCTGATCACAGGAGCTTTTCCTTCCGTTTCGACGACATGCGCCGTTCCGGCGGCCAGCGCTTCTTCAGCCAGCGCCGCCGTCGGCAGCTGCACCGACATCAGCAGGAAAACGCTGAACAGGATGGCAGCGACGGTCCGTTTGGTCCACTCACGTTTTTTCATACAGTCACGTCCTTCTTCTATGTTTTTTCTTTGCGCCGTCTTTACCGCATCAGCGAGACTTTTTCCCCGGTGATTCCGTCGGTCCCCTCGCCGTACGCATCGACCGTATACCAGGCAAGCTCCGCGCCCGCCCCGTCAAACAGGCGGACAGTCAGCGTGCCGTCCGGGTTTTCGGCGGTCTTTGCCGCCGCCGGGAAAACCCCGGCGTTCCTGAAGAAAAGGAACCTCGCCCACAGGCCAAGCTCTTCCGGCCTGTACGGGCCGTCCCCCGCGGGACGGAAATGGGTCTGTCCGTGCAGGCTGTCCCCGCTGACCCTCACCGGGACCATCACATACCTCCCGGTCTGGAGACTCTCCTCCGGGTCTCCCGGCGGCGTGCTCCTGTCCCGCACCGCCGTCATCACGGCGGCGTCGAGATAGAGCTCAAGCGTCAGCTGCTCAAACCAGCCGGAGCAGTCGTTTCCGTCCATGTCACGGACCCGGCGGAGCGCAAGTCCCTTCTCCGAAACTTCCGCGCTCGACAGGTCCAGGACAAAGCAGCGCTCGGCAAAGGCTGCGCCGCCGGAGCGGAAAAAGCAGTGCAGGACCAGGTTGTCCGTAAGCGTCCATGAAAAGTCCAGCCAGTACCGGGGCATCCCGTTCTCCTGGCAGTACAGGTAGCCTTCCGCAAGGCCCGGGGCCTGGTCCGGGCCGTCCTCCCGGAGAAATACGCAGTTTGCCACGATATCGTCCAGCATGCTGCCGATGGTCATGCCGATTTCCCCGATCTCCTTGGACGTAAACAGATAGGCCGTTCCGCCGGCGGCCATCGCGATCCGCCGGTCCCGGACTTCATAGCCGCTGACCCGGTAGCTGTAATCGATTTCGATGCACTGCTTGTCCCCGATCGTCTTTGAGGCTGCCTCAGCAATGACCTTCAGGTCCGGATACTGGCTGCGCATATACCCGGTAAAGTCGTTCAGCAGGGCCTGCGCGTCGTCATACGGGTAGGTCCTCAGCATGACATAGGGGATGGAGTTTTCCTCCCCCGCATAGATGTAGTACTCGCTCCCCTTCAGAACGGCTGTGGTCCCCTCCGGAACGGCGATCCGGACGTTCCAGTCCGCCGGAGCGCCGGCATTCCCTTCCGCGGCGGCACCGGCGGGGAAGAGCGCCGCGCAGAACAGAAGAACCACACAGAATACCGAAACGGACCTTTTCATTGCCACTCCCTTTGCTGCCGGACTCCCGGATCGAGCCGGTTCTCCGGCTCAAACGGAATATTTTGGGACATTATATGATAGGAAACAACCTGCTGTCAATCATTTTTTACAACCTACTCCGGCCGCCGTTTCCGGCCTTCTGCGGGCGTTTTTCCGCTCTCCGGGCGGCCGGATCCGTCCCCGCTTACCTGAGTTCCGCCGCGCACGGAAAGCCGTAGGCGCTCTCCGCGCTTTCCACAGCCCGGATGATCGCCTCGCTGATTACTTCCGCCCCCAGCAGGCCGACCAGGTCCTGATCCGCCACCACCTCCCCGACGGAAAGGGCAAAGACGCTGTCCCCGTCGGCGGACGTATGCACGGGACGGATCGAGCGCGCCATGCCGTCGTGCCCCGTGCCGGCGATCTTGCACAGCTGCGCTTTGCTGAACTTCGCGTTGGTCACGATGACGGCCAGGGTCGTGTTGCCGGTAAATTTGTTGTCCGTCACCGCAATGTTCCGCTTCATGTATTCCGAAGTGCTCCGCAGGGACCGTCCGTCCTCCGCAAGCAGACCCGCGATCTGCGCGCCGGTCTTCCAGTCAAATACGTCCCCCAGCGCGTTCACCACCGCGACGGCGCCAACCTTCAGCGCCCCGATCTGCACCGCGTAACTGCCGATCCCGCTCTTCATGCAGGATGCCATGCCGGCGATTTTGCCGACCGTCGCCCCGCAGCCGGCCCCGCGGTTTCCGTCCCGGTAATTGGGGGCTTCGAAGGCGTTCTTCGCCGCCTGATAGCCCATGTCAGGGCCCGGCCGCACCTTTGCGTCGCCCACGGAAAGGTCGTAAATATCCGCCTGCGCCACCAGCGGCACCAGGGCGTACCCGGTATCGTAGCCGATTCCCTTTTCTTCCAGGTACCGCATCACCCCGTCCGCCGTCCCCAGGCCGTACGCGCTTCCACCGGACAGGACCACCGCGTGGATTGTCTGCGCCGACATCAGCGGGTTCAGCAGCTGGCTTTCCCGCGAGGCGGGGCCGCCGCCCCGCACATCCAGGCCCGCCGCCATGCCGTTTTCTGCGATCAGCACGGTGCAGCCCGTGCCCGCTTCCCGGTTTTCCGTCTGGCCGATCCGGAGCGGGGCGATGTCCGTGATCGGGATCTCCGTCTGCCCGATCCCTTCGCCCAGGCCGGGCGCGGTCAGCAGCACCGCCGCCAGCAGCGGGAGCAGGCGCTTCCAAAGCGCAGCCATTCTACTACAGAACCACTGTTTCACGGACATACACCTCTTTCCGGATCAATTACATCCGCGGCGGCCGCGGATATGACAAAAGGGATGCCGCAGATCAAAATGCTGCAGCAGCCCCCTCTTGACATCATCAATCATCAGCTGTTTTAACAGAGATTGCCCGGTATTCCGAAAACTCCGGGTGGTATGGAGGGGCCGCAGCCCCTCCATATATAATCCGCAGCAGCGACATGTGCGGTGCGGGGTTATTCGCGCCCGGAAATTGAGCCGGTGGCTCAATTTTAGCGAATAACGGGCCGACAGGCCCTGGGCGAAATCTTTTTCGAGAGCAAAAATTCATACCTGCGCCTTTGCCGCCCGGGGTTCGCAGCGCCCGGAAAACAGGCCGGTGGCCTGTTTTCAGCGAGAACGGGCCGGCAGGCCCTGGATTCCCGTAGGGACGAGAGGCAAAGGCGAGGGGGTTCCCGACAGGGGGTTCTGAGGGCCCGGAAAATGAGCCAGTGGCTCATTTTCACCGAAGAACGGGCCGGCAGGCCCTGGTTGTGTCCCCCTGCCGCGGGCTGACAGCCCCGCGTCAGGCCTTTTTCAGCGGTATCCAGATCTCTGTTTTCATCTCTTCCGAGCCCTCTTCCGGGGGAAGGTAGACCTCGATGTCGTATTCTCCCGCCAGCGTATAGCCGGAAAGCCCCGGCAGCCACTCTGACCAGATCTTCGTGTTGGTTTCCTGCAGCGTGCGGATCGTGCAGGGGAACTGCGCCCACAGCCCGCCGGGGATCACCCGGGTTTCGCAGCCTGCCGGAACGTCCTCCCAGGGCATATAGAGGTCCGCGATCCAGTAGTCAAAGTCTTTCCCCTGCATGTCGATGCAGACGCCGAAGGTGCCCATCACCGGGCGCTTCTCCCCCTGGGCCAGCCATTCGTCCCAGAATTTCGGGATCTCTCCGTAGCTGGTATCCGAGTGGAACGGTCTCTTCACCCCGACGATGGTAAACGGCGCTTTTTCAGTGATACGGTAATCCAGCATGTTTCCGCCCTCCAAGGTAATTCTGATGTGCAGGGGCGCGAAGGATTTAAGCGGCGCTCCGGCTTCCCGCGCCTGGGACGGCACGATGCCGTGGAACCGCTGGAACGCTCTGGCAAAGCTGTCCGGCGAATCGTAGCCCCAGCGCATGGCGACGTCGATCACCCGGCATTCCGGGTCCGCCGCCAGTTCCTGGGCCGCCAGCGTCATCCTGCGCGCGCGGATGTATTCGCCGGCGGTCATCCCGCACAGGGCCCCGAAGATCCGCTGGTAGTAAAACGGGGACAGCGCGGCCTTCGCGGCGATTTCCCCGATGTCCAGCTCCTCCGTCAGATTTTGCTCGATAAAGTCGATCGACTCCTGAAAGCCTCCGATCCAGCCCTGCACCGCCTGTTCCTCCCTTCCCTGCAAAGTCAGTATAGCACGCCGGTCCGGGATCTGCCCGACTTTCCGTGCCCTCTTTGTCGGGGTCGTCCGAGCAAAGCCGCCGTCAGGTCTTGATCTTGAGCTTTTTGTCCGGCAAGCCGCGCGTCCGGGCGGGGCAGCTCCCTATTCGGCCCCTGGGCAAACGCCGCAAAACACCATGCAGAGCGCCCGCGGCATCCGGCGGATCAGCCGGCCGACTTTTACCTTGATCTGCGTGGTTTTGTATCAGAGCGTTTATAAAGGAAATATCTTATTGCCTGTAATACACTTCCGGGTGCTGAGCTGCGTAATCGATCAGGCGCTGGTTGAAGTCTGTTTCATGCCAGATTTCCATATAAGCGTCGTCAAAGTCATCAAAGGGATGAAGGTTAGTAAATTCAGCCCAGTCCTCATCGGCCGGGAAACGTTCCCGGTAGCTGCCGATCTCTGCCAGGGTGATGCCGTTTTCCGAAACGAAGCGTTCATACAGGTCCGCTACGTCGCCGAAACCCGCGGTGCGAAGCGACTGCGGCGTCAGGCGGGCGTAATCGGGGCCGGTGTTCCAGAAATACTGGGCAATGCCGCCGTTTCGGATTTCCATATCGAGCATCAGCACCACCAGCAGGGCGCGCTGAGCTTCTGAGTGGTCCATAAAGCCGGGCATTCCGGGTTCTGTCGTATTAAAAACCACAGCGTCGTACAAATCGTAGTATTTGTCGTAATGATACTTTTCGCTTAATTCCTGATATTGTTTCTCATATTCAGACGGCATGGTCAGACTCCTTCCCATACTGCTGATCATCATCAGCAAAGCCAGAAACAGCGCGATGTTTTTTACCATCTGGATACCTCCTTCTGATCAAACCGTTTTCAACTCCTCAGTCCTCACTCCTCACTCCTCATTCTTCTTTCAGGAATCACGTTTTGATCTTCAGCTTTTCGTCCAGCGAGCCATCGTCCTCGAAGACCATTTCCTCCCGGAAGGTCAGGTACACGGTGTCGCCGGGCTTCATGCCCATGTAGGTTTCCGGCGGGGCGATCACGCGGAAGGCAGCCTCCCCCACGCGGACGCGGCAGTCGTTGACGTCGCCCAGGTAATACTGGGTCTCGAGGGTCCCGCGCAGGTCTCCGCCGGTCAGGGACAGGGTGATCCGCTCCGGCCGGACGGCGACGGTCACCCGGCCGCGCTTGTCCCCTGCATAGGGGATGGACTGATCCGTGCCGGCCAGGGCGATCCGCCCGTCTCCGGCCGTGCCCCGGACGAAGTCCACCTTGCCCAGGAAGTCCGCCACGAAGGGGTTGGCCGGCTGATTGTAGATCTCGGCCGGGGATCCGACCTGCTGGACGGCCCCCTGGTTGATCAGGATGATCCGGTCGGACATGGCCATGGCCTCCGTCTGGTCGTGGGTGACGTAGACGACGGTGATGCCCAGGGAGGACTGGATCTCCTTGATCTCAAAGCGCATGCTCTCGCGGAGCTTGGCGTCCAGGTTGGAAAGCGGCTCGTCCAGCAGCAGGAGCTCCGGCTCGGCGACCAGGGCGCGGGCCAGGGCGACGCGCTGCTGCTGTCCGCCGGACAGCTGGGAGGGCAGGCGGTCGGCGTACTGGCTCAGGTGGACGATGGAAAGCACCCGCTCCACGTTTTCTTTGATCTTCTGCTTCGGCGTCTTCTTGATCGTCAGCGGATAGGCCACGTTGTCGAACACGTTCATGTGCGGCCAGACCGCGTAAGACTGGAACACCATGCCGATGTTCCGCTTTTCCGGCGGGATGAAGGTCTTGCCGCCGGAGACCAGCTGGCCGCCGATGTACACCTCCCCGCTGGTGGGCTTTTCAAACCCGGCGATGATGCGCAGCATGGTGGTCTTGCCGCAGCCGGACGGGCCCAGCAGGGTCACGAATTCTCCGTCCCCGAAGGTCTCGCTGAAATCCTTCAGGACGACGTTGTTCCCGAAGGCCTTGGTGACATTGCGGATGGAAATGTTTGCCATGGCGCTTTGATCCTTTCGTTATGAGGGGATGCTGCAGATAAAGCAGCAGCAGGTCCTCTTTTGACAGCGGTAATAATCATCACATACCGTTGTGCGGCAGAGTTTGTCTGGAAATCCGGCACCCCCGGGTGGTTTGGAGGGGCCGCAGCCCCTCCATGATCAATCCGCAGCGGCGGCATGTACGCCGCGAGGAGCATTTTTGCGAAGGTTAGCTTGCCATCCGGGAGCAAAAATGCATTCCTTGCGGATTTGCCGCCCGGGAGCCCTGAAAGGGCGAGAGGCAAATCCGTCCGGGGGGTCCCGCAGGGGGGTCGCAAGACCCCCTTGCGGTAACTGTTCAGTCTATGACTGAACAGTTACGGTTATATGGAGAATTCCCCTTTGGTCAGGAGGTTCAGGATGAAGTTCAGGAATACGACGATCAGCAGGATACCGAAGGCCATCGCGCAGCTCATCGGCTGGCTGGTGAAGGTCCAGTATTCGTACAGCTGGAAGCCGATGGTCTTGGTCGTGCTGGAATAAAGCAGGGTGGTCATCGACAGCTCGTAGAAGCTGGGGATGAAGATCAGGAACCAGCCGGCGGCGATGGAGGGGAAGATCAGCGGGCCGGTGATTCTGAACATCGTCCGCGTCCAGGAAGCGCCGGAGATCTGGCTGCACTCTTCCAGGGACACGTGGATCTGGCTCATGGCGGAGACCACCGTGCGCATGCCCATCATCAGGTATTTGATCATGTAGGCGATGATCATGATGTAGGCGGTGTTGTAGATGTTGATGCCGAAATTGCCCTTCATCGTCATGATCAGGCCCAGGGCGATGACCACGCTGGGCGTGCCGGACCCCAGGGTGATCAGGAAGTCCGGGATCTTGCGGCCCCGGATCCGGGTGCGCTGCAGCAGATAGCTCATCGTGCAGGCGATCACGATGCCGACCGTGGCGGTGACAGAGGCAAAGAGCAGGGAGTTTTTAAGCGAGTTGATGGTCTCGGTCCGGTCAAACACCGTGCTCCAGTTGGTCCAGGTGAAGTTCTTCGGGTCGAACATGCTCTTGCCGACGTCGATCTTGAACGAGGTGGAAAAGATCGTCGCGAAGGGAATGAACACCACGATGACCGCAAACAGGCTGACGACCGCCGTGACTGGCACCCGCCATTTCCGCAGGTCCACGATTGCCGGGCGGACGGACTTGCCGGACACCGTGATGTACTGGCGCTTGGCCAGCACCACGTCGGACAGGAAGAGGATGACGACCGCCAGCACCATCAGGAAGACGGCCATCCCGGTGGCGTCGTTGAGCCCCTGCTGCCCAAGGCCCACGTATTCCACGATGCGGGTCGTGACCGTATGGACGCGGCCGGGGCTGCCGATGATGGAAGGGATGCCGTAGCAGCTGGCCGCGCTGACAAAGACCAGCAGGGCGCCGGAGATCAGCGAGGGCGTCATCATCGGCAGGGTGACGGTGAACAGGGTCTTGAGCGGGGCGGCGCCGGAAATCCGGCTGGCCTCCTCCAGGGAGGGGTCCATCTTTTCCATCGCGCGGCTGATGGTGATGAAGGCGTAGGGGTAATAAAAGCTCGTCAGCACCCAGATCATGCCGGGCAGGGTGTAGACGTTCAGCGGGCCCGGGGCGTCGCTCAAATGGAACAGGGCGCGGATCCACTGGTTGATCGTGCCCACGTTGGGGTTGAGGAGGCGGAGCCACGCCATCGCGCCGACGTAGGGCGGCACCATGTAGGTCATCACGAACAGGGCGCGGAAAAACTTCTTGCCGTACAGGTTGGTGCGGCCCACCAGCCAGGCCAGCGGGAAGGCCAGCAGGGTGCCCAGGATCATCGTCGCGAAAGCGGCGATCAGGGTATTGCCCAGGGCGTCCAGGTTGAGCGGGTAGGTGTACAGGCGCCGGAACGTCTCCAGCGAAAAATCGCTCTCGGGGAAAAACGCCTTGATGACCATGTAGATCAGCGGCATCAGCTGGAACAGCAGCAGGAAATCGACAATCAGCAGGATGATGATCCACTTGAAGTCAAACTTCCAGACCCTGTCGCCCAGCATCAGGAAGGTCAGCAGCACGGCGTCCAGGGCCAGCAGGATGCCGATCAGGATGGCCGTGCGGCTGTTGGCGACCACCAGCTGCCACAGCCAGGATACCTCGCCCCGGGCGATCATGCGGAAGGCGTCCAGCTGGGCGCCCTTGTCCCGCACGCTCTTTTTGAGGGCGTTGATCTGCTCGGTGCAGTCTGCGGCCCCGTCGGTCAGGAAGACCAGCTGGGCCAGCATGGCCTGACGGTCCGCCCCGGTCAGGGAGCCGGCGGCATTCCGGGCCGCCTGCGGCAGTTCCGCCCCGTCTCCGGCCAGCGCGGCCAGCAGCTGCTGCCGGAATGCGGGCAGCTGGTCATCGGGCACGGCGGCGATCTCCTTTTTCTGCGCGCCGGACACCTTGGGCCCGCCGGTCAGATCCGTGGCGTAGAGCAGCTTCCAGGCCAGGGCGGCGCGGTCCGCCGGCGGAGCTTCGCTGAGCAGGGCTTCCGCTTTCGCCCCGCCGGCGCTCTGGCTTTCCCAGGCGGCGCTGACGAGGGCTTCCGCAATGCGGTCCGCCTCCCCGCGCTGCTGCGCGGAAAGGCCGCCCAGCTGGCCGTCCAGCTTCCGCCAGGCCTCCGCCGTATTCTCGCCCAGGGTATGGACCGCGCTGTACGCCGTCTCCGAGCTGAAGCCGGAGTCGCCGTATTCCTTCATGCCGGTCATGCCCATGGCGATGACGCCCAGGCCCAGCAGGAACACCAGCAGCAGGACCCCTTTGGTGATCAGCGGCCCGTATCCGGGCTTTTCGATCCCGCCCGGCAGCGTGGCTTTGTTTTTCATCCGCACGCACCTCTAAAGCAATAACCTGAACGGGGGAAGCCGGGAAGGCTTCCCCCGAGGGCAGTGGTTGGCTGTCGGTCTATCTGGAGTGTGGAGTTAGGAGTGAGGAGTGAGGAGTTGAAATTGGTTTCAAATGACTATTAACTCCTCACTCAGCGAACGCAGTGAGCGGTCACTCCTCACTCCTCACTGAATTACTTCGTCGTCACGATCTCCGTCCACGCGGTGTTGTTCGCTTCGCGGTTATGGAAGGCGGTCTCCCAGTCGACGCCCAGGTCTTTCCTGATCAGCTCTTCCGTATCAATGGATTTGTAGGGGATCTCGGTCATGCCGGCGAACACGCTGTGCATGTAGCCCTGGAGGATCAGCTTCTGGGCTTCCTCGCTCAGCAGCCACTTTTCGACCGCTTCGCAGGCTTCGACGTTGACGTTCTTGCTGTGGTCTTCGGCCACGGTCATCACGGTGGACGGGATCAGGATGACGCCGTCTTCCGGATAGATGCAGGCCAGGTTGGTGATCGGGGCGCCGGCGTCGTCCGCCTCTTTCAGCACCTTCAGCACGGATTCTTCCAGGATCATGATGGCGGCGCACTCGCCGGTCTGCAGCTTGGTCAGCGCCGTGGAGCCGGACTCGATCATCACTTCGTTGGCGGCCAGGCCCTTGAGGAAGTCCTTGCCGTAGTGGTTGTCCTGGATCAGGGAGGCGACGGCGGCGTAGGTGGTGCCGCTGGTCAGCGGGTTGCCCATGGAGATCAGGCCCTTGAGGTTGGTGTCAAAGGCGAAATCCTTGAAGGTCTTGGGGATGGTGACGCCCTTGGCGGCCCATTCATCGACTTTCTCAGGGTTATAGGCCAGCACCATGTTGCACACGCGGACGGGATACCAGTAGCCCTCTTCGTCATAGGGGAAGCGGAGCAGCTGGGCCGGGTTGTCGATGGCGATGGGCTGCAGGTAGCCGGCGTCCTTGAGCTCCAGGGAGAAGGCGGGCTCAGCCACCAGCATCATATCGCAGCCCAGGGTGCCGGTTTCCATCTCGCCGTAGATCTTGGTAATCAGCGAGGAGGTGCCGCCGTAGAAGAAGAAGCTGCCGTTGTTGCCGGGCACCAGGTTCGGGAATTCCTTTTTCAGGGCTTCGTCCATCATGTCGATGACGAACTGATACATGGAGGAATAGATGACCAGTTCGCCCTCCACGTCCTCATTGACGGCGAAGGCGGCCGGCACGGCGGCCAGGACGAGCATAACGCTCAGCAGCAGAGCCAATACCTTTTTCATACAGATACCTCTTTTCTTTATTTTTTCATACCGGACGGTCCGCCGGTACAAAAATCATCATATCAGGTTGCCGGGCGGCAGGAACATCCGCCAAATTTTCATTTTTATTATAGCACAGGAAGGCCGGCGTGACAAGCGGTCCGGGAAGGAAGAGCGGATATTTTTGCATGCCCTGCCCCGATTGTCAGTCCGCCGGATCCGTGATACAATGGAAAAAATCCACAGCCGAAAGGATGAAACATCATGACCTATTCCCGGCGCGCGCGGGCGCTGATTTTCCTGTCCCAGGCAGAAAGCCTGACGCCCAGGGGGCGGCGGCTGATCGACGAAAAGCTGGGCGGGCCGGAAAACGCGCTGGAGAACTTTTCCTCTGATCTCCGCCGCCTCACCGGCGACAGGGCATACCGGGAGCTGGCCGCCGCCAGGGACCGCGGCGCCGACGCCCTGATCGGCGATCTGGAAAAAGCCGGCGTCCGGGCTGTCACGGCGGACGACGCGGAATACCCTGAAAAGCTCCGGACCATCCCGGACGCGCCGGAGCTGCTGTACGTCAGAGGGACGCTGCCGGACGGCCCTGCCCTGTCCGTCGTCGGCTCCCGGCACAATACCCGCTACGGGCGGGACTGCGCCTTCCGCCTGTCCCGCGATACCGCTGCCTGCGGGGTATGGATCGTCAGCGGCCTGGCCCGGGGCATCGACACCGCCGCCCACCAGGGCGCCCTGGCGGGAAACGGGAAAACCGCCGCCGTGCTGGGCTGCGGAATCGACATCGTGTACCCGCCGGAAAATAAAGAGCTGGCGGAGCAGATCGTCGCCTCCGGCGGGGCCCTGATCAGCGAGTTCCCCCTGGGGACGCCGCCGCTGCCCTATCACTTTCCCCGCCGCAACCGGATCATCAGCGGCCTGACAGACGCCCTGCTGCTGGTGGAAGCCGCCCTCAGAAGCGGCACGCAGAGCACCGTCAGCCACGCCCTGGATCAGGGACGGACGGTCTTCGCCCTGCCCGGGAACATCGATTCTCCCGGCAGCGAGCTGCCGCTCAAGCTGCTCAAAGAAGGGGCGGAGATCTGCACCTGCCCGTCCGATATCCTCTCCCGCCTGCGCGTGCCGGAGCGGCGGCCGGAAATCCCCGTCATGCCGGACGCGGACGCCGCGGCGGCGGATCACCCGGTGCTCCGCGCCCTGCACCTGGAGGAAAAAACCTTTGAGGAACTCCTCGAAGAAACCGGGCTGGACGCGGGAACCCTCTCCGGCGAGCTGAGCCTGCTGGAGCTGGACGGCAAAATCGAAAAGCGCCCCGGGCGGGCGTACGCCCTGGCGCGGGGATGAAAGGCGGTATCTTTGGAGGTGAACCCATGAACATGCCCGTCCAGGTGATCCGCAGCAGCCGCAGAACCATCGCCCTGCAGGTCAGACCGTCCGGAGAAGTCATCGTCAGGGCCCCGCTGCGGATGCCGGAGGCCGAGATCCGCCGGTTCCTGGAAAGCAGAATGGGCTGGGTCGAAAAGCAGCTGAAGCGCCTGCGGGAGGAAGCTGCGCCGGCCCTTCCCCCCTACACCCCGGAGGACATCCGCCGCCTGGCGGACGAGGCGGCCCGGGTGATCCTGGAAAGGGTGCGGTACTTTGCCCCGATCGTCGGGGTGACGTACGGACGGATCACGATCCGGAATCAGAAAAGCAGATGGGGCTCCTGCTCCGCCCAGGGGAACCTGAACTTCAACTGCCTGCTGATGGACGCCCCGCCGGAGGTCCTCGACTACGTGGTGGTACACGAGCTGTGCCACCGCCTGAACATGGACCATTCCCCGGCCTTCTGGGCTGATGCGGCCCGCGTCCTGCCGGATTACGAAAAGCGCAGGCAGTGGCTCAGGGAAAACGGGCCCGCCCTGATCCGGAGGATGACCGGCTGATCCTGACGGCCGGGCCTGGATGGCGGGACGGCCTGAGGCGCGAAGGATGCGTGATCAGGAATAACTGACCCCGCCCTTTTCTGTCCCCGCGCCGGAGACGCCCTCATTTCCCCTGCCCGTGCCCCGGGATTCTTCGCGATGCGGACCGCCCTGCAATGGCGGTCCTTTTTCATCGCTCAGAATGACAAAACTGATTGAATGAGCAAAGCGGATTGCTTCTGTCTGCTCCGGCCTGAAGGGCCGCCTCCGCGCATGTCCCCTCCGCCTTTCTTGGCCGATGAATCCAGCCCATCCTTTTGTGATTCCGCGGCGGACAGCATTCGGCCCTTTCCATCCGTCCGTCTCCGGCTTGTCAGCCCTGACCAAATCCTTCCCGTGTCCGCCGCACCCCCGGGATGTCATCCTGAGCGCCGATCAGTTCCGGCTCCCATTGAGCCGGAACCGGCGTGAAGGATCCCGAAGGCCAGGCCGGGACGACGGGACGGCCGCGGGCGCGGAGGGTGCGTGCCAGGGAGTGGCTGATCCCTCCCCTTTCCGACCGCCGCGCCGGATATTTTGCTCTTGTCCTGCGGGCGGTCATCTGATAAAATGTTTTTCAGCAGATGAATGTACAGGCATCCGGCGGCCGCCGGAACAGGCCCGGGAAGCCGGGCGTCCGCCGGCACGGACCGGACACACGGATGAATCAGGGAGGAATACCGTATGAAAAAGCATCGTTTCACGTTCCGGCCGGCGAAAGTCCTGCCGGTGTTCCTTGCGCTCCTGCTGCTTGGTTCCCTGGCGGCGGCGGAATCCGGCTTTGAACCGTTTTTCCGGTTTGACAGCGGCCTGACCGCCTGGCAGGAGCCCCTCAAAAACGTCCGCTTCCTGACGCAGGGCGCCTATACGCTGATGCCGCTGGACCCGGAGAAAGCGGAGCAGTTCGGCCTTGATCCGGATGCGGTGCCGGATACAAAGGGCATGGATACCCTGAACATTTCCGGCAGCGCGGAGTTTTCCGAGGGCCACTTCCAGGAACTTGCACAGCGCCTGCGCGAACTGGCAGACGGGAAGGAAATCTGGATCGTGGACTGCCGGATCGAGGGGCACGCCCTGCTCAACGGCATTTCCGTCTCCTGGTACGGCGACAGGAACTGGGCATACAAAGGCATGACCCTCGCGGAAGCGGAAGCGGACGAGCGCGAACGCTTCGGCGCCCTTCCCGGTACTTCCGTCACCGTGTACGAGGTGTCGGACAACGTACGGGGCGCGTCCCGGGAGATTCAGGTCGAAACCGTGATGTCGGAAAGGGAGCTGGTCGAAAGCGAAGGCTTTCATTATCTCCGCCTGCCCTGCCAGGACCACAGCTGGCCCGATGAAGAAGCCGTGGATCAGTTCATCGCCTTGATGCATTCCGTGGATCCGGATCAGGTCTGGCTGCATTTCCACTGCCACGCCGGAAAGAGCCGCACCGCCATCTTCATGGCCATCACGGATATGATGAAGAACCCGGATGTTTCGTTTGAGGACATCATGCTCCGCCACGCCATGACCGGCAGCAACTATCTCCCCTACGCGGACCCGGAAAGCGACATCGCCGACGTGTATGCCAAACGGGCAAAACGGATCCGCCAGGTTTACGATTACCTGCACGAACCGGGCGCCGCCGATACGGTGCCCTGGAGCGAATGGATCGCGGGCAGGGATGCACAATGACCGGTACGCGGCGCATGATTATTTGGCAGAATCCGGAAGATAAAACGGAATGGTTCTGATCCCATATCTGTGACTATCAAAGGGGTATTGCAGGCTGGACACTGTAATACCCTTTTTGGTATATAATTATGCAGGCTGCCCGGCTGAACGTATGATCCTGGCAATGACAAGCCCCATCCGGCGGCGGCGCCAAACGGTATGAAACAGGCGTACGGGTTTGCTGGCGTGAAATGAAACAGGCCGGGCGGGGGATCATTGCATAGGCAACCCGGAAGGGCTGCCGTTACAAATGCCGGCACCTCACCGGCAAAAATCCGCATGGCTGTATGATATTGTCCGGTTTCACCGTAGCGGCGGCGCCTGCGCCGCCACACAGCCGGGACCTGTGAACCGTCAGGGCATTACATTCAGCCGGGAAATCCGCATAGCTGTCAGAGGATGTCTGGACGGATCCGTCATACTCCCGTTTTCCGGGCTGTCCATTACCCAACGGTGTGGCGGCGCAGGCGCCGCCGCTGCGGTGGTACCAAACGGTATGAAACAGGCGTACGGGTTCGCAGGCGTGATGATAAAACGGGTAAGAAATGGGATCATTGCAGCGGCGGCCCGGAAGGACTTCCATGATAAACGCATGCACCTCACAGGAGAAAACACGCATGGCTGTATCATATTGTCCGGTTTCACTGTAGCGGCGGCGCCTGCGCCGCCATACAGCCAGTCGAAAAACAGCCCGGAAAACGGATGCATGATGGGATATCTGACAGTCCCGTCATATCTCCTGCCATTTATGCAGGCTGTCCGGCTGAACGTACGATCCTGACAACGGCAAGTCCCATCCGGTGGC
>JBGUJG010000126.1:0-16334 GCA_045113695.1 Christensenellales bacterium
CATGCCGCCATGGCCGACTGGGGTCTTTCCCACCTGCCGCTCATCACGCCAGAAAAAGCTGTAGATCTGGGCTGCGGCGGCGGAAGAAACGCCGGGGAACTGCTGAAAAAATATCCGAAAGCGCATGTGACAGCCATCGACTATTCCGAACTGTCTGTGGAGAAGGCGAAAGCCTTCAATCAGGCAGCCATTGCCGCGGGCCGGTGCGAGGTACGGCAGGGAGACGTGTCCGACCTTCGCTTCCCGGACTGTTCCTTCGGTCTGGCCACCGCCTTTGAGACGGTTTACTTCTGGCCGGGGCTGGACAGGTGCTTCGCCCAGGTTGCCCGCATCCTGAAACCGGGCGGGATCTTCATGATCTGCAATGAATCGGACGGTGCGGATGATACGGGGAAGAAATATGAGGGCATCATCGACGGGATGAAATGCTATACGGCGGAACAGCTTGAAACGGTGCTGAAAGCGGCAGGTTTTTCTGAGGTGAGCAGCGATCATCATCCGTCCAAACCGTGGACCACCGTCATTGCCAGAAAGTAAGGAGGAACCAGTATGAAACCTGATTATAAAAACTGGATGCCAAAGGGCATGGTGTATTCTTTCCTGTTTGCGGCCCTCGGCTGCGGCGCTGCGGCTGCAGCATTTTATCTGCTGCTGAGCGGCACGCTGAGAACGGTGCTGACGATTGCCTTTGGGGTGATCGCGGTCGTCTTCTGCGGACTGACCATTTGGGCCGCCCAAATGCACCGCGCCTTTGATTACAACGGAAAACGCCAGATGGCCCGGCAGATCATCGAGGGCACGGCGTCCTATGTGAAGCTGCCGGAAGGCGGCAAGGTTCTGGACGTGGGCTGCGGCAGCGGGGCGCTGGGGATTGCCGTGGGCAAGCGGAATCCCAGGGCCGAGATCGTGGGGATCGACCGCTGGGGCAAGGAATATGCCTCCTTCAGTAAAGCCTTGTGCGAAAGCAATACCCGGGCAGAAGGCGTCAGCCGGATCACATTCCGGCAGGGAGACGCCACCCATCTGGATTTCCCGGACGGGACCTTCGACGCCGTGGTGAGCAATTATGTGTACCACAACATTCCCGGCGATCGACAGCGTTACCTGCTGGAGACCCTGCGCACGCTGAAAAAAGGCGGCACCTTTGCCCTGCACGACATCTTCTCCAAATCGAAGTACGGCGATATGCAGGCCTTTGTGAAAAAGCTCAAAGAGATGGGCTACAGCCGGGTGGAACTGATCGACACGACGGACGGAAAGTTCATGAAGAAGTCCGAAGCCGCCTGGATGGCGCTGAGCGGCTCCGCGCTGCTGACGGGACAAAAATAGGAAGAAAGTGCCATGCGGCCGCAAAGATGAAACTCAGGATGATGCCGCCCAAACAGCGTATGGCATTTCCGAAAGAAGCGGCAGACGCCGGTCCGGCGTCTGCCACTTCTTTTGGTGCGTAAAAACAGGCTCTCCTGAAAGTTGAACCTGAGAGCCGATGGAAAAATCTGCCATTTTTTCAGGGAGTCTGCCTGTCCGGCAAGCCGTTCGCACCGAGCAGGCAATCCTGTTTTATCGCAGAATGCCTTCCGTCAATTCCCCGTTATTCAGACCGCCCATCACGTCTTCCAGCCATGTAACGGCATCCTCCACCCACCGATATGCGCGCCGGCACATAACAGCCTGATCCTGAATCTGGCCTTCTCCGGTGGAGAATCCATGGGGGCCATGGCTGTAAAGATGACATTCGTAGATGACGCCGGCAGTTTCCAGAGCATTCACGAACCGGATCGTATTGCTGACCGGCACTGAATCATCTGTTCTTGAAGCAAACAGGAAACAGGGACAGGTATCCTTGCTGACAGCTGCTGTGAGATCGGGAGCGGTTTGATTGTAGCGTTTCACATCGTCATTCAGCACCGCATAGCCCAGAATCGCTGCCCGTGGTTTATGGACGCCCAGCGTTGCGGCAGCTGCGGTCAGATGCCCTCCGGCAGAAAACCCAACCGCTGCGATCCGGTCCGGAATCAGATGCCATTCTTCCGCTTTGCTCAGAATCAGGGACATGGCCTGCTCATAGTCGTTCAGAGGATTCGGCCACGCCGCAAATTCGCCAACCGAATACCGGAGAATAAACGTCTGATAGCCGGCTTTCAAAAACGCTGAAGCAACCGGATCGGCTTCACGCTGCGAACAATACTGATAAGCTCCGCCCGGAATGACGATAATTCCGGGACGTTTTTTAAGAAGCCGGTATGTCCCTTCAACTTCCTGAAGATATGCTGTCAGTGTAACATTTCTTTCCTTGTTCAGGGTATACTGTTCAAAATACATAAATGGCTTCCTTTCTGTCAGCCTTTCAGGCCGCCGGCTGCAAAGCCTTCGGCCGGATCTTTCTGAATGATCCGATTTTGCTATAAAGCAGAAAACGGGGCAAGAAAAAACTGAAGGCATACTCCGGCAGCCGGGCTGCCTATGAGAACATGCTGTTCTGTTTGATAGGGCGGCTGTGATTCAGCGCGCCGGACGGAAGAGACCATTACCCTTGTACAGGCCGGTCTGCAGCCGTCCGTTAAATCGCTACCTGCTTTCCGACAGTACCGGCGCTTCATCCGTCCATCCTGAATTCCATGGAAAAGATACTTTCGTCGTCCCTCCGTTCATAGCGCATGGCGGAAGCGATCTGCCGGATCATATTCAAGCCCATCCCGCCGCTGTCCAGCAGATCCGGTTCCTTTTCCGCCGGACAGCAGGCGGTCGGGTCAAAGGGAATCCCGTTGTCGCGGAACGAAACGCGCAGGCATCCGTCCTCTTTCGCGCAGTCAAAGAAAATGCTTGTCGCGTTCGAGTAGCGGATAATATTGGTCAGCGCCTCATCGCAGGCCAGCAGGCACTGCCTGGCCCGCGGCGTGTTCCCCACCAGCCCGATGACGGTCGTTTTTACCGTATCAAAGGAAGACAGGTCCACCGGAAGCGGCTGCCAGTCCTGCTCTTTCTCAGGGCCTGTATAAAACAGCGCCAGAACCGTCAGATCGTCCGAGGCGTCCGTTCCCCTGCAGAAGCTCTCTACGGCGCCGTCAATCAGGCGGACGGCTTTTTCGGCGGTATCCACCGCGGCCCGGTCAGAGCTGAAGGTTTCCAGCAGTCTCTCTTCGCCGAAGAATTCACGTCCGGGACTGACAGCCTCCGTCACGCCGTCCGTATACAGCACAATACCGTGCCCGGGAGAAAGAATCAGCGTCTCATCCCGGATGCCCGCGTCCTCAAACAGCCCGAGCGCAACCCCGGCGTCAGGTCTGAGTAGAGACGGTTCTCCGTTCAGCAGCAGCGGATAGGTGTGGCCCGCGTTGGCAAACCTCAGTTCGCCGGACTGAAGATTCAGTACGCCGGCGAAGACCGTCACGAACAGATTCTCCGGGTTCTGGGCGCAGAGCTCCCGGTTTGTCTGATTCAGGGTTTCCGACGGGCTCAGGCCGGAAATCAGTTTTTCGCGGATCATGGTCCGGGCAACAGCCATGAACAGGGCGCCTGAGATTCCTTTTCCTGAGACGTCGCCGATGACCACGCAGAATCTGTTTTCGTCCACAGGAAAGCAATCATAGAAATCCCCGCCGACGTCTTTGGCCTGCCGGTTCATAGCGCTCATCATGAAGCCGCTGCCGCGCAGGTCCGTTTTCTGCGGTACCAGCCCGTCCTGAATGCGGCGGGCGATGTCCAGCTGGACGTTTGTTTCCACCCGTTCCCGGGTCAGCGCCTCGTTGTGATTGATGTAGGCGCTGATATCCTCCGTCATTTTCTCAAAGGCCGCGGCGATTTCGCCGATCTCATCGCCCGGACGGATACGAAGCGGCTCCGGCTTCTGACGGCTGTTCTGGGCAAAGCGCTTCATGCTGTCGGAAATGGCCCTGATCGGCGAGATGATCCTGTGCCGCACCAGCATCATCAGGATGAAAAGGCCCATCAGGAGAGACAGGACGACCGGCACGATGTCCAGATAGAATTCTTTCAGGATTTTTTCCCTCGTCACGCGGATATCGTCATCCACGCCGATGATTGCCCGAAACTGGCCCTCTCTGTCCACATAAGGCATGAGCCAGATCATCTCATCTCCGTACCGATTGGACAGCATGCCTTGCTGGAGTTCGCGGCTGCCTGACAGTATGGCCGTTTCCTGTTCGTCCAGCGGATCGTCCGAAACAGTGCCGTATAATCTGGATACAACAACATCATTGTCCTTTTCCAGCGTCCCGCCGACACAGAAAAGATAAGTCCTTACCTGGGTCTCCGGATCTATGGTATAGACATAGAGGTAATCCATGCTGAAGTTTTTACACAGAGCATACAGCATGTCCCGCCTGATCCAGTAATCAGTATCGATCTCCGGATCATATACGGTATCGACCCCCCACTGATCAAGAAGATACCAGGTGATGTCTGCGCAGCTTTCTGCCCATTCGCTGCTCATTTTGACGTTATTGATGGACGTTTCCCTGTAGTTCATCGCCGACATAGCCAGCAGGGAAAAGAAAAAGGTCAGCGTAAAGCACAGGGTGATCCACCGCCTGATTGATTTCCGCTTCCTGATGATCATTCAAAATTCAGCCGCTTGTCCAGGCCTGTCATCCTGATGACCCCCATGATCTCATCGGAGACATGACGGAGCGTCAGCGCTCCTTTCATTTGTTTGTAAGCCGCGACAATCAGCCGCAGACCGCCGGAAGAAATGTATTCAAGCCCGGAGCAGTCCAGCACCAATGTGAATATGTTTTCCCCAAGCAGGCTGATTTCCATTTCCAGCTGGGGGCAGCTCTGCGTATCCAGCCAGCCGCTCAGCCTGAGTACCTCGATGCCGTCCTGTACATTTTTTTCAATGGTCATCTTCTGATCCCCCTTGTTTTATTCCTCAAACATAATCAGTTCATCCAGCGCTTTGATCATCTGCTCAATATATCTCTCCCCGGATACAGGCCACTTAAAGCCCAGACGGTAGAGCGCGTTGGTCGTGTAGGCGCAGTTCTGCTCCAGCATGTAGCGCCGCTCCGCGCCTTCACGGCTGTTGTAGGCGATCAGCGCTCCGGAAGAGTCTCCCGCTCCCGCCATCCGTCGGCTGAATTCGTCATCCTCCACCGCGTCCACGGAGAACCCGTATTCACGCATGGCGTAGACAATGTCCGCATAGGTAACCGTATGATTGTTGACCGGATGGAAGACGGTCAATGCCCGGTCCGTACCGGACAGAAGCAGGATCGCCCGCGCCGTCATGTCGATCTCCGAAAAGTCAGTGCCGGCGTTCAGCATGGCATACGGTACAGCGCCGATGGCCTTATAGCTGGCCAGAGAGCGGATGAAGGCATTGCTGCGGAAGTTCACCTGGAACTCGCCGTCCGAGTGGCGGCCCATCAGGTTGCCCAGACGCATGATCTTGCCGTCCAGACCCTGATTCATGGCTTCCAGGACGGCCTTTTCTGCCTTGAATTTGGTGAGGGCATAGGCGTTATCCAGCAGCTGGCCGCAGTAAAGCTCGTTTTCTTTGAGCAGCCAGTCTCTCGGCGGCGTTCCGTCCAGCCCTTCGCCCGCCACACTGACGGTGGACGTCTGGATCAGCCGTCTGCCTGTCCGCAGGCACAGGCTGATCAGGTTTCTGACGCCCTGCACATTGATGCGCTCCAGGCTGTCGTCCCTGACAAAATGCTTGACCAGAGCGGCGCAGTTGATCAGAGTATCAAACGGCAGCGCATCCGCCGCTCTCAGCGACGCTTCTTCCGTGATATCGCCGTTCAGGATCTGTACCCTGCCCTGGCTGAGATACGGATCGAGGGCTTCGTCAAAGTAATAGAAGTACAGCTGCCTGAGCCGGCTTTCGGCGTTTTCGCCGCGAAGCAGGCAGAACACGGTCCCGCTTTCTGTTTTCAGATATTCGTTCAGAACGTGGATGCCCAGGAAACCGGTAGCGCCTGTGAGCAGCAGATTGCCGACTGCGCCTGGCCGGATCTTCCTGAGGTTTGCTTCGCAGTTTGCTTCAAGCGGCAGTTTTCCGTAGTCAAAAGACCGGATTTCGTCCAGCTCCGGCTGCGCTTCGGACGGCTCTGCGCTTCCGGACGCCAGTCTGGCCAATGCCCTGGGCGTCTGTGCTTTGAATATATCCGCGTAAACGATCGGATATCCCCGGTCCGCCGCGTTCATGGCGATGATGGACGCGGTCAGCGAAGTACCGCCCAGCTCAAAGAAATTGCCCTCTGCGCTGACCCTGTCGACGCCCAGCACTTCCGCAAACCAGCTGCAGAAATCCCGCTCCGCATCGCCGGCGGGGGCAACATATTCCGCTGCCTGAGGGACAAAGGAGACCTTGGGCAGCTTCTTTTTGTCGATCTTTCCGTTCTGGGTCAGCGGCATGGCTTCCAGCTGCATGAGTACGCCGGGCACCATGTAGGGCGTCAGAGTCTTGCTGATTTCCGCTTTGAGCTCCTCCGGGGCGATCTCCCAGACGGCAGTGTAATAACCTGCGAGGAAACGGTTGTTTTCCTCTCCGGTCATGATCACGATGCTTGTCAGCACGCCGGGAACGGCGTTGATAGCGTTTTCGATTTCACCCAGTTCCACCCTGAGGCCGCGGAGCTTCACCTGATTATCCGCCCGTCCGCGGAAACGGAGCCGTCCGTCCGATGTCCAGGCCGCCACGTCGCCGGTCCTGTAAGCAGGACGGCCGTCCAGGGTAATGAACTTTTCGGCCGTCAGATCCGGACGCCCGATGTAACCCCGGCCGACCCCTTCTCCCGCGATGACCAGCTCCCCGGGAACCAGCGGCGGCAGCACCCGGCCCGCTTCGTCCAGAATATAGGCCCGTACATTGGCCGCAGGCCGGCCGATGGTGATGAGGGTCGGATCGGTCACCCGGTCCATTGTGCAGCTGATGGTCGCTTCCGTCGGTCCGTAGCCGTTCATGATATAGGCGTCCGGGTTCAGGGCGGCAACTTTTTCAAACAGCGCAGCCGGGAACGCTTCCGCCCCAAAGTCAAAGCAGCGGACGTTCTTCAGCGCCTCCTTCATCACGGAAAGTCCGATGATGTTGGTCAGGAAGGACGGGGTGCAGGTCATCATGTCCACGCCGTTTTCCGTCATCAGTCTGGCCAGCGCGGCAGGATTGTGGATTTCTTCCTCCGTGGTCATGCAGACGGTCATGCCGTGCGCCAGCGGGATGAACTCCTCCATGACGGATACGTCGAACGTGATGGCCGCCAGGGCCAGAGAGACATGGGCTTTTTCTGTATAGCCCAGGATTTCGGGATTTTTCCGGTTGGCGTCCAGGAAGTTGAGCAGGTTGCCCTGGGTCAGCATGACCCCTTTGGGCTTGCCGGTCGAACCGGAGGTAAAGATGCAGTAGGCAAGGTCGTCCTTCTGCGCCGGGAGGTCAGGGTTCTGAGTCCGCGGATCGCGCAGCAGGGTTTCCACCGCAACGACGGGACAGGCGAGGGAAGAAAGGAATTCTTTCCGTTCCTCCAGCAGCGCTTCCGTCACGATCAGCACCGCTGAACCGGAATCCTCCACCATCACCCTGACCCGCTCATCCGGATAATCCGGAGCGATGGACAGGAATGCTCCCCCGGCTTTCAGAATGCCCTGACGAACCATGTAAACCTGCTCGCTGCGGGGCAGCATGAGAGATATGATGCGGCCGGCCGCCTCCAGATCGATCAGGGCATGGGCGATGCGGTTGGCGCTTTCGTTGAGCTGACGGTACGTCGTCCTGGATGTGGGCGTGATCACCGCCGGACGGTCCGGCGTCCGCGCGGCGTTCTCTTCCAGCAGGCAGCGGACCGGCCGGAAAGGTACCGGTACGTCCGTATCGTTGATCCGGTTCAGCAATTCCTCCGCCGAAGAAAACAGGAGAGGGATGTCCTTTAAACTCTCCCGGGTCATCAGGCCGGAAAGGATCATGTCGTACAGATCGGCCATCCAGCGGACCTGGTCCTGCGTATACATGTCTTCCCGGTATTCCAGGGAGACGGTATAGCCGCCGTCCTTTTTCCAGACGTCCACACTCATCGGTTCCTTGGCGTCTGTAAAGGGCATGGGAATCTGAACGGCTTTCTGACCGGCCACCGTAAAGCCTGTGAACGAATCGCCCTGGTAGGCAAAGAGCACGTCCGCGTTCACGCCGTAATCGCGCACGGCTTCCGCGAAAGAATACAGGTCGCTGGCCGTCAGTTCCTGAATCCGCTTCTGGATCTCCAGCACGAAGTCCCCGCAGCCTTTGGTCTGTTCAGCTTCGGCATAAATCGGGTAAGTTTTGACCAGCATGCCCATGATGCGCCGGGTTTCCATCCGCGTGCGGCCGTTGTAGATCGCGGCAAACAGCGCTTCCCCGCTCCCGTTCATCCGGGCCAGCAGAAGGGCGAACGCCGCAGTGAACAGGGCGTTCTCGGTGACCCTGTTTTTCCGGCAGAAATCCGCGACTTCATCCGCAGGGGCATGGGAAAGCGCAAATTCCTCCGCCGCCGCTTTCCCGGCGCCTTCCTTCTGGCCGGCCTTTTCCGGAGCCGGCAGGGAGGAAATGCTGACCCCGTTCAGCATCCCGTCATAAACGGCGCGGGCTTTGGCGAGGGCATCCGTGCCCCGTTTTTCTTTTTCATCCAGCGCCAGGTTCAGGGACGTATAGGTTTCACCGGCCAGCATCTCTCCCTGATAGGCCCGCTCAATATCTTCCATCAGCACTGCGACGGAGGTACCGTCCATCAGGATATGATGGAAGACCATCGACAGGTACAGAGAGGTGCCGGTCTGAATCAGCCGGAAACTGAACAGCGGAGCGCGGGACAGCTTGAAAACGGTGGTTTCCGTTTTCATCCGCTCTTCCAGTTCTTCGTCCGGAACGTCAGACGTTTCAATGGGAATATCCCAGCTCAGATCGGGATGGGCGACCATGTCCGCCCCGCCGTTTTTGCTGGGCTCGACAGAGCACTTCATGAACGGATGGGCTTCCACGGCCCGGCGGATCGCGTCAGCCAGACGTTCCGGTTCCGCGTCCCGGCTGAGTCTGAGGAGGAAGGGAATGTTGTATTTGTCGCTGGTCTCGTCCATCCGGCATTCCAGGTAGATTCCCAGCTGCGTCTGGGTCAGGGGGGCAGCGGTGACAGCCGCGTCCGCAGGCGCATGGCTTGCCTCCGCTCCGGATTCCGCACCGCGCCGCCAGCCCGCCACAAGCGCGTTCTCGATATCCAGGATGCGCATGCCGCGGAGCAGATCGTTCACATCCGGCGTACAGCCGAATTTTTCTTCCAGGGTCACCATCAGGGTCATCGCGGAAATGGACTGAAGACCCGCTTCGGTCAAAAGTGTTTCCACACCAAAGTCCCGGTTGCCGATGACGGACGCGCACACGTCCATCAGCTCCTGCTCCAGGGCGGTCATTTCCCGCGCGGCGCCGGTTTCTTTGCCGGTCCCGGTCTGGGTCCGCTCGGGTTTGGGCAGCTTCCGTTTGTCCACCTTCTGGTTCTGGTTGAGGGGGATCGCGTCCAGCTTCATGATGACAGCCGGCACCATGTACGGCGGCTTCCGCTGGCAGATGAAGGCTTCCAGCTCGCCCGGAGCTACCTGAGCACCCTCTTTTTCAACGATATAGGCCGCGATGTATTTGCCGCTGCCGCTTTCATTGTCAAAAGCCTGCACCGTCACATCCGCTACGGCCGGATAATCCCGGATGACCGCTTCAATTTCAGACAGTTCTACCCGGAAGCCGCGGATCTTCACCTGGCCGTCGCTGCGTCCGATATAATCGATCTCTCCGTTTGGCAGATACCGCACCACGTCGCCGGTGTGATACACCCTGTCCCTGCCGGCTTCCGAGCAGAATGGATTCGGGGTAAAGCTTTCGGCGTTCTTTTCCAGGCGGTTCAGATATCCGCGCCCCACGCAGCGGCCGCCGATCCACAGCTCGCCCGGCACGCAGGGCGGTACTCTGCGGCCATATTTGTCCACCACATACAGCAATGCTCCCGCCGCGCTTTCGCCGATGGGAATGCGGAGGTACTCCCTGTCCACCTTCTTCCTGGTGACAAAAATGGTGCATTCCGTCGGACCGTATACATTATAGAGATCAGGTTCCTTCGGCGGCGTCAGAGGAGCCAGTTTTTCGCCACCCACCGAAAGAGCACGGAGGCTGGCGGGTTTCATGCCGGACAGGGCGAACTGTCTGCCCACCTGGGTGGTCATGAAGGCGACGCTGACATGATTGTCCTCCAGGTAACGGCTCAGGGCAGGCAGATTCAGCCGCATGTCTTCCGGCACCACGCAGACGCATCCGCCGCAGGTCAGCGCGGGATACAGGTCCATCATGTTGGCGTCAAAGCCGTAGCTGGCATAGGCGGCATGCACGGTGCCTGCTCCCATGCCGTAGGCCTGCTGGTACCAACGGCAGAAATTGACCAGGTTGCCGTGCTCCAGCATCACGCCTTTGGGAACGCCGGTGGATCCGGAGGTATACAGCAGCGTGAAAAGATCGTGCCCGTCCGGATCCGGCAATGCTTCGTCCGGGGACACCTCCGGCAGGGCGGAAATGTCTTTGGTCAGCAGGAAATCCCCCTGATAGCCGTCCAGCAGCGGCGTCAGGTCCTCGTCGGCGATGACCAGGGCCGCTTCAGCGTCCTGAACCATGAACAAGAGCCTCTCCGCCGGGTAGGAAGGATCCAGCGGCTGATAGCCCGCCCCGGATCTGAGCGCCCCCAAAGACGCGGAGACCATATATTCGTTCCGGTGGATCAGGATCGAAACCACCCGGCCCCGGCCGATGCCCCGGCTCAGAAGGTATTTCGCGATCCGGCCGCTGATATCGTCGATTTCGCCGTAGGTCCGCCTGACGTCGCCGATGATGAGGGCTTCAGCGTCCGGCCGCTCCTTGGCCCTGGCCCGGAACAGAGAGACGATATCGTCCGGTCCGTATGCCGGGGAATCGTCCGGGAGAAAAGCGTCCAGCTGTTCTTTCTGAGCATCTGAAGTGATATCTGCCTGGGCAAAAGTGTCCGCGCTCAGAAAAGCCCTGGCTGTCTGCCCGTAAGATTCCGCGAAGGCCTCCATGCTCTTTTCGTCGTACAGGTCTGTGCGGTAGGAAAGACGCAGTCTGTACGTCCCCTGTCCGCGGAAGACTTCCGCCACCATTTCCTCTTTCGGGTCGTCGCTCTGGATAATGCGCGGGGTGAGCTTGCCGCCCAGAAAGGGAAGTTCCGGCTCCAGCTCGCCCTGGTAGGCAAACAGCGCCGGGATGGACAGCTGAAAAGCGGAACAGATATCCGCATACGAAAACAGCCCGTTCGCCCTGCTTTCCCGGATCTGCCCGTCCAGCGCCTTCAGATGGGCAGAGATCTTCTCCTGCCCGTCAAATCGTTCCAGCACGGGGAAGGTCTTGACAAACATGCCGGTATCCCCGGCTGTCTCCTTCGTGCGCCCGTTATGGATCGTCGCGTACAGCGCTTCTTCCGCGCCCGCAAACCGGCTCAGCAGATATCCGAACACGCCGGTAAAAAACGTGCTGGTCCGTATTTCCTGCGCTTTGACAAAGGCGGAGACCTTTTCCGCGTCCAGATCAAGCGTCCGTTCCAAGAAAGCGTTTTTGGGTTCTCCGCCCTCTCTGTCGTGGATCGGGGCGCTGCAGATTTCCGTATCATTCAGCAGCTCCCTGTACCACTGCTCCGCCTTGGAGAATTCCTCCGTTCCCCGGGCTTTCTGTTCCATTTCGGCCAGATCGGCGGCGCTCACCGTTTCACCGGCAGGCGTTCCGCCCTGATAAGCCCTGTCGACCTCGCCGAAAAACACTGGTATGGACAGCCCGTCAAATACAATATGATGAAAATCCGTGAACAGGAAGGAACGGTCCCTGCCCGCCAGAATGGTCAGGCGGTACAGATCGCCCTCCGGATCGGAAAACGGCCGGACCAGGGCTGCCGGCGACGGCTCGCCTTCCAGCGGTTCCACCTTCACCCGGACTTCCGCGTCCTCTCCCGCCGGGGTCAGTCTGGTCACGCTGCCGCCCGCCTCCATACGGAAACGGGACATGAGATTCGGATGAGCCCGCAGGGTTTTTTTCAGCGCTTCCGACAGCCTGTCCGGATCGGTCCCGTCAGGCAGGGGGGAAAGGATGGGAATATTGTAGGCGGTTCCCTGCAGGTTTTTCCGCCAGTCCAGATAAATGCCGAGCTCCGTCATCGAGACAGGAGACGTATTCCAGCCTGTTGTCATGCTGATACCTTCTTTCCTCGTTGTGACTGCCAGAACAGGATGATGCTGAACACCAGCGCCAGCGCCTGACCGGCAGCCCAGCTGAACCAGATACCCCGTTCACGGAACAGGGCGGTCAGGACGAGCAGGGAAGCGATCAGCAGCACGGACCCGCTCAGCAGGGATATCGCCAGAGCGCGCATCGTCTTTTCCTGTGCCTGGAAATAATACATGATGATGCTATTGAGTCCCATGAACGGGATCGACAGAGCGTAGATCCGGAATCCGGAAACAGCCAGGTTTAAAATCTCCCCCTCCCGGATGGAAAAAATGCCGGCGATCGGCCCGGCGAAAACGGCGTACACAACCGCCAGCCCGATCGTCCCGATCAGTTCCAGCCGCACCCCGCGGCGGAATACCCGGAGGACGCGCTCTTTCATCCCGGCGCCCGACGCGGCGGCCATGATCGGCAGGGCAGCCTGACCGACGCCGTCGTAAATGGCCATCGAAGTCATGGAAAGCTGGATGATGGCCGTCAGGACAGAGATATAGGTTTCGCCGCCCACACGGACAATCACGTTATTGAAAACATTGGTGGACACCGTCATGCCGAGCTGGGCTGCCGCCAGCGGAAGGCCCACGCGCCAGACCCGCAGAGACCGGCCTTTCAGGCATCCTTTCATCCACCGAAGCGTATTCCCCTTATACCAGAAATGTCCCAGGTTTACCGCCATACCTGCCGTGTAGGCAAGGCAGGTGGCGATCGCCGCGCCTTTCGGGCCCATACCCAGGGGACCGACAAACAAAATATCCAGCCCCAGATTTGTGACCGCACAGACGATGGTGGCAATCAGCACCCGTGTGGGATCACTGTCGATGCGCACAAAAAACAGCAGATGCACATACACCATCAGCGGAACCATAAAGCAGAGCAGCACACGGACATATTCCGTCGTCGGCCCTGCCAGCGGCCCGCCTGCCCCAAGCAGCTTCACGATCGGGCCGGTGAACAGAAGCCCAACCAGCGTCAGTACAATGCCGCAGGCAACCGTATGGGTCACGGATACGGAGAAAAACCTCATTGCTTCCGTTTTATTTCCTTCGCCAAGATATTGGGAATACAGGGTCGCGGCCCCGGATGCAATGAGCATGCCCAGGGTATTGACCAGCATATAGACCGGCATGCAGAAGCCGACCACCGCCAGCATGTCCGTCCCGAGGTAGTAGCTCAGAATGGCCACATCGATCATCGAAGCTACCGTGGACGTCAGAAGGGAACCGATCGCGGAAGGAAGCAAACGGCGGTACAGCGACCCGATCGGGTCGCTGACATAGTCTATGACCCGGTTTTCACTTTTCTTTCTGAACAAAGCCATCCCTTTTCTCCCTCATGCCCTGCCCGGAGCAGAGCCGTTTGTTTTCTATCCGGGCGCCGTCCGGCCGTCCGCATGAAACCGCCGCCTGCGGCATCCCGGAACGTCAGGCCGTCATCTCCGGTCTTTGAGAAGTCCGGTTTCGCGAAGCGGTCAGATGATGTTCCGGATACGATGCCGGATGAGGCCGTTTTCCCCGTTGGTCCCGGGAACCGCCCGGACCCGGCAGGGAAAGAAGACGGCCCGCAGGTTTATGCTGAAGAATCTTACCCAAAAAACCAAATAACAGCGGGAATCCCCTGTACCGAAAATATATCATATTCTGAAGAAAAATAAAAGCAGATTTTCCGCTCCTGAAACAGGGAATTTTACAAAAGAGCGCCGTCAGCAGGCGATACAGACCGGAACGCGAATGTATGCGTTTTTCATTCCTGAGAATATGGAATGATCTTTACGCCAAACAATCCGTTGTAATAGGCTTCAGGATCCGGAGGAGTCCTGAAGCCAGGGTTCATTCCGTAGTCTGCTCCTGCTGCCTGGTGCATTCCCGGATGCGGCCGAAGTCGTAAAAGGCAGAATAATCCCGCGTTCCGTCTTCGGCTTCGGTCACCAGCTCCGCGATGACCGGCACGCCAGCGTCGATATCCTCTCCCGCCGCGTTGATCAGGTGGATATTGTTGGAGATCGTGTAGAGCTAGCCGTCCGCCGTGCTGTTGCCCTGGACGGAGCAGGAGCCGCCGCCGGAGCGTTCGCCCAGGATGGGGATTCCCTTGTCCGACAGGCTGGAGGCCATGGCGTTCGCACTGGAGAAGGTCTGGTTGGACACCAGCACCGCGAAGTTCAGGTCATAGCGGACCAACAGGTCCTTTTCGTCAATGACCCCGTCCAGGTTGGTATCCGTCAGGTAGGAGACGCAGGTTCTTTCCCCGTTCACCGTATCCTCGAAGCGGATGTCGCTCTCCCCGCAGACCAGCGCGGCCATCGCCGACATGGCGAAGGATTCCCCGCCGCTGTTCAGGGAAAGGTCGATGATAAAGTTTCTGATTTCCGGATTGGCGGCCGCTTTGCCCAGGGCCGCGTGGAAGGCGGCATAGGTATCGGTTTCCACGGGAAGTACCCCACCATGATGGTAGTAGTTCTCCCAGCCGTCCAGGTCGAGCACGAACGTGTTGAAGGCGAACAGCGCTGTGTCACCCTGCTCTGTATAGGCCGCGTTACCGATCTTCTCCTCCCGGACCGCCCTGATGCCTTTCAGCGCTGCGGTCTGTGCAGCGGTCCGCGGCCCGCGGCCCAGGTCATACTGTTCCTCAAGCGTCTGCAGTGCTTCCGTAAAGGCGCTTCCGTCCTCCTGCAGGCTGGCTATGATATATTCGGAAAAGTCCGTATGCCCGCCGTCGTCCAGCAGGCAGGTGAAAAGCCGGTTCAGGCCCGTCAGGTACTCCGCCCGGCCGGCGGAGAGGAGCAGCTTCCGGGTCTCCGGGTCCTTTTCCGAAAGCGCGGCGTCCAGCCCTTTTTCCTTCATCACCCGGCTGAAGCCGGTGGCGGAAGGATAGCCGTAGAAGGACGCCAGGTTGAAGCAAAGTTCCTTATACGCTATGTCAATCAGGTCGGCAGGGCGCGGGTCCGGGGACTTCAGCACGTCGTAGTAGTGCCCGTCCTGCCGTTTCGCGCTCCCGTTCTGATAGGTCCGGAAGGCGTCCTGGATATAGATATTTTTCCCGTTCCAGACGGCCATGTAGTTTTTCTGGGTTTCAAACAGGTCGCTGAGCGTCGCCGCGGGAAACCAGATCTCGTCCTCCTCCGTGTAAACGGGAATCCCGTAAGAGGCCAGGTCCAGGACGGACGGCGAGGCTTCCCGCTCCTTTACCTCTTCCTTCACAGCCAGATAGGGCGGGAGGCCGCTGGCCAGGTTGCCGTGGCCTTCTCCCTTCAGCTTCGGGGGAAAGATGAATTTCGTCAGGTCGTCCGACGTGAGGGTGCCTTTCGTCTCATCCCATACGGCGGTACTGCCGTCCGGGGCGGTCAGGACCACCAGGCCGTCTTCCCGGGAAAACGCCAGTTCCTCCCCGAACAGCATCCGGTACCAGGTCCGGATTCCCATAAAGGGAAAGGAGGGCGTGGCCCTGTACCAGCGGGCCGGGACAATTTCGTTTTCCTCCATGCTGACCCGGTAAACGTGGATATCTCCGGCTTCATATGCTTCCTCCGCGCAGGCGGACAGCCCGGACAGGCAGAGCGCCAGCGCGATGAGCAGGATCAGCGTTCTGCGGATCATGGTCTTTCCCCTCATTCATTGCCGTCCAGGACGATGCTGCCGGCGTATTCGCCGATGCCCTGGATCAGGGTTTCGCCGTCCTTCGTGTAAACCATGTAGTCCAGGTCGGGATCCAGCGTTTCGCCGCCACAGGTCACGGTAACCGCGCCGTTCTCCGCCTTTGCCTCCGCGAAGGCCAGGTTCTTGAGCATCGGCTCCTTTTCCGCCGCGGCAGCCGCGTTGGTGAGGATCAGCTCGTTGCCGTAGATGTCCCGGAGGTAGTATTCCGCCCGGACGTCCTTCACCACGCCGATGTCCTTCACGGGGACCCGGACCAGCGTGAACCCGCCGGATTCCGATCCGTTCGGGGTCATATCGGTCCCGAGATCGACCATGGTGTAAATAGGTTTCAGCTTGCCTTTGGTAACCATGGTGCTTCCGGAGAACATTTCCCGGTTCAGTGGCTGTCTTCCTTCGGCAAAGGGCATCTCGGCCCGCATGGGCACAAAACC
>JBGUJG010000127.1:0-14790 GCA_045113695.1 Christensenellales bacterium
TCAAAAAACACATCAGCTTATTCCTGATTGGCGGTTCGGTATGGATAGACAAGATATTCCTCGCAGGTTACAGATGAAGTAATCAGCTTTTTGCCGGAGTTCAGGATCGATTCCAGGATTGCCCGCATCTTTCCGCCGAATCGGATATCATTATCCAAAAAATAGATCAGGGGGTGCTGTGTCAAGAAATACTTTATTGAACTCTGTCATTCTTCCGAAGCTCCTCTACATATTCGCCGGCGTCCCCGTTAAACATTTTCTGTCCCCGGCCAATATATTTATCAAGCTGTATTTTATGCTCCGGATGGTATTTAGGGGTATTTTCCAAAATGGTAATAATCACTCTCTGACCGACAGGCATTGATATCTCTTCGTCCATGACAATGCCGTTTCCGTCGTAATACCCGCTCACCGCTGTCAGCATGGTTTCGTGCGCTCCTTTTTATTCGATCAATCTGACCATAAAAACTATGCATTACGCATTCTGCATTATGAATTATCCTGCAGCCACCCTCTCCACCGGAATGCCGGATGGCTTTCCCGGGCGACGCGGGCGAGGGTTTTCCGCTCTTCCTCGGTTTCGTAGTCGGCAAAGCGGGTGTACAGGGCGCGGATGGCGGACAGGCTGTTTTCCCGCAGGGAATAGTCGCGCAGCAGCATCAGGTGGTGGGCGTCCGTCGGGAACTGGTCAAAGATCAGGTAAAGCAGTTCGTCCGCCAGCATGGGGAAATCCTCGGCCTCCATCCGCACGACGGACCCGCTGTCCAAAAGGATGCGCAGATCGCCCTCGGTGGCGTCCCGGACGGAGGAATAGAGGAAGCCCTCCAGGCTGTTGCGCAGATCGGCCGCCTTGTCCCGCGCGGAAACAAAGGCGTTCAGACGCTTCTGCGTTTCTTTCACGACCTGGGGGCGGACCTGCAGAAGCGCGCTGCCCAGCCACGGAGAAAGCAGATGATAAACCTGCTGTTCAGAAACCATGCCTTCACCGCCTTTCCGATCATTACCCACCCTCAACAATACCACAAAATGCGGAAAAAGTCCATTGCTTTATGTAAAATCAGCCGGTCGTCCGGTACAGTTCCGGAGCCGGTTCCGGCCGTGCCCGGGATTTGTCCGTTCTGGCAGAAAATGGAGAGAAAAAATCATCGGCGGGGTTTACAAAACGGGCCGGATGGTATAAAATAGGTCCAAATCATGCCGGATCGGATCCGGTTATAAAAAGGAGAGTGTATTCCCATGAAAAAGTTACTCGCTCTGGTCCTGGCCGCCGTGATGGCGCTGGGTATGGTCTCCGTCGTGAACGCTGAAGGCGTCAAAACCTACAAGGTCGGCGTCTCCATCTATCAGTTCACCGACAACTTCATGACCCTGTACCGCAACGAGATCGAGAACTACTTCAAGTCCCTCGAAACCGACACCGTGAAGTATGAGATCACCATGGCCGACGGCAAGAACGACATGGCCGAGCAGACCAACCAGGTCCAGAACTTTATCACCCAGGGCATGGACGTCATCATCCTGAACCTGGTGCAGACCTCCTCCGCGGACGTCCTGATCGACAAGATCGTGGACGCCGGCATCCCGCTGGTGCTGATCAACCGTGAGCCCCTGGCCTACGACGCCGACGGCAAGACCATCGACGAGGCCTACGAAGGCATCCTGAACAATCCCCTGGTCTGCTACGTGGGCGCCGACGCCCGCCAGTCCGGCACCTTCCAGGGCGAAATGGTCGCTGAACTGGACAACCACGGCGACATCAACGGCGACGGCAAGATTTCCTACATCATGATCGAAGGCGACCCGGAGAACATCGACGCCCAGTACCGCACCGAATTCTCCGTCAAGGCGCTGACCGACGCCGGCTACGAAGTGGCCTGCCTGGACGACCAGGTCGGCAACTGGGACCAGACCAAGGGCCAGGAGCTCTGCGCGAACGCCCTGACCAAGTACGGCTTTGACGTCGAAGTCGTCTTCTGCAACAACGACGCCATGGCGCTGGGCGCTGCCACCGCGATCCTGACCGCCGGCCGCACCGTGGGCGAAGACATCTATCTGCTGGGTGTCGACGCGCTGGAAGAGGCTGTGCAGCTGGTCAAGGACGGCGAAATGACCGGCACCGTGCTGAACGACCACATCGGCCAGTCCCACGCGGCGGTTGACGTGGCGATCAAGCTGCTAAACGGCGAAGCGATCGACAACTACTACTGGGTTGACTATGTCAAGGTCAACAAGGCCTACGTGGACGCTCAGTAATCCGCTGACCGGAAAACCTGAATTCTGAGTCAAAGGAGGCGGGTGAGCCATTTCCTGGCTCACCCGCGTTTCCTTGAGGAAAGCAGGGTGTGCTCCTGTCTGCTTCCGCGTGTCCGGCGGCAGACATGATCACACCTGAGGAGGCCTCCCGACGGCGGCCTTCACAGTGTAATGGCAGAAAGGAGATAAAGCCCGTATGTCCGAATACGTGCTGGAAATGACGGATGTCAGCAAGTCCTTTCCGGGTGTCAAGGCGCTGGATCACGTACAGCTGAAACTGCGCCCCGGGAAAGTGCACGCGCTGATGGGAGAAAACGGCGCCGGCAAATCCACCCTGATGAAGTGTATGTTCGGCATCTACAAGATGGATGAAGGGCAGATCAGAATCGACGGCCAACCGGTTACCATCAGCGACCCGATGGACGCGCTGAAAAAGGGAATCGCCATGGTTCACCAGGAGCTGCAGCCGATCCCCGCGAGGACCGTCGGCGAAAACATTTTTCTGGGCAGGTATCCCCTCAAAAAGCTGCTCGGCTTTATCTCCGTCGTCGATCACAGGAAGATGTATGAAGATACCGCCGCCCTGCTCAAAAAAGTCCGCATGAGCTTTGACGCCCACCAGAAGGTGGGCGAGCTCAGCGTCAGCCAGATGCAGAGCGTCGAGATCGCCAAGGCGGTATCCGCCAACTGCCGGGTGCTGATCCTGGACGAGCCGACCTCCTCGCTGACCGCCAACGAGGTCGAGGCCCTGTTCCGCATCATCGAGGACCTCAAGGCGGAAAACGTCGCGATCGTCTATATCTCCCACAAGATGGACGAGATCCTGCGCATCGGCGACGAAGTGACGATCATGCGCGACGGCAAGTACATCGGCACCTGGGACGCGCAGGAGCTGACGACGGAAAAGATCATCACCCAGATGGTGGGCCGGGAGCTCAGGAATCTCTATCCGCCCAAGAACAACGTGCCCGGCGAGGTCGTGTTCGAGGTGAAGGACTTTACGTCGATCAACCCGCGCTCGTTCCGCCATGTGAACTTCCAGCTGCGCAGGGGGGAGATCCTGGGCGTCGGCGGCCTGGTCGGCGCGCAGCGCACGGAGCTGATGGAGGGCCTGTTCGGCATCCGCTCCCACAGCGCCGGCCAGATTTTCTACAAGGGCAAGGAGATGGACATCAGCCGGCCCAAGGACGCCATCGACAGCGGCATCGCCATGCTGACGGAAGACCGCCGAGGCAGCGGCATCATGGGCGTTCTGAGCGTGGCGGACAATATTTCGATTTCCTCCCTGAACAAGTACCTGGATTACGGGGTCATGATCAACAGCAAAAAGGTCGAGCAGCTGGTTCAGGACAACGTGAAAAAGATGAACATCAAGACCCCGTCTTCAAAGACGCAGATCAAGTCCCTGTCCGGCGGCAACCAGCAGAAGGTGCTGGTCGGCCGGTGGCTGGCGAACGACCCGGATGTGCTGATCCTCGACGAGCCGACCCGCGGCATCGACGTCGGCGCGAAATACGAAATCTACTGCATCATTGAAGAACTGGCACGCAGCGGCAAGAGCATCATCATGATCAGCTCTGAAATGGGTGAGCTGATCGGCATGTCCGACCGCATCATGGTGATGTGCGACGGCCGGGTCACGGGCTTCATCGACGGCCGGGACGCGACGCAGGAAAACATCATGGCCCTGGCTACGCAGTTTGAGTAAAGAGGAGGAACCGGCATGCAGAATTCTAATCAATTGAGCTTCGGCAAAAAAGCGTGGAAGGTCGTATCGGGCAACCCGATCGTTTTCCTCCTGATCATCGCTGCCATCGTCGTCGGCTGCGTGACAGACAATTTCTTTTCCTGGGCGAACCTGAGCAACCTGATGAGCAACACCGCGGTCCGCTTCCTGATCGCGCTGGGCGTTTCCGGCTGCCTGATCACCAAGGGCACCGACCTTTCCGCCGGCCGCCAGGTGGGCTTTGCGGCGGTCGTCGCCGGCATTCTCTGCCAGCGCGGCGATTACAACGGCCGTCTGTGGAAGTGGGCGCCGGAAATGCCGATCGGCGTGGTCCTTCTGATCGTGCTGGCGATCGGTCTCATCTGGGGCCTGATCAACGGCCTGATCGTGACCAGGCTGCACGTGCCTCCCTTTATCGCCACCCTGGGCACGCAGACGATCATCTACGGCATCTCCCTGGTGATCTCCGACGCCCAGCCCATCGGCGGCTTCCAGAAGGTCTACACCACCCTGATCAACGGCCGCATCGGCAACGTCCGGGGCTTCCACCTGCCCTACCTGCTGTTTGTGGCGGCGGTCTTCGGCCTGCTGTTCTGGTTCATCTACAATAAGACCCGGCACGGCAAGTACATGTACGCCATCGGCGGCAATGACGTAGCGGCCGAGGTATCCGGCGTCAATACCACGAGGACGCTGCTTCGCATCTACGCGACGGCGGGCATCATGTATGCGGTGGCGGGCTACCTGCTGGCGGCCAAATCGGGCGGCGCTTCCGCTTCGATGGGCCAGGGCTACGAACTGGAGGCCATCGCCGGCTGCACGATCGGCGGCGTCTCCACCACCGGCGGTATCGGCACCGTGCCCGGCATCCTGGTCGGCGTGCTGGTGTTCGAGCTGCTGAAGATCATCCTGCAGTTCCTGGGCGTCAACCCCTACTACAACTACGTCGTGCAGGGCCTGGTCATCGTGCTGGCCGTCGCGCTGGACATCCGCAAGTATATCGCCAAGAAATAAGCGAAGCAACGCTGAGGTTTTCCGCCATGAACAGCCTGTCTGACAAGGAAAAAGAGCTCCGGGCCAGGGAAAAAGCGCTGGACGCCCGGGAAAAGGAACTGGAGAAGAAAGAAAAGGCCCTTGATCCTTTTTCCGCGGCGGTCAAAGCCCGCAAGGAGCAGTGGTACGACAAGGTGAAGCTCACGGTCCGGCAGATGGACGTGATCATCCGCGTAATCTGGGCGCTGCTCGGGATCACTGTCCTCCTGATCATCCTGGAGGCTGCGGGGATTTTCAGACTGTGAAACCGATCTGAATCCAGACAGGGATGCCCGGGCGGTATGCTGAGGCATCCCTGTCCGTATTCCGGGGTCTGTCATGGATGGGGCCGGGAATGCTCATCATTTGTCTTTTTTGGTGCTGGAACCATGAAATAATCGGAAATAGGGTTTACAAATGCGAAAAAAAAGGGTAAAATAGGGCCATCAAAAATACCGGATTTTTTCCGGATAAAGAAGGAGAGTGCATCGTTATGAAAAAGTTGCTTTTGGTTCTCCTGTGCGTAGCGCTGGCTATGGTTTGCGTCGGCGCGTTTGCTGAAGGCGAGAAGGTCGGCGTGTCCATGCCCACCAAGGACCTGCAGCGCTGGAACCAGGACGGCGAGAACATGAAGAAACTGCTGGAAGAAGCCGGCTATGAAGTCGACCTGCAGTTCGCCTCCAACGACGTGCAGCAGCAGCTCAACCAGGTGACCAACATGATCAACAACGGCGCGAAGGTCGTCATCATCTCCGCCGTCGAAGGCTCTTCCCTGGGCTCCGCGCTGGACCTGGCCAAGGAAAAGGGCGTCACCGTCATCGCTTATGACCGCCTGCTGATGGAATCCGACGCGGTCTCCTACTATGCCACCTTCGACAACTACAAGGTCGGCACCGTGCAGGGCACCTACATCAAGGAAGCCCTCGACCTGGACAACGCGGCTGGCCCCTTCAACCTCGAAGTGACCGCCGGCGACCCGGGCGACAACAACGCGCTGTACTTCTATCAGGGCGCCATTGACGTTCTGAAGCCCTACATCGACGCCGGCAAACTGGTTGTGAAGTCCGGCCAGCTGGATTTCGCCGATGTTGCGACCCCCACCTGGAAGACTGAAGTGGCCCAGAACCGCGCCACCTCCGTCCTGGCCAACTATGCCGACGGCTCTGACATCGACGCCTGGCTGTGCTCCAACGACTCCACCGCTTTGGGCGTCATCAACGCGCTGGAAGACAACTATGACGGCAAATGGCCGATCATCACCGGTCAGGACTGCGACAAGTCCAACGTCAAGAAGATGATCGAAGGCAAGCAGAGCATGTCCGTCTTCAAGGATACCCGCACCCTGGCCGCTCAGGTGGTCAAGATGGTCGGCCAGATCCTCAAGGGCGAAACCGTTGACGTGAACGACACCACCACCTACAACAACAACGTGATCACCGTTCCTTCTTTCCTGTGCGAGCCCGTTTTCGGCAGCGCGGACAACTACATGGAACTGCTGATCGAATCCGGCTACTACACGCTGGAAGACATTCAGTAATATACCGTAACCCTTTCATTGCGATGCAGGCGGGCCGTGCCCGCCTGCATCGTTTGGAAAAGAGAGCATTCCATCTGACGGAACAGGCGGAGGAGTACCATGGCCAAGATTCTGCTGGAAATGAAAAACATCACCAAGACCTTCCCGGGCGTCAAAGCGCTCGACAATGTGAACCTTCAGGTGGAAGAAGGGGAAATCCATGCCCTGGTCGGCGAAAACGGCGCGGGGAAGTCCACCCTGATGAACGTGCTGAGCGGGATTTATCCCCACGGCACCTATGAGGGGGACATTATTTACAACGGGCAGGTCTGCAAATTTTCCAACATCAAGGATTCGGAAAAGCTGGGCATCGTCATCATTCACCAGGAGCTGGCCCTCGTGCCGGAGATGACGATCGGCGAAAACATGTACCTGGGCAATGAGTGCGGAAAGAAATTTGCCATTGACTGGAATAAAACCTATTCCGAAGCCGACAAATACCTGAAAATGGTCGGCCTTTCGGAAAGCTCGAAGGTGCAGGTCAAAACGATCGGCACCGGCAAGCAGCAGCTGGTGGAAATCGCCAAGGCCCTGGCCAAGCAGGCCAGGCTGCTGATTCTGGACGAGCCTACGTCCTCCCTGAACGAAGAAGATTCCCGCGCGCTGCTGGACCTGATGCTCAGCTTCAAAAAGCAGGGGATGACGATGATCATCATCACCCACAAGCTGAACGAGGTCTCCTACGTTGCGGACAAGATAACCGTCATCCGGGACGGCACGACGATCGAGACGATCGACAATCACGGCAAGGAGCCGGTCAGCGAGGAGCGGATCATCAAGGGCATGGTCGGCCGCGAAATGACCAACCGCTTCCCCAGGCGCGAAGGCGTGAAGATCGGCGATGTCGAGATGGAGGTCAGCCACTGGACGGTCCATCACCCCCTGTACCCGGAGCGCAAGGTGGTCGACGACGTTTCGATGTATGTCCGCAAGGGCGAGGTCGTCGGCATCTACGGCCTGATGGGCGCCGGGCGCACGGAACTGGCGATGAGTATTTTCGGCCAGAGCTACGGCGTCAATTTTTCCGGCGAACTCAAGCTGAACGGGAAGCCCGTGAAGATCCGCAAGAGCGAGGCGGACGCGATCCGGCACAAGATCGCCTACGTGACCGAAGACCGCAAGGGCAACGGCCTGGTGCTGTCCCAGTCCATCAAGGTCAATACCTCCCTGGCCAACCTGAACGCCATTTCTTCCCATACCGTGATCGACGGCGACAAGGAATACGCCGTGGCGGAGGAATACAGGGAAAAGCTCAGGATCAAGACCCCCTCGGTCGAGCAACTGGTCGGCAACCTGTCCGGCGGCAACCAGCAGAAAGTCCTCCTGGCCAAGTGGATGTTCGCCGAGCCCGACGTGCTGATGCTGGATGAACCGACCCGCGGCATCGACGTCGGCGCGAAATACGAGATTTACTGCATCATCAACGACCTGGCCGCCGCGGGCAAGTGCGTGGTGCTGATTTCCTCGGAGCTTCCGGAAGTCCTCGGCATGAGCGACCGCATCTACATCATGAACGAAGCGAAGATCGTCGGTGAGATGAAAGCCGAAGAAGCGACGCAGGAGAACATCATGCAGGTCATTCTCAGATCAGGAAGGGGTGCTTGACAATGAGTGAAAACGTAAAGACATCCCCGAACGGGAAGCAGGCCGTCTCTGAATTCATGCAGAAATACAAGGTCGGCGCGTTTTTCCAGAAATATACGATGACCCTCGCGCTGGTGATCGTGACGATCGTATTCTACATGTGGCCCGGGAAGCAGGGGCAGATCCTGCAGCCCTCCATGATCACCGGCCTGATCGCGGAAAACGCCTATGTGTTCGTTCTGGCCACCGGTATGCTTCTGTGCATCCTGACCGGCGGCAACATCGACCTGTCGGTCGGCTCGGTCGTCTGCTTTACCGCCGCAGTCGGCTGCACGATGATGGCTTCCGGCGCGAACATGTGGGTGACCGTGCTGGTCATGCTGCTGATCGGCCTGGCCATCGGCGCCTTCCAGGGCTTCTGGATCGCCAAGCTCCGGGTGCCTGCGTTTATCGCCACCCTGGCGGGCATGTACGCCTTCCGCGGGTTCACCAACGTCGTGCTGAACGGCCTGAGGGTCGACATCACGAACCAGGGCTTCCTGGACGTTTTCGGCAACGGCAAAACCAGCTATATCCCCGATATCCTGAGGACATGGTTCCCCGGGCTGAATGAGTCCTTTACCAAGGACAACGCTTTCCTGAGCGGGCTGATCGGGCAGAATTTCGTGACGAAGTTCAATGTGACATGCATGTGCATCGGCCTTCTGGCCGCCGTGCTCTTTATCGTGTTCAGGGTCCGCAAGATCCTGGTGCAGAAAAAGCTGGGGATCAGCCAGTCTGTCCCCGGACAGATCATTTCCATGGTGCTGATCGCCGCGCTGACGGTCTGGCTGAGCTTCCAGCTGGCCTGCTACCGCGGCTTCCCGATGGTGCTGATCTGGATCGCGCTGGTACTTGGCATCTATGCCTACGTCACCACCAAGACCGCCATCGGCCGCCACCTTTACGCGGTCGGCGGCAATGAAAAGGCCACCGCCCTGTCCGGCGTTAAAACCCGCAACGTCTACTGGTTCGCCTACGCCAACATCGGCCTGCTGGCCGGCCTGGCGGGCGTGCTGACGGCGGGCCGTGCCAAGGGCATCGACCCGGTCTACGGCGAAGGCTACGAAATGGACGCCATTGCGTCCTGCTTTATCGGCGGTGCGTCCGCCTACGGCGGCACCGGCAAGGTGTCCGGCATGATCATCGGCGCCCTGCTGATGGGCGTCATCAACAAGGGCATGATGATCGTCGGCGTGGACGCCAACTATCAGAAGGTCGTCAAGGGCATCGTCCTGCTGATCGCTGTCATGTTCGACGTGCTGTCCAAGCGCCAGAAACGGTAACGGGGAAAGGAGGACCTGTTGAGATGAATAAACAATCACTGCTGGCCGTGCTCAAAAAGAACGCGATGCTGATAATCCTGGTTCTCGTGTACCTGTTTTTCCTGATCATGACCAGGGGCGGTATTTTCAGTCCTTCCAGCTTTACCGAGCTGATCAACCAGAATGCCTACGTCTATATTCTGGGCGCCGGCATGCTGATGTGCATGCTGACCGGCGGCAACATTGACTTAAGCTGCGGCGCGTTCGTCTGCCTGCTGGGCGCCCTGGGCGGCGTGTTCATGGTCATCAACGGCCTGGGCACCGGCGTTTCCCTGTTGCTGATGCTTTTGATCGGCATCGCGTACGGCATCGGGCTGGGCTTCCTGATCGCCTATGTCCACATTCCGCCGTGGATCGCCACGCTGGCCGGCTTCCTGTCCTTCCGCGGCCTGGGCACGTCGATCCTGTCCGCCAATTCCAAGACGGGCTCGCTGTCCTTCGCCTCCAAAACGGATTTCCTGAACCTGTTCTACGGCCGCATCTTCCCCAGCGAAAAGGGCGTATTCAACTGGCCCAGCTTCCTGTTCGGCGCGGCGATGGCGGCCGCGGTCGTCGTGATCATCTTCATGACCCGGAAAAACCGTCTTGCCAAAGGCTATGAGGCGGACAGCATGCGCACCGCCGCCCTCAAGAGCGGCGCCGGCGCCGCCGTGATCCTGCTGGTCATGACCAGGCTGGCGATGGACGGCGGCATCCCGACGACCCTGCTGTGGGTGGCCGGCATCATCCTGATCTACAGCTTCATCACCAGCAAAACCACCGTGGGCCGCCATTTCTACGTGGTGGGCGGCAACATGGAGGCAGCGAGGCTCTCCGGCGTCAACACCAAGCGGATCATGTTCCTGGCCTATCTCAACATGGCGGTCCTCACGACCATCGCGACGATGACCGTTCTGGCCCGTTCCCAGTCGGCCTATGCGGACGTCGGCAAGAACTTTGAGATGGACGCCATTTCCGCCTGCGTGGTCGGCGGCGTTTCCGCCAGCGGCGGGGCCGGTACGGTGCTGGGCATGGTGATCGGCGCGACCCTGATCGGCGTCATCAACTTAGGGATGAGCCTGATCAGCCTGGACGCCAACTATCAGCGCGTCATCAAGGGCTTCGTCCTGCTGGCGGCCGTGGTGTTCGACATCGTGTCCAAGAAGAAGAACAAGTAATCATCGGATATAATCCAAACTCCCGTGACCAACGGTCACGGGAGTTGTATTGAGAGGCGGATGTCATTTGAATAATGGAAAATCAAGGGCCGGTCTGCTGGCTGTCGCGGCGGGCTATCTCCTCTACCTGTCCTGGGAGCTGTTCGATCACCGGGGAGATACGGAGACGACGATGACGCCCTTTATGCGCTGGCTGTTTATCGGTCTCTTTGTGGCCGCCGCCGCCGGGATCGGCGTATATGCTTTCCGCGTCTGGAAGGCCGGCGGCAAAGAGGAAGAACGGAAACGGGATGACGAGGCCATCAAATGAACCGGACAGATACAGAGAAAGAAATGCATGAAGCAGGGCACGGGACGGACTGCCTTCTGGCAGAACTGGCGCAGGCGTTTGACATCTACCGGCAGGACCTGGAGCGGTATGAAAAAAAGAAAAATCCGCTGGGCGGGCTTTTCGGCGTGGGTTCTTCCCTGAAAGATGATTCGTGTCACGACCGCCTGGATGAAAGGCTCGAAAAAACGGTGGCGGACCTGTGCGCCCTTTCCCCTTCTGCGGAAGATGCCGCCCGGGCTGTTCGGACGCTGCTGAAACCGCAGGACGGAACCCCCTGGCCGCTGGCTGCCGAATGGATGCTGCGGGCCGTCGAACGGCATACCCTTCCGCTGATCCCCTTCCTGACCCAGGAAGACGCCGCGGGCTTTCTCAAAGACTATATGTCCCGCTACAGGCCCTGGGACCGGCTGCCGGCGCAGAAAGAGGTGTGCAGGGCGCTGAAGAATAAGGCAGTAGGGAACAGGCAGTAGTCAGTAGGATTCTTGTCTACTGCCTGCTGCCTGCTGCCTAATGCCTTAATAAGCGACTGAAGGGAGCGCTATCCCAAACTTTTCATTCAAACCACTTTTCCGGCAGCCACTTCCGCTGGTTTTCGAGCATGTCGTCGAACAGCTTTTTGGCGTCGGCGACGGGGACGGAGGCAAGCTGCGGGTCGTTGAGGAAAGTGGAGAAGCCGAGCTTGCGGTCGCAGGTGAGGGCCGCGGTCAAAGTGTTTTCCTGGTTGTAGACGTGGCGGGCGACCAGCGGAAGGATGCTCTGCGGCATCGGTCCTGCGTAGATCGGCTCGATGCGGTCCAGGTCGAAGCGGGCGTTGGTCTCGACCACGCTGCCCAGCGGCAGGTTCGGGATCTGGCCGCGGTTGGGAATGTTGACGTTGCTGATCAGGGGGCTGAGGCCCAGCACGGCCTTGAGCAGCAGGTGGCCTTCCTCGCCCGAGGGCTTCAGGGAAATCTCTTCTTTTCCGCTGATCAGGTCGTCCGAGCGCTGCAGGCGGCGCTTCAGATCCTCGGTCCGCCAGGAAACGGGAGTCAGGGTGAACTTCCACTGCGCCACGGTTTCCGGGTCTTTGGTGTACCAAGGGGCGGTGAACTCGGCGAGATGGCGGTCGCCGGCGGCCGCGATGGCCCCGTAGCGCAGGAAGAGGTCGAACTTCACCCGGTGGGCGCAGTTGAAGTAGGTGTTCATCCAGTTGTCGTCCGCGCCTTCGCTGAAGCCGGTCTCCGCGTATTTCCGGGCGAAGTCCGCGTACAGGGGCATCAGGTCTATATTCTTCCAGGTGGCGCCGGTCAGCCAGGTGAAATGGTTGATCCCGGTGACGGTGGTGTAGAGGTCCTGGCGTTTGACGTCCGGTTCGCCCAGGGTCTCTTTGATCATCGCGCACAGGAGCTTCTGCGTGCCGAAGACCTCGTGGCAGCAGCCGAAGGCCTTGATGCCGGGGAAGACGTGGTAGAGCGTGCGTACGCACAGGGACATCGGGTTGGTGTAGTTGATTACCCAGGCGTCCGGGGCGAAATCGCGGATCGCTTCGCCGATCTCCACATACATGGGGATCGTCCGCATGGCCCGCATGAAGCCGCCCGCGCCCACCGTATCGCCTACGGGCTGGTAGATGCCGACCCGCTCGGGCAGGTGGACGTCCGACCGCATCTCTTCAAAGGTGGCCGGCAGGATGGAGATGACCACGAAGTCCGCCCCGGTCAGGGCTTCCCGGAGGGATGCGCTTACTTCGTAGCGCCAGCGGGACACGGCGTCCTTGTGGGCGCTGATTTTGTTTCCGATGATTTCGTTCCGTTCCGCGGCGGAACGGTCAATGTCGTACAGGCGGACGGTGCCGCACATGTCGGCGTCCATCGCCAGGTCCATCATGAACCCCCAGGCCCAGCCGCGGCTGCCGCCGCCGATGTAGGCAACTGTCAGATTCTGCGCTTTTTTCTGCTGATCATTCATCGTCGGATGTTCCTTTCCGTTGGATTGCAAGTCCATTATAACGGTTTTTGCATGTTTTTCAATAGTTCCGAAGAAAAGTTGCCCGGAAACCGGTTTGACATTTCATTGATTTGTCCGTACAATGAGCGGGTACATTCTGTCCGCTGAGGTATTTTGTTTATGTTCAGACGCCTGATCGGGACCCGCGCCTTCTACCGCTCCGTGCTGAGCCTGCTGGTTCCCATCGTCGTGCAGCAGTTCATCACCAATTTCGTGTCCCTGCTGGACAACGTGATGGTCGGCAGGCTGGGCACGGAAGCCATCTCATCCAGCTCCATTGCCAATTCCGTGCTGATGGTCTTCATGCTGAGCGTTTTCGGCGGCGTCAGCGGCATCAGCATTTTCGGCGCGCAGTTTTACGGCAAGGGCGATATGGACGGCATGCGCCATACGTTCCGGCTGAAGATCATCTTCAGCGTCCTGGTTTCGTCAGCTGCCGTTCTGGTATATCTGCTGTTCGGGGAGGGGTTTGTCCAGGCTTTCCTGCAGGGGGAAAGCAACGGGGGAGACCTGGCGCTGGCCCTTTCCGGAGGCACAGCCTACCTGCGCATCATGCTGCTGGGGCTGCTTCCCTTTGCTGCCGTCCAGGCCTATGCCAGCACCCTGCGCGAGTCCGGCGAGACCGTCGCGCCGATGGTCGCCGGCATCTGCGCGATCCTGACCAACCTGTTCCTCAACTGGGTGCTGATCTTCGGCAACCTGGGCGCGCCGGCCCTCGGCGTCCGGGGCGCGGCCATCGCGACGGTCATCTCACGCTATGTGGAGCTGCTGGTCGTGACGGTGCACACCCACCGCCATCTGGACAAATATCCGTTCATCCGCGGGGCGTACGGAAGCCTCAAAGTGCCCAGAGAACTGATCCTGCGCATCCTCCCGACGGCCTCTCCGCTGATGGTCAACGAGATCCTCTGGTCGCTGGGCATCACGATGATCAACCGCTTTTATTCCACCCGGGGCCTTAACGCCGTCGCCGCCCTCAACATCAACGGCACAGCCTGGAACCTGTTCTGCGTGATCATGTTCGCGATGGGCAGCGCCGTTTCCATCATGGTCGGCCAGCGCCTGGGCGCGGGCGAGATTCAGGAGGCCCGGGATGTGGACCGCAAGCTGATCTTCCTGACCGTGGTTCTCCATGTGGCGATCGGCGGGCTGATGATCATCGCTTCGCCGTATATCCCGCTGCTGTATGAGGTCGGCGCCGATGTCCGGGCGCTGACGGGCCGCCTGCTGGTCATTGCCGGCCTGGCCCTGCCGATCCACGCCTTCGCCCATGTCACCTATTTTACCATCCGCTCCGGCGGGCGGACGCTGATCACCTTCCTGTTTGACGCCGTGTACACCTGGGTGGTGACGGTGCTGCTGGCGTGGCTTCTGTGCACGTACACGGACTGGCCGGTGGATAAGATCTATTTCTGCGTCCAGTTTATCGACGTGATCAAGATCGTCATCGGTCTGCTGATGCTCCGGTCCGACTTCTGGCCCAGGAACGTGGTCAGCGACGTATAGTGACCGCATGGGGGACTTCGTCCCCCATGCGGAACCCCCCAACAGCTTTGCCTGTCGCGTCTTCGCCATCCAGGGCCTGCCGGCCCGTTCTTCGCTGAAATTGAGCCACTGGCTCAATTTCCGGGCGCTCAGAACCCCGGGCGGCAAAGCTGCAAGGTACAAACGGCTCCGCCGTTTGGTCCTCGCGGCGTACATTGTCCAGGGCCTGCCGGCCCGTTGCTCGGTGAAAACAGGCCACTGGCCTGTTTTCCGGGCCCTCGCAACCCGCTGCGGAT
>JBGUJG010000128.1:0-16136 GCA_045113695.1 Christensenellales bacterium
CAGCGGCAGAAGGGGTGAGAGACAAGGAATGAAAGCGCAGGCGTACCCGAAGGTACGGCAAGCTTTCATGACGCAGTATATCGCTCCATATGACGCTGCAGATGGTTCAAGAATTTGTTGGGGGAGCAATAACAAAAGAATCGGGCCAAATGAAACAGGAGCTGTTCTCAGGATAAAACTGCGGCAGCTCCTGTTTGTCATATACCGGATATCATCAGATGACGGAGAAGCGGTTTTTTAGGTTTCTTTTAATTGACGGCGTTATGATGCCTTTGCCCTCTGGGAATAGAGCTCATTCCCGGGGCAATATCAAAAGGAGACGAAACCGATGAAAAAAACACTGATGATCCTGTCTGTCATGCTGGCTGTTCTGCTGTCCGCCGGTTCACTGGCGGAACAGACTGTCCCCGGCGCTGCTTCCGTTCCGGCGTCTGCAGAGGCAAACGTTCCTGCCGAAACACTTGCCGCGGCTGAGCCTGAAACCGGAGAAAGGGCTGCGCTGGAACAGGCGCTGGCTGCTTTCCGGGCCCTGAAAGGCTCTGCCCGCGTCAAGGACACGGATACGCTGAAGGCAGAACTGGCGGACTTTGTCAAAGCGGGAAAACTGACTCAGGAACAGGCTGACCTGATCCTTGGGTATTATAAAGAACAGTTTACTGCCGGCAGGGCAGGCAGAAAAAAACAAGGTTCGAATAACGGTCAAAACTGGAAAAAAGGTGGCAGAGGGCAGCGCATGGGAAATGCGGAACCCGGAAGCTTACCGGGACGGCATAACAAAAACCGGAACGGGAAAGGTGCCTCAGAAGCAGATTCTGCAGATCCGGATGCTGCCAGCGGAGCTACAGAAAAGAAAAAATGATTGCAGATCAAATTCGGGACGCTGCCGGAAAAGCAGCGTCCCCTTTATGAGGAAAAACGGCGCGCCCCGGATTCGGGACGCGCCTTCGTGTCAGATCAGAATGTTTTGTCAGATTGTCAGATTATTTGCGTTCCTGGTTGAAGGTCTTCTTGAACTCTTCCCAGCCGGCAGCCAAGGATTTGAAACCGGCCTGCGCGAAGTCTTTGAGTTCGGAGCTGGCGGTTTCGGCAGCGGCGGTGAGCTTTTCTGCCGCATCCTTCAGCGTGGCTTTAACAGCCTCGACCTTGGCGTCGATCTCGTCCTCAGCAGCCTTCTCGGCAGCCTTGGCAGCTTTGTTCGCCTTGATGGCGGCCTGAGCGGCGCTCAGACGGGCGATCGGGACACGGAACGGGCTGCAGGAGACATAGTCCAGACCGATTTCGTTGCAGAACTCGATGGAGGACGGGTCGCCGCCGTGCTCGCCGCAGATGCCGCAGTGCAGGGTGCCGTTGACGGAACGGCCGAGGTCGACCGCCATCCGCATCAGCTTGCCGACGCCGACGGTATCCAGACGGGCGAACGGATCGGACTCGTAGATCTTGTTCTGATAGTAGGCAGACAGGAACTTGCCGGAGTCATCGCGGCTGAAGCCCATGGTCATCTGGGTCAGGTCGTTGGTGCCGAAGCAGAAGAAGTCGGCATCTTTGGCGATGGCGTCCGCGGTCAGCGCAGCACGCGGCACTTCGATCATCGTACCCACTTCATATTCAAGCGCGATGCCGGAAGCCTTGATCACCTGATCAGCGGTCTCCACGACGATCTTCTTGACGAAGTCGAATTCCTTGACTTCGCCGACCAGCGGGATCATGATTTCGGGAATGACTTTCCAGTCGGGGTGACGGCCCTGCACTGCCAGCGCGGCCTTGATGACAGCGCGGGTCTGCATGGCGGCGATTTCGGGATAGGTGACAGCCAGACGGCAGCCGCGGTGGCCCATCATCGGGTTGAACTCGTGCAGATCAGCGATGATCTGTTTGATGTAAGCGACGCTCTTGCCCTGCGTCGCGGCCAGTGCTTCGATATCAGCTTCTTCGGTCGGCACGAACTCATGCAGCGGCGGATCCAGGAAGCGGATGGTGACGGGATAGCCGCCCAGCGCTTCGAACAGGCCTTCAAAGTCGCTCTGCTGCATCGGCTCGATCTTGGCCAGGGCAGTTTCGCGCTCTTCCTTCGTTTCGGAGCAGATCATTTCGCGGAACGCGCCGATACGGGAAGGATCGAAGAACATATGCTCGGTGCGGCACAGGCCGATGCCCTGCGCGCCGAAAGCAGCAGCCTGCCTGGCGTCGGCGGGGGTGTCGGCATTGGTGCGTACGCCCATGGTCTTATACTTGTCAGACAGTTCCATGATCCGGCCGAAGTAGCCGCTGTTCGGATCGGCGGGAACGGTGGGAATCAGTTCGCCGTAGATGTTGCCGGTGCTGCCGTCCAGGGAGATCAGGTCGCCTTCGTGGAACTCGCGGCCGGCAAGGGTGAAGCGCTTGTTCTCTTCATCCATCTTGATGTCGCCGCAGCCGGATACGCAGCAGGTGCCCATGCCGCGGGCAACGACGGCCGCGTGGCTGGTCTGGCCGCCGCGGACAGTCAGGATGCCCTGGCTGTATTTCATGCCTTCGATGTCTTCGGGGCTGGTTTCCAGACGGACCAGGACGACTTTCTCACCCTTCTTGCCGTGCTCGGCGGCTTCCTCAGCGGTGAAGACGATCGCGCCGGCGGCTGCTCCGGGGCTGGCGGCGATGCCCTTGCCGATGGGCTGGGCCTTCTTCAGGGCGTCGGCGTCAAAGGTCGGATGCAGCAGCATGTCGAGGGACTTGGCGTCGATCTGCATCAGGGCATCTTCTTCGCTGATCATGCCCTCGTCGATCAGGTCGCAGGCAATCTTGATGGCGGCGGCGGCGGTGCGCTTGCCGCTGCGGCACTGCAGCATATAGAGCTTGCCGTTTTCCACGGTGAACTCCATGTCCTGCATGTCGCGGTAGTGATCTTCCAGAATGTCGCAGACCTTGACGAACTGCGCGTAGGCTTCGGGGAAGAGCTTCTCCATCTCAGAGATGGGCATCGGCGTACGGACGCCGGCCACAACGTCTTCGCCCTGGGCGTTGGTCAGGAATTCGCCCATCAGTTTCTTTTCGCCGTTGGCAGGGTTGCGGGTGAAGGCAACGCCGGTGCCGGAATTGTCGTTCAGGTTGCCGAATACCATGGGCATGACGTTGACAGCGGTGCCCCAGGAATAGGGGATGTCATGATCCATGCGGTAGATATTGGCGCGCGGATTGTCCCAGGAACGGAACACGGCGCGGATGGCTTCGTACAGCTGCACCTTGGGATCGGACGGGAAATCGGTGCCGAGCTGCTTCTTGTATTCGGCTTTGAACTGGGAAGCGAGTTCCTTGAGGTCTTCAGCGGTCAGCTCGATGTCGAGCTTGACGCCCTTTTCGGCCTTCATCTGGTCGATCAGCTGTTCGAAGTATTTCTTGCCGACTTCCATGACGACGTCGGAGAACATCTGGATGAAACGGCGGTAGCAGTCATAGACGAAACGCTCGAACTTGGGGTCGGGGTTGTGTTTGATCATGGCCTCGACGACTTCGTCGTTCAGGCCCAGGTTCAGGATGGTGTCCATCATGCCGGGCATGGAAGCGCGCGCGCCGGAGCGGACGGAAACCAGCAGCGGATTTTCCAGATCGCCGAATTTCTTGCCGTTGATCTTTTCCATGGTTTCGACGTTCTGCATGATCTCCGCCATGATTTCGTCATTGATCTTCCGGCCGTCTTCATAGTACTGCGTGCAGGCTTCGGTCGTGATCGTGAAGCCCTGGGGCACGGGCAGGCCGATGTTGGTCATTTCGGCGAGGTTGGCGCCTTTGCCGCCCAGCAGCTCGCGCATCTTTGCGTTACCTTCTGTAAAAAGGTATACATACTTGTGCATAGGAATCTCCTCCTTATTGCAATAAGGTCAAACAGGGATGCTGAGAACAGAAATGATCCGCTGTCCATTGATTTATTATACAATGAAAATGGCAAAAATACAAGGCCCTGCAACCAAAAAAGCCCGTTCTGCACGCCGCTGATCAGACCAGGACACAGCCATAGAACATTTTTCCGGAAAAACAGCGGATCTTTTTTTGAAAAACAGCCGTGCTTGACAGACCGGGAGGATTGTGATACAATCAGCATCGTCAGATGAACCTGACCGTTTTATCTGCGCCCGTAGCTCAGTTGGATAGAGTGTCAGACTCCGACTCTGAAGGTCGTGCGTTCGAATCGCATCGGGCGTACCAGACGAAAAGACTTGATTTCACAGATGATTTCGAGTCTTTTTTCTTTTCATTTTTCATGACTTTTTTTGAAGTGCCAACAAATCGTGTCAACAAGTTGAAAAATGATTGAGTTTTTCTTCTTATTTTCTGTTATACTTAATTTGTTCATCGGCTCAATATATTAATGCTTCCCAACTTCCGGATCATCGCCTGGTATTTAATCTTTTCTCTCGGTATGATATGAACCCGTCCGACCCTGAATTGATCTGCAGAACGTTTGGCCTGTCCCAGACGGTATCAGAAAATGCCCTGCAACGGTTCCACCACCGCCCAGATGACGATTTGCCACAGGAAACCAAAGCCTCGTTTGAGCCATATATTGAAACTATGTCACTAGTTGAAACTGCATAGGAGGAACCACGATGAAAAAGCTGATTGCCGTTGCCCTGATGCTTTGTTTTCTGATCCCGTGCGCTTTGGCAGATGATGACTGGTATTATCCATTCGGGTTTTCAAGTGATACAACGTATGACATGGCGATTGCCAGGCTTTTGTCCATGTATGAAACTGAAGAAGACAGGATAGTGAGAGAAGAAACAACAACGACATTTTTCCCGGTCGGCTATACCATGTTTGACATTGATCTAGAAGGAATATCGGTTTCAAAAAACCCGGATAGTCAATATTACAAGAATATCTATGTTCAACTAAAGGACAAGGTTGATTTTGATGGTGCTATGCGCTTTCTTGACATTGTGAATTTCGGATTGGAGAACTCAAAAACGCCTCTGCTGGATATTGAGCCAAGCGAAGTTACATATGATATCAACGGAAAACCAATTGTGAAAATATTCCTTGATGATCTTTATCAGTATGCGGATGATTTTGAAAACATAAATAAAAATCTGGAATACAGATTAACATGGAAGGATATGTTTTTAATGCTTGAAAAAAAAGGAAGCGAATTCAGAGTGACGATGATGTTCTTCGCCAAAGAATGACATGAGAATAAACCATGCCCAAAGCAAAAACAGGATCTGAAGCAGCGGGCTGATGGGCGGCTCGCTTGCCGTTGCCGGGATCAATGGTTTTACGGCCTGAAGGAAGATGAAGCCAGTGAAGCCTGCAAGCGGCAGGAAAGGGCGGGGGAAGCCGCACGGTATGATCCCGCCGTTTCGGAGTATGCACAGAAACGGTTCCCGCTCCATAAATCCGGCGTGTCTGATCAGTGCTGCAATGACATTGCAAAGCAATTGGAAGTCCTGTGTTCTGTCATTGGTTCCCCCAAAAAATAGTCATAACCACCGATTTTCGCCGGTGGTTATGACTGGGCTTGGATCATCCGGACGGAGACAAAAAGGGCAGATGGATATGTCTCATTGATTCTGTGAAGTCAGATTGGAAAGCAGTGAATCGTGCATGAGGCTTCGCTGCGGAACGACGAACGCCAATCTGTTATTCCGGGATCAGAAATAATTCAGGAAATGATCAATTTCCTGCTGCTCGACCAGAGTGATCCGTTTATCCACCACCCGGTAGATCCGGTCGCACATGGACAGTACGGAAGGACGGTGGGTGGTGAGAATGACGGTGCGCTCAGGCGTTTTCCGGAGGATGTTTGCGAGCACTTCTTTTTCTGTTTCCATGTCCAGGGCGCTGGTGGCTTCATCCATCAGCAGGACCGGGGGGTTGGGGAGCAACGCCCGGGCGCTGGCAATCCGCTGGGCCTGACCTTCGGACAGGCCTTTTCCGCGTTCGTAAATCTCATTGTTGATTCCGCCCGGCAGCTTTTCGACAAAATCCCAGGCGCAGGCGAGCTTCAGAGCGGAGATGATTTCCCCGTCCGTCGCGTCACGCTTGGCCAGACGCATGTTTTCCGCGATGGTGCCGCTGAGCAGAGTGTTGCCCTGCGGTACATACGAGATCAGCGCGCGGCTTTCCGTGCTCACACTGAGGGGCTCCCCGTTTTCCGGCAAAAAACGGCAGATGCCGGAACTGGGTTCGACGATGCCCAGCAGCAGACGGAGGACGGTGGTTTTTCCCTCCCCGCTCGGGCCGATCAGGGTGGTGATCTGACCGGGCTTCGCCTCGAAATCGGATGTTTCGATAACCGTTATACCGTCCTCATAAGCGAAATCAACGTGGTCCAGCCGGAGTGTCAGCCTGCCATTGAAGTATTCGGGCGGGATTTCTTCTCCATGGTGTTTTTCCTTGGGAAGGGACATCAGATCCTGAATGCGTTCGGCTGAGACACTGCCCATAATAAATCCGGGCACAATAGACACCAGATTATTGAAAGCGCTGCTCAGCGCGCCGCGCTGCTGCAGAAACAGCGTCATCGTACCGAAAGTGATCTGGCCTCCCCACAGCAGGAACAGGGCATACCCATAGGCCGCATACTCGACCAGCAGGCCCAGAACGGCCATCAGCACATTGGTGCGGATGCGGAACATCTGCCAATCCAGGATGAGGCGGCGGTACTGCATCTGAAGTTCTCTCAGCTGAAGGCTGAAAATATCCGTGACCCCGAAGCTTTTTACAGTGTCCAGGTTGTACAGTGCTTCCGTTTCAAAGGACATCACTTTACTGCCGGACTGCATCATTTCCTCACGGTAAGATTTCTGCTTTCTGATCAGCTGGCGGCTGACCAGCATGATGACCGGAGCGCTGGACAGTGCAATCAGGCTCATAACCGGGCTGTAATGCCAGATGACGATAAAAGTGGCGATAAAACTGTAGACAGAAATGATCAGGTTGGGCAGCCAGATGATCGCGTTGCCGGCGACGGAGGCCACGTCCCCGTGAAAACGGTTGATCATGTCGCCGTTGGAGAATTGGTTGAGCGACTGCCAGCCGGCATCCATCACGCTGTCGAAGACGTCGGAACGGATGTCATTGGTGATGTCGACATCCAGCTTCTGGCAGATGCGGCTGGTCAGGTTGCTGACGGTCAGGGAAAGCAGGGCGCTTCCTGTCATGATCAGGGCTGCCAGCCAAAGCCTGTTTTCCTGATGGCCAACAACCACGTCCACCAGAAATTTGCCCGCGATGGAGGAAAACAGCCCCAGCGTGCTGCCCAGGATTCCCAACAGGGTGAAAACCGCGACGGTTCCTTTATAACGCCCGGTATAGGACAGGATCCATTTCCATGATTGAAACACTTCCCCGAAGGTACCGCTTTGCCAGCGTTTTTTCAGCTCGTTCAGGGTATTTGATGCCATTTTAAGAACCTTTCAGTGCAGACGGCGAAGTGTCCGGATGACTTCGTGTCCCGAATCAAAGAAACGCTTTCGGCAAACACCGCGAAAGCGTCAGTAAATCTGAAAACGTTTTATGAATTGAGTTTTTAATTGTTTCCTTTATGCTCTTTCCAGTGATTGCCCTTATAATCAAATACGTAAGTTCCTCCGGAAAGATAAACTGTATCATTCTGGTTTGGAGGATTACTGGCGTTATATCCGCCGAAATCACTGCAGGAAAAATTATTTGTTTTTCCGCCGCCATATCCTCCGCAGGCAACAGAGAGCGCTTCCTTGGCAGAAGAATACGTCGTGGAAGAGGAAGAGCTGTTCACACTGCACAAAGGATTATCGCTGCTGGCTGTCATAAAAGCGTTGTTTTCATCAAATATAATGAAATCCACTTCGGGGGTTTCGTATTTCATCTGTTTTCCTCCTTGATTCTGGTCTTAATTAACGTGAAGCATAAAATCTTCAAATATAGATTATATAGTATTTATTCCGAAAAAGCAAGGGGAAAAAGAGAAAAAAACAGTACGTCAACAAAAAAGAGAAAAAAACAGCACATCAGCAGCAATTTACATGTTTTTCTGACGTTTTTGGACAAAACAGGGAAATATGTAACCGGCAAACAGCACGAGACGCCGCTCTCATTCATCCAGCGATATGGCAGCCTTTTTCAGAAATACGTCCAGATCCTTCCCGGCGGTCTGTTCATCGAGACCGTCGTAGCGGTCCAGCATGGCTTTCAGCAGCTTGTCCCTTGTGTCGGCTCCGTCCCGGATGCTCTGCCAGAGAAAGGCGCCTGAACCGTTCAGCCGGATCATTCCGTTGAATTCCCTGACAGCCGGGCCGACCGTGACGATCACATACCCCTCACTCAGTTTTCGGATGATGAATCCTTCTTTGACTTTCATCAATACGATCCTCCATGAATAAGGTCTGAGATGCAGGCTGGCATCCCCGGGTCACTTTTCTTCCGCCTGAAGCCTTTTCTGATCCAGATAAATTTCATGCGCGATGCGCAGCATTCTCTTCAGCTCCCTTTCTTTCTGGCTGCGGCAAGCGTCGAAAGGAATGCGGTTCGGGCAGCGGTCAAACTCCGTGCACTGCGGCAGAAATACGCAGGCTTTACATTCTTCCCGCACGGCGCAGGGCATGGTGACCCGCTTCCACGCATCGGGATCAATCCCTGTTCTGACGACGCCGTAGCGCATGGCTTCCTTCATTGCGTCGCAGGCAAACAGCTGTCCTTCCGCGTCGATCAGTACGCTGTTTTCCGGAGCGGTGACCTTGCAGAAATGTGTCCTGAGGGTAAACAGATCGCCCAGGTTCAGAACGGATAAACCAAGATGCTGGATGTAGTCGTTGATTTCAAGCACCCGGGCTTCCAGCCTGTCCGAACCGCTTCCCGCAGGGCAGGCCTGCAGGCCGTCTTCGGAGTTTGAAAAGATGGAATGGGCATATACCTGCATATTTTTCCGTTCTTCCCCGCTGAATTCTTCCTGGAGATAATCGACCGTCCTGTATATTTCTCCCAGATTGTTTTCGTCTGTGTTGAGACGTACGGTGACTCTGATCCCGGAGCGGAGGAGAAGGTGGATATTGTGGATCACAGTCCCGAACGGATCCGCCAGTGCGCCGGTATACCGCTTGCGGCGCGTGTACTCTTCCTCCATGCCGTCCAGGGTGATCTGAATCTGACGGAGGTTCCACAATGCAGAGGCTTCCCACACGAGATCTTCCGTAAACAGGCTGCCGTTGCTGGTCATTTCCGCGTCGAAGCGAATGCCGGCTTCTGTCAGGCGGCGGCTGACCGTGCGGATATGGTCCGCTGCGCACAGGGGTTCCCCGCCGAACCAGTGAAGATGAATGCCGCTTTGGCCTTCCGGCTGATGCAGAAAAATGAAACGCATGGTGTCTTCCAGTGTTTCTTCGCTCATTTTCCGATAGCGCATCCCCTGTTCGAAACAATAAAAACAGCGGGCATTGCATGCTGACGTGGGCAGGACCACATAGTGCGTGATATGCCGGGGCAGTTCTTCCTTGATGATCAGGAGTTCTTTAAGTTCCAGGTATGTTTCTGTTTCGCATGCGCTCCGGGGAACAAGATAATACTGCCGGTACAGTTCCTCAGCAGTCCGGTCGGACAGAATGGACGGGTCAAAAAGCCTGCCGTCCTCAAACCAGTCGATCAGCTGTGGGGACAAGGCCAGAAGCTGCCGTGTCAGCGTATGGAAGAGCAGGTATTTACCTTTTGAATACATGCAGTAAACAAATCGGCTTTTCCGGATTTCTTCGCCCGCCGGAGGGAGCTTCTGCGGGCCGAGAAGCAGGGATACCCTGCGGTCCCCGCTGTGGAGGCATTCGGTCATCGTCATGGCAATGTCGGCATCCTTTCTGATTGCGGGCAAAGGATTGGGCGTCGGCTTCAGCCGGCGGTCAGCAAAACCGTGGCAAGACGTTCAGGGTTCAGAACCTGCATCTGCCCGGGATATTTTGCGTCCAGATAATCTGCAAAGGCTTCCGGATCGCCCGGGTTGTCGGCAAACAGGTCCCAGTGGCCGGGGATCACCAGGCGCGGACGGAGTTCCCCGGCCAGATCAGCGGCTTCCTGAAAGGTCATGTTGCCGATGCAGCCGCGGCGGTATCTTTTCCCGTCCCGGCCGTTGATCGGCAGAAGGGCGGCGTCGAACGGGCCCAGACGCCGCAGCTTCCCCAGCATTCCCTCATATCGGAGGGTGTCCCCGGCGTGGTAGATCCGGATGCCGTTTCCTTCGATGACGTACTGCAGGCATGGATACCGGCCGGTGACCGGATCCGGGGACAGGAATTCGTGCGCGGCGGCGACCGCGTGCACGGTAACGCCGCGGCATTGCATACTTTCCCCGTCATCCAGGCCGCGGCCGTTTGCGGCGGGGACGCCGTCTTCCAGAACGCTTTTCAGGTGGACGGACGGGAAAATGAACTGGGCGCGGGGATTGTTTCCGGCCCAGATCCTCCAGGAGGCATGGTCGATGTGATCGAGATGGTCGTGGGTGCCCAGGAAAAGGTCGATGCCAGTCAGTTCTTCCGCGGGGACAGGCGGGGGAAACAGACGCCCGGGGCTTTCGGAGGCGTAATAGTCCACACACAGAACCGTGTCACACATTTTGATCAGGAGCCCCATCTGGCCAAGCCGCCACAGGGCGGCGGATCCAGCCGGCGTCCGGGTTTCCCGGACGATCTGCAGAAACTGGTTCATGGTTTCTGCTCCTCCCGCGCCTCGTAGTCCCGCAGTTTTTCAGAGAAGAAGCTGAGCTTCCAGGTGACTTTCTCCAGGTATTTCTGCATCTCCTGCATACGGGAGATGACGCTTTCCCTGTGCTCGCGCAAAAGCTCCACACGCTCTCTGAGCGTCTGATCCCCTTCATGCGTAAGGGAAACAAAGCGGGTGATTTCCTGCAGGGACATTCCCGTATTTTTCAGGCAGCAGATCAGGCCGAGGGCTTCCATGTCTTCGTCGGTATACTGGCGGAAACCGCCGGGGGTCCGCTCCACATGGGAAAGCAGGCCCTCTTTCTCGTAATACCGGAGCGTATGGGCGGAGAGCCCGGTTTTTTTGCTGACATCCTGGATCGAATACATGGAAATTTCCTCCCGAAGACTATTGACTTAGAGTAAACTTTAAGGTTTAAAATCATTATACAATGATTGGGAGGAACTGTCAAGCGGCCAACTGCCGCTTGATGCTGTGATCCGTGGATCAGGCTCTTCATATTATAACAGGGAGGATCAACTGATGAAATACCGCACGATGGGAAAACTCAATATCAAAGCTTCCGCATTCGGCCTGGGCTGCATGCGCTTTAACGGCCCGGCGTCCGGAGACAGCATCATTGATGAAAACAAGGCTGTTTCCCTGATCCGCCGCGCAATCGACGGCGGCGTCACCTATCTGGACACCGCCTATGTTTACCTGGACAAAACCTCCGAGACTGTGCTGGGCAAAGCCCTGCTGGACGGCTACCGCGACAAAGTGACGATCGCCACCAAAATGCCCGCGGAATACGTACACAACCGGGCAGAAATGGAGGCCCTGCTTGACTCGGAGCTTCAGAAGCTGCAGACGGACCATATTGATTTTTACCTGATGCACGGCATCAACAAAGAAAAGTGGGAATATTTCAAATCCATCGGCGCCCCGCAGTTTTTCGACGATATGAAACAGGCCGGCAAGATCCGCTATAAATGTTTTTCCTTCCACGGGCCGTACGGGGAGTTTGAATACATTCTCAACGACTGGGACTGGGACATGGTGCAGATCCAGTACAATTTTATGGATGTGAACAATCAGGCGGGTGAAAAGGGCCTCCGCCTGGCCGGCAGCAAGGGCATTCCCGTCGTGATCATGGAGGGGCTGCTGGGCGGCAGGCTGTCCAAAGCGCCTTCCAACGTACAGGCCCTGTATGACGGTTTCCCGGTGAAGCGTTCCGCTGTGGAATGGGCATTCCGCTGGCTTTGCAACCATCCGGAAGTATCCGTGGTGCTTTCCGGCTGCAATGAAGCAGAGCAGATCGATGAAAACCTCAGGATCTTTGATACGGTGGAAAGCGGGATCATGAGCAAAGAAGAGCTTGGCCTGATGGATCGTGTCCGCGACGCGTACCTGAGCCGCACGAAGATCGGCTGCACCGGCTGCCGTTACTGCATGCCATGCCCCAACGGGGTGGATATTCCGGGCCTGTTCTCGTCCTGGAACAATGTGTCCCTCTATGATTCCGATCCCAGATGGGACTGGGGGCTGCGTCAGATCCGGGAAAAGAATGCCGGGGCGGACAGATGCGTGGGCTGCGGGGGCTGCGAAGCGGCCTGCCCCCAGCATCTGAATATCATCGAAAGCCTGCAGCTTGCCTGGCGGGATCTGACTGCGCAGGCTTAAGGAGGGCGAATCATGCTGCTGGGAGGTACTGTTGCCGGGACGTACGCCGGCCCGGAAGAATGGGAGCGCCTGCTGTCCGCTTCCCGTTTCAAAGCTGTTACCGCGCCGTTTGACTGCCATACGCCGGACGATCTGATCGGCGGCTACTTTGAGGCGGCAAAACGTCAGGGCGCCGTCATTGCGGAGGCCGGCGTCTGGAAAAACCTGTTTGACCCGGATCCGTCAGCCGCTGAAGCTGCCGGAGAGTTCGCCAAAGGACAGCTGGCGATGGCTGACCGGTGGGGGATCCCCTGCTGTGTCAACATCGCCGGCACCAGCAGCAGCGCGGGCTGGGACGCGGCGGACAAAAGCAATTTCACCGGGGAAACCTACGAAAGATTGATCGGCAGCATCCGGGACATCATCGACAGCGTACAGCCGGTCCGTGCGTTTTACTGCATCGAACCGATGCCCTGGATGATTCCGGACAGCCCGCAGGTGTATCTTCAGCTGATCAGGGATGTGGACCGGCCTCAGTTCGCCGCCCATATGGATTTTGTGAACATGATCAACTGTCCCAGAAGGTATCTGGATGCAGAGGGCTTTATCGACGAGTGCTTCCGCACCCTGGCGCCCTACATCAAAAGCACGCACCTGAAGGACAGCCGGATGAATCCTACGCGCCTGACCACCGTGCTGGAGGAATGCAGCCCCGGGGAGGGGGGACTGGACTTTCAGGCTGTGCTGACCATCATGAACCGCTATCTGCCTGCCGATGCGCCGGTGCTGCTTGAACACATGCAGACCTTTTCGGAATATGAGAAAGCGTATGCATACGTGGCGGAGCAGGCACGTCTGGCAGGAATCCCTGTCTGAAGGAGGAACGATATGTCTGACAACCATCCGCTGTCCGGCGATTCCGAAGCCATCAACCGCCGGTATCTGGATCATTTGCTGGTAGAGGGGCGCATCGTGGGCGCCGTTCATCCGTCTGCGAAGACTGAGCTGCTCGGCCATATTTTTGAAACGCCGGTGATGACCGCCGCCCTGAGCCACCTGAAACCGGGTATGCCTGCCCTGGCGGAAGCCGCCCGGCTGGCCGGCGCCGCCTGCTGCATCGGCATGGGAGATAATACGGAACTGGAGGCCGTGCTCCGGACAAAAGCGAAAGTGATCAAAATCATCAAGCCCTACGCGGAGGAAGATGCCGTACTGAGCAGGCTTTCCTGTGCGGAAAAAAACCGGGCAATCGCCGTCGGCATGGATGTGGAGCATTCCGTCAACGTGACCGACGACCGGGATTCCGTCGTCCTGGGCATGCCGATGAAACTGCCGTCTCTGGAGGAACTCAGACGCTATGTCCGGGCGACGAAGCTGCCGTTCCTGGTCAAAGGAGCGCTGAGCGTTCACGACGCAGCGGTATGCCGGGATCTGGGCTGCGCAGGGGTGATCCTGAGCCATCACAACGGGCTGATGCGTTGGGCAACCCCGCCCGCCATGCAGGCCCGGGAGATCCGCAGGGCGCTGGGCATTGACTTCCTGGTGATCGTGGACGGGGGAATTCAGGACGGGTTTGACGCCTTCAAGGCCCTGGCTCTGGGGGCAGACGCTGTGTCCGTGGGCCGCCCGCTGATGGAGCCGCTGGCTCAGGGCGGCCCGGAAGCCGCGGCTGCAGTCATCCGCCGTATGACCGATGAACTCAAAGCCATGATGGTCCGCACGGGTTCTCCGGATGTACGGCATATTGATCCGAACGTGCTCCATCCTGTCTCATGGTAAAAAACGAAAACATCCGTCCGTTTTGACGGACGGCCTATTCAGACAATCAGGGAGGTTTTCCGGAATATGCAGAATGTACTGATTACCGGCACCGGCCGTCCTTACGCGCTGGGTTTCAACCTGGTGAAACGATACCTGGAACACGGGGACTGCGTCTTTGCCAGCATCCGCCGCCCGTCGGAAGCGCTGGAAGCCCTGCGCAGTGAATATCCGGACCGGCTGCACATCCTCACGATGGATATCGCTTCCACAGACTCTGTCAATCAGGCGGCCAAAGAGGCGGCTTGTCTGGCTGATCATCTGGACCTCATCATCAACAACGCGACCACCGCGTCCGCGGATACGATGAAGGAACTGCCGGATTTTGATTTGGATCAGATCGCGCCGGCTGTGAACGTCGGGGCTGTCGGCCCGATCCGGGTGCTCAAAGCTTTCCTGCCGCTGCTCAGAAAGAGCGGCATCGGCGCGCTGGTGGTGAATATCTCTTCCGAAGCCGGCAGCATCGGGAAATGCTACCGCACTTTCTACCTGGATTACGGCACGGAAAAGGCCGCCCTGAACATGCTCACCATGACGATGCGCAATTATTTCAAAGACGACCCGAATCTGAACATCATCTGCATTCATCCCGGCTGGATCCGTACCAATCCGGACAACCACGAAGCCCCGCTGATCCCTTATGATCACGCAGAGACCCTCCGGCTCCTGTTTGAGGAAAAACGGCACGACAAGGACGGCCCGGTCTTTATCACCTATACAGGCGAACCTTATCCCTGGTGATCAGGGTTCCGCAGCGCCCGCTTTCATACGGGCGTTCATTCTTTGTCTGTTTTTTCTGTTCCAGGACAGATAGCGGACCACGCAGAAGAAACCGGAGAGCAGCCATGTTACCCCCGCGGTGATCCAGATGGTCCATACGCCCATATCGGTCAGGCGGAGCAGAAGGAGCGGCAGACCGACGCGGCCGACGATTTCCACAAAACCGTTGATGAATGAAAAAAGCGCGTCGCCCACGCCGTTCAGCACGCCGCGGGTGACATAGATGACGCCCAGAAAGGCGTAAAACAGGTTGGTGATCCGGAGGGCCTGGCCGCCCAGTTCGATGACGTCCGTTTCATGCACAAACAGGCCGACGAGTTCTTTCCCGAAAAGCTGCATGATGACCAGCATCAGGCCTGACAGCGCCAGCATGGCCAGCAGACTGTCCCGGAAGCCCAGCCGGATCCGGCCTGTTTTTCCGGCGCCCATGTTCTGCCCGGAATACGTGGACAGCGCCATGCTCATCGAACCGAAAGGCTGCTGCACCAGCTGTTCCAGCCGGTTGGTGGCGGTATAGGCCGCCATGGCAGCGGGACCGAAGGCGTTGACTGTCGTCTGCAGTGCCGTGGTGGATATGGCAATCAGGCTCCACTGAAGGGCCAGCGGGAGCCCCATCCGGAGCGCGCCGCGCACGATTGCCGGCTGGAAAGACAGATATTTTCTGCTCAGCCGGAAATACGGGTTGGTCCTGAAGGCATAGAGGACCGAACCCAGGCCTGCCAGCAGCTGGGAAAGCATGGTGGCCAGCGCTGCGCCGAAAACGCCCAGCCCGAACGCTCCGATGAACAGGAAATCCAGGACGACGTTCAGAATGCTGGAAATGATCAGGAAGTAAAGCGGCGTCCGGGAGTCTCCCAGGGCCCGCTGCATGGAGGATGCGTAATTATAGACGGCCACCAGCGGCACGGAGGCGGAGGTCATCCGCATATATGTAATGGCATCCGGCAGGATATCCGGAGGCGTCCCCATGAAGGAAAGCACGTGGGGGACCATCATAAAAGCGAAAGCCCCGGTCACCAGCGAAGATGCGAGCATGATGTATGCGGAATTGACGACGGCTGAACGCACCATCTGATCTTTCCGCGCTCCGAAATACTGGGCTGTGACGATGCCGCAGCCGCCGCTGATGCCGTTGAAAATGGAGAAAAACAGGAAGGAAATCGAGCCCGTGGCACCCACGGCGGCCAGGGCGTCGGCTCCGAGCATCCGGCCCACGATCATGGAGTCGGCCAGGTTATAGG
>JBGUJG010000129.1:0-45665 GCA_045113695.1 Christensenellales bacterium
TTGCGGTTGCTAAACCTTTCGGTGCGTCTTTAGACGTACGCCGGAGATATGCCTTGAAGGCACGGTGCATACCACCGGCTTAGCCGGCGCTTTTTATTCAGGTGAAAATGCATTCAAAAAACAGCCGTCCCCTTGAAACCGGTCTGATCCTGTAATAAAATATGCGCTGTATACAAAGCTTCTGTGTGCAAGGGAGCAAACGGAAAGGAGATTACCCCATGAACGCATATGTACAGAAAGTATTTGACGGCCTGAAAGCCCGCAACCCCCAGGAAAAGGAATTCCTGCAGGCGGCGACCGAGGTGCTGGAGGCCCTTTCTCCCGTTTTTGACAAACATCCCGAATATGAGAAGATCGGCCTGCTGGACCGTTTTGTGGAGCCGGACCGCATCATCATGTTCCGCGTCCCGTGGGTGGACGACAAGGGCCAGGTGCAGGTCAACCGCGGCTACCGCGTTCAGTTCAACAACGCCATCGGCCCGTACAAGGGCGGTCTGCGGCTCCATCCCAGCGTCAACCTGTCCGTCATCAAGTTCCTGGGCTTTGAGCAGGTGCTCAAGAACAGCCTGACCGGTCTGCCCATCGGCGGCGGCAAGGGCGGCAGCGACTTCGACCCCAAGGGCAAGTCCGACAACGAAGTGATGCGCTTCTGCCAAAGCTTCATGACCGAGCTCTTTAAATATGTAGGAAAAGACGAAGACGTCCCCGCCGGCGACATCGGCGTAGGCGCCCGCGAGATCGGTTTCCTGTACGGCCAGTACAAGCGGATCACCGGCCTGTACGAAGGCGTGCTGACCGGCAAGGGCCTGACCTGGGGCGGCTCCCTGGCCCGCAAGGAAGCCACCGGCTTCGGCCTGTGCTACATGACCAACGCCATGCTGCGCAAGCACGGCCTGTCCTTTGAGGGCAAGCGCGTGGTCGTCTCCGGCAGCGGCAACGTGGCCATCTACGCCGCGCAGAAGGCCACCGAACTGGGCGGCCAGGTGATCGCGATGAGCGACTCCAACGGCTACGTCGTGGATGAAAAGGGCATCGACCTGGCCGTCGTCAAGCAGATCAAAGAGGTCGAGCGCGGCCGCATCAAGGAATACGCCGCCCGCGTGCCCGGCGCCGTTTACACCGAAGGCTTCCGCGGCATCTGGACGGTCAAGTGCGACATCGCCCTGCCCTGCGCGACCCAGAACGAACTCGACCTGGACGGCGCGAAAGCCCTGGTGGCCAACAAGTGCTTCGCCGTCTGCGAAGGCGCGAACATGCCCACCACCCTGGAAGCGACCCAGTACCTCCAGCAGAACGGCGTCTACTTTGTGCCCGGCAAGGCAGCCAACGCCGGCGGCGTCGCCGTCAGCGCGCTTGAAATGAGCCAGAACTCCCTGCGCCTGTCCTGGACCTTCGAAGAGGTCGACGCCCGCCTGCACGGCATCATGGAGAACATCTTCAAGGCCATCGACTCTGCCGCCAAGGAATACGGCCAGGAGGACAACTATGTGACCGGCGCCAACATCGCCGGCTTCCTGAAGGTCGCCGACGCCATGGTCGCGCACGGGTGCGTGTAAGCGGCGTTTCGCCAGCTGAACGTCATCCACCGGTCATACAACTTCTTTTTTCCGCCGCGGAGCTATCCGCGGCGGGTTCTTTTTTCTGGCGTCAAAAAGAGGAAAACGGATTTGTCCTGATTATCTGCTTGTATTTTTCTTCGATTTTGATTATACTTGTGCCAACAGAATCAATTTCTTCTGACTCCCTGTCTGATAGAAAGGTGAATTTCATGAGCAAAAAAATGATCTACCGCATTATAACCCTGGTTCTCCTTTCCGTGTGTCTGCCTGTCCTGGCGGAAACGGCCGGCCAAGTCACGGAAAAACAGTACCGCCCTGCCCATGGCATCAGCAATGAAAAAGCCCTGGAAGGCTACATCAACCGCGTTTTCGGCATCACTCCGGAGATTACTCCGAGAAACGCCTCGCTGACAGGCCTGAATCAGGAAATATATGATGCGCTGGTCCCTCTCATCCGGCAGGTTGCCGCCGGGCAGCAGCAGTTCACAACTTTCACGGTGCAGGTCAGCGGAACCGACGGGTTTGATCTGGACAAAGTGGTCGATGCACTCCTGGTAAATCTTCCGTTTGATATGTACTGGTACGATAAAGATGAACTGAGCGGTGTTTCATACAATTCCAGCGGTCTTTATTCCTTTTTCTTCCCTGTAGCGCCTGATTTTTCTGCGGATGGATCCGCCGGTTCCACGGAAATCAATACAGCTATCGGCGAATCGATCACCACGGCGCTCAATACTGCTCAGAACATCATTATCTCAAACCAGAACAACTCCGATCCGGATAAACTGACGGCTTACAAAAATGCGATCTGCGGTCTTGTTTCCTATAACCAAGCGGTCGCAGATGATGACACCATGCCATACGGCAACCCCTGGCAGATGATCTGGGTCTTTGATGGGGATCCGGATACAAACGTCGTCTGTGAAGGTTATTCGAAGGCTTTTAAATACCTTTGCGACAACTCTTCCTTCCGCAGCCAGAATCTCTCTGTTTCCATCGTTACAGGAACCATGATCGACGATACCGGCGAGGGCCCCCACATGTGGAACCTGGTCGCCATGGGAGACGGAAAAAACTATCTGGCGGACATCACCAACTGTGACGAAGGTTCTGTCGGTTATCCGGACGCTCTGTTCATGGCCGGTTCCGGCCGGCCGTATTCCGATAACGGTTTGTCTGGCTACATCTTTTCTGCCGACGGAACCGATATCGTCTATGCCTATGACGGCGAAATGGCCGGCCTGTATACGGAAGCGGAACTGACCGTGTCCGAAACCGCTTATGTCCCTCCGGCCGGGCCGCAGATCGTTGCCGACGGCGTCTGCGGCGACGATCTGACCTGGACGCTGGACAGCACAGGAACGCTCACCGTCAGCGGGACCGGGGAAATGTACGGCGGCTGGAATGAAGAAGAGAATCCATGGGCCGGCCATAAGGCAGAAATCCTTCACGCCGTCGTGGAGCAGGGCGTCACTTCCCTGGGGCTTGCCGCCTTCCGTAACTGCGAGTACATGACCGATATTTCCCTGCCGGATACCCTGACATATATCGGCTATCAGGCGCTCGGGGGCTGCTACAGACTGACTGATGTCACCATTCCGGACAACGTCACCTTTATCGGCCGCTGGGCTTTTTCCGGATGCCCCATCACCAGCATCATCATTCCCTCTGCCGTTACTGAAATTGAGTTCGGCGCTTTCTCCTTTTGCAATCAGCTGGAAGAAATCATCATCGCTCCCGGCAATCATTCCTATCTCGTGGATGAAGACGGCGTGCTGTTCTCTGCGGATCAGACAAAACTGCTCTGGTACCCCATTCCCAGAACCATGACTTCTTACACCGTGCCGGATACTGTCACCACCCTGGACGGCAACGCATTCTCCGTGTGTGTAAACCTGCAGGAAATCATTCTGCCGGCCGGTCTTTTCACCATCGGCGATTCCGCTTTTGACCGGTGTCAGAACCTGACCGATGTCTATTTTCAGGGAGATGAGGATACCTGGTCCTCCCTTAACATCCTGGACGGAAACAGCTCCCTCACGGACGCCCGGGTTCATTGCGTCCAGGCTTCCGGATCCTGCGGAGAAAACCTGACCTGGCGCCTGTATCAGAACGGAATCCTGACCGTCAGCGGGACCGGGGCGATGGCCGATTATGAAACGGACACCGCCGTTCCATGGTACAGATACAGAGATGAAATCGTCCGCGCCGTGATTGAACCGGGCGTTGCTTCTGTCGGCGCTCATGCTTTCCATAACTGCGCAAACATGACCGGCGTTTCCCTGCCCCAGGGACTGACCGGCATCGGGCCCTGCGCGTTCCAGAAGTGCGGCAGCCTGACGGGAGAACTGGTGATTCCTTCCTCTGTCACAAGTATCGGCGGCGCATCTTTCCAGTACTGCTCCGGCCTGACCGGCAATCTGATCATTCCTTCTTCCGTGACCGACATCGGGGATAATGCTTTTCAGTTCTGCAGCGGGCTGACCGGCCTGACGCTCCCCTCCGGACTTACCAGTATCGGCGCGTGGTCCTTTCATCAATGTACGGGTCTCGTTTCTCAGCTGGCTCTTCCAGAGGGGCTTACCGTCATTTCAGACGGTGCTTTCTCCGGAAGCTCCGGTTTGACGGGCAATCTCACCATCCCTTCCTCCGTGACCGCTGTCGGAGAATATGCTTTCGAGAACTGTTCCGGTCTGACGGGCCTGGTCATTCCTTCATCTGTCAACAGCATCGGCAACTACGCATTCTGGCAGTGTACAGGGCTTGTTTCCCCGCTGACCCTGCCGGAAGGTCTTCAGACCATTGGAAGCGGCGCGTTCAGCGGGTGCTCCGGCCTGACCGGCGGTCTGACCATTCCTTCTTCCGTCACCAGTATTGAAGCTTTCACATTTCAGAATTGCTCCAGTCTGACAGGTTTGACACTCCCTTCCGGATTGACCGGCATCGGTGACTTCGCATTCCAGAACTGCTCCGGCCTGACTGGCAATCTGATCATTCCTTCTTCCGTAACCGCTATCGGAGAATATACATTCCAGAATTGCTCGGGGCTTGTTTCCGCGCTGGCGCTTCCGGATGGACTCACTGCCATCGCAAACGGCTCATTCGGCGGGTGCTCCGGCCTGACCGGCCATCTGATCATTCCTTCTTCCGTGACCGCTGTCGGAGAATACGCCTTCGCGGACTGTTCCGGTCTGACCGGCCTGGTCATTCCTTCATCTGTCAACAGCATCGGCAAATGCGCTTTCTGTAACTGTACGGGGCTTGTTGCCCCGCTGACGCTGCCAGAGGGTCTCCATACCATTGGAGACCTCGCTTTCTCCCACTGCTCCGGTCTGACCGGCAATCTGACCTTTCCTTCTTCCATGACCGTCATCGGTGAATATGCCTTCGAATACTGTTCCGGCCTGACGGGCAGCCTGGTCCTTCCTTCCGCGCTCACCAGTGTGGGAGAAGGGGCATTTGCCCGCTGCACAGGATTTTCCGGATACCTGCAGGTTCCCGGCAGCGTCCTCAGTATTGCCGACGGAGCTTTCTATGACTGCAACGGCCTTACGGATATTTACTATGCGGGCTCGTGGGATGACTGGTACGCCGTCGCACCCAATCCCGGCCCATACAACGGCGCGGCTTTACACTTCGGCGCCGCCGTTTCCGAGTCCGGCTGGTTCGGAACCAGCAATCCTTTCCTCTGGATTCTGGACAGCAGAGGGCATCTGCTCGTCCGCGGATCGGGCGACATGGAATCTTTCCGGGATGATCAGGATATTCCCTGGTATCCTTACCGCCAGGACATTTTACACCTCACAGTAGCGCCGGGCGTCACCGGGATCGGCGCACACGCATTCAAACAATTAACTCAGCTTGTCTCGGTTTTCCTGCCGGACGGGCTTGAGTATATCGGCGGCTGCGCATTTGATCATTGCGAAAGCCTCCCAGAAATCAGCCTGCCTGAAAGCGTTGCCACCATTGAATGGTATTCTTTCGGCAGCTGCTATGCATTGACCGACATCTTCATTCCCCGTAACCTGACAACGATCGGCGATGCCGCGTTTGCTTACTGCTTGGAGCTTTCGCAGATCACAGTGGATGCGGATAACCCCGCCTTTACGACTGAAGAAGGTGTTCTTCTGACCCTGGACAGGACGGAGTTGGTATGCTATCCGCCGAAAAAGGACAAAAACACCTATTCCGTTCCCGATACGGTAACAACCATCCGGACTGAGGCGTTTTCCGCCTGTGAAACCCTGTGCTGGATAATCCTTCCTCCGCGCCTGGAATCTATCGGGGAAAGCGCTTTTTCCTGGTGTTCCCAATTATCGCAAATCAGAATTCCGGCCGGCGTTGCGGCCATCCCTCAGAAAGCTTTTTCTTACTGCTCGTCGCTGACAGCCATTCACATTCCGGCAAGCGTCCGCAATATCGGGAATCAGGCGTTCTACCGCTGCGACAGCCTGGCAGATGTCTATTATTTCGGCACGGAGCCGGAATGGAACGCCGTCTTCATTGAGGACAACAATGAATCTCTGACAAACGCAGTCCTCCACTTCATCCACCCGGACCTGATCCTCCCCGCGCAGCTGACCGCCATTGAGTCGGAAGCCTTCGCCGGCATTCCGGCAGGCTCGTGCATCTTCGTTCCCGATACGGTTGCAGCGATTGCGCCGGACGCCTTTGATCCGGGAACGGTCATCGTCACGCCCGCCGGCAGCTATGCGGCAGGATGGGCCGCAGAGAACGGCTTTGCCTGTTTTGAACAGTAATGGTCCGATTCTCCGGGACTGATGCCATTGTCCACCATAACGTGTTATGCCGCCGCGGGGTTTCCCGCGGCGGTTTTTTCTGCTGATTTGACCGAAAAATCAGCGGGGAACCATTGATTATTTCCGGCGTTCCGGATATACTGAAACCATGGTTGGACAAATCTGTCTCATCCCTGCCGAACAAAGGAGAATCCGCATGAAAAAACGTCTCGCTTCCCTGTTCATTTTCGTATTGCTCCTGGGGCTGCCGTTCTGCGCGTCCGCCGATGAGCTGAAGCTGCCCGCAGGCGTCATAACCATCGAAGAAGAGGCGTTCCGCGCGGATACTTCGCTGGATCAGGTGGTCCTCCCCGCAGGCATCCGGACCATTGAGGCTTTTGCGTTTCACCAGAGCAGCCTGACGGAGATCAATTTTCCCGCCAGCCTGAGGACCATCGGCGTGCAGGCCTTTGACGACTGCAACCGGCTGACCGCCGTGACCGTTGAAAACGGCCTGAAAACCATTGGCGACTATGCCTTTTACTCCTGTGACAATCTGAAGCAGATCTATCTTCCCCCGAGTGTCCAGACCATCGGGGATAACGCCTTTGCATTCTGCCATCCGGATTTCTGCATCTACGCTGAAAAAAACAGTTTTGCCGAAGCGTGGGCGGATCTTCATGATATCCCCGTTCATCCTGTTCATGCTCTGCCCGCTGTCGGTTCGTATTATACCTCTCCGTTTACATGGGAAGGACAGGTTCACTGTTTTTGGCTCCGTGTCTCGGAGCTTGATGAACTGAACAGCGGTTTCAAGTTCCGCGCCGAAAAATCGGTCGGTTCGGAAAGCAACGATTATTCGGCCTGGGCTTACTGGAATGAAGACAGCCAGGCGTTCCGGTTTTCCACGACTGACAGCAATGGCGCCCAGAGCGGTTCTCTGAGCCTGAACGGCCGTTCCGTTTCCCTTACCATCGGCGATCAGTTCCAGAATACCTACACCCTGGGCACTGAGGTCACCGCCGTCACCCTGTCTTCCAAAGGCCTGGCGCTGACGTCTGACGCCCCCACCGCGCAGCTGACCGCCGCTCTGGAACCCTCCGGCGCGACCTATACCGCGCTCATGTGGTACTCCGACAACGAAGAAGCCGCAACGGTTTCGCAGGACGGCCTGGTCACCGCTACCGGGAACGGAAATGCCACGATCTATGTCATGCCCTACGATGACAGCCGTGAGCTGGTTTTTGACACCTGCTGCGTCAGCGTGAATGACGGCAGCGGCGTCACCGATCTCTCCTACTCGTTCGGCAATAATTCCTATGACTTCCATTACGGGGAAAACTATCAGATTCTGCCTTCCAAGTATCAGCAGTTTTTCACCGAATACCAGTACAGTTACATCGTTGACAACGGAGGAACATGGGGCGGCAGCTGCTTTGGCATGAGCTCAACATCGGCCATGATGGTCAGCCCGAACAGCTCCCTGCGGCCAAATTGGTTCGGCTCCGGCAAAGAACACCCATATCAGCTGCTGATCAGCGACTGGAGCGGCAGGCTGGACATGACGGTAACCGAAATGATCGAATGCGTACAGCTCATGCAGTATATTCCCTCCCTGTATGGCACCGACTGCAATCTGCAAACCCTCTGCAATCTGGTCAAAAACGCCGAGACCACGCATGACTATCCGATCATCGGCCTGTACGGAAAGGACAGCGACGGAAAAGGCTGGGGACATGCCATGGTCGGATACAAATATGAAAAAATCAGCAGCACGTCCGCCCGTCTGCACGTGTACGACCCCAATTTCCCGATGACAGACCGGTATCTCAACATTCAGACCAGGACGAACGGGACCGTCATTCAGCCTTCGAATTACCGCAATACTTACCTGATGAACGATGAGCTCGTCCCGCTCCAGTTCGATTATACCGCCCTGTCCGCTGTCCGTTCCGAATGGAATTCTGGTTCCTTCGGCAAAGCGACCAATATGATGGCCGTTTCCGCCGGCAATTTCTCCATCCTGGACGCTTCCGGCAAAACGGTCGCAACCATGCATAACGGCTCCTTCCGGAGCTCTCAGAACGGTATTTTCCTGTTCAGGGGCGCCGGGATCCGGACGAAGGATTATCTGGTGTACCTCCCCAGCGGTCAGTATACCATCCTGAACGAAGAAAGCGGCAGTTGGACGGTGGATACAGTCAACGCCTACCGCCGCTCTACCGTGGAAACCTCCTCTTCTTCCGTCACCGTGAACCTGTCTGACGGCGGTATGGTCAACGATGTCACGATCGGCGCCGGGCAGAACGAAACATACAGCGTTCTCCTGCGTTCAGAGCAGGATTCTTACAGCACAGTCAGCTATTCCGGCCGGAGCGGCGGCGCCGGCGTATCGGTGGGCGTGACCCGGGGTGATTTCCATCTGGCCGGCGGTGCGGCGGCTTCCAGCCTGCGCGTCAACGGCGCCGCCATCCAGACCGGTCTGATTTCCGTCACGCCGAAGGGCGCCGATCTGTTTGCCTATCGCCTCCTTTCCTGGAAGGACGGCCAGGCCGCCGCCGAGGTAAAGAACCTGCAGAAGACCGCCTTCCGCGGCACCCTGGCGATGGCTGCCTATGACGCGGACGGTCAGCTGATCAGCATGAACATGCACTCTGTCAGCCTGGGCGAAAACGGTACGGAAAGAATCACCCTGACCGCTGCCGAAAATGCCGCTTCCGTCAAAGTCTTCATGCTGGACAAGAACCTGATGCCGGCCGGCAACGACAAAGTGTTCCGTCCGGGAGACTGAAACACCCTGCGTTCTTCCGTTCCCGATCTGAAAAAATAACCGCCGGCAAAGCCGCCGCCCCTTTTATGCGGCGGCTTTGCATTTTCTTCCGGCAGCCCGGAAATCTCCTTCTTCCGGCAGGAAAAAAGAGGATCCTGTCGAATAGGACAGGGATATACTTCAGCCGCTTTCCGGCTGAGCCGATCACGGGGAAAAATGTATGACGGACTCAGCAACGCTTCCGCAGAGCTGGTCGGACTGGGAACTGACCGGCATCATCGGGGAGGGGTCCTATGCCACCGTCTATGAAGCGGTGCGGAAGGACGACCCTTCTGTTCGCGCTGCCGTCAAGGTCATTTCGATCCCGCGGGACGAATCCGAGATCCGGGACCTTGCTTCCCAGGGGTTCGATCTTCCCCAGACAAAAGATTATTTCAATAAAACCGTCGAGGAGTTCATCCGCGAAGTCAAGGTGATGGAGCTCTTCAAGGGCACCCAGAACATCGTCAGCATCGAGGATTACAAAGTAGAGCCCCGGGAGGACGGCATCGGCAGCCGGATCTTCATCCGCATGGAACTCCTCACCTCCCTGGATCAGTACCTCAGCGGAATTGAACTGACGGAAGAAGAGGCCGCACAGATCGGCATCGACCTGTGCTCCGCCCTTTCCCTGTGCATGAGCCAGAACCTCGTGCACAGGGACATCAAGCCGGAGAACATCTTTGTCAACGACCGGCTGGGGAACCATGTGTTCTATAAGCTCGGCGATTTTGGTATCGCGCGGACCCTGGAGCACCGCACCGCCGGCATGAGCGCCAGGGGCACGCCAAACTACATCGCCCCGGAGGCCGCCCTCGGCAAGCCTTACGATACCCGGGCCGATATCTACTCCCTGGGCCTGACCCTCTACCGCCTGCTCAACAACAACCGCCTGCCCTTCTTCCCGCAGACGCCGCTGTATACCCCCGCCGCCAAGCGGGAAGCCCTGATGCGCCGCATGGCCGGGGAAACCCCGGAACCGCCGGCGAACGCTTCTCCCAGGATGGCGGCGGTGATCCTGAAGGCCTGCAGTTTCCGCCCGGAAGACCGCTATCAAACCGCCGACGAAATGAAGCTGGCGCTGGAAGCGGCTGTTTCTCATGGGCGGACACCGTCCCCGGAGTCCGCGGAAAAGCCCGTCCGTCCGGCCCAATCTGATCAGACGGCGAATCTGACGGCCGGTCCGGAGGGCTCCGCACAAAACGGAAATCAGGAACCGGACCGGCCCCATCAGAAACCCGCCGGGAAGAAAGGTCTGAAAACCGGGCTGATCCTGGCAGCCGTTCTGCTGCTGCTGGGTATCGGATACCTGGTTATGTCCGGCAGGCTGCAGCCCGGGCCTGCCGAATCGCCCGTCCGGACGGCCGCATCCCCGGAAGCTTCCGCGGCCCTGCCGCCGACGGCAGCCCCCGAACCGACCGCCCTTCCTGCAGCTTCTCCCTCGCCTTCTCCTTCGCCCACGCCGACCGTTCCTCCGACGCCGGTTCCGACCGCTGTCCCGGAACCCTTTGAGGGCTGGGGCAGAGTGGCGGAACCGAACGTTCCCCTGCGCGTCAACCTCAGCGACAATTCAGATATCCGCGCGATCCTCCCGAACGGGGAATTTCTCCGGGTCTATGCACAGGCGGACGGCGGAAACGGAACGCTGTGGTGTCTGGTGGAAACAGACGACGGAACGATCGGCTACGTCCGCCGCGATCAGGTGCGGCCCCCGCTGAACGGCGAGCCGACCCCGTCTCCCGAACCGACGGAAACGCCGGTCCCGTCCGTCCCGCCCTCTCCGTCTCCGACGGTAACGCCCTGGCTGTCCCCAGCCCCGTCCCCGGATCCTACGCCGACCCCCGTCCCGGTGCCCGCCGATACGCAGGTTCCGGTGGTTTTTGTGAACGTATGCTACGTGTCGGACAAAGGATACGTACTGTACGAGGGAAAGGTGCGGCTGTCCGAATCCGGCACCCTGGCCGCCGACCCGGAGGTTCTGCCGGAAGGATATGAACTGACAGGGGAGACGTCCCGATATATCTCCCTGGAGCACGGCGCCGCCAGCCCTGATTATGTGGAATTCACCGCAAAGAAAAAAGCGACGCCCGCTCCGACCGCCGTGCCCACACCCACGCCCATACCTTCACCCACACCTTCTCCGACGCCTACACCCACGCCTGCAACTTCGCCGACGCCCACGATCACACCGGTCCCGACGGCCACGCCGTCTCCCACGCCGATGCCAACGCCCACGCCGATGCCAACGCCCACGCCGACGCCTGCCCCCACCATGACCCCGCCGCCCCTTGACGGGTGGGCGCGGCTGACAGAGGACGGCGTTCCGCTGCGGGCCAGCTTCAGCGATCACTCGGCCGTCCTTGGAAACCTTCCGGAAGACCAGTTTGTGAAGGTACTCCGCCAGGTCCGGGACGGAAAGGGCGGCATCTGGTGCTTTGTCCAGACGGATGACGGGATGATCGGATATATATTCCGCGGCCAGCTGCGCCTGCCCCGGACGGACGAACCCACGCCGTCCCCCGTCCCGACAGCCACGCCGACGCCGGCGCCTTCTCCGACACCCACGCCCACACCGGTCCCGACGGCCACGCCGACGCCGGCGCCTTCTCCGACACCCACATCCACACCGGTCCCGACGGCCACACTGACGCCGACACCCACGCCGACACCTACGCCGGCGTCAACACCTGCGCCCACATCCACGCCGTCTCCCACGCCGGCGCCAACTCCTGCACCCACATCGACGCCGACACCCACGCCCACACCGGTCCCGACGGCCACGCCTGCGCCGGCACCCACTTATCTTCCCGCGCTCCGGACCGGGGATACCGTCCGTTTCGGCCAGTACCGGCAGGATAGCAGGAAAAAGCAGGATATTCTCTGGCAGGTGCTCGACGTACAGGGGAATAACGCCCTGCTGCTGGCGGGCAGCGGGCTGGCCACACTGCCGTATCACGAGAAAAAAGCCGCCGTCGACTGGGCCGGCAGTTCCGTCAGGGACTGGCTGAACAGCGATTTCCTGGCCACCGCCTTTACCGAAGAAGAACGGGCGGCCATCCTGCTGACCCATGTCGAAAACAGCAAGGATCAGGGCTATCCGGAATGGCCCGCCGGCGGCAGGAATACGGACGACCGGGTTTTCCTGCTCAGCTATCAGGAAGCCTTCTCCAGATATTTCCATGACGACGGAGCCCGCCGCTGCACCCCGACCTATATGGCTCAGGCCGAGATGGAAAACAAGACGGAGGATTTCTGCGTCTGGTGGCTCCGGTCCCCCGGCAACGAGCCGGGTCGCGCCGCCTGCGTCTGGTCTGACGGCGTACGCCGCTATCTTTCCGTCAACGCTTTGGATGTCTGCGTCCGCCCGGCGCTCTGGGTGGATATGACGCTGCATCCTTTTACGCCGGAACCGGCTGCCGCGCAGACACCGGTATCTGCCGTTCCTGCTGCCTCCCCGGATGCAGACCTGCTGTTTGCGCTTGGCTGCGCCGATTCCTTTGGCGTCCGTCCGTAAGGGAACCGTAAAACCCATTTCACAGGAACCGCATGAAGCATATTATCCTGAAGACTGCGGTTCCTGTTTTCTCTGTTTTTTCATGGGAGGAAATGCGTATGAGCGACATGTTTGAACAAAGCGGCACTTTTACCAGGAACGCCTGGGAATGGCTGTATGAAACGGTAGACCACGATCAGTTCCTGGACCGGGACTCGGAGCTGATCTATCAGTCCCTGGAAAACGATTTCAGGCCGGTTTATTTCGGGAAATACCTGCAGCATTTCATCTTCAAAAAGACCGGCATGGAAGGGGTCTATACTGACCTGACGGTCAAGGATTATCAGACGATCATCCAGGACGCTTTCCGGGACAACGGGACGCCGGCCTCTTTTACCCCTTCCACCGCCAAACTGAGCGCGCTGGCCAAAAACTGGTTGACTCAGCAGAGCGTCAGGCGGCAGGCCGTGCTGCTGATGGGCTTCGGCCTGAAAATGAGCGTGGCGGAGGTCAACGAGTTTCTCTACAAGGCCCTGCTGGAGCCGCTGCTGAATGAACAGAACCCTTTTGAAGCCATCTGCAGATACTGTTATCAGCACGGCTGCGGATACCATAAATTCCAGCAGCTCCGGCAGATCTACGAACAGCTTGACCCGGACCATCCAGACCTGCGTCCGCTGTACGAAGCGCAGCCGGCCGGACGCATGAAGCCCGTTTCCACCCTGCAGGACGATGTCCGGCTGATCCAATCCCTGGCGCCGCTGAAAAAACAGGGCGCCGGCCAGTCGGCCGACGTCACGATGGAAAGGTTTCTGTCCCTGTACGATGAAGCCAGGCGTCTGATTTTCGCACAGGCCCTGGACGTGATGGACACGGAAGCCCGCCTGCTGGCCCGCCGGCTGCGGGAAAACCTGAGCCGGTCCCAGCGGCTGTATGATTATGAAAAGCAGGAAAAGGTCCGGCAGGCGGAAGAACGGCCGGCCGCGATGAAGTGGGAAGACATCTCCGAAAGCGATCTGGAGCAGATCCTGTGCTCCGCCATCCCGATGGACGCAAACGGGAACCTGATTTCCACCCGCCTTTCCACCCTGAACGCCCAGTTTGAGGGCAAACGGTTCAGCCGCAAGCGCATCAACAATATCCTTCTGCGGAAATCGGAGCCCGACCGCTTTGACCTGATCACGCTGAACTTCCTGATCTTTTCCCTGCGGGTGGAAGAGGAGCCCAACGCCAAAAAACGGTACATGAGGTTTATAGAATCCACCAACCGGATCCTGTCGGACTGCTTCATGGGCCCGCTCTACGTAACGAACCCCTACGAATGCTTCGTGCTGATGTGCATGCTGTCCGTCTCCCCGCTGGAGACATACAATGACGTGATCGAAAAAAGCTACCGCGCAGATCCCGGCGCTGACCGGGATTCTCCGGATAAACAGCCGGGCTGACCTTTGTCCGTCCTTCCCGCCGCCAGGTCCTTTGACCCGGCGGCGGCATTCTTTCGTAAAACCCGTTTCACAGCGTTTTCCGGCCGCGTGTTATGATGCAATCGTCACAGAAACCACAGTGCAAACCATGGCTGTTGCCGGCACACTGCCGGGAAGGAGGATTTTATGAAACGCGTTCTGATCATCGTCCTGGCCCTGACCCTGCTGTCTGTTTCTTTTTTCCCTTCCTCCTGCGCGGAAGAACCGGTCCGGCCGCTGAACGTGGCGTCTTCCAAAGGATCCGTTGTTTTTCCGGGCGCCGGGGTAGACCTGACCTGGTCCAGAATCAACGGCGCTGTGAAATACAGGATCTCCGTCCGGAACGCCGGGACCGGCGAAGCCCTGATCCGCAGCCGGATAGTCTTCGGCAATTCCTTCCGGATCAATCCTTCCCTCACTTTCCCCGGCCGCCGGCTGGAAATCAGGGTATCCGCACTGAACGCGCAGGGATATCCCTTCGTCTCGGAAACCATCCTGGTCATCACAAGGGACATTTTTCCCGGCTATTCCACCGAATATGAAGCCTGGCGCAACGCCGGCATCCCGGAAGCTCCAGGCTGCCTGAACAGCACCGGCCCTTCCGGCCCGGCGGACGCGATCCAGGATTTCAGGAACCTGTGCGACCGTCTGCTGGCCCAGGCATGACTGAATCAGATTTGCTCTGCAAAGAAAAGAAAACCATGAAGATAAAACATTTCTGCCGCTTTCTGGCACTGATTCTCCTTTCGCTGTGTCTGCCCATCCCGGCGAACACTGCCTTCGCAGAATCCGCGGAAGCGCTGTATGCCCTTGCCCTGACCTATTACCACGGCGACGGGGTGAAACGGGACGACGCCAAAGCCCTTGAACTGCTGGAACAGGCATCGGCGCTGGGCAGCGCCGATGCCGCGATGAAAATCGGTGATTATTGCCGCTTTGGCAGGAGCTCCTTTGACGTGGTCAAAATGGATCATCTGCCGTATCATGAATGGTATAAGAGAGCGCTTTTCCTCTACAAGGCGGCTGCTGAAACCGGCGATCCGGAGGCCCATGTACAGAATCGGCATGATGTATGAGAATGGCTATGGCGTCGAAAGTGACACGAATACGGCCATGGTCTGGTATCAGAAGGCCGCCGGACAGGGCAGTCCTGAAGCCATGCGCCGGATCGGCCAACTGTATGAAAGCGAAGCACGCTGCGGCTTGGACTACAAGGAAAAAGAACTCCGGTATGCACTCGAATGGTATCGGAAAGCGGCCGAAGCGGGCGATAAAAACGCCCTGTTCCGGATCGGTGAGTTTTACGAATACGGACATATCGTCGAAAAAGACATCGAGCAGGCCATGCTGTGGTATTTTATGGCGGCCGATGCCGGCGATCCGGAGGCCTGCAATCATCTGGGCAGACTGTATAGGTCCGGACAGGGATTTCTGAACAAAGACCGGCACCTTGCGGAAAAATGGTACCGGAAAGCGGCAGAGGCAGGTGATCCGGAAGCCATGTGGAACCTTGGCAGGATGTTTTTCTTAGACGACGGGCCCGGGCAGGATTATGACCTTGCCGTTGACTGGCTTCAGAAAGCTTATGACCATTATGATATCTTCGACGACTTCGTAACGGTCCTTTGGTGCGATCTGAGGAGCGCCAAAGCCTTTGCCCGCGCTTTTCATTTCCTGTTCAACGAATCGGAAAAGGACCCGGGCCTGGCGTTTTCCCAGTTTTTTGAAATTGTCAATCAATCCTTATGGTATTCTGAGAAGGCCGTATACTGGCTGGGCTACATGTATGACAGCGGTATCGGAGTTCAGCAGAACCGTCAGAAAGCTCTGGAATGGTTTATGGCAGCTGCCGAAGAAGGAAATTCGAGAGCCATGCACCGGATCGGCCTCATGTACCGGGACGGCGAAGGCGTCCCCCGGGATTTGGAAAAGGCCGAAAGCTGGCTATTCAGTACCGTTCTGCACGGATCAGAAGAAAGCCTGTCCGCGCTGACAGAGCTTTTGCAGCTGACCCCGGCCGTTTCCGACTGAGCATGACTGCTCCGCCAATGAATGCATGCGTTTTACTTCCTGTCCGGCTCCTGCTGGATCACCGGCCCGGAAGACGTTTTCCGGATGTGCGCCGTGTCGTTGAACAGTTCCAGCCTCGGATGGACGTATCGGCCCGGCCGGTCCGGGAATTCCAGGATGATGACGGACGTAAAATCATACGGAAGCACCGTACATACGTAGGGAAAGGGCAGGGACAGCAGGTGGGCAAGCACGCAGGCCCCGGAACCGCCGTGGCTGAACAGGGCAACGGTCCGGTCCGTGTTTTCCCCGCAGAGAAAACGGCAGCCTTCGTGCCGGTAGCCCAGCGTTTCCATCAACCCGTCGATTTTTTCTGAGATCATGTCCAGATATTCCACGGCCTGATTCTGCTGATAATAGGGGTGCTGCCGCCAGGCTTCCATCCGGAAATCGTAGTTTTCCTCCGAAATCATCCGGTCGCTGACCGTCCAGGGATGGCCGTGATCCGGAATATCCGGCCCGCCCCAGGAAATTTCGTGCATATAGGGAAGCACCTGCACCGGCAGGTTCAGCCGCTTCGCCGTAAAGGAAGCCGTTTCCATCGCCCGGCCCATGGGGGAAGAATAGACGGCGGAGATTCCTTCCCGCGCCAGCCGTTCCGCCGCGGCTTTTGCCTGCTGCCTGCCCGTTTCGGTCAGGCAGTCTTTTTCATAATCGGGTTCCCCGTGGCGCACCATGATCAGCCGCATACAACCGTTCCTCCCTTTTTCTTTTCTGCTCTGCCCGGCGGACCAAAGCCGGATGGGACTCTTCCGCCGTCTGCCCTTTTTCTGCCATGATTTTGTTTCTTCCCTGACGGGTTCTCAAATTGCTTTTTTTGACGGAATCGACTACAATATAACCGCACGGCTTTCCTGCCGTGTAATGTCTGAACTGAAGGTGAAATACGTGAATCGAAACACTCCGGATAAACGGTGGAAACCGGTGGTGATCTACCTGGTTTCCGTGATGGTCATCCTGTTTTTGTCCAACGCGTTCCTGTTTCCCCGCATCTGGAACATGCAGGTGAAGGAGATCCCGTATACCGCCATGCTGCAGATGCTGGAGCAGACGAACGGAAAGGAAAAAATAACGACCGTCTCCCTGGATGAAAACAACCGGACGCTGCAGTTTCTGACCGAAAACAGCGAGACCAGGGAAAAACAGATCTACCAGACCAACATCTGGCCCCACGACGACGAGCTTCTGCAGAAGCTCCGGGCTTCCGGCGCGGAGATCACCGTGCAGATCCCGTCCCAGACCAGCCCGATCATCGCCTTCCTGCTGAGCTGGCTTCTGCCGATCTTCATTTTCCTGCTGCTGGGGCAGGTGCTTCTGCCCAAGATCATGAACGGGGCCGGCGGCCAGAACGTCCTTTCCCTGGGCAAGGCCAACGCGAAGATCTACATCGAGTCGGAGACCGGCAAGACCTTCGCCGACGTCGCCGGCCAGGACGAGGCCAAGGAAGCGCTGACGGAAATCGTCTCCTTCCTGCACGACACCGGCAAATACAGGGCCATCGGCGCGAAGCTCCCCAAGGGCGCCCTGCTGGTGGGCCCTCCGGGCACCGGCAAAACCCTGCTGGCCAAGGCCGTCGCGGGAGAAGCGAAAGTGCCGTTTTTCTCCATCAGCGGTTCTGAGTTTGTGGAAATGTTCGTCGGCATGGGCGCGGCCAAGGTCCGTGACCTGTTCAAGCAGGCGACGGAGAAAGCCCCCTGCATCGTCTTTATCGACGAAATCGACACCATTGGCAAAAAGCGCGATTCCGGTGCGGGCATTTCCGGCGGCAATGACGAACGGGAGCAGACCCTCAACCAGCTGCTGGCCGAAATGGACGGGTTTGACGGCACCAAGGGCGTCGTCATCCTGGCGGCCACCAACCGGCCCGAGATCCTCGACCCGGCCCTGCTCAGGCCCGGCCGCTTCGACCGGCGGATCCCGGTGGAGCTTCCGGACCTCCGGGGCCGCGAAGCCATCCTGAAAGTGCACGCCCGGGACGTCCGCTTCGCGGGAGACATCGACATGAACGCCATCGCCCGGGCCACCTCCGGCGCGTCCGGCGCGGACCTGGCCAACATCATCAACGAAGCTGCGCTCCGGGCCGTGCGGGAAGGAAGGGACGCCGTCTGTCAGGAAGACCTGATGGAAAGCGTGGAAACCGTCATTGCCGGCACGCAGCGCAAGAACGCCGTGATCTCCGAGCGGGAAAAGAAGGTCATCGCCTATCACGAGATCGGCCATGCCCTGGTGGCCGCCCGGCAGAAGAACGCCGCCCCGGTCACGAAGATCACCATCATTCCGCGCACCTCCGGGGCGCTGGGCTATACCATGCAGGTGGATGAAGACGAGAAGGTCCTTCTGTCCCGCGAGGAAGCGATGATCCAGCTGACCACCCTGACCGGCGGCCGCTCCGCGGAGGAGATCGTCTTCGGCTCCGTCACTTCCGGCGCGTCCAACGACATCGAGAAGGCCACCCGCCTGGCCCGGGCCATGATCACCCGCTTCGGCATGTCGAAGCATTTCGACATGGTGGCGCTGGAAACCGTGAACGGCCAGTATCTGGGCGGGGACGCTTCCCTGGCCTGCAGCCAGGATACCGCCGCCCTGATCGACCAGGAGGTCAATGAAACCATCCGCGAAGCCCACGAAAAGGCCCTGTCCATCCTCCGGGACAACCGGCAGAAGCTGGACGAGCTGGCCGCCTACCTGCTGGAGCGCGAAACCATCACGGGCGAAGAGTTCATGAAAATCCTGAGCCGCCCGGCCAGCCTGCCGGAAGCACAGGCCATCCCGCTGGGCGCCGCAGAACCACAAGGCACCGGGGAAAACCCCGCGCAGCAGAACTGACGTCTGCAGGCATACTGCCTAATTTACGGGGCTGTCTCTTACGAGGCAGCCCCGCTGTTTTTGTGCGATGTGCAGTATAATCAGCAAGTCTGTTATTAAAGAACAGACACAGAAGAGCGGATATGGATTACTTCTTTTTCTGCCCGGCGCTCATTTTGCGCAGTTCGCTGTCCAGGGGCTTGAACAGGGATTTCGGGCTCACCTCGTCCAGCAGCTCGCCCATCTTCACAGCCTGCGCCTCGGACAGTTTTTTGTCGCCGGTCACGTTTCTGAATTTGGTGCTGACGATATAGGTGCGGATCTTCTTGACGGAATCCCCCTCTTCCAGCATTAAATGGACCGTCTTGCTGGAATGGGCAAATTTGATCAGGTCCTTGTTGATCAGCTCATAGGACAGCTTGCCGTTCTTGTCGGTATAATGATCCACCAGCTTCTGATAGTCCCTGCTGTCGATGACCACTTCTTCTTCCGTCTCTTCTTCGGCAGGTTCGGGCGCGACTTCTTCCACGGCGGCCTTCTTGTCCACCTTGACCATGCCCCGCTTTTTGTACGGCATGCCGAAGGTCAGTCTGATCGCCTCGTTGAACACTTCCTGCGGATACATATCCTTGGGCGTATTGGCCGCAGGAATGGCCTCGCCGGACGTTTTGCTGATGGAGGCGATACCGGGCTGATCATAGTCATAACGGATCACGGTTACCCCCGCGCCGCCGGCCATGAGCTTCTGACGGAACGCGATCGCTTTCACGGTGGTCAGTTCCACGATTTCAGTACGGATCACAAAAATCCCTCCTGTTCTGTTTTTTTGACATTATAGCATTTTTGTCCCGTGGTGTAAATAATTAGTATTCTATTTCATAATTCAAAACTCTTTCTCATAAAATTCTTTACTTCCTGACTGACTTTTATATCTTGTGACTTCAAAGGAACTGTTAAATATAAGGAATTCATTTTTTTGCATCTCGACAGAGCAACATATGTTTGTCCATTTGCAAACGCCCCTTGAGAAAGATCTATTTTGACAGTTTCGTTTGTTTGTCCCTGTGATTTATGAATCGTAATAGCATAAGCAAGCCTTATTGGATATTGTCTGAATGTTGCAACTACATCCTTAACTAGCGTTTTTGTTTCTGAATCATATCTGTACTGGTATTTTTCCCATGTTTCTTTTTCAATAATATGTTTGACACCGTTTATTTCAACCTTTATCAGATTGTCTGATAATTCTGATACAATGCCAAGTGTACCATTAACCCAGCGAGCTTTTTCTTGTTTATTTGTACTGGTATTATCTGTGTGATCATTTTTGATCATCATAATATGTGCTCCGACTTTCAATTTAAGTTCTAGAGCAGTTGGCATATCCGACTGTTTTATATCTCCTTTTACTTCTCCTATATAAATATATTCTTTTGTTTGAAGTGAATTAAGTTTTTCACTATTTATTCTGTCCGCAGTGGCATTATTTCCAGTTAAAGTAATATATTGTTCGTCCTTTGGTATAAGAACACATCGTGTATTGATATCTTCTAAAAGATTGTTATCAACCTCTCCCATCCTTATCTTATTCAGTATTTCAACAAATTCCGGATCATCTTGTCGGAAGACCTCCTGTAGTTCTATGATTCTAAAAGGATGTTTTTTTATTTCTTGTGCCCCAAAGAAGTATATTGTTTTATATTTATCCTCTAAAAATCTATAACCTGCTCCTACTGTAACAACAGGCGGTAATTGATATAAATCTCCAAATGCTATAATTTGACACCCTCCAAATGGCTCATAACTTTCTCTTGCATATTTAAATTTTGAATCTATCATATCCATGACATCAGCGCTTACCATTGATATTTCATCAATTATAAGAATATCAATCCTTTTCAATATTTCTCTTTTTTTATTTCCCATATCTCTTATTTGAGAAATATCGTCAGTATCTTGTAATCCAAGTTTCAGACCAAAAAAAGAGTGTATGGTCTGCCCACCGACATTTATTGCTGCTACACCTGTCGGAGCTACTACAGCAATTTGTTTTTTTGAATGCTTAACAAAATACTGGAGTAAAACAGATTTTCCTGTTCCTGCTTTTCCTGTGATAAAAAGATTGTCTCCTGTTTGATTCATAAAATCAAAAACTTGTTTTTGTTCTTTTCCTAATATGATATCTTCTATATTTATTACTTCATTTTTTATTCCTGTTGTTTTTTCTATCGGCTTTTCTTTTTCCTCAATATTTGATACTTCTATATTATTGTTCTGACGTTCTTGATTATCCATTTTAGCTTCATATCCATTGTTATTGGTTATATTCTCTCTTTTTGATTTATCTTTTACTTTACTTGCGATCCAGAAGATAACTATGATCAATAGGATTACCAATACAGTTCCATTCATTTATCAAAACCCCCTGTTCTCGCATTTCTTTGCATAATATAAAAACACGCCTCATCCTTACTCAGATGAGACGTTCGTCTGGCACCTCCAATGGGATTCGAACCCATGTTTCCGCCTTGAGAGGGCGGCGTCCTAGGCCTCTAGACAATGGAGGCAAACTGGCTGGGGAAATAGGATTTGAACCTATACTAAATGAGTCAGAGTCATCCGTGCTGCCGTTACACCATTCCCCAATGCATGCAGTCCGTAAACTGCATGAACTATTATATATGCTTTTTTCTCACTTGTCAAGCGTTAATCGTACATTTTCAGCGCAAGATCGGGATTTGCTTCCGCCGCGTCGGAAAATACCTGCAGCAGCCTGTCCCCGTAGGCTTCCAGGTTCCTGCGGATCTGCGCGCAGGAAAACAGGTCGATCTCCGTCCGGCCCATTTCCGTCAGGCAGTCATACAGGGCGTCCAAATTGCCCCCGTAATAATCAGGCAGGCTGAGTTCCCGGCGGATGATGCCGTGCGCGGTTTTTTTGTCATGAAACGCGGCCCCGTCCAGGATGGCCCAGTGATTTTCATACATCAGTTATCGCCTCTTTTTCCGGTCATTTCCGTTCCGTGATGTCCTCAAAGGTATTGTAATGATCTTCGGTATAGTAGATCAGCCCGTCGCTGGAATAAAGGATCCGTTTTTCGTTCCGGTATTTCCCGTCAAAACCGATGTCGCACTCATACCAGGTGCGGCCCCTTTTGTAGGGAAGCTGCCCTTCGTAATTGCCGAAGCGGTCGCCGCCGATGCTCTTGCCGGGCGCCACTTTCCACAGATTTCCCCGGCTGGCGATCCATCCGAGTTTCTGTGCCTCAGACTTGGTGATGTAGTTGCCCGGCAGACGGCGGAACTGCCGGATATATTCGGCCACATGATCCTTATCCGTATATTCCCCGTCTTCCGTCACAATGATCCGGTCAGGATCCGGGGAAGGGGAAGGCGGGACGGGGGAAGGAGAGGGCGTCTGCAGGACCCTGGAAACTTCCTCATCGCTCAGCTGATCCCGGCTGACAAAGCCGATTTCCTCTTCATATTCGATCAGGCACCAGGTCAGGCCCTGTTCATCCTGATCCTGTTCGGCGATCACGACCTTTTCGCCGTACGGGACCGGCAGCAGCTTTTCTGCGTCCGGGGACATATCGTCCAGAAGGAACACATCGTCCGCATTGCACCAGGCTTCCCGCGGGAACGAAGACACCGCCGGAGACGGCGTGGGCGTATTCTTTTTCTTTTTGCTCCTGGCGGCCGCCGGGCCTGCCAGGCTGAACAGCAGCAGCGCAAGCAGGAAAAAGGCGGCGTTTCTTCTGATATTTTTTTTCATCGAATGCCTCGTTTCCTGGCCGCGTCAGTCAAACGTCCTGATCGGCAGCACCAGATAGCTGAACTGATTGCCTTCTTCCGGCAGCACCAGGCAGGGAGAAATGTTGGTTTTGAAGCACATCCGCATTTTATCGTTTTCGACGTTCCGGATCACGTCCGTCAGGTAATTCGCGTTAAAGGAGATGCGCAGCGGGCTTCCCTGCGTGATCACCGGGATTTCCTCCCGGACGTCTCCGCGCTCGGCGCGGGAACTCATATAGAGCACGTTTTCCTGTATATCCAGGGTTATCAGGTTGTTTTTCCCTTCCCGGGCCATCAGGCTGCAGCGTTCCAGGGCTTCCAGCACAGGCACCTTTTCCGTGATGACGACCGTGCTGCTCTCTGTCGGGAGCACATGGCGGTAATCGATAAATTCTCCTGTCAGAAGAGATGTATAGATCTTCACATTCTCAAAGGAAATCATGATATGCGTCTGATTGAAGGTCATGACGGCCTGCTTTTCCTCATCGTCCGGCAGCATTTTGGAAAGCTCATTCATGATCCTGCCGGGAATGATCGCCTTGATCAGCTCCTGCCCGGAAGGCATTTCATTTTCCGCTTCCACGCACTGCAGGGAAAGGCGGAACCCGTCCAGGCCGACCAGCCTGGTTTCGGTCCTGCCGCACTCCACCAGCACGCCGGTCAGCACCTTATGGCTTTCATCGTTGGAGACGGCAAACATGACATGGGAAATGGCTTTTTTCAGCTGGCCGCAGTTCAGGACGATGACATTTCCGCCCGAAACGTCGGAAATCAGCGGGAAATCCTCCGTCGACATGCCGACCATGTTGGTCTTGCTGCCGCTGGCCCGGATTACGGCGCAGCCCCTGCTGTCGATATCGATTTCCGCGATTCCGCCCGACTGCCTGCGCATCAGCTCATTGAGCAGGCGGGCCGGCAGCAGGATTTCGCCTTCTTCCGCAATTTCAGAGGCGATCTGGGTTTTGATCGTCATTTCGCCGTCCGTGCAGGTCAGCAGCAGGCCTTCCGGATTGCTTTCAAGCATCACGCACTCATATGCCTGCTTGACAGGACGGACAGCGATGGCGCGGGTCACCATGCCCAGACCGTAATTGATTTCGCTGACATTCACATGAAATTTCATCGTTTCTCTTCCTTTCGGCGAAAGACGTCGTACCGTCTCGCGGTTTCCTGATCGTTATGGTATATATAATAAACAGTAGTAGCAGCAGGCCCTGTGCAGCCTGTGAACAAACACGGAAAACGCCGGAATAAAAGCGTTTCATGGGCCGGGCGGCAGGGGAGACAGCTGTGGAAAACTCTTGAGGAATCCACAGACTATTATGACACAAAACGGGGGGAAATTCAAGAAAAAGGGAAATGAAATGGAAAACGGCATCCGATCGGCGCGAAAACACCTGCATTCTGCTTTCAAAAAGCAAAAACCCGGGAACCGGAGGCCGGAAACAAAGAAGTATCGGCAATATCCGCAGACTCGTTTTCCCGCTTTTGCGGATTGTTGGGAGGACGGATGGATAAGCTTGGCGGATGAGGAAAAAAAAGAAAATGAATCAAAAGAAGGAAACGGTCCTTCATCCTCTTTCATCCGCAGAAAGCTGTGGATAACCCGGGTTCATACGGCCCATCTGAGCAGGGAAGCAAAAGACACCAGCATCGACAGATCCGCCTGATCGGTATACAGGGCATAGGCGGCTGAATCGTCCGAAAAGAAAAAACAGTGCGCGTTTTCGCCTTTGAGATACATGGCGGGCATGGAAAGGATCGAAAAACCGTCCTGATTGTCAATCCGGACAGAAGCCGGCGTGAGCCCGGGTTTCAGCAGCAGGGGGGATGCGAGGGCGGGCTGAACGCAGGAAATCGTAAAAGAAGGATACCGCATCGTGACCATCACGGCCGTGTTTCCTTCGAACGGGACGGAACGGATTTCTCCCTCAAAAGTCTGGCCGAAGGCGGCGGGAACCGGCATGGAAAAAGCGCGGGACAGCGCGAGCGGGTTTCCGGTGGACAGGAAGGGAACAAGGTCCGGAAATTCCGCTTCCACCGCGGAAGCGTGGGCCGCGGGAGATTCTTTCGCGCCTGGTTTCACGATCAGCAGGGCGATCAGGGAAAAAAAGAATGCGCAGACCACAAATACAATGAAAATGCCGAACAGCCTTCCGGCTTTTCTGACCGTCATCCGTGCCCTCCTTGCTGGTGATCCATCATTCTGTTTCCTGATCCGGCGCGAACAGCGCCATCTGAACGACGTCGTGATAGGAGCCTTCCCGGTAAATTTCCTTCTTCAGAACGCCTTCCCGTGTAAAACCGCATTTTTCATACGCGCGCAGGGCCGGAAGATTGAAATCCATCACGGACACCTTGAGCTTGCGCAGGTTGAGCTCGGAAAAGCCGAAGCGCGTCAGGATTTCCAGGGCGTCCGTCCCGTATCCCTTTCCGCGGAATGATTTTTCCCCGATCAGGATGGCCAGCTCTCCCAGGCGGTTTTTCCAGTCGATCCGGATAAAGCCGCAGCGGCCGATCAGGATGCCGCTTTCCAGGGTTTCCACCGCAAACTGGTATTCCCCGTGGGTAAAGCTGCTCTGGCCTGCGGCCCAGCGGGATTCATCTTCAAAGGAAGAGGGATAGAGCATGCCGCTCATCGCGCCGCGCATGGTCTCGTAATCGTTGACGAAACGGTGCGTATCCTGAAGGTCGCTCTGCTCCAGCGCGCGGAGCAGAACCAGTTTTCCACGATACATCGGATCAATGCGCCTCCTCTGTCAGGATCAGGGCGTTCCCGACCCTCGTTTCCGTCCGGCGGCCGCCGGAATTGTCCGAACGGGTGTATGGCTGGCCGCTCTGCTGGGACGGCGTGACCATCGTGGCGGAAGGACCGCCGTCCAGATTGACGGCGTCCTGCGCGCCCAGATCCAGAAGAAGGGTCTGCGCCCAGTCCAGCTGCATGCCGTAGCTGCCGGAACGGTAGCCTTCGATCACCAGGAAAAACCAGCTGCCGTCTGCTCTGCGCGCGGCGATCGTCCGGGCATGATGGGAGTAAAAATATTCCTTGCGCTCGTCCAGTTCCTGTACCTGGGCAATATCGGCTTTTTTGCCGTCCAGCAGCAGCAGCGGGCCGAAATCCGGCCTGCCGCCGCCGGTGATCACCACCGCTTCGTCAAAGACTGGGTCCGCATGGCAGGTGATATAGACCCGGTCGCCGGGCTGCAGAAAAGACAGCTTTTCCGCCGATTCTCCCAGGGCGGACAGGACCATCGTGCCGGGTTCCAGCGGCAGGCCCTTCCGGCTGGTATTTTCGGGCTTTCCGCCCGCGCCGAAGGCGTCTTTGATCACGCCGGTGACGGTCTGATGGGTGCGGACGGTTCCGCTGGTTTCAATCAGAAAATCCGTTCCGCCGGAGGTAAAGGTACCGGTATCATATCGGGGGGTATAAAGTACCAGGGAATTGTCTTTCCTCTCTTCCACGACATTCATCGGAATGCTCTTTTCCGCCCGGTCCAGGCGGGGAGCGTTCAGGGCGCTGACCGGGACATTGTCCAGAATCAGCATGCCGCCGCGCTGTACGGAAAGGGTCAGCGCCGGGTTCGGGCGGCCGACGATCATCCGGGCGTCCCGGGTGAAGCCGACGGCCCAGCCGTTGTGAAACTCGCCCAGGGTCAGCCATTCGCCGTCTTCCATGTTGCAGCCGACCGGCCCGCCGTTTCCCTCGTCAAAAAAATCCCCGTTGATGGCGCCCAGAAAGGCGCCGGGCAGGCTGTCCAGGCTGGCTTTGACCATAGCGGAGGTCATCGTCAGGTTATCGCGGATCCTGCCGGCTCCCAGGATGTTGCTGACATGAAGATGAGGATTGACATTCGGGCTGACGTCCAGCAGGTGGATCCGCTGGGACATGCCGGCGGACCGGTTTGTTGGCGTCAGATCGATCTGCTGATAGAAGACCCCTTCCGCCAGCGGAAGCTCCAGCCGGGACCGGGGGGTGAATTCCGTAAAGGATGTGAAAGACAGGCCGAAGGCCGTCACGGGCAGAAAAACCAGGATCAGCAAAAGCCCTGTCAGGCGTTTCATCGTACGGATCACTCCTCTTTTCAGCGGAAATCAGACGGCGGATGAACTATCCACATCAGGAATCTTCCTCATTATATACGATCATACGATAAATATCAAACAGTTTTCACATTTGGCCCCTTTTCATGTTGAAAATGGCCGCATCAGGCACAGAAAGGACTTTTCAATTGACAAAACGGGGCGTTCGTTTTATACTCTTTTCAGGTTGAATCTGCTTATCCGCAAACGCTTTTTGATGCTGATCAAAGGCGCTGCCGGAGGACGAATTTTGAGGTGATAAAGACATGACCATTCAGGATATGGCGGATGTTCTGCACGCCCGGGTGCTGGTGGGAAGCGAACGGCTGGATACGCCGGTCTATACCGCCTGCTGTTCGGACCTGATGAGCGATGTGCTCGCTTTTGTCGATGAGAAAACCGTGCTGATCACGGGCCTGACCAATCCGCACGTCATCCGCACCAGCGAAATGCTGGACCTCAAGTGCCTGATCTTTGCCCGCGGCAAAATGCCGACAGACGATATTCTGGACGGGGCGGACGAGCTGGGCATGGTCGTGCTGCATACAAAGATGACGGCGTTCACCGCCTGCGGCCTGCTGTATGAGGCGGGGCTGCGGGGCGTGCCGGTGCCGGCGGAGTGGCATCAGGGAGGGAGCGTCTCATGAACGGGCTGATCCATTCGGAATATCCCCGGGAAACGGCGGATTATACCCACGCCGGCGAAGCCAGCGCGGACATCAAGCGGCAGCTCAAGCAGCTGGGCGTCAGCGCCAATGTCATGCGGCGGGTGGCCGTCGCTTCCTATGAGGTGGAGTTGAACCTGGTGATCCATTCGATGGGCGGGGTGCTTACGCTGGACGTCTATCCGGACAGCATCGTCCTGGTATCGAAAGACCGCGGGCCCGGCATCCCCAACCTGGACATGGCGATGAAGGAAGGCTATTCCACCGCCAACGAGGAAGCCCGCGCCCTGGGCTTCGGCGCCGGCATGGGCCTGCCCAACATGAAGCGCAACGCCGACGGCTTTGAGCTCCAGAGCGAGGTCGGCGTGGGGACGGAAATCCGAATGAGCTTTAAGATTAATGCATAATGCATAATGCATAATGCATAATTCATAATGAAATATACTTTCTGACTGGCCCGCGTCATTGATTTTGCGCCGTCAGGCGCATATGACGCATTATGCACTGAGCATTATGCATTATGAATTATACTTCGGGGGGCTGGAGTTTGGAAAACCGATATCATTCTGTGCGGCTGGACGTTTCCAGATGCCGGGGCTGTACCAACTGTCTCAAGCACTGCCCGACGGAGGCGATCCGCATCCGGGACGGCCGCGCCCACATCATCGACGAAAAGTGCATCGACTGCGGGGAATGCATCCGCATCTGCTCGTTTCACGCGAAAGTGGCGGTGGTGGACCCGCTGGAGTCGATCAAGCGCTTCAAATACGCCATCGCCCTGCCCGCGCCGACCCTGTACGGCCAGTTCCGCGGGCTCAAACAGCCGGAGCTGGTGCTGGAAGCCCTCAAGCAGGTGGGCTTTGACGATGTGTTTGAGGTAGCCCGCGGGGCGGACGTGGTGACGAAAGCCATCCGGGAGCGGATGAAAAAGGGAGATTACCCGACGCCGCTGATCTCTTCCGCATGTCCGGCCGTCGTCCGGCTGATCCAGGTGCGGTTTCCCAGCCTCCTGCCCAACGTGATCGACATCCGCCAGCCGATGGAGGTGGCCGCTTCGATGGCCCGCCGGGAGTTCTGCCGCAAGCACGGCTGCGCGCCGGAGGATGTGGGCTGCTTCTTTATTACCCCCTGCGCGGCCAAGATGACCGCGATCCGCCGTCCGATCGGGCAGATCAAGTCCGAGATGGACGGGGCCCTGTCCGTGATGGAGATGTACGGCCTGCTGCTGCCGCTGATCAAAAAGATGCAGGCAGACCCGGACTTTCACCTGGCGACCCGCTACGGCATCGCCTGGGCGTCCAGCAACGGCGAGGCCAACGCCGTCTGCCCGGAGGACAGCCTGTCGGTGGACGGCATCCCCAACGTCATCCGCGTGCTGGAAGAGGTCGAAAACAACAAGCTGACGGACCTCAAATACCTGGAAGGCAACGCCTGCATGGGCGGCTGCGTCGGCGGTCCGCTGACGTTTGAAAACAACTACGTCGCCAAGAACACGATCCAGACGATGGCCCACGCCCTGCCGCCCACCCACCCGGACGAGGATGTGCCGGCCTCCGCGCTGAACAAATACCCCATCCGCAACGACCGGCCGTTTGAGCCCAACGATACCCTGAAGCTGGATGACAACATCATCGTCGCCATGCAGAAGATCCAGCGGATCCACGAGCTGATGGAGAAGCTTCCCGGTTACGACTGCGGTTCCTGCGGGTCGCCGACCTGCGAAACCTTCGCCGAGGACATCGTGAACGGCCAGTGCCGGGAGATGGACTGCATCCACCTGATGAAGGCGGAGATCCAGCGGATGGCGCAGGAGATGGTGGATCTGGCGCAAACAAAAAGAGAATGACGATTCAGCATCCGCTGAATCGTCATTGGGCGGGGGAATCCTTCCCCCGCCCAAACCACCCCCTGAGCAGATTTTCCTCTCGCTTCGCTCCCGGGCGGAAAATCTGTAAGGAATGTTTTTCTGACGAAAAACCCCGCACACACCGGCGAAGCCGGTGTGTACGATCATACGGGAGGGCGTTCCCCCTCCCGCTCCCCTCTGAAAGAGCCAACGGAACCGGCAAGCCTCAAATGCCCCTTCGGGGTGCCTGCGGCATCCGCCGGATGAACCGGCGGACTGAACCTGAGGCCTGCCGGGTCCGTTTCTGTCCGTTGCAAATATCATATTTTATAATAATATAGCGAGGTTATCCGTATGAATGTTAAAGAGCTGAAGGAACTGATCGGGGCGAAAAGCCTGACGCCGAGCCTTTCGGAGGACACGGAGGTGACCTGCGGGTATGCCTGCGACCTGCTCAGCTGGGTCATGTCCCACGGGGACAGCGGGATGGCCTGGACGACGGTGCAGACCAACATGAACGTGGTGGCCGTCGCCGTGCTGGCAGACATGGCCTGCATCGTCCTGCCCGAGGACATCGAAATGGAAAAGGAAGTCCTTGAAAAGGCGGTCGGCGAGGGGATTGTGGTCCTGACCTCCCCGCTGACCAGCTATGAGATCAGCGGGCGGATGTACGGGCAGGGGATCCCGGCCCACAACTGACGATATGGTCACGCTGTTTTCGGATCTGCACATCCACTCGTGCCTGTCCCCCTGCGGCAGCGACGATATGACGCCGGCGAACATCTGCGGCATGGCCCATCTGAAGGGCCTTCAGATGATCGCCGTGACCGATCATAACTGTGCGAAAAACCTTCCTTATGTGAAGGTCTGCGCGGACGCGTACGGCCTGCTGCTGATCCCGGGGATGGAGATCACCACCCGGGAAGAAGTGCATATGCTGGGCTATTTCCCGGACGTGGAGACAGCCCTTTCTTTCAGTGATTTCCTGAAGGGCCATATGCCGAAGGCGAAAAACCGCCCGGACTTTTTCGGCCACCAGTACGTGACGAACGACGACGACGAGATCCTGGAAGAGGAAATGACCCTGCTGATGGGCGCGTCCGACCTGCCGCTGACGAAACTGGCCGGCATCGTGCGGGAATACGGCGGGGTGCCGGTGCCCGCCCACATCAACCGGGGTTCCAACGGCGTGCTGATCAACCAGGGCTTTCTGCCGGAGGAACCGCATTTTACCGCGGTGGAGGTGTGGAAGCATCTGCCATGCCCGCACAGCCCGCAGGCCGGCCGGGTCATCCTCCATTCCTCGGACGCCCATTACCTGGGGGACATCCTGGAGGCGGAGGAAACGGTGACGCTGGAAGAGCCGTCGGTGGAAGCGTTCCTGGATTATCTGTGTAAAGGAAGCAGGGAATAGGCAGTAGTCAAAAGTCAATAGTCAATAGGTAGCAGGCGATGAATCCTGAGAAGATGAAACTATTATTCCTACTGCCTACTGCCTAATCCCTATTGCCTAATCTGCAGCGCTAATAAAAAACAGGAGAGAAATCAATGAAGGATCTATCTCTGCATCTGCTTGACATCGCGCAGAACAGCATCCGCGCGGAAGCGAACGTGGTGGAAATCGGGTTTGAACTGAAAGAAGACGGCATGCTGATCATGACCGTCAAAGACGACGGCTGCGGGATGGACGCGGAGCTGCTGGAACGGGTCAAAAGCCCTTTCACAACGACCCGCACCACGCGGAAAATCGGCCTGGGCATCCCCATGCTGATGCAGAACGCCATGGCTTCCGGCGGCGGGGTGGAGATCGAGAGCGAGCCGGGCAAAGGCACCCTGCTGACCGCCACGTTCGATACCTCCTCCATTGACTGCCTGCCGGTGGGCGACCTGCCGGCCACCCTGGTGACCCTGATCACCGCCAACCCTTTTTGCCCGGAGTTTCACCTGCGCTGCGCGTCCCCCGAAGGGGAAATGACCTTCACCACGGAAGAAGTCCGCGCTGCCCTGGGCCCGGAAGTCCCGCTCAACGAGCCGGATATCGCAATGTGGATGGAAGGGGCGATCTCCGAGGAACTGACACCGATCCTGGGGAGAATCATGAAGTGAATGATGCCGTCCGGTTTGTCCTGGTTATCCTCATTTTGGATATTGTGATGATTATTTCACTCAGACAGGTTCTGTATGATTTTCTGATCGGAAACTGTTCAAAGATCGGCGTCCGGAATATCCGGGAAAACCTGTCTTTGCAGGATCGGATCAGGATGGATTATATTGAACAATACATCCGGGAGGACACAGAGAAAAAAAGCTTCCGGAAGCATTATCGGTTTTACGGATTCAAATGTTTTGCGGCTCCTGTGCTGTTTGCGGCAGTTCTCTTTTGCGCAGTGACAGGATGGTATACCAAATATATCATATTCATATATGCAGGTTATGTGATCATTCCCGGGGTGATCATCGGGATTACTGAGTGGGATCCGATACAGAAATGCACCGTGCATGCGATGAAAAAGCATCCGTTTAAACAAGGAAAAAAGAAACGGAACAGGAAAAGAAATCAATAAAAGAAGTCTATAAGTAAAAAATGTCTTTGTCCAATGGTTTTACTTGTACTTTTTCTTCCGCTTTACACGCTGTCGGAAGGAATGAATCTTCCGGAAGGACTGCTCAGTATAGATGAAGAAACCTTCGCCCAGGATCCGGCGATACAAAAATTGGTGATTGCTGAAGGAACCATGGTCATTGGCCCGGGCGCATTTTCAGGCTGCACCGGCCTTTCGGAAATCACCCTGCCCGCTTCGCTGGAAAGCATCGACGAAACCGCTTTTGAGGGATGCGGACAATTATCGGCTGTTTATGTCACGCCGCACACCTGGGCCTGCCAGTGGGCCATGAGCAGGGGATATACGGTAAAGGAAACCGGTACCGGCATTCTTCTTACGCCATTTACGTATGACGCTGCGCTGGAGAACGTTTCCGCAGCGGACAGCGCGGAGCAGATCGTGCTGGTTTCTTATCAGGGCGGCAGCCGCGCCGTTCTTTCGGCGCATGAAAAACAGCAGGGATTCTGGCAGCAGCTCTGGGAAACCCCGGCCGCCGTGGGCAGGAACGGCATCCATAAGACGCGGGAAGGAGACGGCCGCACCCCGACCGGGACCTTCCATCTGACCATGCCCTTCGGTATCCTCCCGGATCCGGGGACCCATATGCCGTACCTTCAGGTGAACAGCCGGCATACCTGGTGTGACGATTCCGCCAGTCCCTATTATAATCAGCTGGTGGATGTGAGCGTCACCGGCAGTGTGAAGGGGGAGCACCTGATCGATTACGGAGGTTATTATAATTACTGCATGTTTATCGACTACAACGCGGAAGGCGAACCGGGAAAAGGCAGCTGTATTTTCCTGCACTGCAAAATGAGTGGTTCAACCGCCGGCTGTGTGGCGATCGCTCAGGACCGGATGGCTGACATCCTGCGCTGGGCGCTGCCGGGCGTTCAGATAGTCATCCGATAAACAGCGGAAAAAAAAAGACAGAGGGATTTCCAAGCATCGGCGCTGTGTACAAAAAGGTTCGATTATGAGAAAATGTCTTCTTTATATCTTCTGCCTGCTGGGAATTGCAGGCTTTTTGTTCCTCCGAAGTGATCCGTTTTCATGGCTCAGGCTGATGAAAAATTCCCCGAAAACGTTTTCCGGAACTCCTGTCGGGGAAGAATATGCCTGGAACCGGGACGGCTCGATCATAAAAATCTCCGACAGGCTGGCTGTTATGAAGGTGAACGCAGATTTGGACGAACTGATCCTCGTGACGGATCCGGAGAGCGAGGATTTCCGGTGGACAGTACTGGACAAAGCGGAAATCCATCGTTGGAAACTGGAAACGGACCGTCTTATTCTGACAGTTTCCGAAAACGGAGAAAAAACAGACCGAATTTATTACATGGCCGATTTACATGGCCGATCTCGTTCCGGCGGAAACCCGGTAATCAGAAAGCACTAAAAAACCCCGCCCGGAAGCCCCTCTTTCGGAGGCATCCCGGACGGGGTTTTTATACTGCTGTGCAGGAATACGCAATAAACTACTGCCTATTCCCTATTCCCTATTCCCTGCCGCCTTCGGCAGCCGGCTCCTCCTCCACCTTCGTCATCCGGTACGTCTTGGAATTCCCCTTCGACGTGCCCTTGAGGGTCAGCGTTTTTTCCCGGAGGTTGACGATCTGATAGGTGATGGACAGGTCATCCACGGCGTTGCCGCAGCGCAGCTGGTAGCGGTGGGCCTGATAAAACAGGCGCTGGCCGTTGATCAGGCAGGTGCCGTCCTCGCGGAACTCGAAGACATCCCCGGAGGAGGATTTCCAGGTGCCGAACAGAAGGTAGACCTGACGGGTCAGCTTTTTGGTGGAAACGTCCCGGTAGCCTTCCAGGCGCTTGTAATAAGCATAGGCTTCGATGTCGCGGTTCTGGGCGTACAGGGACTCGGCGATGGCGTAGGCGGCCTCGCGCCACATGGCGACGAAATCGGTATATTCGCCGCCGGCGGATTCAAGGTCCAGCCCTTCGGCGGCCATCATGACGCCCTCCCAGTTCTTGGCCTGGTAGGCGATGCGGGCGGCCTCGTAAGCTTCCTTGTAGTAGCTGTCATAGCTTTCCCGGGCGAGGGTTTCCGCGTCCTTGTACTGGCCCAGGGAGGAATAGATAGCCGCTGCCTGATTCGGCTCTCCGGCGGCGTCCAGCTGGGCGGCCAGTTCGTAGCCGGTTTCCCGGTACAGGTCGGCGGCGTCCCGGTAATCCCGGAGCTGACCGTACAGATCGAAGGCGGTCTGCAGTTCGCCGGCCTGGCGGGCGATGCCGGCGCGCTGATAGCGGACGTCTTTGAGCAGCTCCGCCGCGTCGGGCTCGTCCGGGATATCCTCCAGCAGGGTCTGCGCCTCCTGCCATTCTTCTTTTTCCAGATGCTGGCGGGCCAGCAGATAGGTCACCCGCCGCCACTCTTCTTTGCAGTTTTCATAATCGCCCAGCTCCGCCAGTACGGCGCGCGCCTCGTCATAGGTGCCCTGTTCAACCAGAGTCTGGGCGTAGGCATAGCGGGCGTCGCGCAGGAGGGTCTCGGTTTCTTCCGTGTGCTCCAGCGGCTCCAGCATGGCGACGGCGGTTTCATAATCGTTGGTTTCCAGGGCGGCGCGGGCCAGTTCCAGGCGGATGGCGGCGATCATTTCCCCGGCGTCCCGGTATTCGGGAATCTCGCTCAGCAGCTGCAGGGCGGCGCTGTAATCCTGCTGCTCATACAGCATGACCGCCGGCCGGTACAGGCACTCGCGGCGCAGCTCATCCGCGCCTTCGGCGTCCTGCGCTTTTTCGACCAGCTCCAGGGCGGTGCCGAAGTCCTCCGCGGCCAGGGCTTCCTGCGCGGCCAGCAGATAGCACTGCTTCATCCGGTCCAGGGCGTCTTCATAGGTGGGGATCTTTTCAAAGCTTTCCGCGGCTGCCAGATAGTTGCCGACTTCCTGGGCTTCCACAGCGGGCTGGTAAAGACAGCGGGTGGCGTAACGGAAGGCGTCGCGGTAATCGTCGGCCTGCAGGAAATACCCGGCGGCCTCGTCGTAGATGCCCTCGTTGAAATAGATGACGCCGGTCTCGTAGTAGGCTTCCTTGAGCTTGAGGGCGCTGTTGCGGTAATCGCCCAGCTCGGTCAGCGGCTCGATGGCGGCCAGCGGGCGGCTCTCCTCGATGGCGATCAGGGCAGGCTGATAGAGGCATTCCTTGGCCTGCGTCACGGCGTCTTCAAAATCTCCCAGGGAAAGGAAGTCTTCCCGGGCGGCTTCGTAATCCGCATTTTCCAGGGCGGAAAGGCCGCGGCGGTAGACGCAGAGTTTCTGCTTGGCGGAAGCGTCCAGATAATCGGAAACGGTCCCGTAAAGGTCGTAGGCCTGGGTGTACTCGCCCGCGTTCAGGCGTTTTTCAGCCTGCTGATAAACGGCTTTTTTGGCCATTACGGCGGAATCCTTGTAGTCTCCCAGGGCCAGGAAGCTCTTCTGAGCGGCCTGCAGGGAATTATAGGTATCCCCCGCCAGGGCGGCCTGGGCTTCGCGGTAATCGCACTCCAGGATCATCTGGGCGGAATCGGAATAGTCCCCCAGTTCCACGAAGGTCTGCCGGGCGGAGGCGTAGCTCAGGTTGTTCAGATCCCGGACGGCGTTGGTGTAGCGGTACCAGGGCCACAGGTGGAAGATCACGCCGTAGGCGGCCGCGCCCAGCAGAATCAGCACGATCAGCACGGTGCGGATGTTTTTGTTGCGCTGGCGGCGCTTTTTGTCTTTTTCGGCTTCCTGGCGTTCCTTTTCTTCTTCCTGCTGACGGACGGCGCGCTGCTTTTCCTCCTCGGCGCTTTCCAGGTCGTAGTAGATTTTTTCGATGGCGCCCTCGTTGCAGGCGGTAAAGACGCTGTGCTTGTCCCGCTGGCAGCGGCTGCAGGTTTCAAACGCGCTGGGGTTGGGGCGGCCGCATACGCAGACCCAGACGCTGCCCTGGTCGGAGGGATAGCCGGTGGCGTCGGCTCCGGCGATCTGCTGCAGGATGGCGAGGCGCTTGGGGTCGGGCGGCGCGGGCAGAGCGTAATCCGTCATCTGGGTCAGCCCTCTGCGCCAGATCGTTCCGTCCTCAAACCAGACCTTTTCGATCAGCAGCTCCATGCCTGCGGCGTTCACGCCTTCTTCCACCTCAACCGACATCTCGAAGGCGCAGTGCGTCGGGGCGTTCAGGCCCTGGACGCGTTCCACGTGCCGGGCCGTCTGGTCTCCTTCTTCGTCGTAGCAGAGGTAGCAGGCCTGAATGCTGACGACCGTCTTTTCAGACAGGTTGTACAGCTGGACCATGCAGACAGGGTCTTCCGCCGTGGGCATTTTGAAATGCCACAGCTCAACCGGACAGGTCAGATCAATCTTCATAAGTCAGCCTCCGGGGACGCGCTCATCCGCAGGGGAGGAGGGCGTCCTTGTAGTGCTAATTGCCAGAGTGCAGAGCGGAGATGATATTCGTTTCAATCAGTTGAAAACACGATATATCTGCACTCTGCGGGCGGTGTGAGCGAAAACGCTCCGCTCTTCACTCTGTGGCGCTGCGCTGCAGCGTCAGATTTTTCAGGATTCCGCCTTCGGTGTACAGCCTCAGCAGGATGTTCCCGCAGTAACAGCGGACGGTGGCCAGGCCGTCGGCCGGCTCCTCCAGTTCGCCGCGGCGGCCGCCGTCCAGGCGGTACAGTTCCGTAACGGTGTCGGATAACGGAACGTCCGTCCTGGGAAAACGGTCCAGGATATCCGCAAGGGAAACGCCGGGCATCAGCCCCCGCGGGCCTTCCAGGAGGTCTTCATCCAGAAAGAGGCTGGCGGCGTACAGGGGATTCTTTTCGGCGTCGCAGAGAAAAGTAACGGAAAGGCCCTGCCAGGACAGGGTATTCAGCCAGGTTTCGCCGTCGGCGGCCCAGGTGACGGACTTCGGATCGCCCAGGATGGCTTTTGCCGTTTCGGGCGTCAGGCGGAGAAAGTCCAGCCCGGAAAAGAACAGGTCTTCTTCCTGAAAGGGTTCGGCAGGGCGGGAAGAGGACTGGAAGGGGGAATACTCCCGCACGGCCATCAGATCGGCGCAGTCGCCGAAGGCTTTCTGTGCGGCCCGGACGGACAGAAGCGCCGGCTCCAGACTAACGCGGATCATCGAAACCGCGCCCAGGGAAAAGACGTAAGTCACGCTGAAGGCGCGGACCCCGCCGGGAACGGTCTCATACAGGGTGTAAGCGGCGCTCAGGGGCGTCGGGCCGTCCCGGTACAGCAGGCCGGTACAGGCTGTGCCCGGAACGGAGCCGGACAGACAGAGCCCGGCTTCCTCCCGCGTGCCGGGCAGGGCGGCCTGATCGAGCGGATACGCGGCCAGGACCTCCCGGAAGGGTGTTCCGACCGCGATTCCCCGCAGGTCCGGATAGGTCCCGTCCTCTTCGGGCGGGACATCCAGCACGGCCGCTTTGAGGACTGTCTCGTCCGTCAGCTCCGGCCGGTCGGCATAAAGGACAAAGTCCTTGAAACGAAGGGCATAGCCGGCACCGTCCGCGGAAGCATTGTAAAAACCGTCGGTTCTGGCTGCCTCACGGATCCAGGCGGCGAAAGAAGCAAACTCAGCGGAGGTCAGTGTTTCGGGTTCCGCCCCGGACGGGGCGGGAAAACAGCCGGTCAGGATGCACAGGACGAGGATCAGCGCGCGCTTCCGGGCCATAAGGACCTCCAGAGAAAATCAGATTACAGTTTCCGGATACCGGCCGGGGTAATCACGGCGTAGATCAGCCTGGGTTTTTCCGCGGGCGTATCCGAAATGACCAGGGCGTCCCGGACGGCCGCTGCGGCCGCCGCGGCGCTTTCTTCCGTACGGGCGTACAGGGTGGCCAGGGGTTCGCCGGGGGCGACCCGGCTGCCCAGGCGCTTGTTCATCACAATGCCGACGGCGGGGTCGATGACGTCCTCCTTGGTGCGGCGTCCGGCGCCCATGACCTGGGCGGCGGTTCCGACGGCGGCGGTATCCATCCGGGCCAGATAACCGCCCTGCCGCGCCAAAACAGGAACGGTCAGCGGGGCCTGCGGCAGCAGGGAGACGTCGTCGCAGACGCGGTCATCCCCGCCCTGGGCGCGGATCATTTCCTTCAGCTTGGCCAGACCCCGGCCGCTGTCCAGCGCTTCGTTCAGGCGGGCCAGGGCGGTCTCTTCATCCGGGCAGACCTTCGATGCCACCAGCATCTGCGTACCCAGGAAGAGGGAAACCGCTTTGAGGTCGCCCGCGGCCCGGCCGGCCAGGATGTCGATGGCTTCCTTGACTTCCAGGGCGTTGCCGATATGCGTGCCCAGCGGCTCTTCCATAGAGGAAATCACCGCCGTCACCTGCCGGCCCGCCAGGGCGCCGATATTGACCATGGTCTGCGCCAGTTCGAGGGTTTTCTCCATCGTATCCATGATGGCGCCGGAGCCGAATTTGACATCCAGCACGATGGCCCTCGCGCCGGCGGCAAACTTCTTGCTCAGGATGCTGGAGGCGATCAGGGGGATGGAATCGACCGTGGACGTGACATCGCGCAGGGCGTACAGACGCTTGTCCGCCGGGGCGAGCTCTTTGCTCTGGCCGACGACGGCGCAGCCGACGCGGCGGACGATGTCCACAAACTCATCTTCCGGCAGGGATACCCGCATCCCCGGAATGGATTCCAGCTTGTCAATGGTGCCGCCGGTATGGCCCAGGCCGCGGCCGCTCATCTTGAGCACCTTGCCGCCGCAGGCGGCCACCAGCGGGGCAAGGACCAGGGTGGTCGTATCCCCGACGCCGCCGGTCGAATGCTTGTCGACCGGAATGCCGTCCACATCCGGGTCGAGCATATCCCCGGACCGGGCCATGGCGAGGGTCAGTTCATTGGTTTCCCGGGCGGTCATGCCGTTCAGCCGGACGGCCATCAGGAGGGCTGCCAGCTGATAGTCCGGCACGCTGCCGTCCGAGGCCGCCTGGGCGAAATAACGGATCTGACTGCCGGTCAGCTCCTGACCGAACTTTTTCGCAGTAATGATCGATAAAAAATCCATAGCGGACACCTGCCTTTTCTGACAGCTTCAAGTATAGCATAATTTGCGTTTTTCGTAAACCTTCCTACCTTTCAGGTGTGTTACGGCAGTATTAAGATTTGCGAACCTTTTGCCGAATGGGCATTTCAGGTGAAGAAGGGAAGGGAGGAACAGCTTATCGGACAATCAGGAAAAACAGGAAAAAAAACACATCAGACAGCCTGAGATAACCGGGGATAAACAGGAATTGGGTATTAACATTTCCGGTTTCCTATGGTAAGATAAAAAACGTTGTCGTATACCAGTGCATCTGAAAAAGCAGTATACGAAAAAAGGAGGAAGAGAGATTGAGCAAATCAAAAATCCTGAATGTTGTTCTGGCTGTGCTGCTGGTTGGGACGATCGTCTTCGGCGTCGTAACCAACAACCGCAAGCTGGACCTTCAAAAGACCGTCGAAACCCTGAATTCAGATGTCAGCAAACTGACAGCGGAATTGGATACGGCAAAGAAAAACGCTGAAGATTCCGCAAAAGCAGCCGAGGAACAGCTGAATACCGTGAAGGAAGAGGCTGAGAAAGCTGTCAAAGCGCTGGAAGAACAGCTGAACACCGTAACGGAAGAAGCTGAGAAGGCTGCGGAGGAGACGGCAAAAAACGCTGAATTTGCCATCAAAGCGGCCAAACAGGTCGGCGTTTCCGTCGGCGATACGATTCACGGGTTTACCGTGCAGGAAATCCGCGAGTTTCCGCTTCTGGGCGCCATGGTCGTCCATTTCGTGCATGACCGGACCGGCGCAGGTTTTGTCTATATCGCCAACGACGACACCAACCGCGTCTTTGACCTGACGTTCCTGACGGACACAGTCGACAATACCGGCCTGCCCCACGTCTTTGAGCACGCCACCCTGGACGGTTCCCGGAAATATCCGTCCAAGTCGCTGTTCTTTAACCTCAGCTACCAGACCTACAACACCTACATGAACGCCTCCACCTTCGACCGGATGACGACCTACCCGGTGGCCAGCCTGTCGGAAGAGCAGCTGCTCCGGTACGCGGACTATTACACCGACAGCTGCCTGTACCCCATGATCATGGAAGACGAGAGCATTTTCCGCGAGGAAGCCTGGCGCTACCGCCTGGAAAACGCGGACGCCGATCTGACCATCGAGGGGACCGTCTATTCCGAAATGCTGGGGGCAACCACCCTGGAGCGGATGGCCGCCAGGAACGCCATGCGGACGGCCTTCCCCGGCTCCATCATCGGCAATGACCGCGGCGGCCTGCCCGAGGAGATCCCGAACATGACCTGGGAAATGCTGCGCGGCTATCATGACAAATACTATCATCCTTCCAACATGGTCGCCTTCCTGTACGGCGATTTCCAGGACTACACCGCTTTCCTGGCCCTGCTGGATGAGGCCGTCAGCCCCTTTGAGCGCAAAGAATTCACCCGGGAGGATCCGGATTATCAGCCGATCACGGGGATCATCACGGCGGAGTATTCGTTCCCGGTGGAAGCCGGCTCCGATACGAACAACACTTCCGCGGTGTATTACAAGATCCTTTGCCCGGGCGTGGAAGGCGAAGAGGAGATGACGCTGAATACCCTGACGGATCTGATGGCCGCTTCCGCTTCCCCGATGGCTCAGGCGGTCGCCAGGGCGCTGCCGTCGGCGAACTTCTCCAGCTATATCGATACCTCAGGCCCCGTGCCCGCCGTCACCTTCTATGTACTGAACGTGAACCGGGAGGACGGTCCGGTTTTCCGGCAGATCATCGACGAACAGCTGGCCCTGATTGCCGAAAAGGGCTTTGAACAGGATTATGTGGACAGCGTCAAGGCTTCCGTATCCATGGAAATCCTGCAGATCCGCGAGACCCCGAACGTCGGCATCAGCATCCTCCCCAGCATTGCCTACAACTACTCAAACAGCGGAAACCTGTTTGAATACATGGATTATGTGGATGCCCTGCAGCTGATGGACGAATGGAACAAGGCCGGCAAATACCAGGCTGCCGCCGCCAGGTGGCTGGCCGGGGCGGAAACCACGGCCCTGACCACCACATACCCCGTGCCCGGCCTCAAGGAAGAACAGGCCGCGGCGGAAAAGGAACGGCTCGCGCAGATCAAGGCGTCCATGAGCGAAGAAGAGATTGCCGCCCTGGTCGCCGCGTCCAACGCGCCCGAGCAGACGGACGACGCTTCCGCCTATATTGAGCAGCTCCAGGCGGTGACCGTCAGCACCCTGCCCGAAGAAATCAGGATATATGACGTCACCGATGCGACGGACGAAAAGAACATCCGCCATGTCAACGCGACCGCCCATGTCGACGGCGTCGGCCAGGTGGATCTCTTCCTCGACGCGGCCGCCCTGCCGCAGGAGGATCTCCACTGGTTCAAGCTGATGACCGGCCTGACGGACTACCTGGATACGGAAAAATACACCAAGGAAGAGGCCGCGGTGCTGGCAACCCGGTACCTGTACAACAAATCTGTCCGCCTCTCCCTGCTGCTGGAGAACGAAACCGGTTATCATCCCTATCTGGGGATGAGATGGATCAGCCGGGACGAGGATCTGGAAAAAGCCTATGAACTGATTTATGATCTGGTCTTCGGCATGAAGTTCGACGCAGCCAGGGTGCAGGAAGGCGTAAAGGCCATCCGCTCCACGGTCCGCTCCACCATCCAGTCTTCTCCCTACAGTGTGCAGCTCTACCGTGCCATTGGCATCCGGAACGGGATGTACCGCCTGTACAGCTACTGCAATTTCATCGAGTATTATGAATTCCTGACCCAGGTGGAGGAGGCGCTGGCTGCCCAGCCGGAAGCTGTCTGCGCGAAGCTGCAGAGCGTGCTGGACTTCCTGAAGAACAGCAGCGGCGCGATTGCCGCCTATTCCGGCAGCGAAGCCGGCCAGGCCCTGAACGCCCCGCTGGCTGCCGCTTTCATGGACCGCTTCCCGAACGAAGCGAGGGATCGCGCGACCTATGATCTGCCCGCGCCGGCGGCAAGCGAAGCGCTGGCCATCGAAAGCTCCGTCCAGTTCAACGCCGTGATTGCCGACTTTGAATCCCTGGGTCTGGACGGGTTCAACGGCGGGATGGACGCTGTCACCAACCTGGTGCTGGACAAGTTCCTCTATCCGCTGCTGCGCGACCAGTACGGCGCTTACGGCGTTTTCCACGGCACGATCGAAGACGGCGGCATGTACATCATTACCTACCGGGACCCCAACGTCATGCAGACATTCCAGGTGTTTGCCCAGCTGCCCGGCCTGATTTCCTCCCTGGAGACGGATCAGAAGACGCTGGACGGCTATATCCTTTCCGCTTATCCCACCTATGCCGCCAGCCAGGGCGAACTGACCGGCGCGGCGGAGGCCGTGCTGAAAACGCTGGAAGGGGAGAGCCAGGAAAAGCCCCTGCAGTATATGCGCGAGCTTAAGCAGGTGACACCGGAATCCCTGAAACAGTGGGGCGCTGTCTACCAGGCCCTGATGGAGAAGGGCTTCATTTCCACCTCCGGCCCGATGAGCGTGATCAATCAGAACGCCCCGATGTATCAGCAGGTGCTGAACCCCTTCGGCGCCAAGGACGCTTCGGCCGTCGTCTTCTCCGATCTGCCGGAGGACAGCCCCTTCTTCGCCGCCGTCCGATCCGCCTTTGAAAACGGGCTGATGGCGCCCAGGGGGGAAGAGGCCTTCGGCGTGGATGAAAAGGCTACCGTCGGCGAGCTGGCCGCCGCCCTGTATGTTCTGATGGGCGGAACGCGGGATGAGGACGAAGCGGTTTCCGTTCTTGCCCAGGCCGGTCTGGTCGGCGCGGAAGACAGGGATGTCGTTCTGACCCGCGGCAATGCCGGCAGCATCATGCTTCCGGTGCTGGGGGTTGCCGCGGAGGGGCTGGACGGTTCCGCTTTCGCGGATTATGACGATTCCCAGGCCAGCCTGCTGTGGCTCATCTTGAACGGCCTGCTGAGCCCCGCGGACGGGGAAAACGGCCCGGTCCTGGCGGCCCAGGCTGAAATCACCCGCGGCGAACTGGCCCAGCTGCTGACCAACCTGCTCGCGGCGATGAAGTAATACTGATTTTCATCTAGAACATGTGCAGATGCGGGATGGATTTTGTGCCAGATCAAGGAAGACGTCCGATAGCGTACCCGTAGGTACGGTGAGGACGCCTGACACATAGATGGCGCAAAAGGCGCCCACAGATGTGCATGGGTTAGGTGAAAATCAGTATAATATCTGTCTCAGAAAAAACGATGAAAGAAACAGCCCCGCGGATCATCAGAGGAATCCGCGGGGCTGTCTTTATGAAGGATTACAGGGTTTCTCCCGGCTGGTTTACGTCGCGGCCGATAACGGCTTTGATGCGGCGGACGCCGGCGGAGGAGCTTTCTTCTTTCTGGATCTTGAAGCTGACCAGGTCGCCGGTGTTGACGGCGTGCGGGCCGCCGCAGATTTCCTTGGAGAAGTTCCCCATGGTATACACGGAAACGCGGTCGCCGTATTTGCTTTCAAACAGGCCCATCGCGCCCTGCGCCTTGGCGTCGGCCACGGTCATCTCTTCCTTTTTGACCGGAACGGCCGCTTTGATCGCCTCGTTGACCAGGGCTTCGACTTCGGCCAGCTCTTCCGGGGTCACCCTGCGGCCGAAGGTAAAGTCGAAGCGCAGGCGTTCGGCGGTGATGTTGGAACCCTTCTGGTGGACCTCGTCGCCCAGGACCTTGCGCAGGGCCGCCTGCAGCAGGTGCGTCGCGGTGTGCAGGCAGGCCGTCTGCACGTTGTGGTCGGCCAGGCCGCCCTTGAAGCGCTGCTCGGCGCCGGCATGGCTGGTCTGCTGGTGCTGCTTGAAGCGCTCGGCAAAGTCGTTTTCGTCCACGGTCAGGCTGTGTTCCTTCGCCATTTCCACCGTCAGTTCGATGGGGAAGCCGTAGGTGTCGTACAGGCGGAAGGCGCTGCGGCCGTCCATGACGGACAGGCCGTCTTTGAGCGTTTTGGCGGCCTTCCGGACGCCCTCGGCGTCCCCGGCGCTCACCTGGTCGATCACCGGCACCATGTCGGGGGACGGGCGGAGCTGATGCTTTTCGATCATGTCTTTGCCCAGGGCGACCGGATCTTCGGCGGCGATCAGCTGGTCGGCCACGGAGCGGGTGCGGCTGATGTTGGCCAGCACCTTGTCGAATTCCTTCATGCCCTGTTTGAGGGTCTTCTGGAAACGGTCTTCCTCCATGAGCAGCTGCTCCAGCACAAAGGCGCGGTTCGCGCCCAGCTCGGGATAGACGGCCTGGTACTGGTCGATGATCACCTTGGCCAGTTCGGCGGTAAAGCCGGCGGGCATGTTCAGGCTCATGCCGAAGCGGACCGCGCGGCGGATCAGCCGGCGCAGGATATAGCCCTGGTCCACGTTGGAAGGCGTTACGGCGCGGGGATCGCCCAGGATGAAGGTGGCGGTGCGCATATGGTCGGAGATGATGCGGAAGGCCTTCGTGGTTTCCTCGTCTTCCCCGTAGTGCCTGCCGGAGAGCTCCTCGATCCGGGCGATGGTGCCGGCGAACAGGTCGGTCTCATAGACGGACTTTTTGCCGGTCAGCACGCAGATGGTCCGCTCCAGGCCCATGCCGGTATCGACGTTTTTCTGCGCCAGGGGAACAAAGGTACCGTCGGCCTGCTTGTTGTACTGCATGAACACGTCGTTCCAGATTTCCAGATACGCGCCGCAGTGGCAGGCGGGTGAGCAGTCCGGCCCGCAGGGCTTTTTGACGATCATGAACATCTCGGTGTCCGGGCCGCAGGGGCCGGTGACGCCGGCGGGGCCCCACCAGTTATGGGCCTTGGGCAGGTAGAACAGGTGGTCGTCTTTGACGCCGCAGGAGCGCCAGAGGTTGGCGGCTTCTTCGTCGCGCGGGCAGTCCGCGTCGCCCTCGAAGACGGTGAAGGCCAGCTGATCCTTGGGCAGGCCCAGGTATTTTTCGCTGGTCAGGAATTCCCAGCTCCAGGGGATCATTTCCTTCTTGAAATAATCGCCCAGGGACCAGTTGCCCAGCATCTCGAAGAAGGTCAGGTGGCTCATGTCGCCGACCTCGTCGATATCGCCGGTGCGGATGCACTTCTGCACGTCGGTCAGGCGGGTGCCCATCGGGTGTTTCTGGCCCATCAGATAGGGCACCAGGGGATGCATGCCCGCGGTGGTGAACAGGACGGTCGGGTCATTCTCGGGAATGACGGAGGCGGAGGGAATCAGCTGGTGGCCCTTTTCCTGGAAAAAGTTCAGGAACATGGCCCGCAGTTCGTCGGCGGTGATGTTTTTCATAAACAAACTCCTTCTGAAAATAATAACAAGTGTCTGCTTCCTTCGAAGACGAACAGACACTTGTTGATTCGCGGTACCACTTCGATTGAAGAAAAAGCCGAAGACTTTTTCTCCCCCTCAAAGGCGGATAACGGACGCCCCCGGCGGACCTTCGGACACCCGTTCGGGCGGCCTTGCGGCCCGCGGCTCCGCAGCGGCTTCCCCCGCGCGTTCCGACCGGCCTTCCACCGCCGCCGGCTCGCTGAACGGACAAAAACACAGGGTACTCGTCTGCTTCACAGCCATGTGAAAACAGAAGCAGTATAGCGCGATCCGAGCGAAAAGTCAACGGTTTCGTTTTTTGGCTTTACATTCATATTGTACGGGCGTCAATCATCGGTAACATGAAAGCCAAGCAACAATCTGTCAGGGGAAGGGTGGAGATTTTCCGGCTCTACGGATGC
>JBGUJG010000130.1:0-97901 GCA_045113695.1 Christensenellales bacterium
GGCAATAGGTGCAGGCCCTGGGAGAAAACTGATCAGAGTGAGGAGTTAGGAGCGGCCGCTCCCTGCGGTCGCTGTAGCGGCGGCCCCTAGGCCGCCACTGAGTGAGGAGTGAGGAGTGACCGTTCGCTCCGCTCACTTAGTGAGAAGTTAATAGTTGACCAATTTTCAACTCCTAACTCCTCATTCCTCACTCGCTCTGCCTGCTGCCTGTTCCCCGACGCCCATAACCCTGAAGACCTCCTCGGGACACATGGCCTCATTCACCGTTTCTTCCCCCATCACGGCGACCGCAGCCGCAGCGGAAGCGAAGCGGGCAGACTCTTTGAGCCCGTACCCGTGCAAATGGCTCCAGACCAGGCCGGCCAGATAAGCGTCTCCCGCACCGGTCATGTTCCGCGCGTCGACCGGATAGCAGGGAAAATGCAGGGACTCTGTCCGGTCCGCCGCGTACACCCCGCGGCTGCCCAGGGAAATATGGACCCGGGAAAGCCCGCGGCCCAGCAGGGCTTCCGCCGCGGCCTTCAGATCCTGCTCCGTCCGGATGCTCAGCCCGCTCAGCAGTTCCGCCTCCAGGCGGTTGGGCTTGAGGGTGTGCAGCCGCCCGAGAATTCCCTTCAGTTTTTCAGCCTTTGCGATGGAAACCGGGTCGGCAAACAGGGGGGACATGCAGTGATCCGAAAGCCACCGGATGCTTTCCTCAGGAATGTTGGCATCCACCACGACCGCGCCCGCCCCGTTCAGCAGTTTTTCATGCTGGGCCAGGTATTCCGGCGTGATTTCAGCGCAGATCCCCATATCGGAGACGGCGGTCTGCATCTCCCCCATTTCGTCGGCGATGTACAGATAGACCGACGTGGAAGCGCCGCGGATCCGCAGCGCGGACGACAGGTCGATGCCGGCGCCTTCGCAGACCCGGACGATCTGCCCGCCCGCCTCATCCCAACCGAAGGCGGTCAGGAAATGAACCAGCACCCGGAGGAGGGCAAGATTCCGGGCGATGTTCTGCCCGACCCCGCCGATACCCATGCGAACGGTCCCCGGATTGGAATCATGGCCGCGCAGGGGCCTGAACGGGATGCCGCCGATATCCAGGTTGACCCCGCCGATCACGACGGCATAGCTTCCGGCGCTCTGGCTCATGTTTCTCCTCCGTTCAGGCGGCCGCCATGCGCGCATGGGCCCGCCGAAAGTGCTTGCATTTCCCTTCCGGCTCCGTTATACTCAGGTTGCATGAAAAGCGCGGGAAGCGGGTGAGGGAATGACGCTGGCCATCTTTGATTTTGACGGGACGATGATCCGGGGGGACAGCGTCGTCGCCTATCTTTTATTCGCGCGGAAAAAAGGGCTTCTTTCTGCCGGCCGCCTGGTCCGGGCCGGCCTCTCCGCCTGCCTGTTCCGCCTGGGGCTGACGGACGCGGGACGCGCCAAATCAGCCGCCCTGGCCTTCCGGAAGGATGTGCCCGCGGAAAAGCTGGACAGCCTGGACCGGGCCTTCGCCCGGGACCTCTGCCAAAGGGTCTATCCGGACGCCCTGGCCGCCATGAACGAACGGAAGCGTCAGGGGGATACGGTGATCCTGCTGACCGCCTCCACGGACCACTATATGCATTTCGTAGCGGAAGGGCTGCCGGCCGACCGGCTGATCTGTTCCGTAACGGACAGAAACGGGCGGGTACTGCGCAACCTCCGGGGCAGCGAAAAAACCGCTGCCCTGAACGAATACATTGCTTCCCTGCCCGAAGAGCCGGATCTTTCCGCTTCCTGCGCCTTCGGGGATTCCGCGTCCGACCTGCCGCTGCTGCGGCTGACCGGACACCCGTTTCTGGTCAACCCCGGCCGGAAAGCCCTGAAGCGAGCCGGAGGGACGGTGCCCGTCCTTCACTGGCAATAGCGGCTTTTTGCCTGCTCGGATCAGCCGAAGAAACCGAAAATCGCCGCCACGCTGGAGAGAATCAGCAGCGCGGCCAGGACGATGCAGAGCACGCGGGTCATCGTTTTGCGGCGGTTGTTCTGTTTGGTTCCGGACATACATATGCCTCCTCAGCGCGTTACTGCGCGCTTTTTTGTTTCCATTCGTCGATGGCGCGGGACAGCTGATCCGGGCAGGAAGTATTTCCCCTGCAGGGAATGCCGCGCAGCGTGTCGCGGACCTCGTCCGCGTCCCGGCCGATGACCATCCGGGCCAGGCCGGCGGTATTGCCCTTGCATCCCTGAATGAACCTGCAATGGGTGATCTTGTTGTCGCCGTCAATCTCCAGCTCGATCGCGACCGAGCAGGTGCCTCTCGTTTTATACGTGAACATTGTGTTCCTCCTTCATCCGGAGCCAGTCCTCCCTCAGGACAGCCCACATGCGGACGTCCGAATAATGCCCTTTATTGTAAACCCTATGCCGGAGCGTCCCTTCCGGTTTCATCCCGGCTTTTTCCATCACCCGGCCTGAAGCGGGATTGTCTGTCTCGTGCACGGCTTCGACGCGGTGGAGCCCCAGGTCCTCAAAAGAAAACCGCAGCACCTCCGTCAGGGCCTCCGTCATCAGCCCCCGGTTCCAGCGGGACCGGGCCAGGCTGTAGCCGATCTCTGCCCAGCGGTGCTCCGGATTCAGGCACATGAATCCGATCGTCCCGATCAGGCGGCCGGATTCCTTTTCCTCAATGCCGAAGGTGGCCGGGCAGCCCCTGCGGTACTGGCGGCGCAGTTCCTGAAGGAATGCCCGCGAATCCGAAAGGCTCTGATGAGCCGACCACAGCACGTGGCGGGAAACCTCCGGATCTTTCGCATAGGCGAACAGATCAGCCGCGTCCCCGCGGCGGACCTTGCGCAGGCGCAGCCTCGGCGTTTCCAGTTCAGGCAGGCGGCGGAACCGGTCGGAAAGATACAGGGGGCTCAGCCGTCCTTCCTCCCGGAGCGGAGCGGCCGTCAGAAAAGCGTCCATCAGGCTTTGCCGCCGCGCAGGGCCCGGTCGGCCAGCAGGATCCCGGCGACCGTCTTCAGGTCAAACAGTTCCCCGTCTTCCACCATCCGCACCGCTTCGCTGAAGGGCAGCTTTTTCAGGAACAGAAATTCGTCCGGATCCGTGTGCGCTTCGTGCTGGCTCAGGCCCGTCGCCAGGTAAATGGCGATCTTTTCGGTGCAGAAGCCAGGGGTGGTAACCACGCTGCTGAGCAGACGCCAGTGTTCGGCGTTCAGGCCGGTCTCCTCTTCCAGCTCCCGTTTCGCGCACAGGAAGGGATCCTCGCCCGGAGCGTCCAGCTTGCCCGCGGGGATTTCCCAGGTCATTTTGTCGATCGCGACGCGGTGCTGACGGACCAGGGTGATGTTCCCCTCCGCGTCCACCGGCACGACGGCGGCCGCGCCGACATGCTTGACGATCTCACGCGCGGCGGTGCCGCCGTTGGGCAGCCGCACCTCCCACGTTTCCAGGTGCACCACCTTGCCGTCGAAAACGGTTTTCCCGCTCAGGTATTCTTCCCTCAAAAGCGCGTCATCCATAAAAGTTTCCCCTCTTTCCGCCGCAGCCGCCGGGTCAGGGCAGCAAGCAGCTGAACATATTTTATTCGCCGCGGAAGCAGAAAAATCCTGCCCGGAAAGAAAATTTGCTTCCTCCGGAGCAGGCTTCCGCCTGTCCGGCAGGAAATACCAGATCAGGGGAAACGAATCGTCATTTCCGTCTTCCGGAAACTGCCGTTTCATGGTATATTGTTGGCAGGCCTTCGGCATGGGCGGGAACATCCGCTCCCCTGCCGGCGGCTGATCAGAATACAGAACAGGATGTGCTGCGCTGATGAAACTCTATGTTGATTTTGACGACTGCCTGTGCGAGACCGGAAGGGCTTTTGCCGGAATGGCTTCCGAACTGTTCGGGAAACAGGTTCCTTACGAAGAGATGCGCTGTTTCAACCTCCAGCAGGCCTTTGGCCTGACGGACGAACAGTATGACCGGCTGCTGATCAGGGGCCACGAGCCGGAGGTGCTCCTGTCTTTTGAAGAGACGACGGGCGCGTCGGCGGTCCTCAATGAATGGATCGCCCGCGGCCATGAGGTGTCCGTGATCACCGGCCGCCCGTATCATTCCTTCGAGCCGTCCCGCGCATGGCTGGACCGGCACGGGCTTTCGCAGGTGCCGCTGTACTGTTTTGACAAATACGGCCGGGAAAACCTGATCCGGAACAGTGAATTCAGCCTGAAGCCCGATGATTTTTATAAAATGAAATTCGATTTCGCCGTGGAAGACTCTCCTTCCGCGTTCCGGTTTTTCGGTCATCTGCCAAAGCTTCAGGTGCTGGTCTTCGACCGGCCTTGGAACAGGGACGCCGTCTTTCCTGGCGGCAACTACCAAAGATGCTTTGACTGGAAGGGCATCCGGAAGATCCTGATCGGATAACTTGGCCTTCCGGGAACGGCTTCCCGGTCATTCCAGACTGCCAATTGCTTTCAGCAGCCGTTTCCCGCTTTCCGTTTTCATGACCGTGCGCATGAAGTTTTCCCTGTTTTGCCTGCTGTACCCGTTTTCCGTCGCGTTGGCGATATAGTCCGCTTCGACCAGGATCTGCCAATCGGCGCCGTCGATCCCTTTGAGGGTATGATGATGCCCGGCCAGGAACGCGGCGCGGCTGATCTGCTCTTCCGTCAGCCCGGTACCGGAAAGGAAAGCCCGTACCAACGGAACGCCCTCTTTTTCCTGAAGCTTCCCGTCCGTGCAGCCGTACTTTTCCCTGCAAAGCGGGCAGGCGATGTCATGGGTGATGGCGGCAATCTCCAGGATGAACTGCGTTTCCGGGTCCACCCCCTCCAGTTCCCCGATGGTCTTTGCATATGTCCACACCCGGATCAGGTGGTCGATATCGTGGATATTTCCCCTGGAATAAGCGATCATCTTTTCCATGATCTGCGCAATCGTCACGGCGCTGTCCTCCTCTTTCAGATCAGCTGAAGTGCCTGCGCATATCAGCTGACCGGAGTATATCAGGTTTTCTTCCGACTGGGAAGAAGCAAATCCGGGCTGTCCGGTTCCTCTTTTTCGGAAAACCCCATCACCGGTCCCTGAAAGTCATCCTCTGCGTGAACAAAAGCATAAGCATGTGAAAAGCGGCATGGACTTTTTCCATGCCGCGTTGTTATCACTTGGTATTCAATTGTTCATCCTTTGGGAATCAGGCTTTGGTTCACGGTTCCTCGAGGGTCTTCAGCAAATTTGGAATTTGGGAGACGCTTTGCTGTTCCCCGCCTGACGGCCATAGATGCGCTATTCCCCTACCGCCTTTGCGGTTTGTGATCGGGGGAATTTCCCGGGCGTTCGGTGGGTTTGCCTGACTTTCTGACACATCGTCATTCTGCGCTTGATTTATCTATCTTCTGTGATTCGCGCTTCACTGTTTTTTATATCTTCAGGCTTTTCCCCGGGCGAACAGCGCCGGGAGAGACAGTATCGTTTCTACATCGTACACTGGAATCGCCCCTTTCCGCCTTGTCTGGCTTTGTTGAACCCTTTCCTTTGATCCGATTGAAGTATACCACGAACCCATTGATTCTGTCAATACCTTTTTTGTGATTTTTGGAAAAAATTTTTCCGGATTTTACTTTGCGCTTTCTGCCGGCTTTTCTGTGTGAAATGTTGCCCTCAGGCACCGAATGCCGGCCGACAACCCCTGCTGTCCAGTACACGGTACCCGCTGTTTGATTACCTGATATCAAACACGCTCCGGACCTTCCATTCCGCCGCTTCTCCCCTGAGGATCTCCACGGTTTTCTGCCCGGGCAGCATATCGAAATAATTGTCGGACAGGACGGCGTCCCCGTCCACGCCGGTAATCTCCACCATGCGGGCGTATTTTTCCGCCGTGACAGTCAGGCGGTTCCCTTCCCGGATGACCGTAAGGCCCGGATCCTCAAAGGGGAAATACTTGGGCGGGCAGAACAGGACGGTCGATTCCGAGACCGTCTCCCCGTCTCTCTCCAGGGCATACCACAGGAAATGCTGCCGGGGATCCAGGCCCGGGAAATCCAGTTCCTTCAGCGGAACGGCCGAAAACGCCGGGACGGTCAGGGCTTCTTCCCCCGCAAGGTCCGTCTTTTCCCCGCCGGCGCGGCAGACGGCCCAGCGGACAAGCACCCGCGCCGCTTCCCGCGTATCGTTGACCGCGGTCATCGACGCGCCCGGACGCACGGAAGACATCGGCCTTTGGTCGTTCACGTTCGGCCGCTGGGTGTGCTCACCCTCTTCCTCGCAGGCGAGCAGCAGCGGGGCAAAGAACCGCCGGGCTCCGTAGTGCAGAGCCTTCCAGCGGCCGTAATAGTCGATCGACGCCCAGCTGGCCACCGGCCAGTTGTCGTTGAGCTGCCAATAGATGGCGCCCATGCACGTCCCCCGGCGGCTGCGCCAGTGTTCCACCCCGCAGCGGATCGCCTCCATCTGCATCAGCTGGCTGGCATACGCCAGGGTATCCAGATCGGACGGATACAGGTACAGGCTGGAAAGATAGTTCATGATCTTCCCGTTGGCGGCGAAATTGCGCTGATGCTTTTCCATCACATAGGAGAAGATGTTCCGGTCCTCCGGGCGGGTGAAGCTTTCGATGGTCTTCATCGCCGGGAAGGACTGGAAGCCGAACTCGGACACGAAGCCGAAATCGTGGTTCCGGTAGTCGGAGAAGGGTTTGTTCCCATGCCAGACGTCCCAGTAATGGACGTCGCCGCAGGCCTCCCCGGAGGGGGTCAGGAAATCCCCGTTCGAGGAAGGAGAGGAAGGCCAGTAGAACCGGTCCGGATCCAGGCATCGGAGGGTTTCGGGCAGGATACCCATGAAGAGGCGCTGATAATCTCCCCGCAGGGCCGGGGTCAGGGGGTACCAGTTCCCGCGGACGGCGGTTTCCACCTCGTTGTTGCCGCACCAGAGCGCGATGCAGGCATGATGACGCAGGCGGAGGATGTTGTCCCGGAATTCCGCCCGGAGGTTTTCCTCCATCCCGTCTGCCAGGGAGTAAACCCCGCAGGCGAACATGAAGTCCTGCCAGATCAGGATGCCGAGCTCGTCGCAGCGGTCGTAGAAGCAGTCCGGCAGGTAATAGCCGCCGCCCCAGATGCGCAGCATGTTCATATGGGCCAGCACGCAGTCTGAAAGCAGATCCCGGATTTTTTCTTCCGTGACGCGGGGCAGCAGGCAGTCCTGCGGGATATAGTCCGCACCCATGGCAAAGATGTCCTGCCCGTTGACCCGGATCAGGAAACCCTCGTGCTGTTCCTGCCGGGGCCGTTCGACGGTGATTTCCCGCAGGCCGATCCGCCGGACATCCTCGTCCAGCAGATCCCCGTCTTCCGAATAAAGGCACGTGGTCAGGGTGTAAAGCGGCTGTTCCCCCGCGCCCAGCGGCCACCACAGGCGGGGATGGTCCACGGCGGCGCAGTTCCGGTCCGTCTCAAAGACAGGTTCTCCGTCCGGGCCGGTCAGCGTATACACTGTGCGCCGGCGCAGACCCTCTGACAGGGCGCAGACCTCCGACTGCATGGACAAAAGCACCCGGTCCTGCTCATGCTGCTGGCGGACCAGGACGCTCCCGATCCTGGCCCGGTCGGTGATCTCGATCTGCACGTCCCGCCAGATGCCGGCGTCCGGCAGGCGGGGACCCCAGTCCCAGCCGTACATGCAGTGGGCCTTTCGGATGGAGGTAAAGCCGTCAAGCGCGTCCCCGGAGCCGCCCGCTCCGTTCTTTCTGAAGGCTTCCCGGGCCGCCCGGTTCGGCGAATAGAAAAGCACTTTGAGTACGTTTTCTCCTGCCTTCGCGAAGGGACGGATATCCGCCCTCCAGGTGCGGTGCATGTTTTTGGCCCGGAACAGAAGACGCCCGTTCAGGGACACATCGGCGATCGTGTCCAGCCCTGAGAACACGAGGTCCAGGGACGGGGCGCTTTTTTCTTCCGCAGTCAGGAAAAAATGCTTTTCGTACACATAATCCTTTTCCATCAGGTCAAAGGCAGCGTACTCATTGTCCCGGTAAAATGGGTCCTCCATCCGGCCGGCGGCCAGCAGGTCGGTATAGACGGAGCCGGGAACGGCGGCAGGGATCCAGCCTTCCTCCCCTGCCGTTTTCATGTTCCATTCGCCGTTCAGGGAAATGGTCCGTTTCATCGTGATGTCCTTTCTGTCATCAAAGAACGGGGCTGCCCCGAGACGGGCAGCCCTTTAAGGTCGAACGCCGGTTATTTCCTGGGCGCGTAAACGAAGGTGATATAGATGCTTTCGATATGGGAGATGACCGGGTCGTTCCGGTTGATGAGGGTCGCGGAGATGCCGGTCAGGTCGCCGTACAGGACGCGCGCCTTGTCCCGCGGGATCTTTGTGACCCACTCGTTGAACAGATTGGCGCGGGTGCAGTGGCCGTCATCCGAGGTGGTGTAGGGGCGGCCTTTCAGGGCGTATTTTTCACCGTTGATCAGGCATTCGGTGATGTGGATGCAGTACCCGGGGAACAGGTCCTCGCCATTGGCAATGCCCAGGGCGCTGAAGGCGACGCCGGCCGAATAGCCCTGCTCGGTGCCGGTAAAGTCGATGCCGACGGTGTAGGTGCCTTCACCGGTGATCACCGCATCGGTCACTTTGAGTCCTTTCGTCCGGACATCGGGGTTATATGTATCGCCCACGCTGTAGGAGATAGCCCAGCCGCCGTCGTTCCACATGATCCAGGCCACGGCGTTCTCATCCGTCAACTGCACGGCATCGGCGTTGAACGTATCCGGAGCGCTCTGGATCAGGGCGTCGAAAGCAGCCTGCGCTTCTTCCGGGGTCTTCCCGGCGGGGAAGCCAGAGTACAGGGCGCCCATCTCCGGTTCGGCAAAGGCCAGCTGGCGACGGACGTAGAACCCGCTGGTATCCCACAGGCAGGAGACAAAGCCGCGGACCGCGCACGCGTTCAGGAAGGCCTCGTGATACAGGACACTGTTGTCCTTGGCGACGCCGTCGCCGCCGGGCAGGGCGCCGTATTCGCCGATGATCACCCCATAACCGGCTTTCGTGAACTTGTCCATCTTCTGAAGGGTGTCCTGCATCGCCCGCAGGTCCTTCTTTGTTCCCCACGCGGTCGCGCCGGCTGCGTTGGACGCCCCGCAGTAGCTCCAAGGATCGTAATAATGGACGGAAATGAACAGCTTGCCTTCCGCGCTGTCCTTGGGCATGATAAAGCGGCCGTCGCAGGTCTGGTCGATGTTGGTGCCGTAGCCGGGGATCAGCAGGAAACGCGAAGCGTTGTTCCCGCCGGCGGCGCGGACCGTGTCAACGAAGGCCTGATTGACCCGGTTGGCCAGGGCGTAGCGCTCGTCGTCCGTCAGGTAGGACTGGACGGAATCGCTGCAGTACAGGGCGGAGTTTTCGTCAAAGCGGGCGCCGATCTCCTCGTTGGCTCCCTCGAAGATCAGGTGATCCCCTTCGTCTTTGAAGTATTCAGCGATCTGCGTCCACATGCCCCGGTAGGCTTCCATCGCCAGGTCCCGGGTTTCTTTGGACTCGGAGCCGAACATCCCGTACCAGCCGCCGTCCCAGTGGTCGTTGAGGATCACGTACATGCCCTCATCCAGCGCCCAGCGGACGACTTCGCCCACCCGGTCCAGATAGGCCTTGTCCAGCGTGTAATTGCCCTGGTTCAGATGGGAGGCGTTGGTCATCCAGGCCACAGGCACGCGGATGGTGGTAAAGCCTGCCTCGTGAATGCCCCGGATCATCTCCCGGGTGGTCACGGGCTGGCCCCACAGGGTTTCGTAATGGGACGGGTCGACCCCGGTGTTGCCGTGGTTGGCATCGCAGGCTTCAAAGGTGTTGCCCAGGTTGGTGCCCAGGCCCATCAGCGGGGTGACTTCCAGCGCGGTTTTGTCTGCCCCTTCCGCACAGGCGGTCAGGCAGGCCAGAGCCAGGGCAGCGGTCATCAGCATGATGAACAGATGCTTCATGTTGTCCTTCCTTTCGCTGCTGTTCAGCCGTTCGGCGGCAGGACAGCGGTTCCGTCATTTAAAAAAACATCAGAGAAAAGTCCGTCTGTCAACATTATATCAAAGATTTTCCATCAATGCAATCGTTTGCGAAAAAAAGAAACAAGAACGGAGGCCGTCCAATCCGGCAGCCTCCGTTCTTGTTTCGGGTTCATCTGATCCCGAAGATATCCTTTTTGCCGATGCCGATCACTGAGCCCCTTCCGCCGGTGAAACCACCAGCGCGTCCAGGTCCGCCCAGCCCCAGAAGCAGGTCACGGTGACCGTGTGCTCTCCGGCGGTCAGGAAGACCGGGCCGGTCAGGCATTCCTCTTTCTCCGTGCCCTGAACGACGGTGTTCCCGATCCGCTCCCCGTCAACGGCGAGGTAATTTTCCTTGTATCCGCCGATGCCGTTCTGGATGACGGTCAGGCTGTACCAGCCGTCCGCCGGCACGGAAAAGGTCACGGTGACGCCGTCGGTTTCGTCGTTGGACGCCAGCTCCACATAAGCTTCCTGGCCGAAACCGCCGACTTTGACATTGCCCAGCAGCTCTCCGTCCTCAAATTCATAGCGCATTTCGGACGCGGGGGCGTTTTCCGGCAGGAGGGACAGGGCGTTCAGGCGTACCCAGCCCCAGAAGGCAGCAACCGTGATTTCGTGCTCTCCCCTGGTCAGGAAGACCGGCCCGAAATCGCAGGCCTCCTCCGCTTCACCGGCCACGACGGTATTGCCGATCAGCTCCCCGTCCAGGTACAGGTAGTTTTCCTTATTGCCGCCGATACCGGCCTGGACGATGACCAGCCGGTATTCCCCGTCCTCCGGGACGGTGACGGTCAGGGTGGCTTTGTCGTTTTCCTCGTTGCCCCAGAGCTCGACGACGTCCCCGCTGATCCTGGCATTGCCGGACAGGGAAGCGCTTTGCGCAAACTTCCAGGTCAGGGAAGCGGACGGTGCATCCGCCTTTGCTTCCTCAGCGGGCTTGCGGCCAAAGGCAGGCACGTCCCGGAGGGTCACGACGTTCTCCATCTGATAGAAAGCTTTGAGGTCCTCCGCGCTGGTGTAGTCCTCGCTGTACCTGCCGTCCTTCAGGACGAACTCATAGCACCAGATCGCCCAGCTGCTCCACATCGCCCCGTCCCGGGCGCAGGCTTCCGGGGAAGGTACGCAGCCGCACTCCGTCAGCAGGATCAGCTTTTTTGCTTCCGTATAGGTTTTGCAGCGCAGGAAGGCCTCGCTCTGGGAGCTGTGGACATGGTTACCGGGGTAGAGATCTTCCCCGATCACGTCCACCACGTCGTCGCCCGGATACCAGGCGGCATTCTGCCCGTTCCAAACCCAGATCAGGTTATTGAGGCCGTGGACGTTCGTATACCGGTCGTACATCAGGCGGTACAGTTTAATATAAGCTTCTGCTCCGGAGGCGCCCCACCAGAACCAGCCGCCGCTGGCCTCGTGCAGGGGCCGCCAGAGAACCGGGATCCCGGCGTCGCGCAGACGTTTGAGCTGTTCGGCGATGGCGTCCATGTCGCTGACCAGCAGGTCGTAGCCGGCGGGATCCTCCCCGCTCATGGCCCTGCCCAGGTCAAACGTCGTGTTGGCCGTGTAAAAACCGCCCCACCAGCTGTTGTCCTTCGTGTTGACATAGGGCTTTGGCGCGACCCAGTGCCAGCACATGGTCACCAGGTAGCCTTTGTTCCAGTAATCGATCGCCTGATCCACCGAAACGGGGTGGGTGCCCATGCTGACGGAGGTCGGGGAATAGTTGAGCATGTCCAGCCCCAGCAGGGCGGGACGCAGGCCGCCGGTCACGCCGGCGATCGCCTCGATCTCGCCGCCGCGCTTTCCTTCATCCAGGTACTGGCCGGAGATCATCTGTTTGCCGTAGATCCCGCACATCCAATCCATGACGGCCTGAGCCTCCGCGGACGGAGCCGGGTTGGTCAGGACCGGCGGAACATCGTAGAGATCCTCCGGCAGGGCTTCCGATGGGGCGATTTCCAGGAAATCCAGGCTGACCCGGCCCCAGGAAGCCGTGACGGTAATCTCGTGCGTGCCCTGGCTCAGGTACACACGGGAAACGGTGTGGCGGCCGAACTGGGCCCCCTGCGCCACCGTGTTTTCCGCCGGCGTGCCGTCCAGGAATACCAGGCTTTCCTTCCGCCCGTCCACCCCGGCGGAGCAGACGGTCAGGTCGTAGGGCCCTTCTTTGGGCGTTTCGAACGTCAATGTTACGCTGTCCTCTCCCGGGGTCACCAGGGACACCCAGGCCCTCGTGCCCATTCCGTCCACCCGGGCTCCCCCAGCCAGAACGCCATCTTCAAACTGGATGCGCAGCGGGGTTTCCTCCGCCAGGGCGGCGCAGCAGCACAGGGCAAACGCAAGCGCCAGCAGAATCCATTTTTTCATGTGTTTCCTCCCGTCGGCCAATCAATGCTTTTTCAGGATCTTCAGCGCCTCTTCCAGACAGTTTTCGGCGTCGTCCAGGCAGTCGGCCGCTTCATCCAGTGCTTCCTCCGCCTCTTCCCGGTCTTCTCCGTCCGGCAGTGCCGACGAAGCGGAGAAATCATCGCAGGCATCCGACAGCAGGCCGCCCAGCGAACGGACTTCCTGAAGGAGACTTTCCAGCCGCTCTTCCCATTCCTGATTCATGGCTTATTCCTTTCCCAGGCGGCTGAGCAGGTACGCAGCGGCGCAGCCGGCCAGCAGGCAGACGGCGCTCGCGATCCAGCTGCCGGCAGTTGCCGTCTCAAAGCAGACCCTGTTCTGATACAGCAGGGCGATGGGCGATGCGACCACCAGGCCCAGGATCGCCGCGAAGGTAAGCGCGCTGTGCTTCTTGAGCAGGAAGTTCATCAGCTTGGCAATGAACACGATGCCGATCACCAGACCCAGGGCATAGGGCAGCAGCACGCCCATATCAAAGCGGTGCAGAGCCCCGATGACCGAATGGTAGTACCCCAGGATCAGCAGGATCATCGAGCCGGAAACACCGGGGATCACCATCGTCGCGGAAGCCAGCATGCCCAGCGGGATCAGCAGCAGGATGTCGCCGAAGGAATGGGTAATGGTCTTGTCGGCCCCGGCCTGCAAAAGCGGCAGCACGACCACCAGTGCAAAGAACAGCAGGAACAGGACGGTACTCTTCCAGGTGGTCTTTTTGAAGTCCACATGCTTCCAGATAACCGGAAGCCCGCCCAGGATCAGACCGATGAAGGCAAAGATCGTGGGCAGGAGGGTGATGGGCGGCGGCACCTGTCCTTCGTCGCCGATCAGGGGTTTCAGGATCCGGGCAAAGCCGAAGATGCCCACCAGCACCCCCGCCAGGATCGGCAGCAGGTCCATGAGGGCCTTCTTCCAGTCCTTGCGGAAGTTGTTCACGTCATAGATGATCCGGTCATAGATGCCCATCGTGACCGCCATCGTCCCGCCGGAAACCCCGGGAATGTCGTTGGACATGCCGATCACGGAGCCGCGCAGGATGTCCAGGATCCAGGAAAGGGCACCTTTTTTCGGTTCGTTCTTCTGCTGCATAAATACCTCCATATTGTTAAGTATTATGTTATCTGCACGGTCTGTCCGATATTTGCCGTAATCCGGCAAATCCGCACAGGCTGTCGGTGTCTGTCAGCCCTTTTTCTTCCGCCAGCGGCCGTTCAGGACTTGCGCAGCCAGGCAGAGCACGGCCAGAGCCAGCAACACAAAGTAAGGCATACCGTCCAGCGAAACACCGGTATCAACGGTTATATGGGCGTAGTTAACAAAGAAGACGTTGATGGCAGTCTGCCCTTCCGCCAGAGGAACAACCGGAAAAACAAATACTCTCCGGCTTTTCGTTGAGCCGTCTACAGGCGGCTCACTGCCAACGCCCGCGACGGTAATATAATCTATTCCGCTGGATACTGATTCGGAGATCTTCAGATAAACCCCTGCCGGGAAACTGCCGATACCCAGATTGTCGGTCTGGTCGCCTGTCCTTTGCACAGTGACGCTTCCCAGCTTCTGCGTACAGGTTTCATCTGAATATGCCTCGATCGTGAAATCAAATACCTCGCTTCTGTTTCCCATGTTGCCGCTCACCGTTTTTTTCAGGGTGACGGGTATCAGAGGCCGGTTGGGAATCGTCATCGTAAAGATCATCGGACCGTCTGCTGAATCTTCCGACTCCGTCAGCGTCACCTCCGGCGGATGACGGGGAAGCAGTGTGACCCGTCCGGTCGCGCTCACGGTAAACTCAATATTGTCAACGGCCTGGTATCCGGTCGGGGCTCCTTTTTCCTTCAGCTGGTATGTCCCCGCCGGAAGCGTGTTATCCAGCTTCGGGATTAAGCCGTCCACATCCGAAATGAGGTTTTCATAGCCTGGCATCGGATCCAGGTCAAACGCAGTAACATCACCAACCGTCACCTGTTTGTGCAGCTCAAAGGACACGTTCGGAAGCGGATACTCCGTCGACTGGTCCGTCTTGATCGCCCGGAAGATATACGGACGGTTTTTGACGGTCAGGACCGCAGGCCTGTTCCCAAGTGCCTGAACCAGAACATACCAGTCACTTCCGGCATCGCTGCTGACGGTGATTTTTCCATCTGTTCCGGAGGAAATGATCAGCGGAGCGTTCAGCCCGAGATAGCCCTGCGGCGTACCCGTTTCCGTCAGCGTATAGTTTTTGTTATTGCTCAGGAACGCCGTTGTGACCGCTCCGTCTTCATCGGAAGTAAAGGTTCCGATCACATTGCCGTTGTCTTCGGCCAGAGCAAACGTTACGCCGGGAAGAGGTTGCGAGTTCCATTTAATCTTCCGGATGACGATGCCGGGGCGCTCATTGGTGACCGTATCGACCCGCACGTTGGAATACTCAGCCTGCGTTCCCTGCTGATAGTGCACAGTATAGGTAAACTCGGAAGGAACAGTTTCTCCCTTCTGTCTGCCGGCAAAGGTAATTTGAGCGTTTTCATGATAAGCATGCACATCATGTTCATCATATCCCGAAACAACGCCGTTTTCGTCAACCGTCCACCCGGTTCCTTTCAGCCACACTTCGCGGATGATATAATGGTCCATATCGACGCCGGGCTCCAGATGTTCAAAATACCAGTAAAGCGTCTGGGGCTTATCCCCGTATTTCAGCTGCCGGACCGTATCGGCCACCAGCGTGATGTGGCCGTCGCCGACTCCGCTGCCCTGATTGTCATTTCTCTTGATGAACACAGCAAAATACGCCGGATCCCGGTCGGACATGTAGTCCGCGTCAGACCAGAACTTATTGAGGCGAAGCCCCCAGCCTTTCAGGTTGCAGATATCAACCTTCGCATCTGCCCCCGACACGATTGTCCCATTCACACCCTGGGCGCCTGAAGAGCCTGTTTCTTCACGGGCGTGATCTGTATCATAGACGTATTTCTGGAAGCTGTATCCGTCCGGTATTTCCCCCGGACGTTCTTCCGCGCGGTATTTGGTCCCCGCCAAAATTTCACGGATCTCAACGGTATATCCGGAGGGAATATTGCTGATGGTACCGTAAATGGACGCGTGGAAGGTGGCGGATGCTTTCTCAGCTTCGCTCAGAGAATGATAATCCGACACGCCGATACTGACAAAGCTTTTTGACGCCTTATCCCACCTGCAATAGTATCCCTGCGGATCTTTCACATGGTAGGTCTGCATGTTGGCAGCGTCCAGCGCCTCGTGCTCAGAGGCCATATACAGGCGGAAAGTGAATTTTGTCGGGTCTTCTGAAGCCGGGATGGGCGTAATGCCGTTCTCCGCAAATAAATGTTTCTGAATCGACAGGGTGCGCAGGGCATCCGGGTTCACCGCATTTGTATACTGGACCTTCGGCCTGCTGTCCGTTGTCGCATAATCAATGCCGAAGTCTTTCCGGTCAGTGCCAGGGCCTGCCGGTGTTCCATACACCTCCTGTCCGTTCACGGTGACGCTGTTATAAACATCCGTATTGACCCCGCATTCGATGATCCTGTACGACGTCACTCCCTCGGGAAAACTGATATCCGCCTTCTCGCCGGGTTTGAGGAAAAACACATCCTGGTAGGTGCGCCCGTCAATCCTGACGGAGGTTTCATATTTGACCGGAAGAACGGAATCCTTATAGTAGACATAGTTGACATTTTGGGGGCTGTGCGGAACGGCGTTTGTCAGATAATGTTCCTGGCCGTCAGCTTTTTTATACAGGATCTGGTAAGGGAATTCCGCCTTGATATCCGCCTCTTCCACACCGGAAAGCGTCTTGGACAGCTGCACGTTTCCTTTTTTGACAGCCGCCAGGTTGAAACGCATGTGCAGGTTGGAAGCGCCGGCGCCCCGTTCCATATAGAAGATCCGCATCGTATGGTTGGTATCGTCCTGGAATACCCATTGGCCGCTGCTGTTCCGCGTAAAGCGTTCCGCTACATATTCCTCGGCCTCCTCTGCTGAATGGCCCCTTTTTATATAATTCTGATAGAACAGATCCCTCAGCGTCGTCTTTTTCCCATTCACGTTGACTTCGCCGGTACGGAAGTTCACGCTTCCCGGTACGGCGCTGTGGATGCCTCCCAGGTCAATCACCAGTTCATTGTCCACATACAGCCAGAAGTCATCGTCCCCGGTAAACTCGAAGATGATATCATGGCCCCAGGCGTCCAGCCCGCTGGGCGTCTGCTCAAAGCTGGCTTCCAGTTCCACGCCAAAGAAACAGTCCGCTTTCTCGCCGTCATGTTCGATCGAGTACAGCCGTTCGTACTTCCGCGCATTGCTGTCCGGAAGCGGTTTGTTACCCGTTGACGGATAGAGGTTCTGCCCGTTGGTGGAAGCAAAAACGCCCGGTTTCAGATCGTTGAAGGGGAAGAACTGGCCATGCTTCAGCGTATGCTTATTGCCGCCGGAATCATAGGTGCCCAGCTCCTTGTAGACCGCAAAATTCCCACCGTTTTTCCCCTGCAGGCTCGCAAAATTCTGCGTGCTGTCATACTCAAAATATCCCGTTCCGGTATAGGTGCTCTGAATGAACAGGTGGTTCACTTCCTGCGCGCCGCTGTACAGACTGCCCAGGGAACTGCCGGAAGAAGTAACGGTAGGATATCCATTGCTCAGATCGGTGGACAGCAGCCCCTGCACCAGCGTCGTAACGGCTCCGCCCTCGTTGCTGCCAAGGAAATTGCTCATTTCCTCACGCGTTCCAAAGTTCTTGATCTTCATGGTGATGCCGTACTGGGTATGGTCCACCGTCGGGACCTCAGTAATCTTATCATCCACATTCAGATCCTGCATGACGGCGAAATAGAAGTCCATCGCCTCCGAAATCGGACAGGTCACGATTCGGCCGTCTTCCACCTTCAGCCCGGCAAAGGAGTAAGCGGCTTCGTCCCACGCCACGATCGGCGTCTGGTACCGCCCGTCCCGTCTGCCGTTCAGGTTGATGCCGATGCTGTCGGGAGACAAAACCCAGCCGCTGCTCTCCTGAGGGGCAATAAACTGCTGGGAATACTGGTTGTAAAGGTCATAATAGTAGGTCGGGTCCGTTGTTCCCTCCCAGTAGTATTCCACAAAATTCCACAGCAGGGTATTGATCTGGCCACCGACCCATTCAATCGAATCGCCGCTTTCATAAACCGGTACGAGGCTTCCGTCCGAGCTGATCGCATAAAAGTCATATTTCAGAAGATCCTCGTTCCAGTAGCGGGTATAGACAATGATCCTGGAGCCGTTTCCGATCCCGGCATCAGAAACGCTGACCTTGCTCGCCGAATACGTCCTGAAATAATCATCCGTCAGTTCGGATTCGTTCACCAGATACAGCCATTCGCTGCCGGCGCTGCCGCCGACGGAAAACCCGCCTTCAGTGGTCCCGCTGAAGGTCAGGGTGGTATTGCCGGATTTCAGGCAGATCTCGCCTGCATGAATGCCGGTGCCCGGAATGACCTGAATCAGGCAGTCAGCGTCCTTTTCGCTGACCAGGGAGAGACCCGCAGCCGTAATTTTCAGGTACTGGCCTCCGGATTGGAGGTAATACCGGTCCTGCCCTGCACAATCAAACGTCCACATCGAAATGTCGCTGCTGTTGGGCACGAACAGCTGGCTCGAATTATTGGCGGTGCTCATCACCGTCAGAGCCTTTGCGTCCAGTGTGTTTTCAGACGAAGACTGCGCCATCATCGCCTTGCCCGCGACGCCGCCGGCCCAGTTCATCAGGCCATAGGTCAGCCCATCCAGATGATAGGGATCGTCCTCGCCTGTCGAGGCATACCAGATATACATGTTGTTGTTTGGGTCGCCTGCCTGGTTATATGAGCAGAAACGGGTACCGCTGGCGCCGCCCTGCATATTCCAGTACCAGCCGTCATGGCTGAACGTAAACTGCCCGTCGTTCACCACTGCGGTAAACGCCGTCCTGTTCGCCTCATCGGTAAAGGAAAGGCTGTTGTTACCGCCGTTGTAAACATACTGCCTGACGCCGTTTTTCTCACAGTAAACGTAGAACTGATTGTCCGTCCCTTCCACAGGCTCAAAAAAGTACATCGCCGCCCCGTCCACAGGAACGGATGCCGCCGGCTTCGTCTTTTCGATACCGATGCGTTGTTTGTTGTCTTTGATGGTCGTATCCATCATATAATAACCGTCGACATGGCCGATATAAACGCCCTGAGCGCCCAAGGCCGCAAGCTCGCTGAGCGACGTCAGTTTTTCCCTGCCCAGCGGAATCGGTTCCGGCCCCGCCACGATGGCATAGGCCGAGAAGCTCCCTGCCGCAAAGGAAACGGTGTTCCCCTCAGTTTCAGCCTCCACGGCCTCGGCCCGCTCGTATTTTCCGGACTCATCGGACGCGCCCGCTTCTTCGGCAAAATGGACCACCGAGAAGGTTTCGGCGCTCTCCGGCACGTCCAGCAGTTCGACGGTCACCTCCACGGCGGCTTCCGGCTGGACTTTCGTCCCTTCCTGGTCCAGGATGGAAATGTCAAACACGCGGCCATAGGCAAAGCCTCCCGCGTTCAGGAAAACGGCCGTACGGCCCAGGTAGTCTTCGGCGGCTTCCCCGGTCAGTTCCTCCGCCTGGAGGACAGCACCGTCGGGCAGGACGGCGTCTTCCCGGAAGGTCAGAGTGATTTTGTAGGTATTCCCGTCGCCCGCCTCGATCGTGGTTTCCATCGAATAGCCGGCGACCACATAGACGGAGAAAGCGTTCGCTGTGAATTCGGCGCCCTCTTCCGTCAGCGTCACGTCTTCGTCCTGCAGGCGGGTCACCGTTCCATCCGCTTCCACATGGAAAACGGCGATTTCATCCCCCGCCTGGACGGCCTGTGCGATCGCTTCGCTGGAAAGACGGACCGTCAGTTCGCCCTGCCAGCTGGAAGGCTGAACGGAAACGCCTTTGTTGAACAGGGAGATATCCGCCGCGGCCAGCACTTTTCCCTCTTCCAGTTCGGGAGAAGCTGAATCCGCTTCGGCCTCGGCCCCGAGGGGCATCACGCCGGAAAGGGACACCCGGACACCGTCGGCGGCAATTTCCTCCGACCAGTCGGTCAGATCATACTCGCCGGTAAAACGGAAGACGGAAAAATGGTCGACCGAAAAACTCACCGTGTCCTGACGGACGGAAAGATCAGTGATTTCTTCCGTTTCTCCTTCGTCCGGGATATGGGTGACATGAATGGAACGGCCCTGGCCCAGGGCCTCTTCGAATTTCGGCCCGCGGAGCGTGAGCGTAACTGGGTCACCGTCCGGTTGGAATTCCGTTCCATCTGGATTCCGGAGAGTAATATTGTACGTATACAGTTCAACCGTCGAAAGGTCCGGACCGTCATCGCTCCGGAAGGCCATGAACTTGATGGGGAGGGGTTTCTGTTCGTCTGTCACGGACAGGGTACAGTCCTCCGGGAACAGTCCGGTCAGTGAAATAACCGCCCCGTCCCCCGCCATGAATTCGATCGTGCGCTGATCTTCCGGAGCGGCTTCCTCAAACCGGGGGGTCAGTTTCACATTGCCCTGAGGCGTATAGGGCGGCTCCACCTTCGTATCCCCGTCATACCAGCCCAGGAACAGGCCCTCCTCCTCAGGGGGATCCGGGAATTCGGTGATGGTATATCCGGCCGCCACCAGATAGGTCTGATCCCCGAACGAAACGGAATAGAACTTTTCCGCCGGGCGGTATTCGGCAGTTCCCTCCGCCGGAGCGGAAGCAGGAAAAGCCTGCAGCAAAACCAGTACAGAAAGAATAAAAGCGCCGATTTGATTTGTCTTTTTCAATGATATCATCCCTAGGAAATTACACGAAATGCAGTACAGTCAGACTTCCTACGCCCATAATCACCGCAGCCAGGAGCACCCCCAGCATCACCGCCAGCACGGAGGACTTGAAATCCATATCCAGGATGCTGGCCGCCAGGGTGCCTGTCCACGCGCCGGTGCCCGGAATCGGGATGCCGACAAACAGCAGCAGCGCCAGGAACAGTCCTTTGCTGGTCGCTTTCTGTTTGAGCTTTTCCCCGCCTCTGTGGCCTTTTTCCAGGCACCAGCTGAAGAATGGCCCGATGATCCGTTTGTCCTTTCCCCATTCCAGGACCTTCCGCGCAAAGAAAAAGATCACCGGTACCGGCAGCATGTTGCCGAGGATACAGACGATATACGCCGGCAGCGTCGGGATCCCGTTGGCCAGGGCGTACGGCAGGGCGCCCCTGAGCTCGATCAGAGGCACCATGGATATCAGAAACGTAATGAGGTATTGCTTCAGCATATTTCTCCTCGGACAGAATTCGCAATGCTTCATGCGTAATGCGGAATGAAAATACTACTCCATATTCAGCCCTTTATTTTGGTAGGATCTCCGCGCGGCAGCGCGAATTACGCATTATGCATTATGCATTGAGCATTACACAATGAGCAGCCTTCCGCAGGTTTCGCACTCGACGTCCTTGCCGGACTCCACATCCTTGACGACCCCGCTGGGCAGGGACATGTTGCAGCCCGTACACTGGCTGCCGTTCAGGCGTGCCAGCGGCGGAAAAGCGTGATGGCGGATGGTGCTGTAGCGGTCCATCCAGGCAGGAGCGATGCCTTTTGCCTTCTCTGCCAGCACGTTTTTAAGCTCGTTCAGCTCTTCGTTTTTCCGCTTGTATTCCTCGTCGTAGGAAGCCTTCAGCTTGTCAAACTCGCTCTTGGCGCGGGCGGCGCGGACTTTGACGTCGTACTGCAGACGGTCCCGGTCGGCGCTGTCTTTCTTGATGCGCTTGATTTCGGCTTCATACTCGCCGAGGTTGCTTATCATGCGCTGGGCGTCGCTGAGGTACCGCTCGGTCTGCTCGACATCCTGCGGTTCGCTGGTTTCCATCTTCTTCTGGAGGCTGTTCAGCTGGTCCTCCACCAGTTTGACTGCATCCTCCAGCACCTCCAGGCGGTCCTGCATGGTCAGGATCTCTTCCTCAATCCGCTTGATGGTGTTCTGCTGCTCCAGCAGATAATCCCGGTATTTGACCAGCTTCTGCCGCGCGGGCGAACGCTTGATCTCCTTGGCGACAGCCTCCGCCTGAATATCCGTCTGCTGATAATCCCACAGCAATTCCAATTGACTCATGAAGTACCTCCTCCATTATACCAGCGCGCCGGAAAACGGCACACATGTTGTCTGAAACACCTGACAGGAAAGGCGCTCCTCCCGGAGCCTTTCCTGAAGGAAAGCAGCCAGCGCAGGAATCATCGGGGCCTCGCTGGCGTAATGGCCGGCTTCAAAGATCACCACGCCCCTCGCGGCGGCATCCGTGATCTCGTGATGCCGGATCTCGCCGGTCAGATAAGCCTGCGCCCCGCACTGAACGGCTTCCAGGTATCCCTCGCCGTACGCGCCGCCGGCGAAGGACATCACGGAGATGAGCTTCTCCGGATCCCCGTAGACGCGCAGCGGGGCATGGACCGCTTCTTTCAGCCGCTGCGCCGCCTGCCGGACGGTCAAGGGCTCCGCAAAGCGGCCCGTAAACAGGTAACCCGTCTGCGTCAGGCTGTCCAGGCCCATCGCCCGGGCGACACAGGCGCTGCCGCTTAAAACGCTCTGATCCCAGTTGGTATGGGCGCTGATCAGGCTGATGTCCCTGCGGATCAGCTCACAGAGCACCTCCGCTTCCGGGTTGCCCCGGACGAGCCGCCGGACCCCGTGGAACATCAGCGGATGGTGCGACACGATCAGCTCGGCGTGCAGGCGGCCGGCCTCCAGCACGGTGTCCATCGTCACATCCAGCGAGCACAGGATGGTTTTTACCTCCCGCTCCGGGTCGCCGGCCAGGATACCGACATTGTCGTAATCCTCCGCCGTATCAAATGGAGCGAACGCGTCAATCAGCTCCGCGATCCGCTGAACCGTCGCCTGCGGCACGTTTCAATTCCTCCTGAATCCATTGTCGTTTCATTTCCCCGGCGGGGCCGCGCTCGGCCTCCCAGTCCTCCGCCTTCCTGAGCAGATAGCGGCGGTAGACATCGTCCGCCGGCCTTTTAAGGAGCACCGGCCCCAGCGTCAGCTCCTTTTCGGTGTAGGTCCGGGAAAGGCCCGGCCTTGCCAGCAGCACCGGGTAAAAATGGTTTCCCGCTTCCGTCAGCCTTTCCTCTTCGATCCGGTAGCCCAGCGCCGCCAGCGTCCGCCGGACGGAGGGCATTTCCGTATTGGCGGAGATCACCAGCGCGCACCCCCGGAGCAGACAGGCCTGCTCCGTCAGCATGTTGCGGATGTTGACCCCGCCCATGCCCAGGATCGCGGCCGCTCCGACCGGCTCCTGAAGGGGCAGGAAACCGTCTCCTGTCCCGAAGCGGACCCTGTCCGACAGGCCGTCCCTTTCCAACAGTTTTCTGGCCTTTTGCAGGGAGGAGGCGCTGATATCCACCGCCCACATCCTGTCCGCGATGCCCCGTTTCAGAAGGGCTTCGGTCAGGTAACCGTGGTCTGCCCCGATATCAGCGCCCACGCGAACCCGGGGAAACAGGCTGACCGCCGTCTCCAGCCGGGCATCCAGCTGCTTTTCTCTCATCAGTCCAGATAATCCTTGAGCTTTTTGGAGCGGCTCGGATGGCGCAGCTTGCGCAGCGCCTTCGCCTCGATCTGGCGGATACGCTCCCGGGTGACATTGAACTCCTTGCCGACTTCCTCCAGCGTGCGCTGATGGCCGTCATCCAGCCCGAAACGGAGGCGGAGCACTTTCTGCTCACGGTCCGTCAGCGTATCCAGAACCTCCGCCAGCTGCTCCTTCATCAGGGCGTGGCTGGCCGCTTCCGCCGGAGCGGGGGCGTCGTCGTCCTGAATGAAATCTCCCAGATGGCTGTCTTCCTCTTCGCCGATCGGGGTTTCCAGCGACACGGGCTCCTGGGCAATCTTGATGATCTCCCGGACCTTGTTCTCGCTGATGCCCATCGCCTTGGCGATCTCCTCCGGGCTGGGCTCCCGGCCCAGTTCCTGCAAAAGCTGGCGGGAAACACGGATCAGCTTGTTGATCGTCTCCACCATGTGCACCGGGATCCGGATCGTGCGGGCCTGGTCCGCGATGGCGCGGGTAATCGCCTGGCGGATCCACCAGGTCGCGTAGGTGGAAAATTTGTAGCCCTTGCGGTAATCAAACTTCTCGACCGCCTTGATCAGGCCCAGGTTGCCTTCCTGGATCAGGTCCAGGAACAGCATCCCGCGGCCGACATAACGCTTGGCGATCGACACCACCAGACGCAGGTTGGCCTCCGCCAGCTGGCGTTTGGCTTCTTCGTCGCCCTCCTCCATCCGCATGGCCAGTTCGGTTTCCTGGTCCGCCGTCAGAAGCGGCACCTTGCCGATCTCTTTGAGGTACATGCGGACCGGGTCGTCTATGCTGATGCCCTCGGCCAGGGTCGCGTCCGGCAGGACTTCCGGCGCCGTTTCCTGGCCGGGCTCGTCGGCGCTTTTTTTCACCTGGATCCCGTTGTCCGCCAGACTTTGCAGGACGTTTTAAAACTGTTCGGGTTCCACATCCAGAGACGAAAGCCGGTTGATCACCTCGTCATAGGTCAGGAAGCCTTTGGTTTTTCCCAGTTCAAACAGTTCATTGAGCTTTTGCTGCTTGCTGTCGGGCTTTTCGCTCAATGTATTCATATGATATCTGCCCCTTTCGTATGGTTCGGTTGCTTCAGCTTCGTCATTTCCGCGTTCAGGCGCATGACCCTTTCCAGGGCCGATTTGCGTTTTTCAGGATCCGTTTCCGCCGCCGCCGTCTGGCGGGCCAGGGCCATCTGTTCTTCCAGCCTGGCCAGGCGCAGCCGTTTCAGGCAGTCCGCCGCGACCGTCAGCGCGTCCTCCTCCTGCTGGAAGGTCTGCTCGGCGAAAACCGAAGCAGCCAGCTCCCTTTCTTCCAGGGAGGCTTCCTCCAGGATCATCGCCGGCGTCAGGCCGCTCAGCAGCTTCTCTGCGATCGCCCGCAGGCCGCCGTCCCGGATGTCTTCCAGCCGGAACAGCTCTTTGGGCATATGACCGCTTGCCAGCAGGGAGACCGCCATCCGCTCGGCCGGCAGAGCAGGGTCCCGCGGGGCTCCGCCCCGGCGGGGATAGGACGGCCGGACCGGCGCGGGCGTTTTCTGCGTTTCGGCTCTGGCGGCCGTCACGCCGATCTGGGCCATCACCGTCTCGCGCTCAAAGCCGGAACGGGCGCAGACGTCCCGCAGATAAACCTCCAGCTCGACCGGATCCCTGACCCGGCGCATCTCTTCCGCCGCCTGTTTCACGTACCGGATCCGGCCCTCATCGCTGTTCAGGTCGCTCGCCGCGGCCAGTCTGGTCAGGCGGTAACGGACGGGGCTCATCGGCTGAAGGGCGTTAAAGGCGTCCAGGCCCCGCTGGCGGATGAATTCATCCGGGTCCAGCCCGTCCGGGAAACGGATGACCCGGACAGCCACCCGGGCTTCCTCAAAGATGCCCAGGGCTTTTTCGATGGCATGCTGGCCCGGCTCGTCCCCGTCGTAGGCAACCCAGACTTCCGGCGCAAAGCGCCCGAGAAGCTGCGCCTGCTCCGGCGTCAGCGACGTGCCCAGGGTCGCGGCAGCCCCCCGGATCCCCGCCTGGGCAAGCGCCACGACATCCATATAGCCTTCCACCAGCAGCACCCGGGAAAGATTCCTTTCCTTGCGCAGGAGGTTGGCGGCAAAGACGCCTTTGCGCTTGTTGAAAACGGGGGTATCTCCGGTGTTCAGATATTTGGGCGGCAGATCTTTTTCCAGCGTCCTGCCGCCGAAAGCCAGTACATTCCCGAATTGATCGATGATGGGAAACATCGCCCTGTCCCGGAAGAAATCCCTGGCCTCGCCGCCTTCCTTTGCAGCGCTCAGGCCTGCGCTGATCAGTTCGTCGCGGGTAAAGCCCCGGCTCTCCAGCTCCCGGGTCAGGCGGTTCCAGTCCCTGGGGCTTGCGCCCAGGCCGAAACGGCGGATGATGTTATCATTCAGGCCTCTGCCGTAAAAATAATCCAGGATCCTCCTGCCTTCGTCCGTCCACAGGAGTTTGTGATACCATGCAGCCGCCTCGCGGTTGGCGTTCAGCAGTCTTTCCCGGCGGCTGCGCCTTTCCTCCCAGCCGGGATCCTCCACCATCTGCGGCAGCGGCATCTGCAGCTGGTCCGCCAGGCGCTCCACGGCTTCCTGGTAGGTCAGGTGCTCCATCTCCATCAGGAACTGGATTACGTTCCCGCCGGTTTTGCAGCCGAAGCAGAAATACAGGTTCAGGTCCGGGGAAACGGAAAACGAAGGTGTTTTTTCATGATGGAAAGGACACAGCCCCCAGTACCTGCGCCCGTTCCGCTTCAGCTGCACATAAGAAGAAACGACCTGAACAATGTCCGCCCTGGCGTACAGCTCGTCCAGCCAGGCAGCGGGATAGCGTCTCGGGGCCATATCATCACCCTTTTGTATCTTCGCCGTTTTTCATTTTTTTCCTGCCCGGGAAGGTTTTTCAGTCAAATTTTTACAACCCGGTCCTTTATGGATCGTCCGGCATCCGTAAATACCATATCATCCATTTTTTCATGCCGTCTTATTCTCTGGAAAACGCTTCCGGCAGAAACAGGCCGGTGTAGCAATGGACGGCGTAACGGTCCGTCATGCCGGAAATAAAGTCGGTCACGGCGCGCTCCGTCCCTTCCTGATAGGAGATTTCGACATATTCCAGCGGCATTTCGCCGGGATTCCGGAGATAGTAGGAGAACAGGCCGCGGATCACGTGATCGCATTTGCTTTCTTCCGCTTTCCGCCAGCTGTCCCTGTATACCTTTTCAAACAGGAAAGCGCGCAGGGCGTCCGTCGCCTCCTGCACGGCCCGGCTCATCCGAATCTCCGGGCAGCCCCGGCTTTCGGCGACGATATCGCTGATCATGGTGTCGATGCGCTCCCCATGGGTCCTGCCCAGCACCTTCAGGCAGTCGGCCGGCAGCTCATAGTCCTTCAGCACCCCGGCCCGGAGCGCGTCGTCGATGTCGTGGTTGATGTAGGCGATCCGGTCCGCCCGGGCCACGCAGCAGCCTTCCAGCGTCATCGGACGAAGGTTTCCGCTGTGATGCACGATGCCGTCCCGCACCTCTTTGGTCAGGTTCAGGCCTTTGCCCCCGTTTTCGAGCCGCTCCACCACGCGCAGGCTCTGGTCGTTGTGGCGGAAGCCGTCCGCGCACAGCTCGTTGAGCGTCCTCTCGCCGATATGGCCGAAGGGGGTATGCCCCAGGTCATGGCCCAGGGCGATCGCCTCTGTCAGGTCTTCGTTCAGTCGCAGGGATCTGGCGATGGTCCGGGCTACCTGGGCCACCTCCAGCGTGTGCGTAAGCCGGGTGCGGTAATGGTCCCCCTCCGGGGAGATAAACACCTGCGTCTTGAACTTGAGGCGCCTGAAGCTTTTGCAGTGCAGAATGCGGTCCCGGTCCCGCTGGAAGTCCGTCCGCAGGCTGCAGGGCGTCATCGGACGCTCCCGGCCCTGCGTTTCGGTGCTGCGGACCGCATAGGGGGACAGAAACATCGCTTCCGCCTGTTCGATTTCTTCTCTGACCGTCACTGGACACACTCCCTTGCGGTGAGGTTGGATGGTTCTGAGGGCCCGGAAAACGGGCCGGCATGCCCCGGAGGAGGTTTTTTTCAGAGTGAAGAGTGAAGAGTGAAGAGTGGAGATATCATAGTATTCTGCATCATTGAAGGTGAACAGCCGGGAGGAGGGGCCGGCGGTCATTATTTCCTATACTACAAAAAAGAATAAAATCCTTTTTTGCCGGACAAATGAAAAACCCCCGGCGGCGCTTCTTTCTCAGAAGCCCGGCCGGGGGCGGTCCATCACGCTATTCCGTTTTGTCCCGGGTTCCGCCGGTTCTGTCTGACCAAAGATCAGCATCAGCCGTCCTTCCGGATGCGCAGCACCCATTCCCCGTAAACGGCATCGGTATACATCTCAAAATCCGGATCAAAGCTGAAGCCTTCCGGCGCCTGAAGCAGCTGCACGTGATATGCGTCCGGCGTTCCGCCAAAGCTGACCGTTCCGGTTTCATCGGATATCTGCATGGAACAGGCGGTATCCGTGCAGAAGTTGACAAACACGCCCGGCACAGGAGAACCGTTCTGGTCGATGAAATGAAGGGTATAGGCATTCGGCGCAGCGTCCTTCTCCGGCTCGGAGCCTGCATATTCCCAGCTGACCTGATAGCCACTGCCGCGCAGATCCTCCGCCAGTTCCTCCACATATTCGTCCCCGGCGATCAGGTAAAGCTGCTTCAGGATATTGCCTTCCCTGTCCGCCAGCATGATCACCGTATAGTGCTTATTCTCCTGCGCGCCGGGCATCGGCGAATCATACACGTAAACGCCGTTCTCTGGGTCCGCTAGATCCTGAAGCTCCCGGTAGGACAGAATCCTGTAATCATAGCAGATCATGGATTCGGGATGATCGGAAGCCGCGGCTTTCAGGACCAGGCGGGCTGTATCATCATTGATCACACAGGCCTGCAGCGGTTCGGATCTCCCTTCAACCCGGAAGAGGACCGGCCTGGCGCCTTCGTTTTCCACCTGTATCCCGGTCGCCGCCGAAACCGGCAGCGCGCGGGTGGAACTGTCGGCGGGGATCTCTGTCAGCACGGCGGTTTCCGTGTAGCCTTCCCCCAGGAAGGATTCGATCAGACGCGACACCTGCCAGGTGCCCCAGAAGGCTCCCACCCGCAGGAAAGCCGCATTTCCGAAGCGGTCCACGATCACCGTCGCGGGAATCCCTGTGCCGCCGGTATACCGGAACAGCGACGCGCCTTCATCGCGTCCCATGGGAAAGTCAAGCCCATGCGCCTGACGGTATGCCTCGATCGTTTCCGCAGTATCATTCGGACCGGTAGACAGGGCAATGAAGGCCACGCGGTCTCCGTATTGGTGATATGCCTCGTTCAGGCTGCCCATTTCAGACTCGCACGGACGGCACCATGTCGCCCAGATGTTGATCAGGACAGCCTCATGATCCTGAAGCTTTTCGGAAAGCGCAAAGGTGTTCCCCTGGGTGTCTGTCACCGTAAAATTCGGGAAGGGCCTGCCCAGGATCCCGTTTTCTTCAGCTGCCGCGGCGCCGAGGCACAGCGCCAGCGTCACCAGGACAAGAATCAGTGTTTTCTTAATCATATGTTCTCCCTCTTTTCTCCAATCGTTTTTCCGCGCCCCTCATATATATACGGTCGGCAGGAAGGATCTGTCAATGGATTCCCGGAAAAAATGAGGCAAAAACAGACCATGAATCATTTTTGCTTTCTGTATACCGTCCTGCGCCTGACCCGGCCGTTCCCCGCGTCTATTTCCCAACTAGTTTTTCCAGCAGGTATTTTCCCCAGCTGAGAGCTTCCCTGGCGCGGTTTTTGAGCCAGTATTCCGGCAATGTCGGCGCTGCGGCCCCGGATACGGAAAGCCCCAGGTCCCGGGCGATCGCCATGGCCCGGGGGAGGTGATAATCGCTGGTCACCACGAGGACTTCCCGGGGCGGCTCCGGCAGCATCGCCAGGGCGTTTCTGAAATTTTCCTTCGTGCTGCCGGAGGCCGTTTCCGCCAGCACGTCCCCTTCCGGCACGCCGCGGGCGATCAGCCAGGCCCGCATGACCGTGCCCTCGGCTTCCGGCTCCTGGCCGGCTTTTCCGCCGCAGCAGACGATCGTCTGGGGATGGGCCAGGTAAGCGGACAAGGCCGTTTCCAGGCGGTAGGCAAGCTGAACGCTCGGCGTCCCGTCCGGCTTCACCTGGGCGCCCAGGACGATGATCAGGTCAGTCTCTCCGGGCTGCGGCACCGTTTTTTCAGCGATGCATACGTAGGCAAACAGCCCGATATAGCTCAGAATGCCCAGGGATACCAGGATCATCAGACATTTGATCATTTTCTTCAGCATGAAGCTCCTTCCTTTTCCCCCAGCAGGCGGTGCTGGGCAAAGCTGTAGGTGCCGTCCGCCCCGCAGATCACATGGTCAAACAGGCGGATCCCCACCTTCTCCATCACATCGCCGAGCAGCCGGGTCATATCGAGATCTTCCCGGGAGGGTTCGGAGCTCTGTCCGGGATGGTTGTGGGTCAGCAGGGCGCCCTGGGCGTTCTGCCGAAGCAGCAGGCTCAGCACCTGGCGCGGATAGACCGCCACTTCATCGACCGTTCCTTCCGCGATCACCTGGGCGGAGATGATTCTGAGCCTGGCGTCCAGGCTGACCAGATAAAAGCGTTCGTCCGTCACGCCCCGGAACAGCGAGGCGCAGTAATCCCTGGCTTCCCGGTAGCTGGACAGCGTTTTCCGTTCGGCCAGGCGGTCGTTTTCATACAGGCGGAAGAGCGGCAGCATCATGCGGATCAGCATGGCGGCGCCGGGGCCGATGTCCCGGACCGCGGTCAGCTCCTCCTGGCGGGCCTCCAGCACGGCGTGCAGGCTGCCGAAATGATCGATCAGGCTGTGTGCGATGGGATTGACGTCTTTCCGCGGAATCGCGTAGGTCAGCAGCAGCTCCAGCGCCTCGTGGGGCGCAAAGCCTGTCATGTTGCCGTCCTTCTGAAAACGGCTGCGCAGCCTGTCCCGGTGTCCCTCGTGCTCGCTCATGGCTTTCTCAGTCCTTTGGGATAGTGATTTTTGATCTGCCCGTCCGAGGCCTTTCCCCAGCCCAGCGGCAGCCCGTCCAGCGTAACCGTGCCGAAACCGCGGACAGCGCTGTCCGCCGCCGGCAGGGTTTCTCCGCGGAGGTAGGAAAACGCTTCCCGTTCAGTAACCGGAAATGTCGTTTTCGCCCTGCATACCCTGGACAGGGCATGGTCAGGCACAAAAATTTTCCCGCGCAGACGGCCGACGGCCAGCCCGGCCCGCAGCACCTGGATACCGCGCAGCGGGGGGATGAAAGAAGGCATGCGCACCAGCAGATCGCCGAACAGCCCGTCCGGCATGACGGACTCCATGTCCTGCGCGACGGCGGACAGGGCCTCCCGCACGGCGGCCAGCAGATCCCGCCCGGGAAGCGGAAGCGGCGCGGAAACGGGCCTGCGCCATGTGCCTTCCTTCCTGCGGAGCAGGGCGACAAAATGCCCTTCCCCCCTGACCCGGTGCGGCCAGAGATGAAGAACGCCGTCCGGCGCCGCGGGCAGGCCGGGCAGGGCGAAGGGCACCGCTTCAAACTCCGGATGGCGGGACAGGAACGAATCGATCTGGCCGTCGTTTTCCAGGCGGTTGAACGTGCAGGTGCTGTAGGCCAGCCGGCCGCCGGGCCGGAGCATCCGCGCCGCGCACTCCAGGATTTCCCGCTGCCTTTCGGCGCAGCCGGCCGGGGAAGCGGGCTGCCATTCCTCGGCAGCTTCCGGATTTTTGCGGAACATGCCTTCCCCGGAGCACGGAGCGTCCACCAGGATGGCGTCAAACATCTCCGGCCAGACGGCGCAGAGCCTTTCCGGGGACGCGCTGGTGACGATCGTATTGGCGCAGCCCATCCGCTCGATATTGGAAGAAAGAATCCTCGCGCGGGCAGGATGGATCTCATTGGCGATCAGCGTCCCGCCGGTCAGCTTTTCCGACAGCTGGGTCGACTTGCCGCCGGGCGCCGCGCAGAGATCCAGCACGGTGTCCGCAGGCCCGGGCGACAGCGCTTCCGCAGCAGCCATCGCGGACGGTTCCTGGATGTAAAAGGCGCCGGCCTCATGCGCGGGCGTCTGCCCCAGCCCCGAACCGGAAGACAGGTAAAACCCCGACACCGCCCAGGGCACCGGGCCGAGCAGATCCGGCAGATCCGCCGGCGGCAGGCGGCGGCTGACCCGCAGGCCGCGGACCGGTGGTTCTTCCATCGCTTTGAGAAAAGCGGGCAGCTCTTCTCCAAGCTGCCCGGCGATCATGGCTACAAATTCGTTTTTCAGGGTCAAGAATCCTTCCCTCCAGGCTGCACATCGCTTCTGCCGCGCTGTCCGCCCGGATACACGGGGGCGCGGAACGCTTCTTCCTTGCTCATGATGGGGGGCAGAACATCCGGCTCGTATTCGTCTTCTTCGTCTTCCCGCAGGCGTTTCCGGACCTTCCGCACAGCGCCGCGCAGTCCGGAGCGGTATTTGTCGCCCCGGCGGCGCCTTGCCGGTACGGCTGCCTCTTCCTCGGCCGGGAGTTCCTCCGCCCGGCCCTGCCGGGGTACGCCCAGATCCGCCTCCAGCTGTTCCCGCTCTTCCAGCACATCCACCGGGCGGACAGGTTCCTGCCGCTCAAACGGAGCCGGTTCAGCAGCCGGCGCTTCGCTGAGGATCGGGAGGGCTGCCTCCATGATCTGCGTGTTGTCCTGGTCATAGCCCCGGTGAAAGCGGACCTCGTGCAGCAGGCTGCTCACGGAAAAATTGCGGAGCCGTTTCCACCTTCTCCGCCAGGCGATATCAGGCCGCCAGCGCAGCAGCCAGATCAGGATATCCGCGGTTGAGCCGATCAGGATCAGCACCAGCGAAAGCGACAGCCAGTGCCGGGTCAGCCAGTCAAAAAAGCTGTCCATCCTGGTCCAGTCGCCGTCCCACAGGGCCGTCAGACTGCGCACCCAGCCGATCAGCAGCTGAAAAAGGCCTCTGGCAAAGGAATTCATTCTTCCTTCGCCTCCGCTTCAGGCGATGCCGGGGCAGCGGGGCTTTTCTCCTGCCCGGCCGGGTCCGCGAGCGGCTCGATTTCCACGGTCATCCACGTGATTTCCGTCTTCATGTGCTTGATTTTCGCTTCTGTCGGACGGCTCAGGTCCACACGGTAATCCTGCGTCAGGGAGATGCCGGAGATATCGATGGGACTGGCGGCAAAAATCCTGACGCCGGTCAGATCCGTCTCGGGATCTTCGGGGGCGACGTCCACCCACGCGGGCGAAAACGAGACCGAACGGACCCGGTATCCCTCCGCCGGCCGGCCCACAACGGCGTCCTCCGTGCTGATTTCCAGCTGCTGGTAGGCGTACATTTCCTGTTCCACGATGATGGAATCGATCGCGGTGCCGCTGCTCAGGGGGGTGATTTTGATCATATCCCGAGGGATCTCTTCCCCCCGCTGGTCCACCAGGCGGAAAGAAGTGACGGCAATCTTTTTGGTGTCCGTGGTCAGGGGAAGCAGGCCGCGGTCAAAATCCACCAGACAGCGCGCGACGTCCGAAACAAGCGACTTGGGGCCGGCGATGGTGATATACAGCGGATCGCAGACGGCAGCCGGGTAATAGAACTGATCGGACCTCGTACCGCTGTAGCTGATCCCGACGGGGATCCGGCTGCGGGTGACGTATTCCTCGACCTCGATCTCGATCTCTGACGGGGTGATGGTGGTCGTCGATGCGGGCGTCGTCTCCACCGGCACTTTCTGCACCCCGGCAGAAGTGATTTTGCCCAGGTTCACGCGGGGGCTGAAGCTCTCCGCCCTGACCGCCTGGTAATTCTGCATCGGCACATCGGCCCGCAGGGTAAAACCGCTCAGCCTGTCTTCCTCCAGGCCGGACACCACCACGAATCCCCTTGATTTCAGCGATTCTTTGGCCGTATCCGAAACTGTGACGGAAACGCCGGTAAACTCTTTGGGCCGCAGCAGGGTTTTGTTGGTCGCCATCAGATTGGCCCACAAGCCGACGGCCACCGCCAGGCAGGCCAGCTTCCACCCCCAGTTGTGAAGCAGCCCTTTCAGGATACGCCGGGCGGCGGGAGAAGACGGTTTCTGATTCCTGACGCTGCGCGGCGTCTTGACTTCATTGGACACCCTGGCGTTTCCTCCTCAGCGGCAAATGGCTCAGCAGTTTTTTGAGCGGCGAAGCTTCTTCCGTATACAGCCCGTTCAGCGCGTCATGCAGGGATTCGGCGTTCAGGTGGCGCGTCATGCGCCCGTCCTGCGTCATCGAGATCGTCCCCGTTTCCTCGGAAACGATGATGGTCACCGCATCAGTGCTTTCGCTGATGCCCAGGGCGGCCCGGTGCCGGGTACCCAGTTCCCTGGACAGGGCGTTGGATTCGCTCAGCGTCAGCACGCAGGCGGCCGACACGATCCGCTGGCCGCGGATGATGACCGCCCCGTCGTGCAGTGGCGTATTCGGCTCAAAGATATTCTCCAGCAGCGGCGCGGAGATGGCGGCGTCCAGCTGGGTGCCGGTTTCGATCACTTCCTTGAGGCCGGTCTTCTGCTCAAACACGATCAGCGCGCCGACCCTGCGGCGGGACAGGCGCAGGCAGCACTGGGTGATTTCATTGATGATCCGCTGGTTTTCCGAGGTATTGGACAGGGCATGCTCCAGCCCCGCCCCGCGGCCCAGCTGGGCCAGGATCTTCCTGAATTCCTGCTGAAACAGCACAATGATCAGCAGCGCCGTATTGCTCAGCACCGCGTTGATCAGGCTGCTGACCGTATTCAGGTGGATCAGTTCGCTGAAATAGCGGACAACCAGCAGAACCGCCAGGCCTTTGAGCACCTGGATGGCGGGCGTCTGCTTGGTCAGGATGACCAGCTGATACAAAAGCACCGCGATGATCAGAATATCCAGCACGTCGGTCAGGGTCAGGAGATGGGTCATGTTCCACCAGAAATTGTCCAACGCGTTCCAAACAGACTGCATACCTTCACCTCGGCCCCAGGATAATTCAATTATACAACATTTCTGCCGCGGAATAAAGCCCCTGATGTAAATAATTCCCCGCCGGAGAGGGCCGGGCCCGTCGGCAGACGCGCGGGCAGGGTCCTCAAAACCTTTGCCGGACTGTCTCCTCTTTCGCCTTCAGTTTTGTTCGGTCATCATCAGAATGATTTCATGGTCCGTTTCCCGCATGCCGACCCGGGCCAGGCGGGCAAAATTGGCGATGGATTTTTCCACCCCCTTGACCACCAGGCCGTCCCCGCCGTAGAACTGCTGGCCGTTTTTATACATCTCGTAGCCGAAAATGCCTGTTTCAACGGCCATGGCGATCTTGGCGGCGCAGGACGACTTTGCTCCGTCGCAGACGATGCCGGAGGTGATGGCCAGGGCGTTGACGATCGTATGGGCGACATCCTTCTCGCTGCCGCCCTGAAGATAGGCAATGCCCGCCCCGGCACCGGCACCGGCGCTGACCGCGCCGCAGTAGGCGGACAGCCGGCCGATCCCGGTCTTGCAGTGCAGGGTGACCAGGTTCGAGACCAGCAGGGCGCGGTACAGCCTGTCCCGGCCCGTACGGAGGCCCTCCGCATACACGATGACCGGCAGTGAAGCGGTCAGCCCCTGGTTGCCGCTCCCCGAACAGATGACGACCGGGAGGGCCGACCCGTTCATGCGGGCGTCCGAACCCGCCGCCGCGTACGCCCTGGCCCGCGTCCGCAGGCTGCCGTCTGTCTTCAGCAGCACTTTGCCGATGTTCGCGCCGTAATCGTGACGCAGCCCTTCTTCCGCGATGGCGGTATTGTAAGCGATCTGCCGGTCCAGCATGGGCCGTACGTCGTCCAGGCTGCAGGTATCGGCGAACCAGCAGATTTTCTCCACGGTAAGCAGCGTATAATCCGGCAGGTTTCCGTCGTGTTCTCCCGGGTCTTTCCCGGCCGGGACGGCCCTGTCGAGCAGGACTTCCCCGTCCCGTTCGATCCGCACGATATGGGTGTGCTCACCCGCGATCCGCACTTTCGCCCAGTCAGATCCGCTGTATACAGTGACGATCATGTCCAGCGGACAGTCGGACAGAAGCGGCCTGACCTCCGTGCGGGTCTTTTCCATGTACGGTCCGAGTTTCTCCCTGATTTCCTCCGTAACGCGGGAGATCACCTCCAGGCCGGCGTGCTCATCCCCGCCCAGGACACCGATGCAGGCCGCAGCCGGGATGCCCCGGCGGCCCCCGGTGTTCGGAACGACAACGCTTTTGACGTTCTTGATGATGTTGCCGCTCGCCTCCACCAGGATTCTGTCCGGCAGCTTTCCCAGAACCGCGCGCGCCGAAGCCGCGCAGTAGGCCAGGGCAATGGGCTCCGTACATCCCATCGCGCTGATCAGCTCGCGCCGCAGGATTTCCACATAGGTCCTGTAAATCAGCTGATCCCGTTCCATATCCCGCTCCCCTTTTTCCGGAGACTGTTCCGTTTTTTCACAGATTATTATAACAGATAACAAACCAGGAATACAATCCGGCAATTCCGGCAGCCGGCGCGGAATCGCCGTTTATTGTGTTTTTTTCGTGTTCTGTCCGGCAGCCGGACACACTCTGCGAAAAATGGGTTTGAAGAATCACGCTGCGGATGGTATAATTGAATGTCTGAACGTTGACTCTCGGCAGTAAAGAAGGGAAACTCATGGCATTTGCAGACATTCTGAGAATGGCCGCAGCGACAGCGGGCTATGTGCTGATGACCGGCCTGCTGTGGCGGTTTTTCTGGGCCAATAAAACGCATACGGGCGCAAAAAAAATCATCATCGGCCTGATCTACGGGGCATGCTCCGTAGCCGCGAATCATTCCGGCGTTCATGTGGAGGATCTTCTGATCCTGAACGTCCGGGACGTCGGGCCGCTGGCGGCGGGACTGTTTTTCAGCCCCGTCTCCGGCATTATCGCCGGCACGATCGGCGGCGCGGAACGGTTTGCGGCCGGAGAGCTCTGGGGCATCGGCACGTTCACGGAGCTTGCCTGCGGCATGAGCACCTTCCTGGCCGGTCTGCTCTCCGCCGTCATGAAAAAAAGGATTTATCAGAACAAACGGCCGCCGGCCACCCAGGCTTTCTTTCTGGGCGCCGTAACGGAAGTCTTCCATATGTACGCGATTCTGTTTACAAACCGCTCCTCGCTGTACCTGGCCTATATCGTGGTACGGACGGCCGCTGTCCCGATGATCATTTTCACGGCGTTCGGGCTGGCGCTGTGCTCGGCGGTGGTCATGAAGCTGGCCGGCGACAAGACAGACCTGGGTCTTTGGCATGAAGCGGAAGAGATTCCGCTCACGGTGCTGTTCCAACGGGCCCTGCTGGGCGTGACCATCATACTGTTTGCTTTCAACTTCGTCGTCAGCTACAACCTGCAGACCAGGCTCGTCAACGAAAGCGTGGAGAATGAACTGAACTCCATCGCCTACGAGAAAAAAGCATTTTATCAGCAAACCAGGGATATGGACAAGCTGGCGGATTCTCTGACCGACACGGGCAATCCGTCCATGCTGCTGTGCATCGTGGATAAGGAAACAGGAGCGGCCGTCCATTTCCGCCGGGACATTCCCCCCATGGAAAACACCGTACCGCCGGAAGACATGGAAAAGTTCCTCGGCATTCAGGATAAAGCTCCTGTCAAACTGAGACTCCCCTGGCTTTCGGACACGGAGCTGCTGGCCAAGGTCATTCCCCTGAGCAGCGAACGGCTGCTGGTACTGCTCCGGGAGATGGACACGGTCTATTCTGCCCGGGACTCGCAGATTTATGAAAACACGCTGTCGGATATCCTGCTGTTCACCGTTCTCTATATGCTGATCGCCATGCTGGCCGACCGGCTGGTCGTCAGGAACCTGCACCGGGTGAACGCATCCCTGCGGAAGATCACCGGCGGCGACCTGAACGAAACCGTCTGGGTGCGCAGCAGCGCGGAATTCGCGGAGCTGAGCGACGATATCAACAAAACCGTCACATCGCTCCGGGGATATATCGACGCGGCGGAGCAGCATATGCGGGATGAGCTGAAGCTGGCCGCCACGATTCAGGATTCCGCCCTGCCGAAAAATTTCAGACTGCCCACGGAGGGCATCGATCTTTTCGCCCTCATGACGCCCGCGAAGACCGTGGGCGGAGACTTCTATGATTTCTTCTACATCAACAAGGATCATCTCTGTCTGGTGATTGCCGACGTCAGCGGCAAGGGCGTTCCCGCCTCCCTGTTCATGATGCGGGCGAAAACCGCCATCAAATACTATACCCGAAGCGGCCTTGGGCCGGCCCAGCTCCTTGAGAAGGTCAACCATACCCTCTGCGAAGGAAACGACGCAGACATGTTTGTGACCGTCTGGGTCGGGATCCTGAACCTGACAACCGGACTGATGCAGTGCTCCAACGCCGGGCATGAATACCCGCTGCTGATGCGCGCGGGCGGGGACTATGAAGTGCTCAAAGACAAGCACAGCCTGGCGCTGGCCGTCATGAAAGGCATACCGCTCAGTGAATACCAGCTTCAGCTCCATCCGGGCGACCGCCTTTTTGTCTATACGGACGGGGTTCCCGAAGCCATCAACGAAAAGGAAGAAGCCTATGGGCTGGAACGGCTGGCGGATCGGCTGAACCGGCTCAGGAACGTCAGCCAGGAATGGGCGCTGGAAGACGTGCTGCAGGATATCCGCAACTTTGCCGGAAAAGCCGAGCAGTTTGACGACATCACCATGCTGGGGCTGACGTATCATTGACAGGCTGAAAAACTCTGTGATAGAATCGGTTCAGATTGTTGATTGTTTGACGGTTCTTCAGGCTGCGCCGCCTGGGGAGCGGGAAGGAGTATCATCATGAGCAGCTTTGACGAAAAATACTGTCTGGATCAGTTTCAGAAGCTCCTAGCCATCGACAGCACGACCGGCCAGTTCCGGGAGATCCAGGATTACGTCTGCGGGGAGATCGAACGGCTCGGCTTCCCGATGGAAGTGACCCACAAGGGCGGCGTGATCGCGGACCTCGGCGGGGAGGGAAACGACCTGGCCGTCACCGCCCATCTGGACGACATCGGCCTGATGGTGCGGCGGATCAACAAGGACGGGACACTGAACGTCTGCCGGGTCGGCGGCCTGTATCCCTTCTACTGCCTGATGGAAAATGTCCGCGTCTATACCCGGGACGGCCAGGTGTACACCGGCTCCGTCTGCCGCACCCCGGGCTCCGTTCACGTGACGGAGGAAGAGCTGAGGGTCGACGGGCCGGATTACCGCAAGAACATCTGCGTCGTGCTGGACCTGCCGGTCAAAACGGCCGAAGATACCCGGCGCCTGGGGATCGAGACCGGCGATATGATCGCCCTGGAGCCCCGCTTCACCATGTCCGGCGGCTACATCAAGTCCCGCTTTGTGGACGACAAGGCCTGCGCCGCCGTCCTGCTGGCCGTCATGAAGACCGTTAAAGAGCAGAACCTCCGGCTGAACCGCCGGGTGCTGGCCTATTTCGCCATGTATGAGGAGATCGGCCACGGCACCACCTACCTGCCCGCCGGCGTCAAGGATATCCTGGCCATCGACATCGCGCCGACCGGCCCGGACCAGACGTCCGACGAGCAGAAGGTGACCATCTTCTGCAAGGACTCCCGCTTCCCCTACCACTACGAGTTTGCCAACGAGCTGCGCGCGGCGGCGATCCGGAACCATGTGGACTATGTGATGGATGTGTTCACCCCCCATTACGGAACCGACGGGGACGCCTCCGTGACCGCCGGCTATGACATCCGCCACGCCGGTATCGGCCCGGGCACCCTGAACAGCCACGGCTACGAGCGCACGCACATCGACGGACTGCGCAATGTCTACGACCTGACCCTGGCCTACATCACCGGGCAGTGAACCCCGTTCCTGCGGGAACAACCGTTCGTAAATGCAGGCATACAATCATACAGAAATACAAAAAGAAAACAGCCTGCACGCAGCATAATCCCCGCGTTCATGTTTGACTTATCCTGCCGTATACTGTATAATCTCTCATTATCGGCAGCGGATGCTGTTTCCATTTTTTATCAAGGAGGAATCATCTTTATGAAGAAACTGCTCACCTTATTGGTTGCAGCCGTGATGCTCCTGTCCCTGACGGCTGTGGCCGGCGCGGAAGGCAAAGTCCTGCGCTTCGGCCAGATGGATGCCAAGGTCGGCTACGACCCGCAGACGAATACCAACTCCGGCGCGACCACGACCGAAGACTGCGTGGTGGAGCCCCTCTACTACTGGAATGACCAGAACGAGCTGATCCCCCTGCTGGCCGAGGACTTCCCGGAGATTTCCGACGACGGCCTGGTTTACACCTTCAAGCTCCGCCAGGGCGTCAAGTTCTCCGACGGGACGGACCTGACCACGGACGACGTCAAGTTCACCTTCGAACGCATGTTCAAGCCGGAAACGCTCGCCAAATCCACCTATATGTATGACATGATCGTTGGCGCCAAGGAAATGATCAAGGGAGAAGCGACTGAGCTGGCCGGCTTTGAAGCGGTGGACGATTACACCTTCAAATTCACCCTGACCCAGCCCTTCTCCTGCTTCTACAAGAACCTGGGCATCATCTATTCCGCGATCTTCCCGCGCGAAGCCTGCGAAGCTGCCGGCAGCGACTGGGGCGTCAAGACCCTGATCGGCACCGGTCCCTACATCCTCAAGAGCTCCGACGCCACCGGCAACGTGCTGGTCAAGAACACCAACTACTGGGGCAGCGAACCGCACTTTGACGAGATCGACATCATCTTCTACGACAACAACAACACCAAGCTGATGGCCTTTGAAAACGGCGACATCGATCTGTGCGACGTCACCTCCTCCCTGTACCTGCAGTACCTGGGCACCGAAATGGAAGAAAAGTGCCACCACTTCTCCAAGCTGGGCACCTACTTCTTCAACACGAACGTCAGCGAAACCTTCAAGGGCGAAAAGAACCCGCTGGCCGATGTCCGCGTCCGCGAAGCGATCTCCCTGGCGATCGACCGCGACCTGATCTGCGAATTCGTGGAGAACGGTCTGGCCGTACCCGCCACCGGCATGATCAACCAGTTCCAGCTGGGCTACATCGCCCGCGAACCCTACGAACATAACCTGGATAAAGCCAAAGCCCTGCTGGCGGAAGCCGGCTATGCCGACGGCTGCACCATCACCGCGACCATCCGCACCCAGGATCAGCCCGATATGATCCAGATCCAGAGCGACCTGGCTCAGGTGGGCATCACGATGAACATCGAAGTCGTGGACGCCGCCGTCTGGTCCAGCGAGCGCGCCGCCGGCAACGTGCAGTGTCTGCTCATGGGCTGGTTCCCGCTGTACGCCGACGCTGACAACAACATCTACTCTTTCTTCCACTCCACCAATTCCCCCGGCAAGTCCTGCTTCTACAACAGCCCCGAGTTCGACGCCCTGATGGACGCCGCCCGCTTCTCTACGGATGACGCGGAGCGCCAGAAGCTGTACGAGCAGGCGGACGACATCCTGAGCCGCGTGGATTACGGCGGAATCCCGCTGTACTATCCCTACGGCGTGTTCGCCGCGCAGGATTATGTGACGAACTTCACCGTCGGCAATCTGATCTATCACGTCGCCTATGATGTCGATTTCGACATGGATATCTACAACGCTCAGAAGTAACATCTGATCTTTCCGAACGGCAGGCACAATGGACGGCGTGATTCCGCCATTGCGCCTGCCTTCTGTTTTCGGAATACCACGCTTCCCTGGGAGGGATTACATGGTCAATTATCTCGTCCGGCGCGTGCTGCAGGCGATCGGCGTCATCCTGGCGATTTCCCTGATCACGTTTTTTATCCTGAACATCGTTCCGGGGGATCCGGTGCAGATCATGCTGGGAGACCTCGCCACACAGGACGCCATTGAGCAGGTCCGCCAGCAGATGGGGCTGGATCAGCCGGTCTGGCGCCAGTACCTGAACTGGGTGGGAAACATGCTGCACGGGGACTTCGGCACCTCTTATTTCCAGCACCGGCCGGTCATGGAACTGCTGATGATCTCCTTCGGTTACACAATCCGGCTGGCCCTGTTCGCCTACCTGCTGGCGGTCGCGATCGGTCTGGTCTTCGGCATTCTGGCAGCGGTTTTCCACAACAAATGGATCGACAAGTTGCTGATGATCCTCGCCGTGGGCGGCATTTCCGCCCCCAACTTCTGGGTGGCCATCATCCTGCAGATCGTCTTCGGCCTGACCCTCAAGTGGTTCCCTATCTCCGGCGCCAAGGATTTCAGCTACTACGTCCTGCCGGCCGTCGCCCTGGGGACCCGCTACGCCGCCTCCATCGCCAGGATCACCCGCAACTCCATGCTGGAAGTGACCAAGCAGGATTATATCCGCACGGCGGAAGCCAAGGGCCTGAGCGACTGGCTGATCGTGATGCGGCACACGTTCCGCAACGCCCTGATCCCGGTGATCACCGTGGCCGGAACGGACCTTGGCAATATCCTGACCGGCTCCATGCTGATCGAATCGGTGTTCCAGATCAGCGGCATCGGCAAGCTGATGGTGGACGCCATCGGCCAGCGCGACCTGCCGCTGGTGCAGGGCGGCGTCATGTACATCGCTTTCATCTGCGTACTGGTCTACCTGATCGTCGACCTGCTGTACGGCGTAGTCGATCCGAGAATCCGCCTGGGAGGAGGGGACTCGCATGAGTAAGGAAAAGAAAAAAACCAACAGCCAGTCTTACTACCGGGTTTCTTTCGCCATCCTCCGGAGAAACAAGCTGGCCATGTTCTGTCTGGGCATCGTGATCCTGCTGATCCTGATCGCGGTCTTCGCTCCCTGGCTGACCCCCTACAATCCCAACCTGAACGATGTGCGCAACCGTTTCCAGAGCCCCAGCTGGGCGCATCCCTTCGGGACGGACGAGTACGGCCGGGACATCCTGACCCGTGTCTTCTACGGGTGCCGGATCTCCCTGTCCGTGGGCATCATTTCCCAGCTGATCGCCTCTTTCCTGGGGTATTTCATCGGGGTCTGCGCGGGCTATTACGGCGGGAAGGTGGACTCTGTGCTGTCCTTTATCATTCAGGTATTTTCTTCCTTCCCCTTCCTGCTGTTCGCCATCGCCGTCATGTTCATCCTGGGGCCGGGCCTTGTCAACCTGTACATCGCCCTGGGCCTGCTGGGCTGGACATCGACGGCCAGGCTGATCCGCGGCGAGGTGATGCGGCTCAAAAACAGCGAATACATCCAAGCCTGCATCGTCGGGGGCGGCTCCGGCTGGCGGATCATCATCAAGCATCTGCTGCCCAACTGCGTCCCCACCCTGATCATCACGATCACGATGGGCATCCCGAGGGCCATTCTTTCAGAAGCCTCTCTGAGCTTCCTGGGCCTCGGCGTCTCCCCGCCCACTGCTTCCTGGGGTGCGATGATTTCCTACGCCCAGCAGTATATCCGGAAATACGCCTATTACAGCCTTTTCCCCGGTTTTGCCATCATCATCTGCGTGCTGGCCTTCAACCTTCTGGGCGACGGCCTGCGCGACGCGCTGGATCCCAAACTGCGCAGCTGACAGCCTGAAAGGAGTTTTTTACCTTGAGTGAAATCATTCTCGACGTGAAGGACCTGTCCATGAGTTTCTTCACCGATCAGGGCGAGCTGCCGGCCGTCAACCACGTCAGCTTTCAGGTGGAAAAGGGCAGGACCCTCGGCATCGTCGGCGAATCCGGCTGCGGCAAATCGATGACCTCCCTGTGCGTGATGCACCTGTTTCCCTCCCCGCCCGGAAAAATCGTGGGCGGCAGCATCATTTTTGACGGGAAGGACCTGACGAAGCTCAGCAAGAAGGAGATGCGCGCCGTCCGCGGCAAGGGCATCGCGATGATCTTCCAGGAGCCGATGACGAGTCTGAATCCCGTGCTGACCATCGGCAGACAGCTGACGGAAGCCATCCTCGCCCACGAAAGCGTCAGCAAAGAAGAAGCGAAACAGCGGGCCCTCCGGATGATCAGCCTGGTCGGCATTCCCATGCCGGAAAAGATCTACGCCTCCTGCCCCCACCAGCTGTCCGGCGGCATGCGCCAGCGGATCATGATCGCCATGGCCCTTTCCTGCAAGCCCGCCCTGCTGATCTGCGACGAGCCGACCACCGCGCTGGACGTGACGGTGCAGGCCCAGATCCTGGAACTGATCAACCGGCTCAAAGAAGAAACGGGTACCTCCGTCATGATGATCACCCATGATATGGGCGTCATCAACGAGATGTCCGATACCGTGCTGGTCATGTATGCCGGCCAGGTCGTGGAATACGCCGGAACGGACGAGCTGTTTTCCAACCCATCCCACCCCTACACCTCCGGCCTGATCGCCTCTATCCCCTCGCTGGACAAAGAGGAAGAAGAGCTGCATGTGATTCCCGGCTCCGTCCCCATGCTCTACGAGCTGCCGGAAGGCTGCCTGTTTTCTCCCCGCTGCCCCTACGCCACCGACCTGTGCCGGCAGAAACGGCCCGGCCTTACGGAGTGCGCTCCCGGGCACCAGGTGAGATGCTTCCGCTTCACACAAGAATGGAAGGAGGGTCAGCCGTGAGCGAGGCCCCGCTGCTTCAGGTGGAACACCTGAAAAAATACTACTCGATGAAAACGGGCATGTTTTCCCGGGCCAAAGGCCAGGTCAAAGCGGTGGACGACATCAGCTTCACCCTGCGCCACGGCGAAACCATCGGCATCGTCGGCGAAAGCGGCTGCGGCAAGAGCACGATGGGCAAAACCATCCTGCGCCTGATCGAACCGACTGCCGGGAAGATCCTCCTGGAAGGGGAGGACTTTACCGCCCTGCAGGGCAGCGCCCTCAAGCAGGCGCGCCGGAAGATGAAGCTGATCTTCCAGGATCCTTACGCCTCCCTGAACCCGCGCATGACCGTCAGGGACATCATCGGGGAAAACCTCGACATCGACCATACCTACCCGAATAAAAAAGAGCGGGACGACCGCATCATGGAGGTCATGGAACAGACCGGCCTCAACCTGGACTATCTGGACCGCTATCCTCACGAATTTTCCGGCGGGCAGCGGCAGCGCATCGGCATCGCCCGGGCGATCGTCCTGCAGCCCAGGCTGGTCATCTGTGACGAGCCCGTCTCCGCCCTGGACGTCTCCATCCAGGCGAAGATCATCAACCTGCTCAAGGAACTGCAGAACAGGCTCGGCCTCTCCTATATCTTTATCAGCCACGACCTTTCCGTCGTCAAGCACATTTCCGACCGGGTCGGCGTCATGTACCTGGGCCACATGATGGAGCTGGCGGACAAGCGCTCCCTGTACGAAAACCCGATGAACCCCTATACCCAGGCCCTGATCTCCGCCATCCCAAAGCTGCCCGGCGAAACCGAATGTGAAAAGATCCCTCTGACCGGGGATGTCCCTTCCCCCGCCAATCCCCCGTCCGGCTGCTGTTTCCACACCCGCTGCCCGATGGCAAAGCCCATCTGCTCTGAGGAGATCCCGCAGCTTAAGCAGGTCGGCCCCGATCACTGGTGCGCCTGCCACCTGTGCAAAGGCTGTGAGACCAAAGCCGAATAAATGTTTCAGGGGCTGATGCGACGCATCAGCCCCTGAGTTTATGCTTTCTTTGCCTGAAGGCGCTTTTCCCGCCATTTTTCGTACAGCCGGAACATCAGCGGCGTCAGGAACATCGCGGCAAAGCCGACCGCGAGCACGACGCCCAGGGCGATCCAGCTCTGGTCCGGCATGGTGTAGACGGTCAGGAAGAAGACCGAACGGAAACGCAGGCAGACCACCGTCAGCGCCGCGGTCATCAGGGCCAGCACCGCCGCCCGCAGCCAGGTCAGCGGCCAGCAGACCATGGCCAGCTCGGCCAGACCGATGGTCGCCGCCGCCAGCACCGCCACGGTGGAGCAGTCCTGCCAGCTCAGGCCGAAGATCGTCAGCGCCGAAGCCAGGATTGCGCTGACCGCCACCCCGACGCCGCCCGGCGCCGCCGTCTTGAGCACCGTTTTCAGGAAGTTGCCCTGAACCCGCTCCCGGTTGGGCTCCAGGGCCAGGAAGAAGGCCGGGATCCCGATTGTCAGGGAAGAAAGGAGGGTCAGCTGGATCGGCTGGAAAGGATACTGCAGCGGCAGGATCAGCGTCAGCAGGCTCAGCAGGGCGGAAAAAATGGTCTTGACCAGGAAGAGGGTCGCGGTTCTGCGGACGTTGCCGATCACCCGGCGTCCTTCTCCGACCACTTCCGGCAGGCCGCTGAAATCGCCGCTCAGCAGGGTCAGCTGGGCCACGCCGCGCACAGCGTCGACGCTGGTGCCCATGGCGATCGAGCAGTCCGCCTTCTTAAGAGCCGGAATATCGTTGACCCCGTCGCCGGTCATGGCCACCGTATGACCCTCCTGCTGCAGGGCGGACACCAGTTTCTTCTTCTGTTCCGGGGTCACCCGCCCAAAGACACGGGTTTCCCGCACCGCCTCCCGGATGGCCTCGTCATTCGTCAGGGTCGCCGCGTCCACATAGTGCTCCGCGCCGGGGAGACCGGCCTTTTTCGCGATGCGGGATACCGTCACCGCGTCGTCGCCGCTGATCACGCAGAGGCGGACGTCCTGCCCGGTAAAATAGTTCAGCGTCTCGTTCACGTTAGGCCGCAGCTCGTCGCTCAGCCCGATCAGGCCCAGTACTTTCTGTACCGACGGGCATTCTTCCGCGGAAATCGGTCCGCTGGCCCGGCACAGGGCGATCACCCGGTGTCCCTGTTCCGTCATCGGGGCGATCCGCTCCTGAAGCGGTCCGATATCATCCAGCACAAAGCTCGGGGCGCCCAGAATCAGCGTCGTCCCGTCCGAGAACGAGGCGGCGGATTTTTTCCGCCGGGAAGAGAACGGCAGGATCGCCGCGTCTTCCGGATCGGCTGGAGCTGTCCACGCACGGAGGGCGTTCAGCGTCGGGCTTTCGTCGTCAAACGCCGACAGGAAGCGGGACACGCCCTGTTTCAGTTCCTCCTCTGTTCCGTCCAGGGGCACCGCCTCTTCCACCTTCATGCGGCCGGTGGTCAGCGTGCCTGTCTTGTCCAGGCAGAGCACGTCCGCCCGGGCCAGGGACTCGATGCCGAAAAGCTCGGAAACCAGCGTTTCCTTTTTGCCCAGCCGCACCACGCCGACCATCAGGGCGACGCTGGTCAGGAGGATCAGCCCCTCCGGGATCATGCCGATCATCGCCGCCACGACCCTTGGCACCGCCTCGTTGAGCGGGAGCTTGAGGATAAAATACTGTTTGACCATCAGCAGGCCGCCGATGGGAAGCAGCAGGGCGCTGATCGTCCTGACCAGGGTGTTCAGGTCATTCATCAGCACCGATTTGGGCGCCTTGATCTTCCGGGCCGTGCTGGTCAGCCTGGAAGCGTAGGACTGATCCCCCACGTAAACGAGCTGGGCGGTAAACCGGCCTTCCGTCACGTAGCTGCCGGACAGGAGCCAGTCCCCTTCCGTTTTCTGCACCGGGTCGCTCTCCCCGGTCAGCAGGGATTCGTCCGCCGCGCCCCGGCCGTCCCGCACCAGGGCGTCCGCCGGCACCTGCTCGCCGGGGTGCAGCACGATCAGGTCGCCCCGGACCAGCTGATCCGGCTTCACGGTTTCCTCTTTTCCTCCCCGGAGGACACGGGTATGCGGCATGTGCAGCAGCTGCAGCTTCTGCACGGTTTTGCGCGCGCGGAGCTCCTGAATGGTGCCGATCAGGGTATTGGAAATCACCACGCCCATAAAGAGCATGTTCCGGTAGGAGCCTACCAGCAGCAGGCAAACCGCCAGGGCGATGTTCATCAGGTTGAACAGCGTAAACAGATTGGACGCGATGATTTTGGCCGGGCTTTTCCCGGTTTCCTTCCGGGAGACGTTGGCCCCGCCCGACTTCCGGATTTTTTCCGCTTCCTCCTCTGTCAGGCCTTCCGGCCCGGTCGGTGTAAACTTTTTGGGAACGCCGGAAGGAATCTCCAGCTCCGCCGATTTGCGGGCAGAGCGGGCCTCCTGGAGTTTCTCCTTCTGAGATTGTCCGGCTCCCGTCAGACGGCTGAAAAAACGCCTGATCCCGGATTCCCCGGTGCTTTTTCCCTGCTGCGGCATGTTGCTCTCCTTTACACAGCCCTTCCGGATATGGTAGAATACCGGGAGGGAGATGATTGCCGTGAAAAAAAACTGCGTGATGTTCCTGTTGGCGCTGAGCCTGCTGACAGCCGCCGCTTTCGCGGACAGCGGCCAGACCACGGCTTCCTGCGCCGGCGATGATTACAGTCTGACCGCGTCGCTGACCAGCAGCGGGCTCCGCGCCGCGCTGTCTTTTTCCTTCCGCAACAGCGGAACCGGCAGCGCCGGGCTGCTGATCCACAATATCGCCCTGGACGGCGAGTGCACGGACACCGCCTTCTCCCTGGAAGCCGCTCCCGGGCGTACGGCGGAACACCGCTGTATCTGGCAGAAGGAAGCCCTGGGCTCCCTGACGGCCGTTGAAGTCTGGGCGGAAATCTCCCGCCCCGGCAAGGAACCGGAGCACCGGATCCTGACCATTTATCCGCTCGGAGAGCGGAAGGTATCCCGCCGTATGATCCCCGCCGGGGAGACGGTCACCGCCGTCTATGACGACGAGAACGCCTCTGTATTCGCCGCCCGGCTGAACGGCCCCTCCGTTCTTCACCAGACCGGGCTGACCTTTGACTGGGCGCTGATCAACAAGGGCGACGCGCCGCTTCGCTTTGTCCTGACCGGCCTGTACGGAAAACAGGAACCGTCCGCCGCGGACGTCCTGCCCCATACAATCTCCTATCTTCCCGCCCAGGTGCCGCTGGATGCTTTTGAAACCCCGGCCTCCCCGAAGGTCTCCTTCCGCATCGCCGGTTACCTGACCGGCAGCGATCTGCCCCTGTTCCAGGCCGAATATGAGCTGAACCCGCTCGCCCCCCGCAGCGTCCCGACCATGCGGCCCACCGCCGCCCCCGGACCGTTCCGGATCGGCACCGTCACCATCCGCAAAAGCGGGGACGTCAACGTCCGGGAAGAGGGAAACACCAAAGCCAAAAAAGTCGGCTCCGCCAAAGCCGGCGCCTCCTACCCCTGCTACGGCGTATCGGATACCGGCTGGTACCTGATTGAGCTGGCGGACGGGACCAGGGGGTATGTGACAAACGCATATTCCACGCTGGTGAGGGAATAATCGGATGCGCGGCAGTCAGTAGATGCTCATGGGCCATTATATCATTTCCGTTCTGCTTGTTCAACAAAAAATGGTTACCCATTGAAAAAGCCAAGTAAAAAACGCGTAAAAAACGCCTGAAAGCGCGCTGCTCGGCACAGAAAAAAAGATTGACAGAGCTCCTCTTTTGTGGTAAATTATTTTGGTAGCCGCTCAGGAGGGGCTTGTTAAATGCGGCCTTGCCGCTGCCCCACGGCTGAGACATGCCGTTCTTCGCCTTCTGGACAAGCCTGGCGGAAAAACAAACAAGGAGGTGCTGCTCAAGTGTACGCAATTATCGCGACCGGCGGCAAACAGTATCGTGTCTCTGAGGGAGACAACATCTATGTGGAGAAGCTCAACAACGAAGCGGGCGACATCGTGACCTTCCCGGTGATGATGATCTCCGGCGAAACCATCGCGGTCGGCAACCCCTACATCGCGGGCGCTACCGTGACCGGCAAGATCGTCCGTCAGCTTCGGGGCGAAAAGATCCGGATTCTCAAGTATAAGAGCAAGAAGAACTACCGCCGCAAGGCCGGTCACCGCCAGCCCTACACCCAGGTGGAAATCACCGGAATCAACGGCTGAGCCATGACAAAGATTTTCCTGTACGTCCGGGGGAAGGACGACATCCGGGGCTTTCTGTCCGCGGGCCACGCGGACTGGGCCGAAGAGGGCAGCGACATCGTCTGCGCCGCGGTTTCCGCGTTGACGCAGACCTGCGTGAACGCGCTGGAGACCTTTGCCGGCATCCTCCCCGCCGTCCGGATGAACGACGGCTTTCTGGCAGTCAGACTGCCGGAAGACTGTCAGGACCACGACGCGCAGGTATTGTTACACGGTTTGCTTCAGGGTCTGCGCGATATAGAAAAGCAGTACCCGCATCATGTCCGGCTGATCGTACAGCCGGTCCACTGAACGGAGGAATTCAAATGCTTCAGATGAATCTGCAACTGTTCGCCCACAAAAAGGGCGGCGGCTCCACCAAAAACGGCCGCGACAGCGAAAGCAAACGCCTTGGTCCCAAGCGCGGCGACGGCCAGTACGTCCTCGCCGGCAACATCCTCGTGCGGCAGCGCGGCACGGCCATCCAGCCCGGCCTGAACGTAGGCATCGGCAAGGATGACACCCTGTTCGCCAAGGCCAGCGGCATCCTGCGCTTCGAGCGCAAAGGCCGCGACGGCAAACAGGCCTGCGTATACCCCGTGGAAGAGCAGGCGGCTGAATAAGCTGTCCAACAAAAAACACCGTCCAGAGGGCGGTGTTTTTTGTTGTCGGAAGATGCTGTTCCTTTCAGCTTTTCTCTTTCGCCAAACCGGCGGCAAAGCCAAGCAGCATGCCCGCCATCATGCCGAGGCCTACACTGAAGTGCAGGGCCAAGGCCAGCGCGGTGCCCAGGCACATGCCGACAGCCATTCCCTCAGAGCCGCAGTCTCCTCGCTTTTCCTTTCCGTCCCTGCGGCCTGCGCTCCTGACGGCAAACACCGCCAGCAGCAGCGCCAGGGCGATCCACGGCAGCGCCGCATCCATGAACTCCATAAAACCTTTCATATGGCTCACACTCCGTTCACATGCTGAATATACACTTCCGCCGGAATCATTGGTTTTTCCAGTTCCGCCACCGTTTCCGCGGAAAGACGCAGGGCTGCGGCGTATTCTTCCCCCGCCTTCCGGAATTTTGCCAGCAGCGGGCCGGCAGCGGCAGCCGCTTCCGGCACATTGAGCAGGGGCGCTTCCGGCACGCAGACGATGTCCGGATTGCCGAAGCAGGTCCTGCACATCTGCTTCAGGCTGTCAAAGTTTCCTTCCCAGTGCGGGAAACCGCAGCCACAGATCACCACGGTATGGATCCGCGAAAAATCAGCCAGGGCTTCATGCCGCACGGTGCCGTCCGGCTGCCGCACCATCTTCATTTTGACCAGTGGGATGGTGCGGTCCAGCACGGCCTTCAGCGGGGAGGGCATGCCGTAGCAGTACAGCGGAAAGCTCCAGATAATCACGTCTGCCGCCCGGTAAAGATCGAGGACGGCATTCTGGTCATCCTGAATGACGCAGTGCCCGTCCATACGCTGCCAGCAGCCGAAGCAGCCCCGGCAGGGCGCGATCTGCTTCTCGCGTACATGGACGATGTGGACTTCGTGTTCGCCGTTTCGGTTCATGCCCTGAAGAAAGGCGTCCGTCAGGCGGAAGGTATCGCTCTTTTCCTTGGGGCTGCCGTTCAAAACAAGGATTTTCATCCGTTTTCCTCTCTTTCTTCATCCGGCATCCGGGAATCGCATCGGGCAGACAGAACTGCCGCAGCAGGACAGACAGGATTCAGCCGGATCTTCATTCATGACTGTATCGGAAGTTATTGTTTGTTCCTGTTTCTCATCAGCGCCACGGTGAGCAGACTGTCAAAGCCGATGCAGCCCAGGGCAATGGGCAGATAACGGCTTCCCGGGACATCGCTGAAAATGGACAGGCCCAGAAAAACCAGGCCGGCCGCCAGCAGCAGACACTGAACCGCCAAAAAGATCCATTTCCTGGACTTCATAAGGGACTCCTTTCATTCATGCAGCAGGCGCTCTTTTTCCAGCGCTTCTTTTTTGCCGTGGATCCGGCCCAGGCAGTAGGTAAGCAGGGTGGCGCAGAGCAGGTTGACCCAGCCGACGCGGGCGGGGCTGAAGCTGTTGACGATCCCGATCGCCAGGTTGGCTCCGCATATCATGGTCAGCATCCTTCCGATCCTGTTCAGGTGGCTGATGCGGGAATCAATGTCGGAAAAGAGATCGAAGGAACCGTCCGCGGTTTTCTTCCGGAAATAGATCCATGCCATCATCCGGCCGATGAACTCCGCCCCGGTTTCCTGCATGAAGGCGACATAGTCCTGATCATACGGATGCATTTCCAGGCGCACCGTATATTCCCCCGGCTCGCACCGGATGAAATGGTAGTTGCAGAACGACACGCTTTCCAGCACCCAGCCCTTCTGGGCCATGCCGTTCAGCCAGTCTTCCTCTTTTTCAAACTCCCAGACCCAGAACCATTTCCGGATCGTCTGCCTCGTTTCCATGATTACGCCTCCCTCAGCGCTTTTTCACCGTTGTCCGCCAGCTCCCGCAGGCGGGTCACTTCCCGGATGAGAATCAATCTGCCTTTTTCCGTCAGCACGTATTCTTTCCGCCGGCTGCCGTCTTCTACCGGCAGCGGAAGGATCCACCCCTTGTCGCACAGGGCGTTCAGCGCCCCGTACAGGGTGCCCGCCGCCAGACGGACCCTCCCCCGGCTCATTTCCTCCGTCCACTGCATGATGCCGTAGCCGTGCTGCGGCGAGACCAGGGACAGCAGGATGTAATACGTGGATTCCGTCAAGGCCGCCGAATCCGCCATCTGCTCACCTCCATCGTGAACCGATATATCGTCGTTCGATATATCGTGATGCTATTATATCGTCTCCCGATATATTTGTCAAGAATATTTTTTATTATTTTTCAATTATATTATTGACACTGTGTCATTTTAGCATTATACTGTCAATAATGACACAGTGTCATTTAAAATTCAAGGAGGTGTACGGATGTCCAGAGGTTCGCCGCAGCTGAAAGAGGCCCGGAAAGACGAGATCATCAGCGCCTGCGCCACCCTGTATGAGACGCACGGATTCAAAGAAATCACCCTGAAAGACATCGGGGCGGCCACCACCCTGACCCGGACCGGTATCTATCTGTATTTCCAGACGAAAGAAGAAATCTTCCTGGCGCTGCTGGGCAGGGAGTATGATGCCTGGGCGGAAGAGATGCGGGCTGTGATGGCCCGGGAAGAAGCGATGCCCCGGGAAGCGGTGGCGGATATGCTGGCCCGGACGCTGACGGATCATCCCCGGCTTCTGCGGCTGCTGTCCATGAACCTGTATGAAATGGAGGCCAACTCCCGCCCGGAAAGGCTGGCGGAATTCAAGGTCTCCTTCGGCACGTCCCTGAAAACGGTGGAGGAGATGATCCAAAAGTATCTGCCGGAGATGGACGGCGCGGACAGGCAAAGATTCCTGTATGCCTTCTTCCCGTTTATTTACGGCATTTATCCCTATACCAGTGTGACGGAAAAGCAGCGGACCGCTATGGAGCAGGCGGGGATCCCCTATGCCTACCAGTCCGCATACGACCTGACGTATCACTGTCTGATCCAATTGCTGAAGGAGTGAGGAATATGAAATACACCAGTCTCGGAAAAACAGATCTCTCCGTCTCCCGCATCTGCATGGGCTGCATGGGCTTTGGCGACGCGGGCCGCGGCCAGCACAGCTGGACGCTGGACGAGGCGCATTCCCGGGAGATCATCCGCCACGGACTGGAAAACGGGATCAATTTCTTTGATACCGCCATCGCCTACCAGAGCGGCACCAGCGAGCAGTTTGTGGGCAGGGCGCTGCGGGATTTCGCAAAGCGTGACGAGGTGGTGGTTGCCACCAAGTTCCTGCCCCGCACGCAGGAGGAAATCGAAAGCGGCGTCACCGGGCAGCAGCACATTGAGCGCATGATCAGCAAGAGCCTGCAGAACCTCGGCATGGACTATGTGGACCTGTACATCTATCACATGTGGGACTTTCAGACGCCCATCGAAGACATCCTGTACGGACTGAACCGGGTCGTTCTGGCGGGCAAGGCGCGGTACATCAGCATTTCCAACTGCTTTGCCTGGCAGCTGGCCAAGGCAAACGCCATCGCGGACCGGGAAGGCTGGGCCAGGTTCATCTCCGTGCAGGGGCATTACAACCTGATCTTCCGGGAGGAGGAACGGGAGATGGTGCCCTACTGCCTGGAGGAAGGCATCGCCCTGACGCCGTACAGCGCGCTGGCCTCCGGGCGGCTTTCCAGAAAGCCCGGTGAAACCTCCGCCCGGCTGGAACAGGACGCCTACGCCAGGTTCAAGTATGACGCCACCTCCCAGCAGGACGGCGTGATCATCGGGCGGGTGGCCGAACTGGCGGAAAAGCGCGGCGTATCCATGACCGAAATTGCCCTGGCCTGGCTGCTGACCAAAGCGGACGCCCCCGTGGTCGGGGCCACGAAATTCCATCATGTGGACGGGGCGGCCAAAGCCACGGAACTGGACCTGACGGAAGAGGAAACCGCTTACCTGGAAGAACCCTATGTCCCCCATGCCCTGGCCGGGGTGATGGCGCAGAACAAACCGGCCGGTGCGAAGGAAAAGCGCCCCTGGTTCACCGGGGATCAGAAGATTTGAACGAGGAGGAAAGCACCATGAAACGCATGATTTCCATCACCCTTGCCCTGCTGCTTCTCAGCGGGTTCCCCGCCTTATCCGAAACCCTGACCACCAACGGCGGCGTAACGCTGGGCGCCGCTGACCTTCCTTACTGTACAGCTGATGCCGGCGCGCCCATGGTATATTTTATCCCGGACATCTCTCCTGAAAGCCTGGTGAAGATCTACGAAGCGCTGGGTGTCCGTCTGCCCGGCAAAGCAGGCGTCAAAATGTCCACCGGCGAGAGCGAACGCAGCAATTACCTGCGTCCGGAACTGATCGCAGATCTTGTCCATCTGGTGAACGGCACCATCGTGGAGTGCAACACCGCCTACGGCGGAAACCGTGCTTCCACCGCCCTGCACCGCCAGCAGGCAAAGGACAACGGCCTGCTGGACGTGGCGGCGCTGGACATCCTGGACGAGGAGGGCAGCATGGAACTCCCCATCCCGGGCGGCAGACGCATCAGCGTGGATTATGTGGGCAGCCACTTCGCCGACTATGATTCCTTCCTCGTACTGACCCATTTCAAGGGCCACGCCATGGCGGGCTTCGGCGGGGCGATCAAAAACATCTCCATCGGCTTCGGGTCCTCCATGGGCAAGGTGTGGATCCATTCCGGCGGTACGAAAACGAGCGGCGGCATCTGGGGCGAGCAGGACCCCTTCCTGGAAGCCATGGCCGACGCCGCCAAAGGCGTGAACGACGCCATGGGGGAAAACATCGTCTATATCAGCGTGCTGAACCGCCTGTCGGTGGACTGCGACTGTGACGGTGATCCCGCTGAACCGGACATGCATGACATCGGGATCCTGGCCTCCACCGACCCCCTGGCCGTCGACCAGGCGGCCATCGACCTGGTGTACGCGATGCCTGACAGCGCCTCCCTGATCCGCCGCATCGAAAGCCGCAACGGCCTGCACACGCTGGAAGCTGGCGAAGAAAACGGACTGGGCAGCCGGAATTACCGGCTGACTGTCATCGGAGAATAAGCCATGCGGGACTGGATCCAGAGGGAAGCCGTCTATCTGTGGTATTACCTGGACATCCAGATCCGGCAGATCGCGCCGTACTGGGCGCTGGGCATCGTGCTGGGCAGCGCGGTGTCGGTGTTCGGAAAGAAGTACATCCACGGGGCTTTCGCGAAGATCGGCCGGAAAAAAATGGGCTGTCTGGGCGTGATTCCCGCCAGTCTTCTGGGCATTGCTTCACCCCTGTGCATGTACGGCACCATCCCCATTGCCGCCTCTTTTTCGGAGCAGGGTGTACAGGATGATTATCTGGCCGCCTTCATGATGAGCAGCATTCTGCTCAATCCCCAGCTGATCTTTTACAGCGCTGCTTTAGGGCGGACAGCGGTGATCATCCGCTGTGTCAGCTGCTTCCTATGCGGCTGCGCGGCAGGCTGGCTGGTCCGCCTGCTGTACAGCGGGCGGGGAAAACGGTTCTTTGACTTTTCCGGCTTTCAGGAAGGCCGGAATCGGGACACCGACCTGAACCTGCTGAAGCGTTTCATCAAAAACGTCGGACGCAACATCAGGGCCACCGGCCCCATGTTTGCCCTGGGTATCCTGCTGACAGCCCTATACCAGATCCATGTGCCGGAAGACTTTGTCAGCGGCCTGTTCGGCAAAAACAGCGGTTTCGGCGTCCTGATGGCCGCGACGATCGGCGTGCCGGTGTACATGTGCGGGGGCGGCACCATCCCGCTGCTGCAGCAATGGCTGCTGGACGGCATGAGCATGGGCAGCGCCACGGCCTTCATGATCACCGGCCCTTCCACCAAGATCACCAACCTGGGCGCGGTGAAGATCGTGCTGGGCTGGAAAAGGTTCATCATCTATCTGGCTTTCGTGATGCTGTTTTCTCTGGCCACCGGCCTTCTGGTGGACTTCATCATCTGAAAAAGGAGAATCTCGCAATGAAGGAAAAGATCGTACAGACAGCGGGCAGGCAGCAGCTGGGCGGATTCGCGCCGATGTTTGCCCATCTCAACGACGACGTACTGTTCGGGGAAGTGTGGAACGGGGACGCCATCAGCATCAAGACCCGATGCATCATCACCGTGGTTGCCCTGATGGCGTCCGGCATCACGGACGCGTCGCTGACCTATCACCTGCAGAATGCCAAAGCCCATGGAGTAACAAAGGAAGAAATCGCCGCCATCATCACCCATGCAACAATGTATGTCGGCTGGCCCAAGGGCTGGGCGGTGTTCCGGCTGGCGAAGGAAGTCTGGCATGAAACAGAGCCTGCGCTGACAGAGAAAGACCGGTATCAGAACAGCATCTTCTTCCCCATCGGCCAGCCCAACGACGCCTACGCCCGGTACTTTGTCGGGCAGAGCTGGCTGGCGCCGGTGTCCACGGCCCAGATCCCCGTGTTCAACGTGACGTTTGAGCCGGGCTGCCGCAACAACTGGCACATTCATCATGCCGCCAAGGGCGGCGGACAGATGCTGATCTGCGTCGGCGGACGCGGGTATTATCAGGAATGGGGAAAGGATCCCGTCGAACTGAAGCCCGGCGACTGCGTGAATATTCCGGCAGGGGTCAAGCACTGGCACGGCGCCGCGCCGGACAGCTGGTTCAGCCACCTGGCCGTTGAAGTGCCCGGCGAAGACGCCCGGGCCGAATGGCTGGAAGCCGTTTCCGATGAAGTGTATTCAAAACTGAAATAAAGAAATAGAGAGGAAAACAAGATGAAAAAGTTTCTTTCGCTGATGCTCTGCCTGCCGCTGCTGATTTCTTGCTGCTGCGCTGCCGCTGAGGAGGCGGCCCCTCAGAGCCATATCCTGGTCGTCTATTTCTCCGCCACCGGCACCACCAAAGGCGTAGCGGAGAAGCTGGCCGAAGGGCTGTCCGCCGATCTTTACGAAATCGTACCGGAAGATCCCTATACCGCCGCGGACCTCAACTACAATGACCGGAAGAGCCGCACCTCCGTCGAAACCGATGATCCGTCCTGCCGCCCGGCCATCGCGGGCGAGCTGCCCGATCTGACAGGTTACGACACCGTGTTCATCGGCTATCCCATCTGGTGGGGAGACGTGCCGCGCATTGTTTCCAGTTTTGTGGAGCATGTTGACCTGACGGACAAGACGATCGCCGTGTTTTTCACCTCCGGCAGCAGCGGCCTTGGCAGCAGCATGAAGCACCTGGAACAGCAGGCCGGCGCCGGCACCTGGCTGGAAGGCAGACGCTTCACCGGCCGCACCACCGCGGAGGAACTGACAGGCTGGGCCAAAGGGCTGGGCATTAAACCCTGAGGAGCAAAAACAGAATATGAAAAAGGGCTTCCGCCTCGCCGCCGGACAGGCCGGCAGGTGCAAAAGTCCCTGAAGTGAGGCCTCTTCCTGGCTGTATACGCCGGGAGAGGCCTGTTATGATGATTCTTAAAAAAGCGCTGTGCGGCGCAGCAGCGCGGAGCGAAACGACAGTCTGACCGGTCCGGACTCCTGGGCTGGATACCAGCCGGAAAGCCGGCGCATTTTCCGGGTCCAAGCGTCACTCCAGCTCCGCCCCTTCGGAAATCTCGTCCAGGGTCAGGCCGAAGGAAGGAACGCATTCGTTCATAAAGTCCCGGACCTCCGGCAGGCTGATCCGGTCAATGGACGCCCGGATGGAGGCGGCGGCTTTATCAAACTCCAGGTTGCCGGCTTTTTTCTCCTCCACGCACTTGATGTAGGCGCTGATCTTATCGGCTGCCTTGACCAGCTTCCATTCGGCCGTCGTTTCATCGTGCTGGATCAGCGGGCGGTACTCCTCCCGGAGGTCCTCGGGCAGCATCGACAGCAGTTTTTCGTTCGCGATCTGTTCGAGCCGGCCGTATTCCTGACGGATGGCCGGGTTATTGTGCTTGACGGGCGTCGGCATGTCGCCGGTGATTACCTCGCTGGCGTCGTGATACAGGGCCAGGGCCATCACATAGCCAGGGTCGTACTGCCCGCCGTAGCGGGTATTGGCGATCAGCGCCAGCGCGTGGGCGATCATCGCGGCCTGCTGGGCGTGTTCGGTATCATTCTCCGGCCGGGTGTTTCTCATCAGCCCCCAGCGGCTGATATACTTCATGCGGTTGATGTAGGCAAAAAAATGAAATGACATGGCGGATCCTCTCTGTTTCACTGAAAAGCCGCGCGGCGGACTGCCGCGCGGCTTATGTGCTGTCAGTTGATTACAGGTTGTAGCCCAGACGGTACTGGATGCGGGAGTAGGTCTCGGTGCCGACGATGCCGTCCACCTTCAGGCCTTCACGGCGCTGGAAGGTTCTGACAGCCTGTTCCGTGGTGTAGCCGAACTTGCCGTCGTCATCCCACTCGTTGAGGTAGCCCAGCTTGATCAGCTTCTGCTGCAGGGCCTTGACGGCCGTGCCCCAGCTGCCGCGCTGCAGCCTCGTGCTGCCGATGATGACTTCGCTGGTGGCGTCCACGTAGGGCTCGGTCACCTGCTCGCTCTGGGTCTCGGTCAGGGCGCGGAGGTAAGGCCAGGTCTGCGGGCCGACTTTGCCGTCGATCTTCAGATGCTTGTCGCGCTGGAGACGCTTGACCGCATTCTCCATCAGGACACCGAAGACGCCGTCCTGCACACCGGTATAGTAACCGCCGGCGATCAGGTACATCTGAGCAAGACGGACGCTTGCGCCGTGGCTGCCCAGGGACAGGGTCGCGGGATAGTAGGTATCTTCCGTGATGTTGTCGGGATCCATCGCTTCGTCCGCCTGCTGCGCCACCAGGGTATTGGTGGACCACATGTAGCGGCGGGACGCTGCGTCGGCCTGACCGGTCACGCTGACGCCGTTGTTGGCCTGCAGACGCTTGAGGGCGTTCTTGGTCGCCAGATCGAAGTAGCCGTTGCTGACATCGCCGGGTTCGGGATCGGACCGGACGGCGGAAGAGGGCAGGTACTGCAGGGAGATCAGGCGGAGCTTCAGGATGTAGACGTCATAGCCGCGCATGCCCATGTACAGGGTCCTGCGGGGAGCCTTGCTGGAGCTGAAATAAGTGGAAGGATTGCTGTTCAGCGCGTTGTAGGTCTTTTCGCCGACGACGCCGTCCACGCTCAGGCCGACAGACTGCTGGAAGCTCTTGACGCCCGCGATGGTGGCGGAATCATATTCGCCGGAGATGGGGCCGTTATAGTTGTAGAAAACACGGAGCCTGCGCTGTACGTTGCGGACCTGCTCACCCTTGGTGCCGGGGCGGATGGTCTGGAAGTCGATATCAGACTTATGGACGCTGTCGTCCGCGGCCAGGGCATACCAGGTATTGGCGCCGATCTTGCCGTCCACGTTCAGGTTGTTGCGGCGCTGGAAGTTCAGGATCGCGTTCCTGGTGTTCGTGCCGAAGATGCCGTCAATGCTGCCGGAATAATAGCCGTAGTACTTGAGCCTGACCTGCATGTAGGCGATATCCAGCTCGCCGTCAGGGAACTCCACTTCGTCCGTATCATCCCGCATCCCTTTGTAGAGCATATGATCATAGGTGCCCTTGGGATTGACATAAATTGTCTTGGGTTTGGCAAAAGCCGCTGTACTGGACATCAGGATAATCACCGCCAGCATCAGCGAAATAAATTTCTTACTCATGGAATCATCCTCCTTCGTTCCTTGGCTGGTAAGGAGATGATAACATAAATAGTTTTCCATTGTGTTACGTTCGTATTGAATTTGCAGGAAGTTTATGCAACATATGTAAACAGAACTTTGTCCGATTCTTTAATAGAATCGGAAAAGCGGAAACAAACCTTCCTTTCAGCTCCAGACCGTGCAATTTACTTGATCTATCAGCACAATCCGTATGCTTCCCGAGGTTTGCCTTTTCCCTCTTCCGCCGCTTTTCAGGACAAAAAGCCCGGAAATTGTGACGAAATTGATAACAAACCGGGGAAACTTCTGAACTCCTGCCGCTTATTCCGACAGAAAAGCGTAGCGGTCCAGCATCCCTTCCGCAGCGCGGACCGGCTGCGTCCAGCGGGAAAGCGGAACGGCCCACAGGCCGCGGTCGCCTCCTTCCGCCTGGCAGATGACCAGCGGCACGTGGGTGACCGACTGGACGGCGATCCCCAGAACCTGGAGCTTCTCCCCCTGCCAGGAAACGTAATGTCCCCTGGGCACCCGCATCTCGCCGCTCAGGCGGGACAGCATGTCCCGGTGGGCCTGATAGAAGGCTTCCCGGTTGAGGCACGCGGACAGGGCGGGGTCGCCGAGGATCTCTTCCGGATACAGCCAGCACCCGTCCGCGGGAGCGGGCACGTCCGGCCCGGCAAAGGCCAGGTAAACGTCCTGGATCAGACCCTGCTCCCGGTCCGTCCGGTGCGTGAGCAGGCGCAGGGCGGATACTTCGATCTGCGCCCCCAGGTGGACGCGGGCCTGGCTGAGCGCCGCCGCCAGGCTGCTTTCTCCCGCGGGAGCATACCCCCACAGAAAATCGATGCCGGAGACAGCTTTCTTCCATAATATACGGCCGTCCTGCCTGAGGGGCACCAGCAGCCACGACAGGCGGAAATCTCCCGGCCGCAGGGCGTCCGTTTCCTCGGCCGTCCGGCCGGTCCGCTTCTCGACCCCGTTGTACAAATCAATCAGCATGCTCCCGCTTTTCCTTTCCGATCGTATCGCACAGCCACTGAAGGCCTTCCCGGTAGCCGTCAAACCCCTTCCCGTAAATGACCTTCTGGGCGTACAGGGAGACATAGGAAAACCGTCGGAAGGCTTCCCTTTGGGAGATATCGGACAGATGCACTTCCGCAGTCGGCAGGGCGACCGCCTTGAGGGCGTCCAGGATGGCGACGCTGGTGTGCGTGTACGCCGCGGGGTTGATCAGAATGCCGTCCGCCGTGTAGAGGGCCTGCTGGATCTTATCCACCAGGGCGCCTTCATGGTTGGACTGGAACAGCTCCACTTCCGCGCCGAGTTCTTCCGCTGTCCTGCGGATCACCGCTTCCAGGGCGGCAAAGGACCTGTCCCCGTAAATGGCCGGTTCACGAACCCCCAGCAGGTTCAGGTTCGGTCCGTTCAGTACCAAAATGCGCATTGAAATCCTCCAGAATGTTTTTCGCCAGATATTCCAGGGAGCGGTTATTCTCAAAAGCCGCGTCGGCGAGGGCCTGATAATAGGGCATCCTGGCTTCCCGCATCTTTTCCAGCACCCTGGCGGACTGGGAAAGGGGACGGCCTGCCCGGTCCAGCGCTTCCACCGGCCGGTCGATCAGGCAGATCCAGCCGTTCAGGCGCATGATGTCCCGGTTTTCATCCCGCAGCACGGCGCCGCCGCCGGTTGCGATGACGCGGCCTCCTTCCCGGCAGGCTTCCATCAGGGCTTCGGTCTCCCGGTCGCGGAAGCCCGTCTCGCCGTATTTTTCGAAGATGGCGGGAATCTCCATCTGCGCGTTCCGGACGATCATCGTATCCGTATCCAGGAACGGCCGGTTCAGGGCCCTTGAAAGCAGCCTGCCGGCGGACGTCTTGCCGCTGCCCGGCATGCCGATCAGGATCAGATTGATCTTTTCCCTGCACAGGGCCCGGTACGCCAGTTCAGCGCTCTGGACCGGCACCGGCCTGTCCATGAACAGTTCTTCCGCCGCGCAGGCCTGCTCGACCAGCATCCTCAGCCCGTTGGCCCAGCGCAGGCCCCATTTTTCGGCCTCCAGCGTGAGCCTCGTGCGCAGGGGGTTGTAAATCACGTCCAGCACCGCTTCCAGCCCGGGCAGACGGTTCAGGTCCAGCAGCGGGGCCTCGTACTGACCTGGATACATCCCCACCGGAGTCGTGTTGATGACCACCTGGGCATTTTCCGCTGTCCGGTAGACGTTTTCGTAATTGACCGGTCCGGAGCGGGAGACCCGGTAGATTTTCCTGGCCCCGGCCGCCTGGGCCGCGTACCAGGCCGTGCGGCCGGTGCCGCCGCTGCCCAGGATCAGCACGACCTTTCCTTCCATGGAAACGCCCGCGTGGTCCGCCATGCTCATCAGCCCGGTGATGTCCGTATTGTCCCCGTACAGGGAACCGTCCCCCCGGCGGACGATGGTGTTGACCGCGCCGATCCCCAGCGCCTTTTCCGACACCTCGTCGCACAGCGGGATCACACTCTGCTTGTAGGGGATGGTGACGTTCAGGCCGTCAAATTCCTTCCGCCTGAGAAAGTCAGCCAGTTCCGACGCGTCCAGATCCTTGAGCCGGTAATCCTGATTGCCCAGAAGCGCGTGCAGCCGGGGCGAAAAGCTGTGTCCCAGCGGATGGCCGATCAGATAATAGCTCAACCTTTATACCTCCTGATACGCGCCCAGAAACACAAAGAGCGGCAGCTCGGCCGAAAGACTCAGAAGCAGGCGGCGGACGGCTGGCTCGTTCACGCTGGCCTCCAGGTCCGCATAGAACAGGTAATGGAAATTGGAGCCCTCGTCCGGCCGGGACTCCAACTTGGTCAGGTTCAGGCTGCCGACGGCAAAGCGGCCCAGCACCCGGCTCAGCGCACCCGGCTCATCCGGCAGGCTGAACAGAAGCGACAGCTTGTTGGCCCCGGGATAGATGCGCGGCTCCTTGCCGATGATGATGAAACGGGTGTAATTGTTGTCCGTATTCTGGATATGGCTGCGCAGGATGTTCAGGTTATACTGCGCGGCGCAGCTTTCGGAAGAAATGGCGGCCACCGCCGGGTCCCCGGAGGCGGCGACCTCCCGCGCGGCCATCGCCGTGTTGGCGCAGACGCGGGTCTTCACCCCCGGAAGGCTTTTCAGAAACCTGCTGCACTGGCCGAGGGCCTGCTCATGGGACAGGATGACCCGGATGTCCGAAAGCTCTGTTCCTTTTTTCGCCAGCAGATGGTGCCGCACATGCAGCTTGACCGACCGGACAATAAAAAAGGAGTGGGAGCGCATCAGGTCATAGACCTTCGTCACCGAGCCGTGCGCGCTGTTTTCGATCGGCAGTACGCCGAAACGGGCCTCTCCCTTTTCCACCGCCTCGAACACGTCGTCGAAGGTGTCCTGATAAACGATGTCTGCGAAGCGGAAAGCCCGGTCCGCCGCGGCCTGGGAATAAGCCCCTTCCACCCCCTGACAGGCGACCCGGGCGGCATGCGGGAAACCGTTCTCATCCTCCGCCGGCAGGGTAAACCCGTTTTCGTCCGTCAGCAGCTGGAGCTGGTAGGCGCGGGACAGCTGCATGATCTCGCCGTAGAGCAGGCGGGCATATTCGGCCATATCGCCGGCGCTTTCGCTGACCCGGGCCAGGATCTTCCTCTCCCGCGCCCCGTCATAGACCGGCATGCCCGCTTCCTTTTTGTAGGCCGCCACCCGGGCGGACAGCTCCATCCGCCTGAGGAACAGCGGCAGCAGCTGATCGTCCACCTGGCTGATCTGTTCGCGGATTTCCGAAAGTTCCATGAATTCCTCCTATAGCAGCAGGTCGGCCAGGGCCAGGGCGGCGGCGGCTTCCACGCAGGGAACCGCGCGGATCGCCACGCAGGGATCGTGCCGCCCGCTGATGACGAGCTCTCTGTCCTCCATTTTGGACAGGCTGACCGACTGCTGGGGCCGGGCGATCGACGGGGTCGGTTTGAAAGCCGCACGGAAAATCAGCGGAGCTCCGCTGGAAAGCCCGCCCAGGATCCCCCCGGCATGGTTGGACAGAAGCACCACCTGCCCGTCCCGCACCCGGTAGGGATCGTTGTTCTCGGAACCGCGCAGGGCCGAGGCGGCAAACCCTTCGCCGAACTCGATCCCCTTGACGGCGGGAATCGCGAAAACCGCCTGAGCGATCCGGTTTTCCAGGCCGTCGAACATCGGGCCGCCGAGGCCAACCGGCAGATGGAGCACGGCGCACTCCACCGCGCCGCCGACAGAGTCCTGAAGCCGGCGCATTTCTTCCGCCTTTTCCAGCATCTTCTGTCCCCGTTCCGGATCGAATACCGGAAATCCTTCCAGGAGCCTGTCCAGCGCCGCGTCATCCGTCCACATCAGGTCCATCGGCTCGTCCCGGACGTCCCCCACGGCCAGCAGATGGGCGCCGATGCGGACGCCCCGGCGCGCAAGCAGCTGCAGCAGGATGCCGCCCGCCGCGCAGAGCGGGGCGGTCAGCCGGGCGGAAAAATGCCCGCCGCCCCGGACGTCCTGAAAGCCCCGGAATTTGACCGCCGCCGGATAATCGGCGTGCCCCGGGCGGGGAACGTCGCGCAGCTGCTCATAATCGCCGGAGCGTGTATCCGCGTTGTCGATCAGCACGCACAGCGGCGCGCCGCAGGTCATTCCGTTCAGCACCCCGGAAACGATGCGGGGCGCGTCCGTCTCCCGGCGCTGCGTGGCGCCCTTCTGCCCTGGGGCGCGGCGGGCGAGAAAACGCCCGAGCGCTCCGGTGTCCACCGGCTCGCCTGCCGGCAGGCCGTCGATCACGCAGCCGATCTTTTCCCCGTGGGACTGGCCGAAAATGCTGACCTGAATCTTATTCCCGAATGCCGACGACATCGAACCTGCCTCCCAGCGCTGTGATATCGTCCCAGAAGGACGGATAGGATTTCCGGACGGCTTCCGCGTCCCCGATTTCACTGGGCCCCGTACAGCGGGAAGCGCCCACCGCGGCGGCCATCACGATCCGGTGGTCTCCGCAGCCGTTTACCCGGCCGCCCGGACAGGCGGCGCAGCCCCGGATGATCAGGCTGTCCCCTTCGACCGCCGCCCGGCCGCCCAGGGCATTCACCATCGCACAGACGCTTTCCAGCCGGTCGCTCTCCTTGAGGCGGAGCCGCCCGGCGCCGGACAGGACGCTCGTCCCCTCCGCGTGCATCAGCAGGGCGGCCAGCGCCGGCACCATGTCCGGGATGCCGGAAACGTCCTCCGCCAGGGCGGAAAGCCTGTCCGCCCGCAGGACCGTGACCGAACCGTCCCGTGCGGACACCCTTGCGTCCATCCTCTCAAGCAGCGTTATGATCCGCCTGTCTCCCTGGACGCTGTCCATCCTGAGCCCCTTGACCGTGACCGGCCCGCTCAGGGCGCCCAGCGCCAGGGGGAACGCCGCGCCGGACCAGTCACCCTCCGCCGCAAGACGGCCGGGGCTCCGGTAAGCCTGCCCGCCGGGCACGGTAATTTCACCGTCCGTCATGGCCGTTTTCACCCCAAAGGCAGCCATCGCTTCCCGCGTCATGGCAATATAGCCGGCGGATTCCAGCCTGCCCCGGATGCCGACAGACACCTCGCCGGCCAGCGGCGCGGCCAGCATCAGCCCTGTAAAGTACTGGGAACTGACGTTGCCCGGCAGGGAATAACGCCCCCCGGTCAGCCCGCCGGACACCGTGAGCGGCAGCCGGTCGCCCGAAACGGAAACCCCGTGGGCAGAAAGCTGTTCCGTCAGGTCCGAAAGCGGACGCTCCGGCAGCCTGCCGCGCCCGGTCAGGGAAGCGCCGGAAAGGGCCGCCGCCACCGGCAGCAGAAAGCGCAGGGTGGAGCCGCTCTCCCCGCAGTCCAGCAGGGGAAGGCCGGACGGTTTTCCGTGGATGGGTCTGACCCGGACGCTTTCCCCCGTTTTTTCAAACCCTGCCCCCAGGGCCGTCAGGCAAGCCGCCGTCGCCTCCATATCGGCGTTCCAGGCGGACAGGCCGATGTCCGTTTCCCGGTCCGCCAGGGCGGCGCAGATCAGCAGCCTGTGCGCGGCGGACTTGGAAGGCTGGGCTGGAAGGGTCCCTTCCGCCCGGAAAGGAGATATCAGCGCCTTCATGGATTCAGCCCCATTTCCACATAATCCCTCAGCTGAGAAACCGGCAGCATATGAAGTTCCGCTTCCCCAAGCCCCAGGGGAACGCAGACCCCGATGGCGCCGCCCAGGCGTTTTTTATCCCGGAGGACGGCGACCAGAACGTCGTCCGCGCAGAATCCGGTATCCGCCGGCAGGCCGTTTGCCCGAACCCCTTCCAGAATAATCGCTTCATCCAGTTTCGTCAACCCCATTTTCCGGGCCGCCCGGGTCTCGGCCGCCATGCCGATGGCCACGGCGTGGCCGTGGGGCAGGGAAAACTGACTCAGCAGCTCGACCGCGTGGCCGATGGTGTGGCCGAAGTTCAGCAGCTGCCGTTTGCCCCTGTCTTTTTCGTCCCCGACGACGAAGGAGCGCTTGATTTCAATATTCCGCCCGACCAGCTCCTCCGTCCGGTCCCGCCAGGCGCCCTGCGCCAGCAGCCCGAACATTTCCCCGTCACGGAGGACGCCGTGCTTGAGCATCTCTCCCGCCCCGTCGTGCCAGCGGTCCTGCGGCAGGGTATCGAACGTCCCCGGATCGCAGAGAACGAGCAGGGGCTGATGAAACGCGCCGACCATGTTTTTGCCTTCCGGCATGTCGATCGCCGTCTTCCCGCCGACGGACGCGTCCACCGCGCACAGCAGGGTGGTCGGCACCTGCACGAACGGGATGCCGCGCTGGTAAGTCGCCGCCGCAAAGCCGGCCATGTCCCCCACCACGCCGCCGCCCAGGGCGACCAGCAGGTCGGACCGGGTCAGCCCCGTGCGGATCAGGAAGCGCTGGACGGCGATGTACGTCTCCGCGTTCTTGTTTTCCTCTCCCGCCGGCATCACAAAGCTGTCCGCTTCAAAGCCGGCCCGCTTCAGGGAGTCCAGCGCCCGGTTCAGATACAGCGGGGCGACCGTGCTGTCCGTCACCACGGCGGCGCGGCACGGCGCGTGGACCTGCGCGGCCTTTTCCCCCAGGCTGTCCAGCAGGCCCCGCCCGATCAGGGCCTGATAGGGGTGTTCCGTCGGAATATCGACGATCCTCATTTCCGGTCCTCCCTGTCCATCTTCTCCTTGGTCTCCCTGCCCTCCCGGAGCAGGGCGCGCATCTTTTCCCAGTCGCTCTTTTCCAGGGCGTCCCGGTAAGGAATCAGACGCTGGATCAGGCCGTTCAGCTCCGCCAGCAGGTTTTCCCGGTTATCCATGAACAGCTCCGTCCACATGTCCTCATTCAGGAAGCTGACGCGGGTCATGTCCCGGAAGCTGCCGGCGGAATAGCCTTTATGCTGCAGGGACAGCGGGGCTTTCACATAGGCGCTGGAGACGACATGGGCCAGCTGGCTGGTCAGGGCGATCATCTCGTCGTGGTGTTCCGGCGTGGTGACCTCGTAGCGCCCGAAGCCCGCCGCGTCCAGCACTTTTTTAAGCTTCTGCAGCTGGCCGAGCGTCACGTCTTTCCTGGGGCAGAGGATCATCGACGCTTTTTTGAACATCGTGTCGTTGGAAAAATCCAGGCCGATCTTCGCGATGCCGTCCATCGGGTGGCCGCCGACAAAGGCAAAGCCGTACTGGTCGGCCGTCTCCCAGGCCGGGGCGCAGACCGCCCGCTTGACCCCGCAGGTATCCATGACCACCGTATCCGCGGCGATCTGCGGGCCGTGATCGCGCAGCCAGTCGACCGTGCCCTGGGGATAGATACACAGCAGGATCACTTCGCACCGCCCGACCGTACCGTCCGTCAGCTCCCCGTCGATCAGGCCGAGCTGCAGGGCCTTTGCCAGCGTTTCCGGGTTCCGGTCCGTTCCGTAGATGCAGAAACCGCTCCGCTTCATGATCCGGGCCATCGACCCGCCGATCAGGCCAAGCCCGACAATGCCTACCGTCATGCGATCCTTCCTTTCCGTTCCGGGCGGTTTCCCGCGTCCAATGAGCAATCTGCCGGACGATTCGCATCATCCGGCAGACGTAATACAGGCAAGAGGTAATAGGCAGTAGGAAACAGGCAATAGGCAGTAGGAAAGAGTGAAGAGTTTTCGCTCGCTTTGCTCGCAGAGTGGAGAATGCAGATATGATATGGTTTCTGATCATTGGGAAACCGGCTCCATCTCCACTCTTTACCTTAGCAAGCGCCAGCAAATCATCTACTGCCTGCTGCCTATTGCCTAATGACTAAAAACCTCCTACTTCCTACCTCCTAACTCCTACCTCTGTTCAGCCTTTGGCTGATCCCAGATACGCCGCCTTGATGCCCGGGTCGTTCAGCAGCTCAGCCCCGGTGCCCTGCATGCCGAGGAAGCCGGTTTCCAGCACGAACGCGAAGTCCGCGATCTTGAGGGCGGCGTTGGCGTTCTGCTCGACCAGGAGGATGGTGATGCCTTCCTCGTGCAGGGTCTGGATGATGCGGAAAATGTCCCGGATGACCAGCGGGGCCAGGCCCAGGGAGGGCTCGTCCATCATCAGGATCTCGGGGCGCATCATCAGCGCCCGGCCGACCGCCAGCATCTGCTGTTCGCCGCCGGACAGGGTGCCGGCCAGCTGCCAGTGGCGCTCCTTGAGGCGGGGAAAGAGCTGGTACACATGCTCGATATCCGCCGTCAGGTCGTCCTTGCGCAGGTACGCGCCGATTTTGAGGTTTTCCAGCACCGTCAGGTTCGGGAACACGCGGCGTCCCTCCGGCACCATGCAGATGCCTTCGGACACGATCTTCTGCGGGCTCTGGCCGTTGATGACGTTGCCGTCATAGGTGATCGTGCCGGACTTGACCGGCACCAGGCCGCTGATGGCCCGGAGCGTCGTCGATTTTCCCGCCCCGTTGGCGCCGATGAGGGTGACGATGCTGCCTTTCTCGACCTCGAAGGAGATGCCCTTGAGGGCTTCGATGCCCCCGTAGCTGACCTTGAGGTTCATTACCTTGAGCAGGCTCATATGTCTTCCCCTCCTCCCAGATAGGCCTCGATCACGGCCGGGTCGTTCTGGATCTGCGCCGGGGTGCCCTGCGCGATCAGCTTGCCGAAATCGATACAGTAAATGCGGTCGGAGATGCCCATGACCAGCTGCATGTGATGCTCAATGACAAACACTGTCAGGCTGAACTGGTCCTTGATCCGCTTGATGAAGGCGGAAAGGTCGTCCGTCTCCTGGGGGTTCATGCCGGCTGCCGGCTCGTCCAGCAGCAGAAGCTTCGGTTCCGTCGCCAGGGCGCGGGAGATCTCCAGCAGCCGCTGCCGGCCGTAGGGCAGGCTGGTGGCCAGTTCGTCCCGCACGTCCCACAGGTCCACGGTCCGGAGCAGCTCTTCGGCCTTGCGCCGCATCTCTTTTTCTTCCGCGGCGTTCAGGTGGAGGGTCTGGGTGATAAAGTTGCTGTGCCGCCTTAAGTGCATCGCAAGCAGGACGTTGTCAAACACCGTCATGCCGGAAAACAGGCGGATATTCTGGAAGGTCCTGGCGATCCCGAGCTTCGTGATCTTATCCGGCGTCAGGCGGACAGGCTCGTCCAGGTATTTGTCCGCAAACTGACCGGCATACAGTTTTTTCATTTTGCCCGAAGGATGGTTGCGGGCGATGGGGGTGCCTTTAAACAGAACCTGGCCGTTGGTCGGCTCGTAGACGCCGGTCACGCAGTTGAAGGCGGTGGTCTTGCCAGCGCCGTTCGGGCCGATCAGGGCGACGATCTCCCCCTCGTTGATATGCATGGAAAAATCGTTGACGGCAATGACGCCGCCGAACTGCATCGTCAGGTGCTCGATTTCGAGCACGGGAACCGTTCTTTCGCTCATTTGCCATCCGCCTCCTTCCTGCGCCTGCGGAAGAGGTCGGGAAGCTCCCTGGTGCCCATGATCCCCCGGCGGAAGAACAGCACGACGATCATGATGATCACGGAGAAGACCACCAGACGGAAGCCGTTCCGCAGCAGCGGCACCTGAAAATCCCCGATGAACTGCTCGTTGTCCAGGAAGCGGAGCCACCATTCGGAGCAGGCCACGAACAGGAAGCTGGAAAACACGCTGCCCGTCACGGAGCCGATGCCGCCGATAACGACGATCAGCAGGATCTCATAGGTCATCGCGGTGGTAAAGGACTTGGCCTGCACAGTCGTCTGGTACATGGCCAGCATCGCCCCGCCGACCCCGGCGAAGAAGGAAGAAATGCAGAAGGCCAGCTGCTTGTGGTGGGCCAGGTTCACGCCCATCGCTTCGGCGGCGATCTCGTCGTCCCGGATGGATTTGAACGCCCGGCCGTAACCCGAGTGGAGCAGCAGCACGATCAGCGCGATGCAGACCCCGGCGATCAGGAAAGGCACGAAGGTGGACAGATAGACCGTCACGTTTCCCTCGGCGTTGGTGATGTTGAAGCTGTTGAAGTTCGGGAACAGGCGCAGCATGTTGGAGCCGTTGGTCACCGGGCCGAGCTGGTTCCACTGAAGGATCGCGCGGATGATCTCGGCAAAGCCCAGGGTCGCGATGGCCAGATAGTCGCTCTTGAGCCTGAGCACCGGCAGGCCGATCAGCCAGGCGAAGAAGGCCGCGGCCAGGCCCGCCAGGATCATCGCCACAAACCAGGGCAGGGTAAACTGGATGATGCCGCCGTTAAAATACTGGTAAACGCTCCCCCGCGCTTCGACCGGAATGGTGAAAATCGCGTAGGTGTACGCGCCGATCAGCATGAACCCGGCCTGGCCCAGGGAGAAAATGCCGGTAAAACCGTTCAGCAGGTTCATCGATACCGCGACCAGGGCATAGGTGGCCCCTTTCTTGAGCACGGTGAACAGCATGGAGTTCGGCGAAACGACCTGTTCGGCAATGAAGACGCCGATGTATACGCACAGGATAATCAGTCCGGTCAGAAGGACGGCCGGATCGATTTTCTTTTTCTTTAACTGATTGGTCATCTTCCTCACCTCACACTTTGTCCGTCGTCTTTTCACCGAACAGGCCGGTGGGCTTGACGATCAGGATGATGATCAGTAGCGCGAAGGTAAAGGCATCGGAGAAGGTGGACAGGCCCAGCGGCGCCGAAATCACGCCGGATTTGAACAGGATGACGTCCAGACCCTTGATGATGTTCTCCATGATGCCGATGATGAACGCGCCGAGCACCGCCCCCGGAATCGAACCGATGCCGCCGAACACGGCCGCCACGAAGGCTTTGAGGCCCGGCATGGCGCCGGACGTCTGGATGACGGTCGGGTAGTTGGTGAAATAGAGGACGGAGCCGACGCCCGCCAGGAAGGAACCGATCACGAACGTGGCGGAGATGACGGAATTGATTTTGATGCCCATCAGCTGGCTGGTCTCAAAGTCCTTGGAGACCGCCCGCATGGCCATACCGATCTTGGTCTTGTTGATCAGAAGCGCCAGCAGAACCACCAGCACCAGCGTCAGCACGGGGGTGATCAGGGTGACCGCTTTGGTCTTGGCCCCCAGCACCATCACCGTCTCGGAGATGCCGGGGATGGTCGGGTACATCTTGTTGAGGCCGCCGGTCACATACAGCACCAGGTTCTGCAGCGTATAGCTGACGCCGATGGCCGAAATCATGACGCTCATGCGGGGCGCGCTGCGCAGCGGTTTATACGCCACGCGCTCGATCACAAAACCGATCAGCGCGGTGATGATCAGCACCATCGGGACCACCAGCCACAGCGGCAGGCCGCTGGCGCTCAGATACACCATCACGATACCGGCCACCATGAACACGTCACCGTGGGCAAAGTTGATCAGTCGCAGGATGCCGTAGACCATGGTATAGCCGATGGCGATCAGCGCATACTGCCCGCCGACCGAAATACCGGACAGCAGGTAGGGGAAGACGGTGTTCCACACCTTTGGCACACCCTTTCGTTTCAGGTAGGAGGTAGGAAGTAAGAAAAAAAGAATGGAGAGTGGAGATATGGGTTTGCCGGCGAATCATCCAGGACCGTTTCTGTCTTCACTCTCCACTCTGCGAGCGAAGCGACCCGCTGCCATTGTCACGGAAAAAGCGGCGGAATGGCTTCCGCCGCCTGTCAGTCTGCTCGAAGGAACGCAGCCTTATTCGACGGTCTGTTCGGTGACGAACTCCCAGTCGCCGGTCGCGGTATTGGCCTTCTTGACGAAGGCGGAATTGCGGATCGCGTCGCCGGTCGCGTCAAAGACGATGTGGCCGGAAGCGCCGTCCAGCTCGATGGTGGGCAATACGGCCATCACCGCGGCGGGATCGGTCGTGCCGGCGGCCTGCAGAGCGGCCAGCGCCATGTAGTAGCCGTCATAGCCCATGACGGACACGGCGGAGATCATGTCGTTGCCGCCGTTGTTGGCCATGGCGGTCGCGTCGCTGTGCAGCCAGGCCTTGAAGCCTTCGTCGAAAGCGGGGTTCGCGCCTTCCTGATAGAAGGTGGTGACGGTCAGGTCAATGTTGGTGCCGACGGCCGCGGCCACCACGACGTTGCTGTCCAGCGTATCGCCGCCCAGGACCGGGAAGGCCAGGTTCATGCTGGCAGCCTGCTGGATGATCAGCGTGGCATAGGCGATGGAAACCGGGCAGAAGAGGACCTGGGCGCCGTACATTTCGGCGTTGGTCAGGTAGGAAGTAAAGTCGGAGTTGTTGGTCGGGAAGGAGTCCACGAACACGGTGCCGCCCAGGGCCTCATAAGCTTCCTTGAAGTAGTTGATCAGGCCCTGGTCATAGTCGTTGCCCAGCTCGCCCAGGCAGTAGGCGGTCTGCGCGTTCAGGGTTTTGAAAGCGTAGTTGGCCAGCGCGGTGCCCTGGAAGGGATCCAGGAAGCAGACGCGGAAGTAGTGGCTGTTGCCCGCGGTCACCTGCGGGTTGGTGCAGGTCAAGCCGATGGCGGGGATGTTCGCGTTCTTGAAGTATTCGGAGCCGGCAATGGAGACACCGGAGCCGTAGGAGCCCAGCACGACGGAAACGCCGGCGCTGACCAGTTCCTGAGCGGCGGAGGGAGCCTTGTCGGTGGAAGAGCCGTTATCGGCATAGACCAGTTCAACCCGGTATTCTTCCCCGCCGATCACAACGGTCGGGGTCTCCATGTTGGCGTACTGAACGCCCAGGGTTTCCTGCTTGCCGCCGGCGCCGGAGTCGCCGGAAGCGGGCTCATACACGCCGATTTTCACGACGTTTTCCGCCAGGGCGGAAGCGGACAGCAGCATCATGGCCGCCAGGAGAATCGCAGTAAATTTCTTCATAAATCAAACAGCTCCTTTCAGGATTTGGAATATCATACCGCTTTTGGACTCTTTTTTCAAGTGAAGCACTAAAGCAGTGCAAATAAAAAACAAAAAAGAATCAATCTTTCGTCTCACGGCCAGAAACAGAACACACATGCCTCCAAATCAGTCCGCCGGTTCATCCGGCGGATGCCGCAGGCACCCCGAAGGGGCGTTGGAGGCATGTGGGTTTTGTTGACATCTTACGAGGAGAGCACGAGGGGGCACACCCTCGTGTATATTCGTACATACCGGCTTTGCCGGTATGGGCGGGGTTTTCCGAGAGGAAAACGTTCCTTGCAGATTTGCCGCCCTGGGTTGCGAGGGCCCGGAAAACTGTCCGGTGGACAGTTTTCACCGAGCAACGGGCCGGCAGGCCCTGGGAAGATGCGAGAGGCAAAGGCGAGGGGATTCCCGACATGGAGTTCTGAGAGCCCGGAAAATGAGCCAGTGGGCTGCGAGGGCCCGGAAAACAGGCCAGTGGCCTGTTTTCAGCGAGAACGGGCCGGCAGGCCCTGGGAAGACGCGAGAGGCAAAGGCGAGGGGGTTAACGAAATGGGGTTCTGAGGGCCAGGAAAACTGTCCTGTGGACAATTTTCACCGAACAGCGGGCCGGCAGGCCCTGGTTGTGTCCCCCTGCCGAGGGCTGCGCAACGGCCCATTACAATCAGTGTCCCAGATATGCTTTGCGCACCGCGTCGTCGTTCAGCAGGTCCCCGGCCGGGCCGCTCATCCCGATGACGCCGGTTTCCAGCACGTAGGCGCGGTCGGCCACGGAAAGGGCCATCTGCGCGTTCTGCTCGACCAGCAGGATCGTCGTGCCGGCCTCATGCAGCTCCTGAATGATGCCGAAAATCTGTTCGACCAGGATCGGAGCCAGGCCCATCGAAGGCTCGTCCAGCATCAGCACGTCCGGCTTGCCCATCAGGGCCCGGCCCATGGCCAGCATCTGCTGTTCGCCGCCGGACAGGGTGCCGGCCACCTGCTTTTCGCGCTCCTTGAGCCGGGGGAAGCGGGTGAAGACGTCTTCCATCGCGCCGGCGATCTCGGTATTCGGGCGGGAGAAAGCGCCCATTTCGAGGTTTTCCTTCACCGTCATCTGCTGGAAGATCCGCCTGCCTTCCGGGCAGAGGGCCAGGCCTTTGAATACCATGCGGCTGGCCGGCGTGCCGGTCACGTTTTCGCCCTTGAAGCGGATCGACCCGCTGCGGGGCCGGAGCAGGCCCGCGATGGTATTCAGCGTGGTCGATTTGCCCGCGCCGTTCGCCCCGATCAGGGCGACAATCTCGCCCCGGGACACGTCAAAGGAAATACCCTTGATCGCGTGGATCGCCCCGTAAAACACATGGATGTCGCTGACTTCCAGCAGGACATCAGCCTGTCGGTTCTCGCTCATTGGGCCCCCTCCTTCTTTTTGCCCAGGTAGGCCTCGATGACCACGGGGTTGGACTGGATCTCCTCCGGAGTGCCCTTGGCAATCACCCGGCCGAAGTTGAGCACGCAGATGCCCTCGCAGATGCCCATGACCAGGTTCATATCGTGCTCGATCAGCATCACGGAGATCTGGAACATATCGCGGATGCGCAGGATATTGTCCATCAGCTCCTGCGTCTCGTGCGGGTTCATGCCGGCGGCAGGCTCGTCCAGCAGGAGGAGCTTCGGGTTGGTCGCCAGGGCCCGGACGATCTCGAGCCTGCGCTGGGCGCCGTAGGGCAGACTGCCCGCCTTGGCGTCCGCCAGGGAGGACATGTTGAAGATGTCCAGCAGCTCCATCGCCCTTTCATGCTGCTGCTTTTCCCTGGAAAAGTACCTGGGCAGGCGGAGGATGCCGGTGAACATGTCATATTTGATCTGGTTGTGCAGGCCGATGCGGACGTTGTCCTCCACGGACATGTTGCCGAACAGGCGGATGTTCTGGAAGGTCCTGGCAACGCCGGCCTTGCTGACGTCGACGGTGGTCATGCTGTGCGTGTCCAGCCCGTCGATCAGGACGCTGCCGTGCGTGGGCTGGTAGACCTTGGTCAGGAGGTTGAAGATGGTCGTCTTGCCGGCCCCGTTCGGGCCGATCAGGCCGGCGATCTCCGTGCGGCCCAAAACGAGGTTAAAGTCCTCCACGGCCTTGAGGCCGCCGAACTCGATGCCCAGATGGCTGCACTCCAGCACCGGGCTTTTGCCCAGGTCCCGCTCCGGGATGACGGCGTTGGAAGGATAGGTCACCATTCTGGTGCGCTGTCTCTTTTTATATTCGCTCATGCCCGGTCCCCTCCCTTCACGGAAGCGTCAGGCAGCTTCCTGCCTCTGAAAAGCCCTTTCACCTTGTTCACCAGATTCCCGGTCAGCTGCTTGATGAGGGGGTTGTTGGTCGCCAGCATAACCAGGATCAGCACGATGGCGTACACCAGCATCCGGTAGTTGGAGAACTCGCGCAGAAGCTCCGGCAGGATGGTCAAGGCCGCCGCGGCGATCACCGCGCCCAGAGTATTGCCGATGCCGCCCAGCACGACGAACACCAGCACGTTGATGGATTGGTCAAACTTGAACTTGCCCGCCACCAGCGTGGAAAAGTTGAGCCCGTACAGCGCCCCGGCCATCCCGGCCAGCACGGCGCTGATCACGAAAGCCATCATTTTGTACTTGGTCGCGTTGATCCCGACGGACTCCGCGGCGATCCGCGCGTCGCGGATGGCCATGATCGCCCGGCCGGAACGGCTGTTGGTCAGGTTCAGAACGATGAACAGGGCAGCCATCACCAGGATAAAGCCGGCGGTGAACGTCGAGATCTTGGCGACCGACACCGCCCCGTTCGGGCCGTTCAGCAGGAGCTTGCCCGGGAGGTTCGGGTTCAGGAAGTCGATGTTCAGGGCGGTCCCGTCCACAGACACGTAGACGCAGTTCATGACGTTGCGGATGATCTCGCCGAAGGCCAGCGTCACGATGGCCAGGTAGTCGCCCCGGAGCCGGAGCACCGGGATACCGATCAGCACGCCGGCAATGCCTGCCAGCACGCCGCCGGTTGCGATGGCGATGATCAGCCGGAGGGTCGTATCGGTCATGCTCATCCCGTGCTGAAGCCAGCCGGAGATGATGATGCCGGTAAACGCGCCGATGCTCATGAAGCCCGCGTGGCCCAGGGAGAGCTCGCCCGAGATGCCGACCACCAGGTTCAGGGAAACCGCCATCGTGATCCAGCAGCAGATCGGGACCAGCTGCCCCTTGAGGCTGCGGGTCATGCCGCCGGAGGCGACCAGGGCCTGGCACCAGATAAAGGCGATTACCACGACCGCGTAGGTGGAAAGATTGTAGATCAGCTTTTTGCGTTTCGCGTTCATGCCGCCCACCTCACACTTTCTCCCGGACCTGCTTGCCCAGCAGGCCGGTAGGTCTGACCAGCAGCACCACGATCAGCACCGCGAAGACGATGGCGTCAGCCAGCTCGGTCGAAATATAGGCGCGGCTCAGGATTTCGATGATGCCCAGCAGCAGGCCGCCCACCATCGCGCCCGGGATGGAGCCGATGCCGCCGAATACGGCGGCGGTGAAGGCCTTGATGCCCGGCATGGAGCCGGTGGTCGGCTGCAGGGTCGGGTAAGCCGTGCACAGCAGCACGCCCGCGATGGCCGCCAGGGCGGAGCCGATGGCAAAGGTCATCGAGATCGTGCGGTTCACGTTGATGCCCATGAGCTCCGCCGCCCCCCGGTCCTCGGAGACGCAGCGCATGGCCTTGCCCATCTTCGTCTTTCCGGTAAAGAAGGTCAGCGCCAGCATGATGACGATATTGGCCAGTACGGTGATCAGGGTGACACCGCTGATTTTGAGCTGGCCCGAGAACAGCGACAGGCCCGGGAACGTGATCAGGTCCGTCGGGAAGCTCTTGGGGTTCGCGCCCCAGATCTGCAGGGCCAGGTTCTGCAGCAGGTAGCTCATGCCGATGGCCGTGATCAGCACGGCCAGGGACGTCGCCTGCCGGAGCGGCCGGTAGGCCAGGCGCTCGATCGTGACGCCCAGCACCGTGCAGACCGCCATCGCGCACAGTACGCACAAAACCGGCGGCAGCCCCCAGTACTGCGCCCCGCAGAAAGCGATATACGCGCCGACCATGATGACGTCGCCGTGAGCGAAGTTGAGCATCTTGGCAATGCCGTAGACCATCGTATACCCCAGGGCGATGATGGCATAGATGCTGCCCAGGCTCAGCCCGTTCACCAGGCTCGACAGAAAGGCCATAACCCCACATCCTTCCTTCCATCCGGACGAGTGAATCCGATAATCAATGATTATAGCATAAAGCGGCGCTCCGTGCAAACCTTACATCAAATAATAAAACAAAAAGTCCGGCCCCGGAGCAGCCCGGAGCCGGATAAAAATGTCAGATTACTTTTTGAAGCCCACATACACGCCGTTCTCGATGATGACGGCGGTGGGGGTCTTGGTCACTTCGCCGTTGGCGGACCAGGTCATCGTGCCGGTCACGCCCTCGACGGTGATCTGCTGCATCGCCGCGATCAGCTTGTCGCAGCATTCCTCGGCGGACATGTCAGAGGTGATGCCGGCCAGCTCGGAAGCGGCTACCAGAGCGTAGACGGCGTCATAGGCGTCGGCCGCGAACTGGTTGGGGATCTCGTTGTAGAGTTCCTGATAGCGGGCCACGAACTTCTGGGTCCTTTCGTCCTGCGCGTCGGCGGTGAAGGGGGTCAGCAGCATGACGCCCTCGGCCAGGGAGGTGTCAAAGCCTTCGATGCTCAGGATGCCGTCCATGCCGTCCACGCCGAACCACACGGGAGCGTATTCCATCGTACGGGCAGCCTGCAGGATCATGGAAGCGGGGGTGTAGTAGATGGGCAGGAAGACCAGTTCCGCGCCGCTGTTCTTGGCGTCGGCCACCTGGACGGTAAAGTCGGTGGTGTCGTCGGTGAAGGTGGTCACGGAGACAACGTTCAGGCCCAGATCCTTGGCTTCAGCCTCGAAGGTCTGATAGATGCCGGTGGAATAGGCGTCGGCGTTGTTATAGATGATGGCCACGTTGGTGGGCAGGCTGTTCTGGCTGATGTACTGGGCGGAAGCGGTGCCCTGGGCGGGGTCGGTGAAGCAGATCTGGTACACGTTGTCCTTGTCCGCGGTGACGGCGGTGGAGGAAGCGGACGGGGTCAGCATGAACACGCGCTCTTCATAGGCCAGCGCGCCGACGGCGATGCAGGGGGTGGTCGTGGTGGTGCCGACGATCATCTGCGCGCCCTTGTCCATGGCGGCGTTGTAGGCGTTGACGGAGACTTCGGCGTCGTGCTGGTCGTCTTCGTCGATCATTTCGACCTTGAATTTACCGCCGGAAGCGCTGATTTCTTCAGCGGCGATCGCGGCGCCGCGGGAGGTGGCCAGGCCGTACACGGCGGCAGCGCCGGTTTCGGGGCCGATGTGCGCGATCTTCAGCGTCACGGTTTCCTCAGAGAAAACAGGGGTCACAGCCAGCAGCATGCACAGCGCCAGCGACAGAGCAAGCATTTTCTTCATAAAATGTTTTCCTCCTTGACACAGGGTCAGTTTCCGCGTATGGCCGCGGTGATTGCATCATTATAATACCGCCGCCGGCAGCGCGCAAGCCGGCAGCGGTATATTTTTTGTATTTTCATCAGAGTTCCTGCGTCCTGGCCAGCTGGCGGTTCTTGTAGGCGGCTTCGCCGGTCACTTCCCGGATCACTCTGATTTCGGGCGGGAGGGGCTTTTCGTCCCCGGCGTAGACAAAGAGGATCGCCTTTTCCCGGTCGAACGGGTAGACGTCGATTTCCATCCGGACGCCCTGGTACGTCAGGCGGTACTTGGTCTTGCGGACGGGGTGCAGACTGTTGTCCATCTCCATGAGGTATCGGATGTATTCCTTTTCGGAGATCGGCTTTTCGGTGTCCCACCGGTCGCCGTCCGCGGTCTGGTGTTTTTCGGTGTAGAAGTACAGGTAATCCTCGCCGTTTTTCTGCTGGCGGATGCGGCGCTCGACGTCCGGCTTGGTCTGCTGCAGGTAGGTCTGCATCATGTCCAAGGCCACGCCGCTGCAGCGGGCGGTCACCGCCTCGAGGTCCGGCATTTGGATCAGGTACTTCCGCTTTTCGGAGGTATGCTCCCCCTGGCCGAGGATCCGGTAGATTTCGCGGAGGGCCCGGTTGATCTTGTCCTCAAAGTTGACGGAGTTGTCGATCACACGGAGCCTGGGGTGAGCGGACCAGGCGCGGAGCGTCCGGTCGTCCATTTCCCGCGCGTACTCAAGGGACTCCGTCCGGGCTTCGTTCCCCAGGTTGTAGGCAAACTCCGCCCCCTTGGCGCAGGTCACCAGGTGGAGCACCGCGTCGTACCCGGCCAGGACCTCGTCCTCCGTCTTCCCGGCGACCCGCTGCAGCACCTCCCGGAATTCATCGTCCGAGATATAGGCCTTGTCGTCCATCAGGGCCCGGTCGTAGAGGATCAGGATGTTTTCCTCCGGCACGACCCGGGCGGCCCTGAGGGCCAGCTGCTCTTTGTGCACCTGGTCGGCCACCACGAAGTCCTGGAACGCCAGCATCGACATGCAGCCGCCGAAAGGGCGGATGCCGAAGCCGGAAATCAGCTCCGTCGCCGTCTCCGGGATGGTGATGACCCGCCAGCCGTCTTCCTGCCTGAACTCGTGCAGGATCCGGCTGACCAGGGTGGTCTTGCCTGCCGCCGGCCCGCCGGTCAGCACGATCCGGGTGATTTTCTTGTTCATGGCGCTCTCCTCTTTTTTTCTGATGGTTCAGGCAAACAGGTAATCATGAAGTTCGCGGACGGTCTTGAAGTACAGGCCGCAGTTTTTCCGCATGAACGTTTCGATCTGCTCAATGTCGTTGGCCCAGCCGGCGGCGGCGAAGGGGACCCCGGCCGCCCTGGCCATGTCGTAGCCGGGCTTCAGGTCGTCCACCACCAACATCTCCTCCGGGCGGACGTTCAGCTGTTCCATGATCCGGCAGAGGGGATGGGGGCTGGGCTTGCGCTGCGCCGGGGGCTCGTCCCAGCCGAACACCAGATCCGGCAGGGGCAGGTCGTTTTCCCGGAAATCCCGGAGGATATTGTCCCGGAGGGAATGGGAGACCACGCATACGGTCCCGCCCCGGCGCTTCTGCTCCAGGAGGATCTCCCGGATCCCGGGGTAGGCCTGCGGCACGTGGTGCTGCACGTAAGCGTTCCACCAGAGCTCTTCGTGCCGCATCTGCTCCGGCGTCATCCCCACCTCGTCGCGGAAAAAGGGCACCACGCCGGGGTCGAAATTCTTCAGGAAATAGTGCTCCAGCGTGCAGTGATAGTCCGGGAAATACTGCCCGGTATATTCCGCAAAACAGGGATAATGCACCGTCGCGGTGCTGTTGACCACGGTATCGTCATGGTCCAGGACCAGGCAGGGAACCTTCATCCGCTCCTCCTCGTCAGGCGCAGCGCCTGTTTTCGCTTTGAATCCATTATAAAGTGCTTTGCCCGTTCTTTCAAGCGCTTTGCCCTGTTTCCCAAAAAGAAATTCTCCGAAAAGATTTGCATTTTGGTTTGCCTGTGTTACAATTGTCACGAATCAGATCCCGGCCTGCCGGACTTTCCGGGGGCGCCCGGGCGTGTGTTAAGGAGAATCCATGGAGCAGCGGCTTGAAGGTCCCGGACGACAGCAGCATATTTTCATCGTCGGGGCAAAAAGCGTCGGCCAGTACGGCGGCTTTGAGTCGTTTCTGGCAGAACTGATCCAGCAGCACCGCGGCTGCGGAGAGTTCCGCTATTACATCACCGTCAAGGCGAACGGATACGGCTGCATGGACGAAACCGCCCTGAACGATGTGACGCATCTGCGCGAAAACGTCTTTGTCTGGCAGGGCGCCCGGATCGCCAAGCTGCATGTTCCCCAGATCGGCCCGGCTCAGGCGGTCAGCCTGGACCTGAAAGGCCTCTCTTTCTGCCTTTCCTTTTGCGAAAGCCGCGGGATCACGCATCCCGTTTTTTACCTGCTGGCCTGCCGGGTCGGCCCTTTCCTGGGCTGCTTTGCCCGCCGCATCCGCCGCCTTCAGGGGACGCTGTGCGTGAATCCCGACGGCCACGAGTATCTGCGCGGCAAATGGCCGCCGCCGGTCCGCGCCTACTGGCGGCTGTCCGAACGGCTGACGGTCCGCGCCGCGGACCTGATGGTCTGCGATTCCCGAAAGATCGGGGAATACATCCGGGAAACATACCGGAAATACAGCCCGGAGACGGTCTTTATCCCCTATGGAACCTCCCTGGCTCCCTCCCCGCTAGCGGACGGCGACCCGGCCTTTACCGCCTGGCTTTCCGAATACGGTCTGTCCGCAGGGGAATACTATATGTCCTGCTCCCGCCTGGTGCCGGAAAACAGCTACGAGACCATGCTGCGGGAATTCATGAAAAGCTCCACTCCCCGGCCGCTCGTGCTGATCACGACCGGGGATAAAGCCTATCTGAACGTCCTGCGCAAAAAAACCGGCTTTGAAAGGGACCCGCGCATCCGCTTTGCCCGCCCGGTGTATGACCGGGACCTGCTCCGGAAGATCCGGGAAAACGCCTTTGCCAACCTGCACGGCCATACCGTGGGCGGCACCAACCCGACGCTGCTGGAAGCCCTGGCCGCCACGGAGGTCAACCTCCTGATCGACGTGCCCTTCAACCGCGAGGCGGCGCAGGAAGGCGCGATGTACTGGACGGATGAGCCCGGGAGCCTTGCCCGCCTGATCGGCCGGGCGGACAGCCTGACCGGAAGCGAACGCCGGGATCTTGGCCGGAAAGCGGCGGACCGGATCCGGACCGATTACACCTGGGAAAAGGTCGGGGCCCAGTATGAACAGCTCTGGGCGCGGCTGGCCGCGGCAAAGGTCGGTGCCCGATGATCTTCATCATTCTGGTCAATTACAACGGCTTTGAGGATACGGCAGACTGTATCCGGAGCCTGCAGGCCGTCCGTTCCCCCGCTTTCCGCCTGATCGTGGTCGACAACGGGAGCACGGACGATTCGGCCGCCCTGCTGCGCGCCTTCCGGGAGGAATATCCCTTTGAGCTGATCGAGGCCGGTGAAAACAGGGGTTTTTCCGCCGGCAACAACCTGGGGATCCGGAGCGCCCTTTCCCAGGGCGCGGATCATGTGCTGCTGCTCAACAACGACACCCTGGTCACGGAGGGCTTTCTTCAGGGGCTTCTGTCCGCCTTTCCGGAGTTTCCCCGCTGCGGGGCCTCCACCTGCCAGATCCGGTACGCGGCGCGCCCCGATACGGTCTGGTACGCGGGCGGCAGCGTTTCCGCCCGGACGGGAAGGACCAGGCATTTCGGCTTCGGGGAGGTCCGCGGGGAAACGGGCGGGTCCCCGCGCCCCGTAACCTTCGCCAGCGGCTGCTGCCTGTGCCTCAGCCGGAAGGCTGTTGAAAAAACGGGGCTGCTGGACGAAGACTATTTTCTCTACGAGGAAGATGCCGATTACTGCCTGCGGCTCCTTCAGGCGGGGTTTGAAATCATCTATGTCCCTTCGGCCGTGATCTTTCATAAGGTCAGCGCCTCCGTCCGCAGGCTCCCGGCCGGCGCCGCCGTGTATCCGGTCCGCAGCAAGTACCTGCTGATCCAAAAGCGCCTTCCCCCGGCGCGCAGGCCCGCCGCCTTCCTGTTCTGCACGGCCCGGCTGTCCGTCCGGTGCCTGAAGGGGGAATACACATTTCACGACCTGCGGAAAGGGATGGCCGCTTTCCGCGCCGGCGAGAAGGGAAGGACGTCGTTTTCATGAAGGTTCTGCTTGTGGACCAGATCGCGTCCATCTCGTTCAAATACAGCTTCAGCCTGGCCAACGCCCTGACAGACGCCGGCGCGCAGGTCGAAATGATCACCGACGGCGTGGAGGACTGCGGGTACTGCCGCTGCCCCTGCCATCAGGTCTTCAACACCGCCCGGCGGGACATCGGGAAGCTCCGCAAGGCGCTCAACTATGTCAGCGCCTGGCGTTTTGCCGTCAAAAAGGCAGTCCGGGAGGGGTTTGACGTCGTCCACCTGCAGTGGTTCGATCTCTCCCCCGCGGACGCGTATTACATCCGGAAGCTCAAAAAGAAGGGCGTCCGCGCCGTCGCCGGGATTCACGACATCCTGCCCCTAAACAAAAAGCCGTACGACGCTTTTTTCTACCGGCGCATCTACCGGCTGTGCGACCGGATCTACGTGCAGGCCGAGGCGAATGTCGGCCGTTTCCGCGCGCTGTTTCCGGAAGACAGCGGCAGGCTTTCCTTTATTCCCCACGGCCATTTTCTGGATTTCGCCCGTCCCGTCCCCCGGGAAAAAGCCCGGGCTTGCCTCGGGATCCCCGAAGACCGGACCGTTTTTCTCTTTTTCGGCCAGATCAAAAAGGCCAAAGGGCTCGACCTGCTGCTTTCCGCCTTCGGCCGCCTCGTCAGGGAACAGGGCGGCCTGTTTCTGGTTGTCGCCGGCAAAGTCTGGAAGGACGATTTTTCCGCCTATCAGGAACAGATCCAGAGCCTCGGCCTTTCGCCGGACGTGCTCCGGACGGACATCCGCCTGATCCCGGAGGAGGAAGTTGGCCTGTATTATTCCGCCTGCGACCTGTGCGTGCTGCCGTACCGGGACGTATACCAGAGCGGCGTCCTCCAGCTGGTCTACGCCTATGAAAAGCCGCCCGTCGTCTCCGCGATTCCCGCTTTCCGGGAACTGGTGACGGAAGGCGAAACCGGCTATCTTTTTGAGCCCGGAAACGCAGACAGCCTGGCCGAAGCCATGAAGCACGCCGCCGGCGGCCGGGAAAGCTGGGCGGCCATGGGCCGGCGCGGGCAGGAGCTGGTGCGGCAGAAGCTTTCCTGGGACCGGATCGCGGAAAAGGTCCTTTCCCTGTACCGGCAAGCCCTGAATCAGCCGCCGGAGGGCCAGGCGCCGTGAGCAGACGACTGATCCGGCCAGTCCGGCAAAGCAGAATCAAACGGCTCCGCCGGGCTGTTTCCGCCCGGCTCAGGCAGGAACTGCCCGGAACGGAAGCCTTTCTGTTCGGGCGGTGGGTGCTCCGGCTGCACCCGACCGCCTGCATGGTCTATCTGTTCTGCCTGCTGCTGTGCACCACGCAGCTGCTGGGGCTTTATGTCTACCTGCCGGTTCTCGGGACGCTGTATTCGACCGACTTTTCTTTCCTGACGCTGTTTTTGACAGCCGCCGTCTCGCTGACGCACACGGCGCTCAGAACGCGCAGGCTCCGGCTGTCTTCCCGTTTCCTGCCGCTGCTTTCCGCCCTCTGCCTGCTGATCCTGGTCGAAATCGCCGTCACCCGGTACAACATCCGCCAGCCTCTGCGCCTGATCGCCCGGGAGGGATTCTTCTATCTCGTTCCGCCCCTGTGTTTCCTGGCCCTGATCCAGTATCCGGAAATCCGCCGGGCGGATTTCCTGCCCCGGTTCATGGGGCTGATCGTGCTGTTTTCCGTCCTGTCCTCCCTGGTGGCGCTGTGCGCCTTTACCCTGTATTCCCTCTGGGGAGTCAACCTGCTCCAGGTCGAGCTGACGCGGGAAATGTTCCGCTACGGCACGCTGCGCCTGCGCGTGCACGGGATCGTCCTGTACACGGGGCTCATCATCAGCCTGACCCGGCTGCTGCGCGGGCAGGCAGGCGGCATGGACGCCCTTAACCTCGTCCTGGGCCTGATCAACGTGCTGTTCATCAGCAAGACGCGGACGGTCATGCTCTACCTGGGCCTGACCTTTTTCTGGATGATGATGACCGAAAAACGGGTGCATCCCCTGTTCAAGCTGTTCAGCCTTTTCCTGATCTGGCTGGCGGTGATCGCCGCCGCTGCGGTGTCGGACCGGCTGATCCCCGCTGTCCGGGAATACGCCGAGCGGGACCCGGGCATCATGGTCCGATTCCGGGCCATCGACCACTATATGGCCCAGTTCAGGACCTACCCGCTGACGGGGATCGGCCTGCTCAGCTCCAGCAAACAGATCCCGGGCTGGGAGCTGCTCTACGGCCCGAGGGGCCAGTATTACCGCAGCGACGTAGGATTGGTCGGGCTGATCAACGAGTTCGGCCTGCTCGGGCTCTTCTGGGTGATCTGGTTCCTTTTCGGCTCCTTCCGGCGGGCGGGACGCTTGCCCCTGGTCCTGCCCCGGGTCGTCCGGAGCCTGGTGGTCTATCTGACGATCAGCATGGTCAACCTGTCGATGATGGACCCCGGCAGGTGTATGTATATTTTCCTGGTCTGCTCCTTTCTGGAAACGATGCCCGCGGAAAGCGCCGGGCCCCGGGAGCTTCTATGACGAAGAAAACCCTCACGATCGGCCTGGAAGGCTGCCTGATCCACACCGGAAATCTCGGCTGCTCGGCCCTGACCTGGTCCCTGCTGGCGATGCTGGAGAGGATTGCCGAAAAAAACGGGCTCAGCTTCCGGTATACTGTCTTTGAGTATGACCCGGACCCGGCCGACACCGATCGCCTGTGCGGGCAGCTGTCCATCGCGCCGGACCGCCTGACCGCCGTCAAAACCACCTCCCTGTTTCATCCGCTGGCTCAGGTCAGGCACCCGGGACTCACCGGGAAAGTCCTGTCCGCCATGCGGGCCTGCGACTGTTTCATCGACCTGACGCAGGGGGATTCGTTTGCCGATCTGTACGGGGACTGGCGTTTTTCCGGCTTCACCCGGATCAAGGAGATCATCCTGCGGATGAACAAACCCCTGATCCTCGGCCCCCAGACCTTCGGCCCCTTCCGGAGCACGAAGAACGCGGACCGGGCTGCCGGGATCCTGCGCCGGGCCCGCTGCGTCATGGCCAGAGACCTGAACGCGGAAGCCCGCGCCCTGTTTGAGAGATCCGGCATAACGCCCCTGCTCACCTGCGACCTGGCCTTCGGCCTGCCGTATCAGGCGGTTCCGGTTTCACCTTCCGGAAAGGTCCGGGTCGGGATCAACGCCTCGTCCCTCCTGACGCGGAACAGGACGGAGCCGACGGAGCTCCGGATCCCCCTGAGGACCGATTACGACCTCTATCTCGAAACACTGCTGGAAAGCCTGACGCAGGACGAACGCTTCGAGGTCTTCCTGATCCCCCATGTGGGAGAGGACGCGGGCCCGCAGTTCCGGGAACGGTTTCCTGAAGCCCATGTGCTTCCGGCATTCCGGGACCCGGCGGATGCCAAAGCCGTGATCGCCTCCATGGACATCCTGATTGCCGCCCGGATGCACGCGGTGATCGCCGCCCTGTCCAGCGGCACCGCGGTGGTCCCGACGGGCTACAGCCCCAAGTTCGAAGGGCTGACAGAAAAAATGAATTATCCGTACCTGGCGGACCTGACAAAGCTTGACACGGATCAGGCCGTCCGCACCACCCTGCAGTGGATCGGCAGCCGCGCCGGACTCCGCCGGGCGGCGCAGGCCTGCCGTCCTGTTTTCACCAAAGACCTGGAGCTCACCGAAACTCGGCTGACCGGGGCGCTCCTGGAGATCGCCGGCCGTCCCGGGGAGGAAAACTGAATGGCCTATTATTATTCAACGAACCGCAACGTCCAGCTGCTCGCCGCCCTGCTCAAAGCTCACGGGATCCGGAAGGTGGTCGCCTCTCCCGGGACCACCAACATGGAGCTGGTGGGGAGCCTCCAGCACGACGGTTCCTTTGAAATGTATTCCTGCGTGGACGAGCGCAGCGCCGCCTATATGGCCTGCGGACTGAGCGCGGAGACCGGAGAGCCCGTGGTGATCACCTGCACGGAGGCGACCGCCTCCCGCAATTACTATCCCGGCCTCACCGAAGCATATCACCGCAGGCTCCCCATCCTGGCCGTCACCGGCCTGCACGGCTACGATGAAATCGGCCAGCTGTCGCCCCAGGTGATCGACCGGAGCGTTTCCCCTTTGGACGCCGTGCGGCTCAAAGTCCGCCTGTCCCCCGTCCGTTCGGCGGAGGATGAGCGGGCCAGCATCCTGAACATCACCCGCGCCATCCTGGAGCTGACCCGCCGGGGCGGCGGGCCCGTCCATCTGGACCTGCCCTGGGGCGGGCCGAAGATCGAGTATTCCGTCCAGAAGCTGCCGGAGGTCCCGGTCATCCGCCGTTTTTTCCCCGGGGATCATCTGCCGCCCGTCGAACCGGGAGACGGGCAGAAGGTCCTCGTGCTCATCGGAGGCCACAGGGAGTGGACAAAGGCCCAGACGGAAGCGCTGGACCGGTTCTGCGCCGTTTATAACGCGGCGGTCCTGTGCGACCATGCCAGCCGGTATGACGGGCAGTACCGGGTGCAGGCGACGCTGCTGGCCGCACAGGATGTTTCCTACGAGGTCCTGCGCGGCATCGGCCTGCTGATCCACATCGGGGAGGAAAATACGGACGACAGGCTTCTGCAGAAGCTTTCCCAGTCCGTCCGGACGGTGTGGCGGGTCAGCCCGGACGGGGAGCTGCGCGACCCTCTGCACCGGCTCGGCGCCGTGTTTGAAATGGAAGAACAGGCGTTCTTCAGCGCATACAGCGAAGGCCGGGAAGCCCGGCCCGCCGCCCTGCTCGAAGCGTTCCGGCAGACCTGCCGGGAGGTCCGGGAGAAGCTGCCCGAACTGCCCTTCTCCGGCCTGTACGCGGCGTCCCGCCTGTCCGCCTGCCTGCCGGCCGGTTCCTGCGTCCACCTGGGCTGCAGCGACACGATCCGGGCGTGGAACTATTTTCCCCTCCCGGAGGGCGTCCGCTCCGCCTGCAATTCCGGCTGCCGGGGCATCGACGGCACGCTGTCTTCCCTGGTCGGCGCATCCTTCGCCCATCCGGAAAAACTGTACTTCGGCGTGATGGGCGACCTGACCTTCTTTTACGACATGACCGTCCTGGGCAGCCGGCATATCGGGCCCAACCTCCGCGTGATGGTGGTGAACAACGACGGCGGGAACATTTTCCGCCATCAGGGCCATCCGTCCCAGCGGTGGCTCGGGCAGGAGGAAGCCGACCGGTACATCTGCGCCGCCGGGCATTTCGGCGGCCAGTCCCCCACATTCGTGCGGGACTTTGCCGAAAACCTCGGCTTCCGCTACCTGACCGCATCCGATCAGGAGAGCTTTGAGAAGTGTCTTCCCGATTTTGCCTCCCCTGACCCGGCTGTGCGCCCTGTCCTGTTCGAAGTCTTTACCAGCGCGGACCGGGACGCCGAAGCCTTCGCGCGAATGGAAAAGACAGACCAGAGCGGGAAAGGCCAGGCCAAGGAGGCCCTGCGCGCCGTGCTGGGCGGGCAGGGGACCGAGCGGCTGAAGCGGCTGCTCAAAAAATAAAGGGCTGTTTGCACAGCCCTCGGCAGGGGGACTTGTCCCCCTGTCGGGGACCCCCTCGCCTTTGCCTCTCGTCCCTGCGGGACTCCCGGGCGGCAAAGGCGTAATGAAAGAATTTTTGCTCCGCAGGAGTTGAGATGTTTTCCTCACCCAGGGTTTATTCCTGCTCCGCATAAATTCATCCTCGCACCGCGCTTGTCGCTGCTGCGGATTATCATCAGGGGGAAGGCTCCCCCTGATCACCCCCTCTGCACAGCATAAAGTATGCTATCGAAATAAAGAGCAATAAACAAAGACAGCAAAATATTGCCTGGCGGGGAAGGAGGGGATGCGTCCCAAATGAGAAACAAACAAACAAAAGACAGCCTGGCCATGAAAGCTGGCCTCTGGTACGTAGTGTCCTCCGTGCTGATCCGGCTGGTCTCCCTGATCACCACCCCCCTGTTCACCCGCCTGCTTTCAACCGCGCAGTACGGGGCGGCGGGCACCTTCCAGTCCTGGTGCTCCCTGCTGGTCACCGTGTTCAGCCTGAACCTGATGCACAGCATCGGCCGGGCCAAGCTGGATTACCCGAACCGGCTGGACGATTATATCGGCTCGGTCAGCACGCTTTCGATGCTCGTTTCCCTGGCTCTGTCCCTGGCCGCGGTCCTGTTTCTGCGGCCTGTTTCCGCATTCCTTGAACTGACGGAAAGGGAAACGCTGCTCCTGCTTTCCTACCTCTGCTTTTTCCCTGCCGTTTCCTTTGCGCAGGCGGGGCTCCGGTACCGCTACCGCTACCGGCAGAACATTTTCGTCCAGTGGTATCTGGCGCTGGGGCCTGCCCTGCTGTCCCTTCTGCTGATCCTGCTGCTCCCCGGGGACCGCGGCTTTTCCCGCATGATCGGCCTGACCGTGCCGGTCGTCTTTTTGTCCCTGCTGATCTGGCTGCGCGCCCTGCCGGCAGGCCGGGTGAAAGCCGACCGGACCTTCTGGCGCTACGGCCTTTCCCTGTCCCTGCCGATGATGCTCCACGCCCTGTCGATGAACGTCCTGGCCCAGTCGGACAAGCTGGTCATCGCCCGGTACGGCGGGCAGACGGAAGTAGCGTTCTATCACCTGGCGAGGAACTATTCCCTGCTGCTCTTTCTCTTCTTTGATACCGTCAGCCAGGCCTGGCTGCCGTGGTTTCACGACAGTCTGCAGGAAGGGCGGCAGGAGGAGGTGCGCAGGCTGGTCCGCCTGCTTTCCGCATCGGCCTGCCTGGCCGGCCTGCTGATGATCGCCTTCGGGCCGGAAGCCATGCTCCTGCTGGGCGGAACAGCGTATGCTCCTGCCCTTGCCGCCGTCCCGCCGACGGTGGCGGGCGTCGTCTGCCAGTGCCTGTACGCCCACTATATCAACCTGGTGCTGCACGAAAAAAAGACCCGCTACGTCTCCTTCGGCACGATGGCGGCCTCCGCGCTGAACCTGGGGCTCAACCTCCTGTTCGTCCCCCGGTACGGCTTTGCGGCCGCGGCGTACACCACCTTCGCGAGTTTCTTCGTTCTCTTGCTGATCCATTTCCTCTTCGTCCGGAAGAAGCTCCGGATCCGCCTGTACGACGACCGGCAGATCCTCCTGTGCGCCTTTGCGTGCGCGGCGCTGGGGGCCTGTTTTTCCCTGCTGTACACCTCCCTGCCGGCCCGCATCCTGCTGTTTCTCGCCTGCCTGGGCGCATTTGTCTTTCTGTACCGCAGAGAACTCGCCCCGGCCGTGTCCATGATCAGGGAGCATTTCAGAAAAACCTCATGATAAAGGGTCTGTACAGGCCCTTTTTTCATGTACCCCATTGCACTTTTATTGTTTTTTCTCCGCCGTTTTCATCTTTCAGCCGCCTGCGGCGTTGATTATTGGCAGGAATCCTGCTATATTTGGGTTTGATCTTCCTGGAAATTCAGGAAAGGTTTGCCAGGCTCCGGCGCAGGCCGGGGCTGATATCATTGGATATGGAGGCTATCAAGATGCTGTCAGACGCCATCAAAATCGGCGTGGAACGCGCGCCCAACCGGAGCCTTTTGTACGCCCTGGGCTATACCGAGGAGGAGACTTCCCGTCCGCTGATCGGGGTGGTCAGTTCCTATAACGAAATCGTCCCCGGCCACATGAACATCGACAAGATCGCCGACGCCGTCAAGGCCGGCGTACGCGCCGCCGGCGGCACGCCCGTGATGTTCCCCGCCATCGCCGTGTGCGACGGCATCGCCATGGGCCATGTCGGCATGAAATATTCCCTGGTCACCCGCGACCTGATCGCGGACTCCACCGAGGCCATGGCCATCGCCCACCAGTTTGACGGGCTGGTCATGATCCCCAACTGCGACAAGAACGTGCCCGGCCTGCTGATGGCCGCGGCAAGGCTCAATATCCCCGCCATCTTCGTTTCCGGCGGGCCAATGCTGGCCGGCCACTTGAAAGACGGCCGCCGCACCTGCCTGAGCCATATGTTCGAGGCCGTCGGCGCATACAAGGCCGGCACCCTGGACGAAAAGGGCGTGCTCGACTACGAAGAAAACGCCTGCCCGACCTGCGGCTCCTGCTCGGGCATGTACACCGCCAACTCCATGAACTGCCTGTGCGAGGCCATCGGCATGGCCCTGCCGGGCAACGGCACGATCCCGGCGGTCTATTCCGCCCGCCTGCGCCTGGCCAAACACGCCGGCATGCAGATCATGGAGCTGGTCAAAAAGAACATCCGGCCCCGCGACATCATGACCGAGGCCGCCTTCCGCAACGCCGAGACGGTCGATATGGCCCTGGGCTGCTCCACCAACACGATGCTGCACCTGCCGGCCATCGCCCACGAGGCCGGGATCACCATCAGCCTGGACGAAAGCAACGCCATCTCCGCCCGTACCCCGAACCTGTGCCACCTGGCCCCCGCCGGGGACACCTTCATGGAAGACCTCGACCTTGCCGGCGGCGTTTACGCGGTGATGAAAGAGCTGACGAAAAAAGACCTGCTCGACACCTCCGTGATGACCTGCACCGGCAAAACGATGGAAGAAAACCTGAAGGGCGCTAAAAACCTGAACGAAGAGATCATTCGCCCGATCGACCGGCCCTACAGCCAGTCCGGCGGTATCGCCGTACTCAAGGGCAACCTCGCGCCGGACGGCTGCGTGGTCAAGCAGAGCGCCGTCGCGCCGGAGATGATGGTCCACGAAGGCCCGGCCCGCGTCTTTGATTCCGAGGACGAGGCCATCGCCGCCATCTACGGCCGGCAGATCCATCCGGGCGACGTGGTGGTCATCCGCTACGAGGGCCCCAAGGGCGGCCCCGGCATGCGCGAGATGCTGAACCCGACCTCCGCCATCGTCGGCATGGGCCTGGGCGAAAGCGTCGCCCTGATCACCGACGGGCGCTTTTCCGGCGCGACCCGCGGGGCGGCCATCGGCCACGTCAGCCCCGAAGCGGCCGCGGGCGGCAGCATCGCCCTGGTGCAGGAGGGCGACCGGATCGCCATCGACATCCCGAAATGCTCCGTCCATCTGGACGTTTCCGACGAAGAACTCGCCCGCCGCAGGGCCGCCTGGGTCTGCCCCGAGCCGCGGATCAAGACCGGCTACCTGGCCCGCTACGCCAAGCTGGTCACCTCCGCGGACAAAGGAGCCATTCTGGAATGACAATCACCGGATCACCCGCTCTAATCGAGCGCCTGACATACTGCGTTTTCCAAAGGAGGAAACAAAAATGAAAAAGCTTACGTTCATCAGCCTGCTGCTCGTCCTCTGCCTGTCCCTGACCGGCCTGGCCGGCGCCGAAACCGTCTTCCAGCTGGGCACCACCGTCAACGAACAGGATTCCTTCCAGGTCGCCGCGGTTAAATTCGCCGAGCTGGTCAATGAGCGCACGAACGGCGCCTACAAAATCGAGATCTATCCCAACGGCGTGCTGGGCGGCGAGAGCGACATGCTGGACTCCATGAGCATGGACATGCTGGATCTGGGCATCATCACCTCCGGCCCCTTCGTCAACTTCTGCAAGGAAATGGGCGTGCTGGATATGCCCTTCCTCTTTGCCAGCAATGAAGAAGCCTACAAGATCCTGGACGGCGAGATCGGCCAGGAGCTGCTGGACAAGCTGGAGAACGCGGGCCTCAAGGGCCTGGCCTACGCGGAGCGCGGCTTCCGCAACATCACCAACTCCGTCAAACCCGTCGCCTCCGCGGCCGATGTTGAAAACCTCAAGCTCCGCGTGATGGAAAACGAAGTCTACACCAAGACCTTCCAGGCCCTCAAGGTGAACGCCGTGCCCATGGCCTGGCAGGACGCCCTGACCGCCCTGCAGCAGGGCACCATCGAGGGCCAGGAGAACCCGATCAACGTCATTTTCTCCTACGCCCTGTGGGATTACAACCAGAAATACATCACCCTGGACCGCCACTCCTACTCCACCGCCATCATCACCATGAGCCTGGAAAAGTGGAACGCCCTGGACGCGGATACTCAGGCCATCTTCAAGCAGGCCGCCCAGGAAGCCGCCGAATATGAGCGCGCCTGGGTCGCCGAGCAGGAAGCCGGCCAGCTGGACGCCATCAAGTCCCACGGGGTGGAAGTCATCGAGACCCCGGACGTCGACTCCTTCCGCAATGCCGTTCAGTCCGTCTACGACGCCTATCCCCAGTACGCTGAGTACATCGGACGGATTCAGGAAGCGCTGAAATGATCGTATGGGGGTCTTACGACCCCCCTACGGAACCCCCCTACAGATTTGCCTCTCGCGTCTCCGACGCTCGCGGGCGGCAAAAAACTTATATCCAGATCTTGATTCCAAGAATAACTTATCCGGCCGGCCTGCGCCGGCCGGAAGCTGTTTGATCATCTCTTTTCGGGAGTGATGCTTCATGAATAAGCCCTTTCCCCTGCGCCGGGTCAGCGATGTGCTGGACAAAGTCTGCGGCGCGCTGATCGTCGTCCTGCTGGGCGCGATGGTGCTGGTGACCGCCGCGCAGATCATCGCCCGGTTCCTGTGCGGGTACATCGACTGGATCCGGCCGCTTTCCTGGTCGGAAGAGCTGACCCGCTACATGCTGATCTGGTCCACCTTCCTCGGGGCCACCTGCGTCTATTACCACGGCGGCAACATCGCCATCACCGCCGTGCAGGGCCTGCTGCCGGAAAAGGGCCGCAGCGTCCTCAAAACCCTGGTGCACCTGATCTGCCTGGTCCTGTTCGTCGTGCTGACGGTCTACGGCTTCCGCTATACGCAGAAGCTGGGCAAAAACGCGACCAGCCTGCCGGTCAAGATGCGCTGGATCTTTATCTGCGTGCCCGTCAGCACCTGCGTGATGGCCTGGCACGCCCTGGTGCTGATGCTGGAAAACATCCTGGGCGGGACCCGTGACAGGGAGGTGAAGAACTGATGGCGGCGATTCTGTTCAGCATTTTTATCCTGCTGCTGATCATCGGCGTGCCGGTCGCCTTTTCCATCTGCTCCGCCGCAGCGGTCACGATGTTCGCCGGCTTCGGCGACCAGAAGATGATGATCGTCGTGCAGCGCATGTTCCAGAGCTGCGACTCCTTCAGCCTGATCGCCGTGCCCTTCTTCATCTTCGCCGGCGACCTGCTGGCCAAGGGCAAAATATCGAAGGTGCTGGTCGAGTTCTGCGAGAGCTTCCTGGGCGTCATCCGGGGCGGCCTGTCCGTCGTGTCGGTGCTGGCCGGCATGTTCTTTGCCGCCATCTCCGGGTCCGGCGCGGCGACCACAGCGGCCGTCGGCGCGACGCTCGTGCCGGAGCTCAAAAAGCGCGGCTACAAGGAAGACTCCGCCGCCGCCCTGGTGGCGGCCGCCGGCACGATCGGTGTGGTCATCCCGCCGTCCGTCCCGATGGTGCTCTACGCCGTCATCGCCGAGGAAAGCGTCACCCGCCTGTTCTCTTCCGGCTTTATCCCCGGCATCCTGATGGGCGGCATCCTGATCGTCATCGCCCTGGTGCAGGCGTACAAAGAGCATTACCCCAAGGGCGTCGCCTTCTCCTGGAAGAACGTCGGGAAGACCCTGCTCAAGGCCATTCCGGCCATCCTGATGCCCCTGATCATCCTGGGCGGCATCTTCTCCGGCGTCTTCACCCCGTCCGAAGCGGCGGCCGTCGCGGTCATCTACGCGGTGCTCGTCTCCGCCTTCGTCTACCGGGACCTGACGTGGAAGGGCCTGTACCAGCTGATGCTCGGCTCCGCCAAGACGAGCGCGGTCATCATGATCATCATCGCCTGCTCCGGCCCCTTTGGCTGGGCCCTGGCCAACTGGCGGATCCCGGAGGCCATCTCCGCGGCCGTCCTGAGCGTCTCCTCCAACAAGTTCATCATCATGTTCCTGATCTCCGTGATCATCCTGATCGCCGGCGTGTTCATGGAAACCAGCTCCGCGATCATCATCCTGACCCCGGTCTTCCTGCCGCTGATCGAAAGCCTGGGCGTCAGTACCCTTCACTTCGGCATCCTGTTCGTCGTCGGCATCGCCATCGGCATGATCACCCCGCCGGTCGCCATCAACCTCTTTGTGGCCACCGGCATCACCGGCCTGCCGATCGAGAAGATCGCCAAAGCCGTCCTGCCCTACCTGGTCGGCCTGATCGCGGTCTTCCTTCTGATCGTGTTCGTACCGCTGATCATACCGGGACTGATGTAATCACGGAAAAAACGCCGGATCTCCTTCCGCATTCGGGACGGGATCCGGCGTTTTTTGTTTCGTCACGTTTTCATAGGGAAATTGATTTCACATACATTTATATTTTTTCCATTTGCATTTCGCTGCATGCAGCTGACAGAGACAACTTCTTTCGATAACCCACCCCTCCATGTCAGCCTTCGAATCCTTCCCGTGTCAGCCGCGCACCGCGCGGCGTATCCTGAGCTTGCGAAGGGGCATAAAAAGGCATTTGCCGCCGCAAGGCAAATGCCGGCATGAAGGACCCCGACAAACAAGAGGGAGAGTGACGGCAGCTCAGGCGCGGTGATCGTATTTCATCTGTGAAAGGATGCTGTTCCCAATGACGGACACGCCGCGCCTGGGTCCGCCTGTATCTCCCGGCTTGGCCGTCGGGATCCTTCGCGATGCGAAAAGCGCTGCGGCCGCTTTTCTTCCTCATCGCTCAGGATGACAGGCGGGGTGGGTTGATCGAAGAAAGCTGTTGCTGTTTGTTGCTCTTTTGTTGTCCGGGTGCGGTTTCAGTGCAGTTTAGTGCAGTTTTCAAAGAAAAACTGCACTGCGAAATCACCAATGATATCAATGGTTTTTGATCGTTTAGTGCAATTAGTGCAGTTTTTTTCGGCTTCATTTATGTTTTTTTTATTTTGCAAAATCGTTGAAATCTCTGCCGGACAACGATCACATCTCCTTGTGAAATCAGTTAGTCCGGAAAACCATTCATCGAGTTTATGTCCGCAATACAGATGATAGCTCTTTGTATTGAAATTTTTAAGGATTGCATCTGCTGCAAGGTTTATATCCCTTTGTTATCGCTTCGTCTCTTGACTGAAATTCTATTTTATTCTTCTCGCTCATGTCTTTCACTGAATTACAAGAAGCACTGTGGAAGACATGGGATTTTTTATTGCCAATATAAACGCTTTCTTGGCTATCAGTGTGCAGTGAGCGCGTTGTGGTACTATCGACCAAGTCTTCAGCAACTAGGGATAAATCAGGATCATCTTCCATATAGTACTCATCAGGAAGTCTCCTTGGAGTCAGCCCCAGAGCAGAATAAGTAAGGGGCGTAGTTCTTTTGCAACTTTTTTTACCGCAAGGTTCAATGCCAAGACTGACAGCATTTATTCGGGATATCATTCTGGGGTTAATCATATCACTACAGAAAGGGTCTGCATGATACTTCTGCCCACCATCTGTTGGAACATAACAAATTGCATCCATGTATTGTTTTGTATATTTTTCCGAGGTATCAGGAAGAATATTGCATAGCAATTCATTTAGAGTCTCATCATCCATCCATCCTGTTTGTTCTAAATTATGGTCTGTTTGGAATTTGATTACCGCTTGCCTAACCTCTGGAGTAAATTCTTTGCTCTTATTTGTTTTCTGCAGATATCCTCTTTCTTGGAGTACTTCTATTATCAACTGAACTGCTAGCCCTTGGTCTCCCAACTGAATAAAACAGGTACATTGATCAGGTGGATTATTACACATACATGGAATGTAAGCAAAAGCACGCTCTATTAACGATGAGAGGAAAGTCAGAAGAATAAGAATTATCAGAATACGCTTTTTTTTAGGATTCATGCTATCAGACTCCTCTGATATTTGTTAGTTTGTTCAGCCCAACAGTAGTAGTATCCTATCATAAATTGGATTGAAAGGCAAACTGAAAACCGATGAAGCAAAAATAACAAAAAACTCAAAATAACTCCAAAAAACTGCACTAATTGCACTAAATGATGAAAATGCCTGATATCACTTGCGTTTTTGCAGTGCAGTTTTTTCAAAAAAACTGCACTGAACTGCACTGAAACTGCACTCGGCCGCGTGCTGTCCCCCCGTCAGAGCTGCAAAACGGCTTACGAAAAAACCGGAAGCGGGCTGTGTCGCTCCCCTTCCGGCATGGCGCTCATGGCAGTGAAGACGCTGCCTGGACCGCTTTTTTCCTCTCCGCCTGTTCTTTGGAGTATACACACCCGCAGTAATCCTGCCGGTACAGCCCGTATGTTTTGCTGTTGCGGATGGAGCGGAGGTATCCGTCGTTCTTCTTGAAGTCGGAAAACAGGTAAGGAACGCCGACTTGTTCCGCCAGCTCAGCCCCGATCAGGTTGAGCTTTTCCGCGTTCTTGTAGGGGCTGACGGACAGGGTGGTGGTAAAGTAGTCGTACCCTTCCGCCGCGGCTTTTTTCGCCGTTTCTTCGAGCCGCAGGCGGTAGCAGCGGAAGCAGCGCTCCCCGCCCTCCGGCAGATCCTCCAGGCCCCGGGCGAGCTCACGGAAGCGCTCCGGCTCGTAAGCGCTCACGGAAACCTCCGGCGGAATCGTCAGCGGGAACACGGACACCAGCCGGTTCAGCTCCGCCGCCCGGCGGTCATGCTCTTCCTCCGGGGAGATGTTCGGGTTAAAATAAAAACAGGTCACCCGGAAGACTTCGCACAGCTCCTCCAGGCAGCCGCTGGAGCACGGGGCGCAGCACACGTGCAGCAGCAGGCGGGGAGACCGGTTTTCCTTCCGGATGGCCTCCAGTTCCTTTTCCATCAGGAGGCGGTAATTGGTTTTCGGCATCATGGACGCTCCGTTTTTTTACAGAATTGTTTTACAATCCTTAAATCATTCTGAAAATGAAAGAAAGCGGCAGGAAAAACCGTTATTCATGATGAAAGATACCTTTCGTGAGGTGATTCCTGATGAAGCACGGGAGAGTCGGCCCGGTCTGTCTGTTTCTGATCTTCTGTCTGCTGCTGCCCGCCTGCCCGGGTCTGGGCGACGACGGCGGCCTGCCGGCGGACGACCATATCTATTACGACGGGACGTATTATTACTACGGCGGGCAGGCCGATGAAGCCGGAGAACCCCCGGTGCTGCTGAGCCTGACGCACAACTGCTCGTCCACCGGCGTGCAGCTGCCGGCGGCGTTCGACCCGTATACCACCGCTTATCTCCTGACCGTCGCCGATTCGGTCACCAGGGTCTGCTTTACGCCCGTCGCCTCCGACGCTTCGGCCGTGATCGAAGTGAACGGCAGCATCATCCGCAGCGGCAGCTCCACCTCCTACTTCAAGCTCGACAACCGGCCGCAGCAGGTGCAGATCCGCGTCTCCAACCGCTTCGGGAGCACCGTGTATACCGTTTTCCTGCAGCGCCGCCCCAGCGAGCGCAGGACCAGGGTGTCCGCCGGATCGATCAACCGGATCTACCAGTCCGGCAGCAGATGGTACATCGACGCCGACCTGGGAACCGTGACTTACGCGGACGGGAATATCTCCACCTACATGAACAAGGCGAAGGAAAGCTATAAATACGCCTGCAGCGCCAGCTGCGTCTTCTACTTCGGGGACATCGCCGCCCCAATCCGCGCCTTCAGCGTCTACGACTTCAACAGCCAGTACGACCCGGACGCCCTGTACCGCTTCATCTACATCGAGGACGAGATTGTGGCCGTCCTGCCGTACTCGCCGGACTATTAGTTCGCATGGGGTTCTTGCGACCCCCCTACGGAACCCCCCGACGGATTTGCCTCTCGTCCCTTACGGGTTCCAGGGCCTGCCGGCCCGTTCTCGCTGAAAACTGTCCACTGGACAGTTTTCCGGGCGC
>JBGUJG010000131.1:0-13079 GCA_045113695.1 Christensenellales bacterium
TGCCCCACATGATGCAGACGCTCATCAGCAGGGCGATCGTCGAAAAGGCCTGGACCGTCATCTGGTCCGCGCTCAGGCGGATGCCGATCTGCTCGGCCGCCGCGTCCGCCACCTGGGTCTCGTAATGCAGCGCCCCGATCACGGACAGGCGCAGCCACGGCCAGGGCGTCCCGAGGCTCCCGCTCAGGGCCAGCACGCCCAGCAGGATCCCGACGCTCGGCAGCACCGAGAACGTCGCGCTGGCCGTCACCGCACGCTTCATCCGGGCCGGATCCATCCCCAGCTTCTTCCCCATCCGCCAGGCGCGGACGATAAACACGGCGCAGACCGCCGCAATGAACAGAATGATCCCGCCGCAGATCAGATAGAGCTCCGGCCGGTTCAGCTGTGAAAGCACCGTCATCATACATCCCTCCCACTGAAAATGCGTTTTCATTATATCACCTGTCTGCCATTCTTTCAATGAAAACGCCGGAAACGCAATTTTACATTTCCCTGCAGGAAATCGCACCGTTCAGGTCGAATAGAAATGGTTTATGCAGGGGGTATGCCCGCTGGCGGCATGCCCCGCGCCCCCATTTTCTTCTGATCGAGGCACCCTATGAAAAAAACAGCCCTGCTGCTGATCCTTCTGCTGTTCCTGACGCCTGCCTCCTGCCGGGCCAAAGAAAAAGAAACCTATCTTCCGGATACCTGGTACGATCTCCTGCCGCAGATCCAGCTGGCGGAAGGGGAAGAGCTGGTGCTCGCCCTCCCCCGTTCCTACTATTCCGGGGAGCCGGTATACAAAGGGACGAACGGCGCGCCCATGTCCGGCGCGTGCGCCCTGCACAGCGCGTCCGTCGTGCTCTCCAACCTGTCCGGCACGGAGATCACCGGCCAGGAAGTCACCGCCGCCAACAACCGGGACATACGGGAGCCCCGCCGCTGGGTCAACTATGTAGCCTGGGGCAAGCTCGCAAGCCGGTATGAAGTGAGCTTTTCCTCCTTCGATATGGCCCAGTACGATACGTGGCTCAGGAACAACGGCGTCCGCAAGGCCGAACGCAGGCAGAACAAGATGGCGTCCCTGGCGGAAGCGCTGGACCAGCACGGCCGGGATACCGGCGTGATCCTGCACTTCAACGGCTCCGGCAAGCTGAACGGGACCGGACACCGGCACACCGTCGTCCTGCTGGGCTACATCCTCAGAGACCAGAAAGTGACGGACCTGCTGATCAGCGATTCCAACGTGAAAGCGCCGGACGGGGCCTGCGTCCGGCTCTCCCTGTCCAGCCTGCCGCTCTCGATGCTGGGCAAAAAGGCCCTGAAAAAGGCCAATGAAAACGGCGACAATCTGGCGCTCCTGACGATGGATTATATCGTTTCCTACCGCTACGTCACAAAGGCGGCCGCAGAATGAAAGAAAACAACCAGCTTCCCCCGGCGGATCCGATCGATCTGCCGCTGAACGAATATTACGACGAGTACGTCGACGAATACGGCGAAGAAGGCCTGATGGACGTCCTGGCCGAAAGCGACGCGGACGAAGACCGGCTGCCGGGCCGGAAAAGGACCGTCTTCAAGCCCCGCGAGCGGAAGCCGTCCTTCCTGCTGGCCGTGCTGATCAACGCCTTCCGCCTGATGCTGCTGGCGGCGCTGATCCTGTCGCTGGCCGGCGTCGGCGCCGTACTGGGCGTCGCGCGCGCCTATATGGATACGGCCCCCGAGCTGGACCTGACGGTGATCGACGATCAGGCACAGACCTCGTTCATCTACGACGCCGAGGGCCGGGAAATCACCGACTACAAGGGCACCGAAAACCGGGTCATGGTCTCCATCGACACCATGCCGCCGGCCCTGCGCAACGCCTTTGTCGCCGTGGAGGACGCCCGGTTTTACACCCATAACGGCGTCGACTTAAAGCGCATCGCCGGCGCGCTGATCAGCAACTTTGTCACCGGCTCCCAGCAGGGCGGCTCCACGATCACCCAGCAGCTGATCAAAAACACCCTGCTTTCCAGCGAGCAGAGCTATAAGCGCAAAATCCAGGAAGCTTACCTGGCCATGCAGCTGGAAACCCGCTACACCAAGGAGCAGATCCTGGAAAGCTACCTGAACACCATCTATCTGGGGGAAAACTACTACGGCGTCAAAACCGCCGCCTACGGCTTTTTCGGCAAGGAGAACCTGTCCGACCTGACCATCCGCGAGTGCGCGATGCTGGCCGGGGTCACCACCAACCCCTACTACTATAACCCCAGGCGGAACTATTACCTCCGCGAAAGCGAGACCACCGACTACCGCGCCATCACGGACAACCGGACCGACTATGTCCTCAAGTGCATGTACGAAGGCCAGTTCATCACCCGCCAGCAGTACGAGGAAGCCCTGGACAAAAAGACGGCCAATATCCTGTCCGAATCCCCGGAGAGCAGCGAAATCTACCCCTACACCCACTATGTGGAATACGCCGTCCGGGACGTCATCCAGGCCCTGCTCAAAATCCACGGCCTGGAGAACACCGCCCAGAACCGCAACCGCATGGATTCCGAGCTGCGCACCGGCGGATATCAGGTGTTCCTGGCTCTGGACACGGACATCCAGCAGGCGGCGGAGGAGATCATTTACAGTTACGACGATTATCCGGCCCTCAACAACTCGGCGGACGGCGTCTACCGCGCCCGGAACGCCGACGGCACCTATGAGGAGATCGTCCAGCCACAGGCTGCCCTTGTGATCACCGATTACCGGACCGGCGAGGTCAAGGCCATCGTCGGCTCCCGGACCAAGCCGGACCGGCGGAAGACCCTGAACCGCGCCGCGGACATGAACATGCCCGTCGGCTCGGCCATCAAGCCCCTGGCCGTGTACGCCCCCGCCGTCGAGCTGGGCCACGGGGCCGCGGACATCGTCAGCAACATGCCCCTGCCCGTGGCGGGCTGGCGGGGAAACAACGGGGAGGACACCTGGCCGAAGAATTACTCCGGCAGCTCCTACCGCGGGCCCGAAACCCTGCGCACCGCTCTGATGCGCAGCGACAACACGGCTGCCGCCTATGCCCTGATGAACTTTGTCGGGGTGGACCGGTCTTATGACTATCTGCTCCGCCTGGGGGTCTCTCCGGATCATATCAACAAGACCCCCTTCGGCCTGGCCCTGGGGTCCAGCGGCATTTCCTGCATGGAGATGGCCATGGCCTTCGGCGCCCTGGGCAGCGGCGGGGTATACCGTTCGCCCATCACCTTCAAGGGACTGTTTGACAGCGATCACCGCAGTCTGTTCGACGCCGCCGCCAACCAGGTGCAGCGGCAGGTGTTCAAGCCATCCACCGCCTGGCTGACCGTGGACATGCTCAAGGACGCGGTTTCGTCCGGCACCGGCACGGCCGCCAAAATTCCCGGGCAGACCGTTGCGGGCAAGACCGGCACCAATTCAGATCAGAAGGGCGTCTTTTTCGCCGGGATGACCGGCTGGTACTGCGGCACCGTCTGGATCGGCCACGACAACTACAAGGCGCTCTCTTCCAGGACGACCGGCGGCAACAGCGCCGCCAAACTCTGGCAGGCCGTCATGAGCCGGATCCACGCCGACAAGAGCCTGAAAGACCGGGATATCCTCCAGGGAAGCGCGGAAGATTACGGCCTGGTCCGGGTGACCACCTGCGCCGTCTCCGGCCAGCTGGCGACGGACGCCTGCCTGTCAGACCGCATGGGCTACGGCACCAAGACCGACTGGTGGCCGGCGGACAGCCTGCCGCGCGTCTCCTGCCAGCTGCACGTCCAGCGGGTGATCTGCACCGAATCCGGCATGCTGGCCGGGCCTTACTGCCAGCACACCGAAACCTGCGGCGTCATCTCCCTGCCCAAGGGCCACCCGCTCGAAAAATACATCGGGACGGAATACCAGAGCGTACTGGAAGATTACCTGGGCACGACGGTCAGCGGCAGTTCCCTATGCACCTGGCACGGCGAGCCTGCCCCGGCGACGCCGCCGCCCGAAGACCCGTACACGGAGTATTACCAGCAGCAGGAAGAAGAGAGCGGACCGGACGAGCCGGTCTCCCTTTCGGAGCTGCGGACCGGGGCCCAGAACCTGATCCAGACCGCCACCCAGCAGCTGGGCTGGCTGGAGCCGGACAGCGAAGAATACCTGCGCCTGTACACCGCCATCCAGAACCTGGTCATGCAGCTCAACGCCGGCGCCGGGGAAGACGCCCTGGCCGCTGCGATGAGCGAAGTCTCCCAGGTGATGAACGGATACTGACGGAACTCACCCATTTCCCGGTCAGCGCAAAGCGGCGCGGAACCCGCCGGTCTTTCGGCTGTAAGGGTCCCGCGCCGCTTTGTCTGTCATCATGCTGCCGTCACCATCGGCGGAAAGGACATTTTTCGTTCTTATACGCCGCTTTCAGCTCCACCAGGCAGCCGCAGCCCATGCAGGTGCCATTGTTCAGCTGATCACAGGCCTGACACTTGAAAAGTCTCTGCTGATAGATTCCCTCCGGCGCACGCGCGCCGGGGGGAATTCTGGTCAGCAGGCTGCCCACGTATTTTTCATAGTCTTCCGGAAAAGCCTCCCGGAGGAGGCATTTCCTGCACTGCCCTTCCATCTTCAGCGGATGGCCAGGTGCACGACGCTGCAGGGCGGCAGGGTCGCCGTCAGGCTGTCCCCGTCCGCGGTGAAAGCGGTGAAAGGCTGATCCTTTACCTTCTCCGGTTCGTCAAAGGTGTTGTGATCGTCCATCTGCCCGGTCAGGATCTCCCCGCTGACCTGCGCGGGCTTCATGTCCCGGGTTTCGATCCGGAGCTCCCGGAATGCGTCCAGGGAAGGATTGACCAGCGTCACGTGCACGGTGCCGTCCGGCGACACGGAAGCGGACTCCTGAAGGGCCGGCAGTTTCTGGCCGCAGCCGTCCATTTCCGGCGCGTCCAGATGGCTCGCCAGCAGCTCGTTTTCCTGGTGATCCATGAACAGTTTGAAGACGTAATAGGTCGGCGTGCAGACCATCCTGTCCCCCTCGGTGAGGATCGGGGACTGAAGCACGTTGACCAGCTGGGCGATGTTCGCCATGCGCACCCGGCCGCAGTGGCGGTTGAAGATGTTCAGGCTCAGGGCGGCGACCATGGCGTCCCGCATGGTGTTCTGCTGGTAGAGGAAGCCGGGGTTGGTGCCCTCTTCGACGTCGAACCAGGTGCCCCATTCGTCCACGATCAGGCCGACCTTCCTGTCCGGGTCGTACAGGTCCATGACGGCGCTGTTGGCGCGGATCAGTTTCTCGATTTCCAGGGCCTTCCGGACGGTGACATAGTACTCTTCCCGGGTGAAATCACAGGCGCTTCCCTTGTGCTCCCAGGGGCCGGGCACGGTGTAATAGTGCAGGGAAAGCCCGTCCATCATCTTCCCGGCGCTCTTCATCAGCGTATCGGTCCAGTGCCAGTCCGAAGTGCCGGGGCCGGCGGCGATCTTCAGGATCTTTTCTCCCGGGCGGTACTGGCGGATATAGGTCTGGTAGCGGCGGTACTCGTTGGCATAGTATTCCGCCGTCATGTTGCCGCCGCAGCCCCAGGGCTCGTTGCCCACGCCGAAATATTTGACGTACCAGCCGTCTTCGCGGCCGTTCGCCCGGCGGAGGTCCGCCATGGGCGAAATCCCGTCAAAGGTCAGGTATTCGACCCACTCGTTCATTTCCTGCACGGTGCCGGAGCCCACGTTGCCGGTGATATAGGCGTCGCAGCCCAGCTGGCGGCACAGTTCCATGAACTCATGGGTGCCGAAGCTGTTGTCTTCCGTCACGCCGCCCCAGTGGGTGTTGACCATTTTCTTGCGCTTTTCCTTCGGGCCGATGCCGTCCTTCCAGTGATACTCGTCGGCAAAGCAGCCGCCCGGCCAGCGGAGCACCGGGATGCGGATGTCCCGGAGGGCCTTCACCACGTCGCTCCGCATGCCGTTCACGTTGGGGATGGAAGAGTTTTCCCCGACATACACGCCGCCGTAGATGCAGCGGCCCAGATGCTCGGAAAAATGCCCCTGGATGTCCTTGCAGATGTGGCCTTTGGTCACTTTGGTCTCAAGAATCAGCCGATCCATGAACTGTATCTCCTTTCGTAGGTCCGTCCTCCCCGGCTCATCGGGGATCATGAAGATGCTCCGCCCAGTCCGGCCCGCCGTCCCGGAACCGGGTGATCATGTCGATGGTCAGGGAGGCGCGGTCCGGCAGGTCCGTCAGTTCGTCCCGGGAGGCGAACCAGGCCTCCGCCAGCTCCCCGTGCTCCACTTTCAGTTTCTCGTCCCCGTCCGCCTCGCAGTAAAAGCCCATCAGCACGTCGTGGTCGATGCCCCAGGGCTGGGAGCGGTAGTAGCGGAGGTTTTTGACGTGAATGCCGACCTCCTCAAAGACCTCGCGGCGCACGGTGTCCTCGACGGTCTCGCCGATCTCGGTATAGCCGGCGATCAGCGCCAGGGCCTTGTAGGGGCGGTTGGCATAGCGGGAAACGAGCAGCCTGTCCCCTTTGGTGACCCCGATGATGACCGCCGGGGCGATCACCGGATAATACAGGCTCCCGCAGGCAGGGCAGACCATGGCCCGCTCCGTCCGGGACGGTTCGGTCTTCGCCCCACAGGCCCCGCAGAAACGCGCGTGGGTATACCAGTAATGCAGGTGCCGGCCGGTGAAGGCGGCAAAAGCCCTTTCCCGCGGCTCCCGGCTGCGCAGGGAGCGGAGCGGCGCCCAGGAAAACCCGGGCAGTTCCGGTTTCCCGTCCCCTGCAAAGAGGAAATAGTCCTCCTCCCCCACCCGGAACAGCCAGGTCAGCGGATCCTGTCCGAATTCTTTCGCCACAGGGAAGCCAAAGCCCGTTTCCGCGTCCCGGATCAGCACGCTCCCGCGGTCAAAGCACAGGACCGGGCTTTCCTCTGCCGGCGGAACCGGATGGAAAGCATTGTCAAAAGGAGCCGAAATATCCTGGAGCATCCGCCCGTTTCTCCTTCCTGTCAGTCCGTCTCCTCGGAGAGGACGTTCAGCAGTCTCTCCTTCAGCAGCAGATACCGCGCCTGCTTTTCCGCGTCGGCAAATTGCTTTTCCCGGAACTGCTCGGCATTTCCCTCATAGCAGAGCTCTGCGTCCCCGAACTGCTCGCTGGTCAGGTCGAACACGCAGCCGTCCACGTCGTTGTAGCAGTGCACCCCGCCCTCCGGCAGGGGGACGCCGTATACCCGGCCGCCGAAGATGTCCTGCGCGAGGAAGGCTGTGACGGAGCACTGGCCCCAGGTCGGGTGATGCTCAGGCCACTGCGCCCGCATCCGCGGGGCGCAGGTTTCCGCGCACCAGCACTTATACAGCCTGCCGTACAGGTCCGCGGGCGTCCCCGTAAAATGAAACGCGGGACTGTCCGCCCGGACGCTCGCGGTTTCCCGTCCGTAGAAAGAATGCTTCAGATCCTCTTTTCCGCCCATGCCGTCAGCCTCCCGTCAGACAAAGCTTCCATCAGTTCCGCATCCGATTATAACATAGATTTGCCCGGAAACAAGTGCGCCGGAAACAGGAATGAAAAAAACTTGTTTTCCCGGTCCATCTGTGGTACGATCAGCAGGATCAATGATTGATGACGGAGGGACAACGACATGCCGCATTCATCAGGCGGAGGATCTCACGGCGGCGGCTCCTTTTCGGGCAGCCATTCTTTTTCCGGCGGCTCCGGCAGCCGGTCCGCGCCGACCTATCCCAGAATCTCAAACACCTATCATTCCGGCTATCACCGCTATGTGGTATACAACGCCCTGAGGCCCACCTACTTTTACGCCAGAAGCCCCATCACCGAAAAGGACGCGCGGCCGCATCTTGCCGGCCCGGCGGCGATGGTGCTGTTCGCCCTGATTCTCCTGGCGGTCTTCCTGGCGGGCAGCTATCACCGCCCTCAGAAGCTTCCTCAGAATTACGATACATCCGTCCGCGTGGCGGACCGGGCGAACGTGCTGTCCGGCGGGGACAAAGCCCTGCTGAACGGCGTTTTCACCCGTTTCCGGGAGGAAACCGGCATCACGCCCGCCTTCCTCGCCGTATCGCCGGATGAATGGAAGGGCCGTTATACGAGCTTCTCCAATTTCGCCTATGACGCATATGTCAACCTGTTCCATGACGAAAGCCACTGGCTGCTCTGCTATGCCGGCGACCCTTCGGCGGACTTTGACGACTGGGTCTGGGAAGGGATGCAGGGCGACAATACGGACGGCATCCTGTCCGAAAAACTCGCCGACCGCTTTACCAAAAACGTGCAGAAATACCTGACCGCCCGGAGCCGCTACACCGTCGGCCAGGCCGTCAGCCAGGGGATGGAGGACATCCTGCCGGACGTCATGAAGCCCGGGTTCCGGTTCGATTCGGACGAACTGCAGGGTACGATCCTGATGGTCCTTCTCGTTATGGGCGTCGGCCTGTTCAACCTGGTGTCTGCCATCCGGGCGGCCCGTCAGGCCAAAGACAAGATCGGGGCGGTTCAATGCCCGACCGACAAGGGAAAGGTCCAGGAGGACACCTGCGAGTACTGCGGCGGCGTCTACGTGCACGGCGTCCACCTGCAGTGCCCCCACTGCGGAGCGGCCGTCAAAGCCGCGGAAACATAAATCAGAGTGGAGAGTTTTTGCTCGCTATGCTCGCAGAGTGGAGAGTGGAAAGTTTTCGTTCGCTTCGCTCACAGAGTGGAAATAGATATGGTTTCCGAACGATTGAAGACAAAATCATATCTTCACTCTTCACTCTTCACTCTCCACTCTCTATAGGAGTCACTTCATGCGTTTAACGACCTTGTGTTACATTGAGCGGGACGGACAGGTCCTGATGCTGCACCGCGTCAAAAAGCAGCAGGACGAGAATGCCGGCAAGTGGATCGGCATCGGGGGGCATCTGGAAGCGGACGAATCCCCGGAAGAATGCGTCCTGCGGGAGATCCGGGAGGAAACCGGCCTGGCCGTCACCGGTCTGCGCCTGCGCGGCATCCTCACCTTCATCCTCCCGGCCTGGGGGAACGAATTGACCTTTCTGTACACCGCCCGGACAGAATCGGAAGCCCTGCCGGAATGTGCCGAAGGCGTCCTTGAGTGGGTGCCTTTGGAAAAAGTGGACGCCCTCCCTCTGTGGGAAGGCGACCGGGTCTTCCTGCCGCTGCTCCGCACCCGGCAGGACTGCTTTTCGCTCAAGCTGATCTATGACGGGGAAGACCGCTTCCTGGGCAGCGTCCCGGACGGAAAGCCCGTCATCTGACCCAAGGCCCCAAAGCCGGACCGCACCGGCTTCGGGGCCTTGTTTTATTTATTCTGTCCTTCCCCTGCGGGGAGATTTGTCAGCGGTTCATCTGACCGCGCGCACGGTATTCCACCGTGATCCTGCGCCGGTCTTTTTTGGTGAAGGTCAGCGTGCGCCAGGTACCGTCCTGATTCCGGACGCCGACGGCCGCCGTGGCTCCTTCCGGCGCCCGGGGGTTCAGCGTCACCGTCCCGCCGTCCAGGGAGAGGAAGCCGCGGGCGTTCCCCCGGTCCAGCGCGGGTTCGCCGCCCATCGACAGGGTGAACGACACCGCCCAGGCGGGGATCGTCAGGCTTGCCCCGTCTTCGGTCGCTTTGCCCTCCTCCCTGCTCTGCCGCGTTACCACGGCCAGCTTCAGGGAAAGGCCCTCCAGCATCTCCCGGGTCAGGCCGGAAGCGTCGCCGCCCCTCTGCCCGGCCGGCTGAGGACGGAGGATGAGGCCCGTGACCCATCCGTTTTCGACCGTCACCGAGCAGCCGGCGTACAAGGCTTTCATCAGGGCAGCAAACGTTTCTTTGTCCGGAAGCGTCTGCGGGGAGGAAGCCCCGAAGGCCCAGGCGGAAGCGGCTCCGCCGCTGTTTTTGTACAGCCGGCCTTCTCCGGTCAGCTGATCCATCGAGGGCACCAGGCGGTAGGTCCCGTCGGTCAGCCCGGCCGGTGCGGCAATCCCGCCGCCTGCCTGATCCGCTTCCTCCGCCTGAGGAGCGGCCTCAGCTTTCGCCTGCGGTTTCGCCAGATAAAATGTCTTCAGCGGCGCATACCCCATCGGGGCGACCAGCTCGTCCCAGTTGTCCGGCAGGCGGATCCCGATGGTCACGGTTCCCCCGCCCGGGAGCACCATGAATTTGTTCCGCGCCGGATCGCCGGCCAGAAGGAAGGCGGTCTGCCCCTTCTGCATCGCGGCGATGGTTTCGATCTGCTTATGTTCTGTCAGGCCCCGGAGCCACGCCGGCGTATCTGTCAGCCCCGCCTGTTCCTGCGGGTCCAGCAGGAGCTTCTGATAATACTCCTCAAAGGTGTACTGACCTTCCTGCGCGCTGCCTGTGTTGGCCCAGTAGTTCGCATACGCCCGCATGAACAGGGGCCTCCGGGCCGTTTCAATGAGGTCGCCCTCGAGTTCTTCCTTGTCTTCGTACAAAGCCGCCAGGCCGCGGGCGACGGGTTCCGTCAGAAGCACCGTGCGGTTCACCTGGGGGTTCGTGTTGCCAAGCCCGTTCTGCTGCTTTTCGGTAATGTCGAAGGCCAGCAGGGTCATGATCTTTTCCGGATCGTCCGTGGCCGGGGTCACATTGTTGCCCCAGGCCAGGGCGGAAGCGGCGGTCACCGTGTTTTCATTCAGCGGGAAGCCCTGTGAAACGTGGTAAGGCGTCCAGCCCACCCGCAGGCAGGCTTCCTCGTCTTCCGAAAAAGTGAACGGGGTCAGATAGCCGAAGGTGCCCATGCGGTTTTCTTTCACATAGTATCCGCCGAGGTTCAGCATCATCAGGTCGATGAAACGGCCCAGGGCCTTGTTCATCCGTTCGCTGATCATGCCCTGGCTACTGTCAATCCCCAGCTGCCGGGCCAGCGGGCCGTTGAGCCAGGCATAGGGCGACCAGCCGTGCGTGCTGGCCAGCGGCCTGCGCCATTCGCCGTCGCTCAGGGCCTGGGTCAGGGCGATGCAGACGGGGGTCAGCTCTTTGGGCACGCCGGCCATGACGGCGTTGACCGCGGCGGTATAGACCGTGCATTCCCGGTATGCCAGGGGATAAACGCCCAGCACTTCATCGGCGGCGTACGGGGTAAACTGCAGGTACTCCCGGACCAGGGCGTCCGTCGGCGGGACGACCGGCAGCCCGTCCGTCCACCCGTTGACCTGGCAGAATTCCTGTACCTCGCCGAACGTGCCGGTATAAATGACTTCATCAAAGGGACGCTTGCCTGCTGAAGCGTACCGGTCGGCTTCTTCCTGCCGGATGGGCTCCGTCAGGGCGGAAACGATCTGCGGCCAGACCGTTTCCCGGGTATTCCGCCGCAGCTCTTCTTCGGAATGGGAAGCGAACGCCCCCGGATATTCTGCCGTCCGGATCACCGGCACCCCGCGGCTGACACCGGTCGAGCGGATCTGGGCGATAAAGGTGGGCGCGCCGACCGCGGCGGCGGGAATCCCGATGTATTCAGCCGCGATGGCCGAGCCCGTCTCTTTGGTCGTGCACAGGCCGCAGCCGCAGTTCCCGGTGATGACCGCGTCAATGTCCAGCTCTTTGAGCCGCTTCTGGAAAGAGACCGTCTGGGCGCTCTGCCCGAATACGGAATAAGGCCCCGCGTTTCCGACTTCCTGGAACATATAAACCCGGGCGGTCGGGTATGCTTCCAAAATGCACTTCCTGAGTTCCTCATGGGTGACGGAAGCCATGAAGCTCCCGCCCACCAGGGCGATTTTCTTGCCTGCCAGCGTATCCAGCCTGGGGGCCTGGGCAATCATATCCACCGCGTGATACCCGACCGGCGAAACGATCGCGTAAACCGGCTGGTTGTTTTCATCCACCAGGGGGACCGGGCACACCCCGTCATCGCATCCGTCCGGAGCCGCAGCGGCCGCGCCGAAGCCCGCGTTCAGCAGAAATGCAGCGGCCAGCAGGACAGCCAGCCATTTTCTTCCCTTCCTCATCCCTTTTCCTCCGTATCATCGTTGGTTCCATCATATACAACGATCATCAGTCTCCGTTTCTTTCCTGATCAGACGGGACGCATGAGAAAAATACCTAAAAACCGGCTGATCTCTTCACCCATTCTGCAGTTGACATATGGGAACGGGTTGCAGTAATATGTTGGCAGGTAAATGAAGATGCGGCCTGAGCCGCGGTTTCGGAAGGAGGCCGGTGCCATGAAGCTGGCGGAAGCGCTGATCAACCGGACGGACCTGCAGCGGAAGCTCACCGATCTGGAGATCCGCCTGAACAATAACGCCCGGGTGCAGGAAGGGGAAGCCCCGGCGGAAGACCCGATGCTCCTTTTGAGCGAACTGATGGAAGTCACCCAGCAGCTGGAAGACCTGGTGACCCGCATCAACCTGACCAACAGCCAGACCATCGACGGGGACGACACGCTGACGGGCCTCCTGGCCCAGCGGGAAATCCGCGGGAAGGAACTCAGCATCCTGAACGGTTTCCTGAACAGCGCCAGCGAGCTTGCGCACCGCGCCAGCCGCAGCGAGATCCGCATCACCAGCACGGTGGACGTCTCCGAGCTGCGCAAGCAGACCAACGCCCTTTCCGCGGAACTGCGGGCGCTGGACATCCGCATCCAGGCGCTGAACTGGACGACGGAGCTGCTGGATAAATAAACCGGCAGCCGATATGGCTGCTTCCGGGGCAGACCGCTGCGCATGCGGCTGTCTCCGGCCAATCGCTGATGAAACGGTTTTTTGCGCGGGGCGGGTATCTGATCTCTGAAGCGGAGAGAGAATGCGCCTTCATCCGGCTTGTCCGGGCTTATGGGCTGCATCGGGGCGTAGCAGGGGTTATCCCAGCTTATTTCTCAAGCCCCATCACATTCACAGCCGTACATTTCCGATCATTCTTTTTACCGGATACCGACCGTATGCAAAGGGTGGGACAGGGGCATGGGGGTTTTGCAGTATCAAAACAGCAATATCCCCCTGTAGTATCAAAGAAAATGATTGTCTGAACCAATTGTGCAACAGTGATTATCTGGAAATCAACAATCCTGGGGTGGTATGGAGGGGCCACAGCCCCTCCATGTCATATCCGCAGCAGCGACATGCGCGGTGCGAGGATGAATTTTTGCGAAGCGGAGC
>JBGUJG010000132.1:0-2629 GCA_045113695.1 Christensenellales bacterium
CAGAGGAAAACTTCCGACGGTGTCCAGCATTTATTGCTGAATGATCAATTCTCACAATTTCGTGTCCAGTTTTTGTTGACTACTGCATACACGCCGCCAAAGCGGATTTCTATCAGGGGAGTTCCCCCCTGATCACCCCCTCTGTACCGTATATGAGGCGCTTGTATCCCAACGCCCTGCGGGTTCGCCTGCGGCGAATCCGCCGAATGAATCGGCGGACTTATGAGATATAAGTGCCTCATATACACCATCAAGTATCTTTCACATCAATGTTTTTCCATCTTATGATCATTTCTGTCTTATTTCTTATCTTTGCATATCTTTCAAAAGCAAAGGAGTGGACGCGCAATGTCGGTGAAATCCGGGAAAATCCAGGCCTTCCAGGGCGGGAAAAGCATCAAGCCGGGCGGCATTTACTGGATGCGCTATGTGCTGCCCGCCATGGTGTTTTACGTGATTTTCATGGCCTATCCCATGCTGGACTCCGTACGCCTGTCCCTGTATGAAGGGACGGCCGGCGTGCGTGAGTTCGTGGGCTTTGCCAACTATGTGCGCCTGTTTACGGACGAAGTGGTTTCGGCGCGTTTCTGGAATGCGTTCAAAAACAACTGGGTCTTTTTCGGCTATCACATGATATTGCAGAACGCCCTGGGCATCCTGTTCGCCGCCATTCTGACCAACCGCACGATGAAGGGCCGGTCCGTCTATCAGACGATGATCTTCATCCCCTGCACGGTGGCCGTGCTGGTGACAGGCTATCTGTTCAAGATGATGATGAACCCCCAGTGGTCCAAGGCCCCGCTGGAAAGGATCGGTCTGGGCTTCCTGGTTCACTCCCCGCAGGGCTGGCTGGGCGACCCCGGAACGGCCCTGTCCGCCGTCTCGCTGGTGTCCGTCTGGCAGTGGGTCGGCATCCCGACGATGATGTTCGTCGCCGCCTTCCAGAGCATCGACGACGACCTGATCGAGGCCGCGTCGATCGAAGGCGCGAACGCCTGGCAGCAGTTTACCCGCATCCGCATCCCGATGATCATCCCGGTCATCGGCATGGTGGCCATCATGACTTTTGTGGCCAACTTTAACGCGTTTGACGTTGTCTTTTCCATGGAGACCCTGGACGGCGCGCCAAACTATTCCACCGACCTGATCGGCACGCTGTTCTACCGCTACGGCGTGGCCGGCCAGCACCCCGTGGGCATTCCGGAGCCGGGCGTGGGGTCCGCCATTTCGACATCGATCTTCTTTATGCTGCTGTGCGGGGTCATTCCCGTGCTGATCAAAACCCAGGGAAAGGAGTGAGGAAGGATGGCGAAGGAGAAAAAGACCCGGTCTCTGCGGATCATGAACATGCACATTCCCTATCACATCATCATGGTCCTCTGGTCCTTCATCGCGATGTTCCCGATGTGGTTCCTGTTCATCAACACCTTCAAGATCAAAAAGGAGATCTACACCAACTTTTTCGGCCTGCCGTCCAAGTGGACGCTGGCCAACTACCAGGCCCTGACGAGCAACAGCGACTTTTTCGCCTATTTCAGAAACTCCACCCTGGTGGTCGTCGTCAGCCTGTTCATGATCCTCTTCCTGGGCTCCCTGTGCGCCTACGCCCTGGCCCACTGGCGCAGCAGGACTTCCCGCGCCATCTATTATTTCTTCGTCATCGGCATGATGCTGCCGATCAAGATCGCGACGATCCGGCTGCTCCAGATCATGAAGGCCCTGAACGCCCTCAACACCCTGTACAGCCTGTACCCGGTCTACATCGCGATGGGCCTGCCGACCGCCGTGTTCATCCTCACCGAGTTCATCCACGGCCTGCCGGGCGAGCTCTATGAGGCGGGCTATATGGACGGGGCGAACCGCTTCCGCATCTATTACCGGATCGTCCTGCCGCTGATCCGCCCAGCCCTGGCCACCGTGGCCATCTATAACCTCGTGCCCATCTGGAACGACCTGTGGTTCCCGCTGATCTTCATCACCAAGGAATCGCAGAAGACCGTCCTGCTGGCCGTCACCCGCCTGCAGGGCCAGTACAGCACGGACTGGCCGAAGGTGCTGACCATCCTGGCGCTGAGCGCCCTGCCCGTGATCACGCTATACCTAGCGTTTTCCAAGCAGTTTGTGAAGGGCCTGACCGCGGGGGCAGTGAAGGGATAATAAAGAGGGACGGGCGGAATTTACCTGCCCATGCCTTCCGACATAATGAGGCTCACCGGCGGCGAACCGTATTTCCGGATGGTTCGCCGCCGGTGAGCTTTGAAATGACGGGCTGCCCGCGGACAGATTGACGGTACCCGGCAGCAGTAATCCGGGCCCGTTTCCATGGCACGGCGGAAAACTCCGCACGGCCGGTTCATAACGTTTGGCGCCGCCGCTGCAATGATTCCATTCCTTACCCGCTTATCATCACGCCTGAAACCCGCAGGCTGTATGATATCGTTTGGCACCGCTGTAGCGGCGGCGCCTGCGCCGCCACCGGATGGGACTTTATATCAGTCAGGATAATACATTCAGCCGGGCAGCCCGTATGAACGTCAGGAGATGATATGACAGGACAGTCACGGATCCCGTCATGTGCCTGTTTCCCAGCCAGTTCTTCATCCGGCTGTGGGGGGGGGGGGGGGGGGGC
>JBGUJG010000133.1:0-10950 GCA_045113695.1 Christensenellales bacterium
CGCTGTATGTCACGCTGGAGCCATGCCCGATGTGCGCAGGCGCGATGCTGCAGGCGGAGCTGGGCAGCTGCGTGTTTGCCGCGTTCGACCCTTCGATGGGCTGCTGCGGAAGCGTCTACGACCTCTCCCAGGACAAGGCGTTCCCGCGGCAGGTGCCTTCGGCCGGCGGTCTGCTGGAGGAGGAATCGGAGCAGCTGCTGCAGCAGTTTTTTAAAGACAAAAGAAACGCCCCCGCCTGAACCGGCGGGAGCGCGCAAAAACAGGGAGATGTCTTCCTTCGGACCGTGAACGGAAAGGGCGCCCGCTTTACTGATTGATGCCCTTGACCAGGTTTTCAAAAAACTCGCTGACGCTTCCGCCGAGGCCGCCGGAGAACAGGCTGCCGATGTTGAACTGGGATTCCTCGACCGCTTTGCCCTGCAGCAGGTTCATGGCCAGCTTCTTGTTTTCGGCGGACGCTTTGCGGTATGCTTCCACCAGCTTTTTTTCGGTGGCGGTCACCTTCATGCTGGTGCCCGTGGAGGAAGCGGCTGGTTTCTTGGCGGCAGTGGAAGCGGCGGGCTTTTTCGCCGAAGAGGAAGAAGCCGGTTTTTTCGCTGCGGAAGACGCGGCGGGTTTTTTGGCGGCCGTTCCGCTTTTGGCATCCAGGAGGGATTTCTGGGTGACGCCGGTCGCTTTGGCGATGGCCTTCAGCTGCGCGTCGGTAGGCACGTACAGGGCGCGTTCCGCCTTGCTGATATCGTTGGCGGTCAGCCCGTTTTTCGCTGCTTTTGCCAGCTGCTCCTGTGTGAGGGACGCCGCGGCGCGCGCTTCCTTGAGCCGGGTGGACAGGGTGGACATGGAAGAAGCCTCCTTTTATTTGGTTTGACTGGGTTTTTTCTGATGCGGCAGGTTTGCCGGAACGTTTTTTGTTGGATGTATTGTAACACTATTTCCCCATTCAGGCAACAGGAGAAATCGGATTGAACGATGTTTTGGCTTCCCGGAGCATTCAGCGGGACTTTCGCCGGCAGATCTGGGCCCCTTTCTGCAAAGCGGCAGAAACCTATCATCTGATCAGCCCGGGGGACAGGATCGCCGTATGCTATTCCGGCGGGAAGGATTCCTCCCTGCTGGCCTGTTGCATGAGGGATTATAAGGCTTATGCAGGTGTTGATTTCAGCTTTGAAATCATCATGCTGGACCCGGGCTATGAAGCGGAGATCCGGGCAGCTGCGCTGGCGAACGCCGGAAGCCTCGGCTTTTCTCCCCATGTCTTTGAGGCCCCGATTTTTGAGGCGGTCGCGGAAGCGACCAGGTCGCTGTGCCATGTCTGCGCCGCCATGCGCAGGGGATACCTGTACGAAAGCGCCCGGAAACTGGGCTGCAATAAAATCGCCCTGGGGCATCATCTGGACGATGTCGCGGAAACGACCCTGATGAGCGTGCTGTTCGGCGGCCGGTTCCGGGGCATGATGCCGTATGTGCCCAGCGACAGCCATCCGGGGATGGCCCTGATCCGCCCGCTCACCCTCATCCGGGAGAAAGACGTGATCGCCTGGGCGGACAGGATGGCCCTGCGTCCGATTACCTGCGCCTGCCGGATGACGAGGCGGGAAGAGCCCGGCGCGCGGCGGAAGGTGAAAGAACTGATCAGAAGCCTGGAAGCGGAAACGCCGAACGTGGTCGGCAATCTCTTCGGGAGCCTGAGCAGCGTGTCGCTGGACACCGTTCTCCGCTACCGGATAGATCAGCACAGCCCCTGGGTGGACAGCCTGGCGGACAGGTTGCATTTCCCGGATGATTCCGATATAATGATGCAGGAGAAAGGTGGTGCCGGACATGCAGGAGAAGACGGGGTCTGAGGGCAGGATCTTCCTGTTCGCCAGGCTTTTTCTGTGTTTTTTGGGCGCCAGGATCCTGGTTGCGCTGCCGCTGTTTCTGCCGCTCAGGCTTTCCTTCTGGCTCCGCCTGGGGGTGAAACTGGCCCTCTGCCTTGGTTCGGCAGTGCTGGTCTGCGGCCCGGAGCGGCTGGTGAGGGCATCTGTCCTTGCCGGGAAAGCAGGGTCCGGTACGGCCGGGCGCCTGACCTATCCCGCTATGGTCAGAAAAACCGCTGTGCGGCTGCTGCGGGTTTCCCCGTTCCTGATTCCGTTTCTGACCGCCGCGGTCCTGATGTACTACAGCATCTGCGACGATGAGATGAACCTCAAGGCCATGAGGACCCTCAAGAACATCGGGGACTGTCTGAAAAGCGTGTTCATGCAGTCCTCCCGGACACCCGGTTATGATATCGGCTGCGCGGCTCTGATGATCGCCGCCGTGTTTTTCATGATGCTTGCGGCTTTTTGGTGGCACCGGGACGTACCGCTGGACTACGGATGGCAGCCGGGATCTTATTACCGGAAACACGCTGCTGTCTGGCGGAGGACATCCTGGCTGAATTTCCTGCTGGGGGTTCCGGCTTACCTTTTGTGGCTGGCTGCGCTGGTCCTTACTTACCGGTCTCTGAACGCCGGGGGCAGAGGCGGCCTGTTCAACGCCGTGCTGGAGTCCCGCAAAACGATCGGGGCGATGCTGCAGAACCGGGAGCTGCTGGTCTATCTGGTGCTGATCCTGCTTTTGGTCTATCTGCCCTGCTGGTGCCTGCGGAAATGGCGGCTCTCCGGAGCCTGCGCGGGAGGACCCGGCGATGCGGCTTGACGCTTTGCTGACCCGTCTGGGCTTCGGAAGCCGGACGGAAGTCCAGAAGATGATCCGGGGCGGTCTGGTACAGGTGAACGGGGAGAAGATGCTTTCCCCGGCCTTCTCATGGACGGATGAAGCGGTCAGCTTGAGGAACAGCCCGGTCGATACCCGGCTGGAGCGGCACATCATGCTGAACAAACCGGCCGGGGTCCTGACCGCGGCGGATGATCCGGCGCAGCCGACGGTTTTTTCCCTGCTGCCGCCGGCTCTTCTGTCCCTCAAATGCATGCCGGTCGGCCGTCTGGACAAGGACACGACCGGACTGCTGCTGTTTACGACGGACGGAGAGCTCGCCCACCGGCTGATCAGCCCCAGGCGGGAGATCCGGAAGGTGTACGAAGCCAGGGTGGACAGCGATCTGACAGAGGAAGATGTGATCCGGTTCCGGGAAGGAATCCGCCTGTCCGATTTTACGGCTCTGCCGGCGGAACTGGAAATCCTGGAAAGCCGGCTGGCCAGGATCACCGTCTGCGAGGGGAAATACCATCAGGTACGGCGCATGCTGGCCGCCACCGGCCACCAGACGGCCGCGCTGGAGAGAAAGCGGTTTGGCCCGGTGATCCTGGACCCGGACCTTCCGGCCGGCCGTTTCAGAGAACTGCGGGAGGAGGAGCTTGCCGCTCTGTACCAGGCGGCGGGCATGCGGTGATGGACGAACAGTATTTTGCCAGCGACCCGAGCTGTGAAAGCCGTCCGGTTACCTATACCTATGAATTCCGGGGAAAGACGTTCACCTTCAAAACGGACGCGGGCGTTTTTTCCAAAGGGGAAACAGACTTCGGCACCGATCTGCTGCTGAACAGCCTGCCTTCCCTTTCCGGACGGACATTGGACCTGGGCTGCGGCTTCGGCGTGATCGGGATCTGCCTGGCGGCTACCGGACCGGTGGACATGGTGATGTCCGACGTGAACCGGCGTGCCCTGGCGCTGGCGGAGGAAAACAAAAAGGCCAACGGGGTGCGGGCCGAAGTCGTCGAAAGCGACGGTTTTTCGGCCCTCAGCGGATGCTTCCGACAGATCATCACCAACCCCCCCATCCGCACCGGCAAACAGGCCATTTATTCCCTTTTTGCCCAGTGCAGGGAGCATCTGGAGGAAGGCGGCGCCCTCTATCTGGTGATCCGGAAACAGCAGGGGGCGGACAGTGCGAAGGCCTATCTGTCCACCCTGTTCTCGTCCGTTGAGGCGGTTAACAGGAAAAAAGGGTTTTATATCTTCCGCTGCGCGGACGGACAGGCGGCGGAATGACGGAGGTGCATGGATATGCGTTATGACCGCTCTTTTTTTGACCGGGGCATTGACCGCGGCGGCACCGCCTGCGTCAAGTGGGACAGCCGGGACATGATGCCGGAAGGCGCCGTGCCGCTCTGGGTGGCGGATATGGACTTTCCCTGCGCCGGGGAGATCCGCGAAGCGCTTGAAAAGCGCGCCGCCCACCCCTGCTACGGATACACGATGCTGCAGGAGGAAGACAGCCGGGCCTTCTGCGACTTTGTAAAGCGCCGTCACGGGCTGACTGTTTCCCCGGAAGAAACCGGGCTGCTTCCCTGCGTGATTACGGGGCTCAAAAGCCTGGTCAACACGTATACCCGCCCGGGAGATCCGGTCGCGATCCTGACGCCGGTGTACGGCCCGTTTACCTCGTCCATCGAGTCAAACGGCCGGAAGGCGGTGCGCGTCGGGCTGATCCGGGACGAAAGCCTGCGTTATCATATCGACTTTGAACGGCTGGAGGAGGCGTTCCGCAGCGGCGTCCGCTTGTTCCTGCTGTGCAGCCCGCACAACCCGGTTTCCAGGGTGTGGAACGAAGAAGAGCTTGCGCAGCTGCTGGCCCTGTGCCGGAAGTATCATGTGATGCTGGGGGCGGACGAAATCCATGCGGAGTTTGCTTTCGCGCCGAACCGCTTTGTTTCCGTGCTTTCCATGACAGCGCCGGACGACCTGGCGGTCTCCTTCATGAGCGCCAGCAAGACCTTCAACATCGCCGGGCTCCAGCAGGCGGTGATGATCTCCCGGAATCCGGATGTGCTGCGGGCGCTCAGCCGGTATCTGGAAGCGGCCGGGGCCGTGTCGGGCAATCTATTCGCCCTGGAAGGAACCAGGGCAGCCTACCGCTTCGGGGACGCCTGGCTGGAAGGCCTGACACAGTATCTGGCAGGCAATGCGGCCGTACTGCGGGATGCTGTGCGGGAAGTTCTGCCGGATGCCCTGCTGACCCCGGTGGAAGGCACCTATCTGGCCTGGCTGGATCTGCGGGCCTATGCCGGGACCTGCGGGGAACTGGACAGGCGCTTGCGGGAGCACGGGGTCGTGCTGACCGGGGGGACTTTCTTCGGCCCGGAAGGGGAAGGCTTCATGCGGCTCAATTTCGGCTGTCCGGAGGCCCAGCTGCTGGAAGGGATCCGCCGGATGGGCGAAGCACTGAAAACGAAGTAATACAGTAAAGGAGAAACATGCCATGATGGATCGTGAAAAGATCGAGCAGGTCTGCCTGTCTCTGGAAGAACCGATGGTGGAAACCCTGAAAACCCTCGTCCGGATCCCTTCGGTGAAGGGAGAAGCGGAACCGGGCGCCCCGTTCGGCGCGCCGGCCCGTCAGGCGCTGGACAAGGCCCTCGAAATCTGTGCATCCCTGGGTTTTGCCTGCTATAACGCCGATGGTTACGCCGGCCATGCCGACCTGGGAGAGGGGAGCACGGAAGACGCTCTGGCCATCCTGGGCCATCTGGACGTCGTGCCCATCGGCGACGGCTGGACGCTGCCGCCCTTTGAGCCGACCGTCAGGGACGGCCTCCTGTACGGGCGGGGGACTTCCGACGACAAAGGTCCGGTGGTCGCGGCGATGTACGCGATGAAAGCGGTGCAGATGCTGGGCGTTCCGCTCAAACGCAAGGTCCGCCTGATCCTGGGGACGGATGAGGAAAGCGGCTGGGAGGATATCGCGCACTATCAAGCAGTCTGCGAAATGCCCAGGCAGGGTTTTTCGCCTGATGCCGATTATCCGGTCATCAACATCGAAAAAGGCCTGATGGTCCTTTCCCTGACCGGAAAACTGGCTCAGGACGGGTTGCAGGTGAAGGAGTTCTCCGTCGGGGAGCGTCACAACGTCGTGCCCGGCATCGCGGAAGCGGTAGTGGCCGGCGGTCAGGAGCTGGCGGACCGGATCACCGGGATGGCATTCCCCTTCCCGGTGTCCGCCTTCTGCACGGAAGAAGGCGTGAAGATCCATACGGAAGGCATTCCCGGCCACGCGGCCATGCCGGAGCTGGGCCGGAACGCCATCGGCCAGATGCTGCTGGTCCTCAAACAGCTCGGCGTTCAGGGAGCCCTCCGCACCCTGGCGGATACCGTCGGCATGGAGTACGACGGCCACAGCCTGGGTATCCGCGTTTCGGACGAGGTTTCCGGCCCGCTGACGCTGAACCTGGGCATCATCCGGGTACAGAATGGCCAAGTGCAGGCCACGCTGGACCTGCGCTGCCCGATTCTTTCGGACCAGCAGGCCCTGGCCAAACGGGCACAGGGACAGCTGCCCGATCTGACGGTCAGCGTCGAGACCTGCAAGGGCCCCCACGCTGTGTCCGAAAAGAGCGAACTGGTCACCAAACTGCTGGAGGCCTATGAAGAAGTCACGGGTCTCCCCGGCAAGGCCATGGCCATCGGCGGCGGCACCTACGCCAAATGCCTCGAGGAAGGGGTCGCCTTCGGCGCCCTGTTCCCGGGTGAAAAAGAGATGGCCCATCAGGCGGATGAATACATTTCCGTTGATGATCTCCGGAAGAATCTGCGGATCTTTACCTGCGCGATCCTGAAGCTGGCGGCGGAGGAGGAATAATAACATGTTGCCGATTCTGATGGTTCCTGCATTCCGACATGGCAGCCAGACGCCCTGGGGCGGCAGCAAGCTGCGGGCACTTTACGGCAAGGAGATCCCGGACGACAGCACGGGGGAGGCGCTGGAACTCAGCGCGATCCCGGGGCTGAACAGCAGGGATACGGACGGCAGGCCGCTGGAGGAACTGATCGAGCGCTGCGGGCAGAAACTGGTTGGCACCCGGGTGGGCAAGCCCTTCCCGCTGCTGCTCAAGCTCCTGGACGCGCGGGAGCAGCTGAGCGTTCAGGTGCACCCGGACGACGCCTACGCGGCCCAAAAAGAGGGCAAGCTGGGCAAAACGGAGGCTTGGGTCATCCTGCAGGCGGAACCCGGGGCAAAGCTCGTATACGGGATCAGGCCGGGCACCACGCTGGAGGAGCTGAAAGCCGCCTCCGAAAACGGCAAAGCGGTGGAAGCCCTGCTCCACTATGTGCCGGTTCAACCGGGAGAGGTCTATTATATCCCCTCCGGCACCGTGCACGCGATCGGCAGCGGGATTGTCCTGTACGAGATTCAGCAGTCCAGCGACGTGACCTACCGCTTTTACGACTGGGACAGGGCGGATGCCCAGGGCAGACGCCGTGAGCTCCATCTGGACAAGGCGCTGGATGTGACCAACCTGGCCTTTGAGCCCAAGGCGGCAGAACCGGAAATCATCACGGAAGGCGAAAGCGGCGTTCAGGAACGCCTGCTGGACGAAAAGTATTTCGGGCTGGACCGTTACCTTCACTGCCGGCAGATGGTCCTTACGCCGGATGAACGCCGTTTTTCGATCCTCACGGCGATTGAAGCAGGGACCATCGCCTGCGATGGGCAGAGTTTCAGCATGCCAGCCGGGCAGACGGCCCTGATCCCCGCGGTCTGCGGGCCGGTCGAACTCAGCGGCGGTCATTTCCTGAACGCTTTCCCGGCGGTCTGATCAGCTGATAAACAAACAATAAACGGATGGCCGGATATGGTTTCAGACAATGAAACCTGTCCGGCTGTCGGTGTATCGTCATGATTAAATGACAGTGATATGAAAAGAAAAACCAGGATACTTCTGATTTTTTTGGCCGGTCTTCTGCTCCTTGTTCTTCCTGGTTTCTGTAATTCCCTGACCGTTCCGCGCTATACAGTCGCCGCGCACGATATTGAGCATCCCATCCGGATGGCTCTGATCACCGATCTTCATTCCTGCGCTTACGGGGACGGGCAGCGGGAATTGCTGGAGGCTGTTAATGCGGAGGACCCTGATCTGATCCTGCTGGGCGGGGATATTTTTGACGACGATCTGCCGGATGGCAATGCTGCTGTTTTTCTGCGCTCGATCGGCGGGAAGTACCCATGCTGGTATGTCACAGGGAATCATGAGTACTGGAGCGGTTCTGGGAGCTTTGCGAAGAAGATGGCGATCCTGGCAGAGTGTGGGATTACCCGGCTCAGCGGCGAAGCGGCTGCCGTGGAAGTGAACGGCAGCAGAATCATGATTTGCGGCGTGGATGATCCTTATGCCTGGGCGGACAATCATGGTTTCACCGAGCATCCGGAAGGCAGTTTCCGGGAGCAGGTGGCTCAGGCAGCCGCGCAGGCAGAAAAAGGGAGATACACCATTCTTCTGACCCACCGTCCGGAATTGCTGGATGTTTACAGCCGGTATGGGTTTGACTTGATTTTAGCCGGGCATGCTCATGGAGGACAGTGGAGGATTCCGGGCATTCTCAATGGTCTGTGGGCGCCGGATCAGGGATTGTTTCCAGCCTTCGCCGGAGGGCTGTATGAACAAAATGGCAGCATGATGATCGTCAGCCGTGGATTGGCGCGGGAATCAACGAGAGTGCCGCGGTGGTACAACAGACCGGAGATGGTGATCATCGATCTGAACCCGGTCCGGGAGGATTAAGTTTGCAGGAAAACAAGGGGGAATCGCTCATGTCTTCAGCATGGCTGGAGGAACTGAAAACCATGGCGCCGGGGCTGCAGGTCCGCGAGGGCGTGCCGATGAAAAACTGCACCACCTTCCGGATCGGCGGGCCGGCGGAATACCTGATCGAGCCTTCGACGGAAGAAGAGCTGCTGCTGGTCCGGCAGACGGCGCGAAAATACGGGATTCCCTTTTTCCTCATGGGGCACGGGAGCAATCTGCTGGTGCTGGACGGGGGGATCCCGGGGATCACCGTCCGCCTGGGCGGCGCGTTTTCGCGGATCGACAGCATCAGTGAGACGGAGTGGTCGGCTGAGGCAGGCGCCCTTCTTTCCGATCTGGCGAAAAAGGCGCAGCAGAAGGGCCTGAGCGGGCTGGAATTTGCAAGCGGGATTCCGGGTACCGTCGGGGGAGGCCTTTATATGAACGCCGGCGCTTACGGCGGCGAGATGGTCCAGGCGGTTACGGGGGCCGATCTGTTAGACGGGTCCAGAGTCATCCACCTGGACAAGGAGGAACTGGCGCTTTCTTACCGTCACAGCCTGTGCATGGACCGGCCTGAGCTGATCATCCTGCGGGTGTACCTGAAGCTGACCCCGGGCGATCCGGAAGCGATCCGGGCGGTCATGGACGACCTCAATCAGCGCAGGCGGGACAAGCAGCCCCTCTCCCTGCCCAGCGCCGGTTCTTTTTTCAAACGTCCTCAGGGGGACTATGCCGCGCGCCTGATTGAGGCGGCCGGGCTCAAAGGCTTCCGGGTCGGCGGGGCCGCGGTCAGCGACAAGCATGCGGGCTTTGTCGTGAACCTGGGAGACGCCACGGCAAAAGATGTCCTTGCCCTGATGGAACAGGTGCAGCAGCGCGTGGAAGCGATGTCCGGCATCCGGCTTGCCCCGGAGGTCCGGCTGGTCGGGGTGGAAGGATGAGCTCGTTTTCGGAGAGCGTCAAGGAGGAACTGCTCAAAACCCTGCCCGACAGGCCCTGCTGCATGCTGAGCGAACTGAGCGCCATCACGCGGCACAGCGGGACACTGATCCTGCGGGGCCGCGGAAGGATGGCGCTCCGTTTTCACGCGCCTTCCACGGCGCTGGCAAAGCGTATCCTGATCCTGCTCAAAAGAAGGCTGAAGATCGTCCCGCAGATCATCTTCCATGAGGAGCACCGCTTCGGCAGGCACCGATCGGTCTATCTCGACCTGCAGGAGGGCGATACCCGCCGCCTGCTGACCGCCCTGCAGATGCTCAAAGCGGGGGAGGGGGGCCTGATGCTGCAGCGGATGCCGCGGAATACGATGTCCAGGCGGTGCTGCCAGCGCGCCTACATCCGGGCGGTCTTTCTTTCCTGCGGCTCCGTGCGCGACCCGAGCGGCGGCTATACGATGGAGTTCGCCTTCGCCGATCCGGAGAAGGCGCAGGCTTTCCGATCCATCCTGGATAAGCAGGCGGTCCCGTATCACGTCCGGATCCGGCGGAACGACGAACTGGTCACGCTGACCGACGGGGAAACCGTTGCGGATATGCTGGCGATGATGGGGGCGCCTCTGAGCCGCCTTTCTTTTGAGGACCAGCGCATCATCCGGGGCGGCAGCGCCCGGGCGACGAGGGCCCTCAACTGCGATACCGCCAACCTGAACCGGCAGCTCCGGAAGGCGGAAGAGCAGATCAGGAAAATCCGGGAATATGAAGCGCTTCATTCCCTGGACAGCCTGCCGGACGATCTGGCGGAAGCAGCCCGGGTTCGCCTGGAGCACCCCTCCGCCTCCCTGGAAGAACTGGGATTATATTTTACCAGACAGCTGACCAAGTCCGGCGTCAGCCACCGGATGAACAGGCTGACAGAACAGCTCAGAAAAACCACATAGCATGAACGCGCCCGCTGCAAGCAGCCGGAAGAGTCGGTAAAGACCTCTGGGCTATGCCGGCTAATTGCAGCAGGCGGTTCATCTCTTTCAGGTTCAGGGAAAGGCAGAAACCGATCCGGGGCACCATATTCCGTCCGGGTGTTTTCTGCTCGCTCAGAGTATGATAAAAATACGAACGTTCAATCCCGGTCAGCAGGATCATCTGCCGGGGCTCCAGAGTGCGTTCCTTCATCAGCCGGTACAGTTCTTCCTTAAACTGCGGGTCCGGCGCTGTCTCGTGATATGCGGTTGCCTGACGGAAGGTCTTGGCTGAGCGGATCATGGTCAGCAGGCGGCTGGTTGTGATCAATGGATTTCACCTCGGATAGCAGTATATCATAAACCGGCAGGCAGCGTACAGAAGGCTTATCAAAAGTCTTCTCCCGGGACACAGAGAGGCGTCAAAAAAGCTGCCCCGCAAGCGGGGCAGCCTGGATTGCTGAGAGTTATGATCTCATCACTCCGCGGTCCTGGTAACAGAACCGGCGCCGACGGTGTGGCCGCCTTCGCGGATAGCGAAGCGCAGACCCTTTTCGATGGCGATGG
>JBGUJG010000134.1:0-2413 GCA_045113695.1 Christensenellales bacterium
TGTCTAATCATCTCCTGCCATTTATGCAGTCTGCCCGGCTGAACGTATGATCCTGCCTGATCACAAGCCTCATCCGGTGGCGGCGCAGGCGCCGCCGCTACAAGGCCGCCGCTGAAGCGGTCCCCTGCCATATCTTTTTTTACGCCTGGTATACCGATTTGCTCTGATATGTGTGCGGATACGGGATGGATTTTGTGTCAGGTCAGGGAAGTGATCCGGAAGCGTACCAGCAGTACGCGTTATTCAGCTATGGTTTTCCTCCTTCCATCAGGCCGTTCAGTGACAATAGTGATAAAAGTGATAGTTTTTTTCCAATTCATTTTGTTTTTTATAAAACCTCTCCTGATCCTTTTCCAACCTGTCATTTTCAATCTTTTCAACAAAATTCAAAAAAACATACACTATTATCACCGGACAACAGAAATGCCCTGTATTCTGACGTTTTCGCCATGATAGTTTTTCCGGAAAAGTGTCACAGAATGTTCACCGGATCAGTCCCGCATGAACGGAAGATCCTCATCAGCCCGGTTGAGATCAGTTTCAGTGACATTTTCAGTGATCGTTTGAGTGATCGTTTTTCCATATGAAATGTCCCTGAAATACAAGCCGTTGGACAGCCTGACCTCCTGAATTCCCTTCACCCTCATCGACCGGTAGAAGTTGTTTCTCGTCAGGGCCTGCCGGTCCGATACCAGGCAGTACTGCTTATACGCGCCGTACAGCTCCCCGCGTTCCGTCCGGCTGCCCGGATCCTTCACCGTCTTTTCGTTCAGGAACGCTTCCACGGTGTCGCTGTCCATCCGGAGCCGTTCCACGGCCCGGCGGGAATGACCGGACTCCAGGAGATTCCCCCGCATGTACATCCGCTCCAGGGCGTCCACGCACAGCCGGATCCAGTAATCGATCCGGGCGGACAGATCGGCGAACAGGTCCGGCCGTCTGACGGGCGGGACGCGGTTCATCGTCAGGACCAGCAGACGGCGGAAAAAGCCGTTGGACTTTTCCGTCCGGACGACGGGCAGCTCGTTCGTGCTGAAGATCAGCCTGGCGTAATTCCGGAAGGAGAAGGCGTCCCTGCCCTTCGCCTCGCCCCGCAGGGTGTCCTCGCCCAGGATCTTCTTGAGGGTGGAGGTGTCCTCCAGGGCGGCGATCTCCAGGTCCGCGCAGGCGTTGAGCAGCTTGCCCAGCAGGCCGTAGGAGGCAAAGCGCTGGGTCAGCTCGCTCAGGCTGATATTGGACAGGTTCTCCCGCCCGATCACCGCCTCGATCATGCGGATGACCGTGCTCTTGCCGGTGCCGCCCTCCCCGCTTAAGATCAGGAACTTCTGCTGGCGCACGTCCCGGGTCATGCAGTAGCCGGCAAACTCCAGCAGCATCTCCCGGTCGCCCGCATCCGGCGTGATGAAGCGCAGCCATTCCTCCACCGCCTCCCCCTCCGGCCTGGCCTCCGGGTCGAAGGCGTGGGGGATCTGGTTGACCGCGCGGTATCTGGGGTCGTGCGGGACCATCCGGTGCGCGATGGGATCATAAAATCCGTTCCGGAAGTTGATCCAGTGGGCGGGATACCGGTTCACCTCCTCAAAGGTGGCCTGCAGCTCCTCCGCCCCGATGAACAGGTCATAGACGCGGCGGATCGTCGTGGCTTTGATGAATTCCGGGTAGCAGCACGCCCGGATCAGCTTTTTGAGTCCGGCCCCGTTCTGGTCTGCCCGGAAGCAGCCCCCGCTGTACAGGTAGGGGACGCCGCCCAGCACGAACATTTCCTGCAGGCCCGTCAGATGCTGGTACACCGCCCAGTCAAACACCCCTTTGGCCCTGCCTTTTTCGTCAAACAGGTGAAACTGCCGGAGCGCCGGGTCACGGGGGTCCGCCCGCGCCGGCAGGGATTCCGCCGGCAGGCCGGGGATCCCCTCCCCGCCGCCGGCCATATACCGTTCAAACTGCTCCAGAAGATCTTCCTTCAAATGTCTGTCACCATCCTGTCCAGTTCATTGTCCGCCAGCGACCGGCAGGACAGGGCCCGCTGAAAGCGCCTGCTGTCCCACACCCGGTCCCGGTCGGCCGCCGTCCGTTCGGCAGCCAGGATCCGCCTGTCCGCCTCGCGCCGCACCCGGCAAAGATACGCCCATCTGTCCCGCCGCGCTTCCGCTCCGGCCCGGGCCCTCGCCCGCCGCTGCTCTGTCAGCCGCCTGTCCGCTTCCGGCACGGGCCGGGCGGTATCCAGGCCCAGGGCGAAATCGGCGTTGAGCTTCCGCGCCGCCTCCGCCATCGTCAGGCCGAAGACCTGCGCCGTCAGCGCGGCCGCGTCTCCCCCGTGATGGCAGGCGTGGCAGTAACACGTCCCGTTCTCATAGTAGGCCAGGTCCGGATGGGTGTCGTCGTGCCAGGGGCACTGCGCCCGGTTTCCGCGGAA
>JBGUJG010000135.1:0-5637 GCA_045113695.1 Christensenellales bacterium
ACGGCATGGAAACGATTGAAGCGAATGCGTTTCAGGGAACTGTTGCCCAGGAATACCGGATTCCTGCCGGATGCAAGTCAATCGGCAGCAAAGCCTTCGCGGACTTGCAGAACGGCACAGTAATCGTATTCACCTCAAGAAATGTACAGATTGCTGAAGATGCATTTGATAACAGTGAAGTGTTTTTTGAGTGTCTGAATGGCGGCCCGGTGATGAATTATCTGCAGCGGAAAGGTTTTCCAGTCCATCTGACTTATGACGGGACCTGGAGCGGAAATGAATCATGAACGAAAACAGACAGCCATCCTGGCAGAAAGATATCCCTATTTTCCTGTGCTCTGCCCTGATCGCATCGCTTTACATGTTCGTTTATACCGGACTGACCAGGCCCAGGCCGACAGGGGCGTTGGTCTGGGGCATTCTGATGCAAACACTGCAAGGCCTGTTTTTGTGGCGTATCTTCCGGAAGGCCGGCGTGCCCGGCTGGAAAGGGCTGATCCCGTTTTACAATGAATATATGCTCTGGCAGACTTTTTACGGAAAAGGCGCTTTCTATCTGACGGTATCGGTCTTTTCCGCGTCATTGTCGTTTATTACGAAAGACAGGCTCAAAGAATGGGAATCAGGGACGGACAAGCTGTTTCTGCTGATAGTGTTTCTGTTTCTGCTGGCGCTCCTTGTCCTGCTGATTATCCTGCTCGTACATACCTATCGCTGTGCCAAAGCTGTCGCCGCTGCGTTTGGGAAAACAAAACGTTTCGCTTTCTGGTGCCTGCTGGTATTTGCGTCTGTTGGCAGGGGGATCCTGGCATATGACCATTCTGTTTGTGACCTGAAGAGACCGGTCGGCAAATAAACGGATGGCTGGATAAGATTCATAAAAATGATTAGGAGGAATCCCTATGCGTCTGAAACATGTGATTGCTGCTTTGCTGCTGATCGTCCTTTTTCTGAACGCGCTGCCTCTGCCGGCGATTGCGTACAACTTTACAGCCTCTTCCTCCACCGCCCCCAAGATCGCCTTTCCGTCCCAGCCGACGGCCGTGCTGTACGGGGCAAACCGGACTGCCTACTCCTATCTGTCCATCAGCAATGAGGGCGTCATCAACGGCAGCACCAGCGTGCGGGTGGGGGAAGCGGCGGTGACGGTGCTGGGCATTTCCCGGTTCCACCATTCGTTTGTCAAGGTGGCCTACTGGAATCCGGCAAAGCAGATCACGCAGGAACTGTGGGTGGAGGCCTCCTACATGCGGCCGTCCGTAAAGACAAAATACATCCAGGTCAAAGACCCGGACGGGATGCCGCTGGCCGGCTGGCCTGTCCGGGTCCTGGGCGGCAACGGCGAGGAAATCGCCACGGTGTATACCAATGAGCAGGGGAAGGCTTCCTATACCGGCAGGTACCTGAACCTGACGGACGCTTTTTCCTTCGCGGACAGCATCTGGAACAATCAGAAGCTTGATTCGGGCACCCTGATCTCCGGCGCCGACAGCGCCACCTTTGTTTCCGAATGCCTGACGGCGGGCGGCTTCTGCGTCCATGCCCCTTACGTTTCCAACGGCAACGGGGGAACCAACCCGTATAACAGCCTGTTCGCCACCCTGACGCAGACCCTGGGCGTGCCGTATACCGTCAAGCCCTCTGACGGGCCGATCGACGTCAGCCTGATCGCGCCCGGGGACGTCATCATGATGCGGGCAACGGGCAAGGCGGACGCGCCGTACGGCCGCTGCGCCTTTGTCCATGACGTGAACCCGGGGACACAGGAAGTGCTGAGCTATTCCCACACCCCGTACTGGCACGAATGGAAATCGGCGGACGACCCAACGGACCGGATCCTCTGCGTGATCCATACCTCCCGCTATGCTTTCCGCCTGGCGCCTGAAGCGCTCCTTTCGGTGCCGGAGACCCTGACCGTTCCGGTCGGCTTCCTGATGCCGCTGGCCGTGGAAGTACAGCCCGCCGGCGCGCCGGATGGTTTTTACTGGACAGTGGAGCCGGCAGGCGCGCTGATCTGGGAAGACGGCCAGGTGACGGCTCTTACGGAAGGCGATGCCGTGATCACGTTCACCGTGGGCGGGGTCAGCGCTTCCTGCCAGGTACACGCCGTCACGCCCTCGAAGCTCCCGGCCGGCACCGTTTCCCTGGGAGAGCAGGCGCTCTCCGGCCTGCCGATTGCTTTCCTGGAACTGCCTGCCTCACTGACAGAGATCGCGGACAATGCCTTCGAAGACTGCGATGCCGTGCTGATCGTGCCTGCGGGCTCCTGGGCGGAGCAATGGGCGGAGGGAAAAGGAATTCCGTATCTGACCAGTCCGTGAAAAAAACAACATAACAGCGCCGTCCCTCCTGCTTTCCGGTGGAGGGACGGCGTTGTTTATGAAGGTTTTACTGCCCTTTTTTCCCCGTGATTCCCTTGACCCACGCCGGCAGGCGCATGCGCTTGCCGCGGCTGGACAGGACGACGCTCTGCAGGAGGATGAAGAAGCACAGCATCGCGCCGGTGGTGATGCTCTGCCACCAGGGCTTGGTCAGGCCGGAGGTGACGACGATGGACTTGATGGTCGCCAGGGTCAGGACGCCGAAGAAGGTGCCGATGACGTTGCCGACGCCGCCGGAGAGCAGGGTGCCGCCGATGATCGAGGAGGCGATGGCGTTCATCTCCGCCCCGGCGGCGTTGGTCGCGTTGCCCGCGCCGGTATGCATCATGAACACAAAGCCGGCGATACCGGCCAGCAGGCCGCTGATCAGATGGGCGCAGAAGCGCGCCTTCCGGACGTTCACGCCCAGCATCAGGGCGCTTTGCCGGTTGCCGCCCAGGGCGTAGAAATGGCGGCCCAGCTGGGTGTGCCGCAGCACAAAGAAGATGACGGCGACGATCACCAGGGCGATCACGACGCCGATCTCCATCCGGGCGGGGATCAGGTTGCCGTTTTTGGCCGTGTAGCCCAGCCAGGGGATCTCGACCTTGGTGGACATCAGCTGCTTGAAGCCCGCGTGGGCCACCTTCTGCGGTTCCACGCTGACGATGGTGGTCATGCCCCGGGCAAAGAACATGCCCGCCAGGGAGACAATGAAGGGCTGGATCTCCAGATAGGCGACCAGGTAGCCCTGCACCAGGCCGAAGGCCAGGCCGATGCCCAGGGCAATCAGGACGGCGGTCGCGATGCTGCCGCCGGCGTTCAGGTGCACCACGCAGGACATGACGACCAGGGCGATCACGCCGCCGACCGAAATGTCGATGCCGCCGCTGATCATTACGATGGTCAGGCCGCAGGCCACGATCAGCAGGGCCGCGTTGTCGTTGAGCAGGTCAAAGATCTTCTGGGGCCTCAGGAACCCGGCGCCCCAGATGAGCATTGCCAGGGCATACATCACAAAGAAAATGCAGACGGTGATGGTCAGCAGCAGCTGGGTATCGGTCAGCGGTTCCCGGCGGCGGGAACGGGTGGTGTTCAGATTTCCCTTCATCAGGCCGCCACCTCCTTTCCCGCTTTGCCGGACGGCTTTTTGGCCAGCCGGCTCCACAGCTTCGTCATGGCCTGCTTGACCACGGAAGAACCGACGGCCACGATCAGGATGATCACGACGGCCTTGTATGCCTTGATGTTGGTGGAGGGCACTTTCATCGCGTACAGCGTGATGGTCAGCGCCTGGATGGCGTAGGCGCCCAGGATGGACCCGGGCATGCTGAACTTGCCGCCGCCCAGGGAGTTGCCGCCGATGGCGACCGCCAGAATGGCGTCCATCTCGATGTCCAGCAGCAGGGTTTCATGGTTGATCAGGCTCAGCCGGCTCACGCCGATCACGCCGGATACCGCGCAGCAGACGCCCAGAATGATGAAGGCCAGCAGCTTCATGCCGACGGCGTTGATGCCGTTGAGCCGGGCCGCGCCCTGGTTGATGCCGACGGTCTGGGTGTAGAGGCTCAGGTTCGTAAAGCGGAACACGAGGAAGAAAATGAGCCCCATCAGCAGCACGATCAGGATGGGCGTCGGGACGGGGACGCCGGGGATAAAGCTGCCGATGGCGGAAATGATCGGGCTCTCCACCGTCGGGGTCGCGCCGCCGTTGATCCAGTAAGCGATGCTGCGCCCGCAGGTATAGAGGATCAGGGTCGCGATCATCGGCTGGATGTGGAAGACGGAAACCAGCGTCCCGTTGAACGCGCCGAAGGCCATGGCGACCGCGCAGCAGGCCAGGAAGCCCAGGATGACGGTCAGCGGGGTGATGGCCGGGCCGGCGCGGAGGACCTTGACAAACATGCTGCCGGCGATGGCGGCCAGGGCGCCGACGGAAATGTCCTGTCCGCCGGAAGCGGCGGTGACGAGGGTCATGCCCATGGCCAGGATCGCCAGCTCGGAGGCCCCGTTCAGGATGCTGATCAGGTTGCCGCGGAGCACAGGATCCCCGTTGTTGTTGGCCGCCAGCTCCACGGAGAAAAAGCCGGGGTCGCGGATCAGGTTGAAAATCACCAGAACCAGGAGGGCCAGCAGCGGCATCAGCAGCTGGGACAGGCCGCCTGGTTTTTTCTTTTTGTCTGCCATATCACTTGCCTCCTCCCGCAATGGTGTACATGACCCTGCCCTGCGTGAGCTGATCGCCCTTGAGTTCGCCGACGATGTTGCGGTCCCTCATGACGATCAGGCGGGAACAGGTGCGGAGCATTTCCTCGATCTCGGAGGAGATGAACGTGACGCTCATCCCTTCCTCGGCCAGCTTCAGCACCAGGCGCTGGATCTCCGTCTTGGTGCCCACGTCGATGCCGCGGGTCGGCTCGTCCAGGATCAGGTACTGGGGATGGGTCAGCAGCCAGCGGGCCAGGATGACCTTCTGCTGGTTGCCGCCGGACAGGGACTTGATGGGCGTCTCCGAGGACGCCGTCTTGATGTCCAGGGCCTTGATGTATTCGTCGGCAAAGGCCTCCGCCTTGGCTCTGGAGAAGGGATGCATCATTCCCTTGATCACCTGAAGGGCCAGGATGATGTTTTCCCGCACGGACAGATCGGCGATGATGCCGTCGCGCTTGCGGTCCTCGGGCAGGTAGCCAATGCCATGCTTCATGGCGTGCAGAGGCTTGGAGATGGTGGCCTTTTTGCCGTTGATTTTCACGGTGCCGCCGGTGACCGGGTCGGCGCCGAAGATGGCGCGTACGCTTTCGCTTCGGCCGGAGCCCAGAAGGCCGGTGAAGCCGTTGACCTCGCCCTTGGAGATGTGGAAATCAAAGGGCCGGCTCTGGGAGCTGGAGAGCCCCTCGGCCTCGTAGAAGCGCTCGCCGATGGCGGCGTCCTGTCTTTTGATGGAGGAAAGGTCCTCCAGGTCCTTGCCGATCATCTTCTCCACCAGCTGGACCTGCGGAAGATCCCGCACCTCGTATTCGCCCACCAGCTCGCCGTTGCGCAGCACGGTGATCTGGTCGCTGACGGCATAGACCTGCTCCAGGAAGTGGGTCACGAAGATGATGCCCACGCCCTGGCTCTTGAGCTGCCGCATCAGACCGAAGAGCATTTCCACTTCCTTGTCGTCCAGGGAGGAGGTGGGCTCGTCCAGGATCAGTACCTTACAGTCGGTATCCACGGCCCGGGCGATGGCCACCATCTGCTGCACGGCCAGCGAGCAGCTTCCCAGCTGCTGCCG
>JBGUJG010000136.1:0-4093 GCA_045113695.1 Christensenellales bacterium
CGCCAGCCGGACCGATCCTTCCGCCGTGCGGAGCCTGACGGCCGCCGCCCTGTGGCGGGAAGCGGTTTCCTCACGCGAAAGCGTACCGGACCGGCTGAGCATGCTGCCGCTCCTGGGCGGGTCGGACGGGTTTCCCGTCACCGTCTGGCTGAATGGTTCTTTCTCCGGCCTGTATGTGCTGAGCCCCCGGCTTTCGGGGGGCCTCTTCGGCATGTACCGGAATGAAAACGCCGCAGCCGCGGTGGCGAACGGCAGCGGGGCGGATGCCCTGTTCCGCGGCAGCGCGTCCCTGTCCGGGCAGGACAGCGGGTGGACCCTTGTCTGGCAGGGCGCCGGGAAGGGGCAGCCGGCCGGGAGCCGGATGAATCAGCTGATCCGCTTCATCATGGAGAGCGACGGCCCGACCTTCCGCAATACCCTGCCAAAGTACCTGGATGCGGACGCGGCGGTGGACGCGATGCTGTTTTCCTATGCCCTGGGGCTGACCGGGAACGGACTGACGGTGATGCTGTATTACGGGGATCAGTGGATCCCCTCCTTCTGCGGGACGGACGATGTCTTCGGCGCGGAAGCGGACGGGCTTTCTTTCCGCCCCGCTTCCGCAAACCTCCCGAAGCGGACGGCCGGCGGCTGGGATTCCGGCACGGACAACCTGCTCTTTGAACGGCTGCTCGGCGCGTTTGAAGGCCGGGTGACTGCCCGTTACCGTCTGCTCCGGCATACGGTGCTGGCCCAGGACCATATTCTCTCCGTGATCGACGGGCAGATGGGGCGGATTCCTTCCGCCGTCTATGCCCTGAACGAAGGCCCGGCCTCCGGCGCGCTGACCGCCGAAGAAGAGCGGGCCAGGATCATGGACTATCTGCGGGAACGTCTGCCGCTGCTGGATGCGGCCTTCGGAGGAAAGTGAGATGAACAAAGAAAAATGGCTGGCCTGGCTGACGGCGCTGACGTTTTTGCTGACGCCGGCGGCGGCCGGGGCGGAGCAGAACGCGGGGGCGAACCCCTTCGGCGTGCTTTCGGGCATCTCCTGGAGCCTTTCGGAAGACGGCGAGCTGAATCTGCGCGGACGGGGAGCCATCCCCTCCGCCGCCCTGTACAGGGAAGAAGAGGCCTCCGGCGGGCTGGATATCTGGTATGAAATGCCCTGGCACGTCTTCCGTGACAGCGTCCGCCGGGTGATCCTGTCGGACGGCATCACCGCCGTGGGGGATCACGCCTTTGACGGCTGCGTGAACCTGGAAAGCGCCGTCCTGCCGGAGGGACTGGAGGAGATCGGGGAAGCCGCTTTCCGCGGCACGGGCCTTCGGTCCCTGGTCCTGCCGGACAGCGTGACCCGGATCGGGGCGCACGCCTTTTCCGGCTGCTGGCGGCTGGAAACCGCCGATCTGGGCGGGAGCCTCCGGGAGATCGGGCCGTATGCCTTCTATCTGGACCGGGCCCTCGTTTCCGTCGTCCTGCCGGGCAGCCTGGTCCGATCCGGGAAAGACGCTTTCAGCGGCTGCGGGCAGGTGGAGCGCGTCGTGTTCCGCAAGGTTCAGGACGTTTCCGAATGGGCCGGCATCCGTTTTGAAAACGCGGAGGCCAACCCCATGGCGGCCGGCGGGCGGGCAACCCTGTACGACGGGGAAGACCCGCTGACGGTCCTGCGCCTGTCCGCGGCTTCGCCGGCCGTCGGCGATTACGCCTTCTTCCGCTGCCGGAATGAGCTGACCGTGAAGGCGGCTTCCGATTACGCGGGACCGGTCGGGCAGTACGCGTTTTATCAGTGTGAAAACCTGCTGGAAGCGGGCTTCGGATCCGGCGTCGCCGAAATCGGCGCGTACGCCTTTTCGGGCTGCGCGCGGCTGACCGGAACCGGCGACCTGCTGCTGGGGGCGTCCCGGCTGATGGACGGGGCTTTTTCGGGCTGCGTGTCGCTTGAATCCATACATCTGGGCGGCGGCGTTCAGCAGGTCGGGACGGATGTGTTTTCCGGCTGCGTACGGCTTTCCGAAGTCACCCTGGACGAGGGCTTCCCCCTGATCCCGGACCGGATGTTCGCGGACTGCGGGATGCTCGGGCAGATCCTGGTCCCCTCGGGGGCTGTGCGGATCGGGGAAGATGCTTTCCGCCTCTGTGTTTCCCTGCGGTCGGCGGTGATTGCGCAGACTGTATCGTCGATCGGGGACGGGGCCTTCCGGGGCTGTTCTTCCCTGAATTACATTTCCTTCCTGGGCCGCGCACCGGTCATCGGCACCGGCGCTTTCAGCGTCGTGCGGGCCCAGGCTTCCTTCTTTGACGGGCCTTCCTGGCAGGACAGCCAGCAGAACTACGGCGGCTTCCTGAACTGGACGCCGGTCGGCGGCGCCAAAGCGGACGGCAGCCAGCGCTGGCGCATCGACGAGGACGGCCGGCTGATTTTCAGCGGCAAGGGCCCCGTGCTTACTTCCAGGGACTGGTCTTCCTACCGGGGGATCATCCGGGAGATCGTGCTGGAAGAAGGCATCACCGGCATCCGGCATGATCTGGTGACCGAAAACCTGCCCGCGGACGGGATGATTTCTTTCCATAAGGACGTCAGGGACCCGCTCGGCGAAGACCAGCCCGGGATTTCGGTCCGGCGTCTGGCGGGAAAATATGATTTTACCGTGTATGAAGACTGGACGGACGGCGCTTTCTGGTCCCTGACCCGGGACGGGACGCTGACCGTCGGCGGCAGCGGCCCCATCCCGGACTTCGGGAGAGACGGAGCGCCGTGGAAACAGGTTTCGAGCCGCATCGCCTCCCTGACGGTCGCGCCCGGGGTCACCGGCATCGGCCCGGCCGTTTTCCGCAACGGCAGATTCGGCGGCGCGGTGGTGCTGCCCGACACGGTCCGGGAGATCGGCGCGGACGCCTTTGCCGGCTGTTCCGGGCTGCGCTGGATGGTGATCCCTTCTTCGGTGCTGGCCATCGGGGAAAACGCCCTGCCGGACACGCTGGAAGCCGTTTATACGACGGCGGACTCCCGCGCCGCGGCCTGGGCCGCGCAGAACGGGACGGCCGTCTATGATTCAGAAATGCCGGACAGCCTGGTGAGCCTCCGGGAGACGGCGGACCTGAGCGTTGAAGAGAACCTGGACCTGAGCACTCTGTTCAGGGTGGAACCGTCCTTCCGCCGGGCGGAACATCAGGTGATGTATCAGGCGGACGGGGCGGCGAAGCTGGAAGGCAGCGTCCTGATCCCGCTGGGCGTCGGGACGGTCCGGGTAAAGGCCTTCCTGGACGGGCGGGAAGCGGCCCATCTGACCGTTGTCGTCCGCAAGCCGGTCCTTTCCCTGTCCATGGCCAAAGAGGGAACAGCCGTGGCGGGCGAAGCGTTCCCGCTTCCGGAAATCTTCTGGGAGCCGCAGGATACCGACCCCGTGCTGACCTGGTCCGTCAGCGATCCGGAAGCCGCCCGGGTGGCGGGGGACAGCCTGGTCACCCTGCCCGGGACGGACGGGACGCTGACCCTGACCGCGACGGCCTGGAACGGCGTCAGCGCGCAGATGAAGCTGCGGGTCTATGTGCCGAAGGTCCGGAAAGTCGCTTTCCGGCAGACGGAGTCGTCCGTCTATCCGGTGGGCGGCAGCCTGTCCCTGAACTGCGAGGTGACCAACCAGGTGGAAACGCTGATCAATCGGCAGGTCGTCTTTACGTCCAGCCGTCCTGACCTGATCGCCGTGGACGGGGACGGACAGGTTTCCTTCCTGCAGAGCGGCAGCGCGGTGATCACGGCGCAGGCCGAAAACAGCGTCAGCGATTCCCTGACGCTGACGGCCGCCGTTCCCGCGGAAAGCTTCACCCTGGAAGGACCGGACGTCATCGCGGTCGGCCAGACGCCGGCCCAGCTGTCGCTGGCCCAAATCGTCCCGGAAAACGCCGAGCTATCCGTCGACTGGACGGTATCGGACGGGAGGATCGCCTCAATCAGGGGCAACACCCTGGTTCCGAATCGCGCCGGGGAGGTGACCGTGACCGCCCGGAACTGGAACGGCGTCACGGCCGAAAAGATCGTGCGGGTCTTCGGCAGGGTGACGGCCGTCGGGATCGCGCCCGTACCGGAAGTACAGGAATCCGGGACGGAGAT
>JBGUJG010000137.1:0-12508 GCA_045113695.1 Christensenellales bacterium
GGCAATAGGTGCAGGCCCTGGGAGAAAACTGATCAGAGTGAGGAGTTAGGAGCGGCCGCTCCCTGCGGTCGCTGTAGCGGCGGCCCCAACGCCCCCACAGAGTGAGGAGTGAGGAGTGACCGTTCGCTCCGCTCACTTAGTGAGGAGTTATTGCTCCCCCAACAAATTCTTGAACCATCTGCGGCGTCATAAGGGGCAATATACTGCGTCATGAAAGCTTGCCGTACCTACGGGTACGCCTGCGCTTTCATTCCTTGTCTCTTACCCCTTCTGCCGCCACATCCATCTTCAAGAATTCATTGGTGGAGCAATAATAGTCATGAACCAATTTCAATTCCTCACTCCTAACTCCTCACTCCTAACTCAATCCCTAGTCCCTAATCCCTGCTGCCTACTGCCTGTCTCCCTTTCCCTTATACTCCAGGCACATCATCGTCAGGTCGTCGAACTGTTCGGCTTCTTTGACAAAGCCGTCCACGGCGCTGCGGACGTTCAGGAGCACCTGCTCGCAGGAGGCGTTCGGGTCCGTATTCAGGGCGTTGATCATCCGCTCCGTCCCGAACAGCTCGTTGTCCGCGCTGGTGGCTTCCGGGACGCCGTCCGTATAGACAAAGAGCTTGTCGCCCGGGTTCAGCTGGAGCTCGTATTCCTTGTATTTCATCTTCGGCAGGCCGCCGACGATAAAGCCGTGCTTGTCCTTGAACAGTTCAAACAGGCCGCCTGCCCGCTTGATCGCGGGATATTCGTGCCCGGCGTTGGCGGCGGTCATCCTGCCGGTGGAAATCTCCAGAATGCCCAGCCAGACGGTGACGAACATCTCCACCTTGTTGTTGGAGCAGAGGGCTTCGTTGGTCTTGTTCAGGATCTCGCTGACGGACTGGCCCACTTTTGCGTAGCTCTGGAGGATCACCTTCGAGATCATCATGAACAGGGCGGCGGGCACGCTCTTGCCGCTGACGTCCGCCATGACCAGGCACAGATGATCGTCGTCGATCATAAAGAAGTCGTAGAAATCGCCGCCGACCTCCTTGGCCGGGTCCATGGAGGCGTAAATATCCAGCTCCGGCCGGTCCGGGAAGGGTGGGAAAACGTGGGGCAGCATGCTGAACTGGATCTGGTTGGCCATATGCAGCTCGGTGCCGATGCGCTCCTTTTCCGCGGTGACCCGCGTGACCTCCTGCACATATTCCACCGTTTTGTGGGAGATGTTTGCGAACGATTCCGCCAGCACCTCGATTTCGTCGCCGGTGCGGTAGAAATCCTCCATTTTGAATTCCAGGTCGCCTTCCCTCAGTTCCGCGATCCGGTTCGTGATCCGGTTGAGGGGCCGCACGATCCGTTTGCCGAGGATCAGGGAGGCGGCCAGCATCAGCATCGCCAGCCCGATCAGCAGGACCGTCGCGAAGGTGGTGGTGCGTCCCTTTTTCTCCCGGTAAGAAAGCGTCGCCTCGGTTTCGATCTGCCGGTAGCTGTCCTGCAGCATCCGGGACGGCTCGCCGGCGACCGCGGCGTCGAAAAAGGCGATCAGCGTCCAGCCGACGGTCTTCATCGGATAGCCGGTCGCGTAATATTCGCCGCCCTCGATGGATAATTTCCTGACGCCCGTCCTGCCCTTCATGGCATCGGTCACCAGGGACGCCAGGTCCTGGTTTTCGTAGCGGCGCAGATCCACGGCCTCGGCGCTGCTCCTGACCTCGAAAGCGCCGTTTTCATCCGGGGAAAGGATGACGTGGCCGTCCTGATTGACGATGATGAGATACCCGCCCTCCGATACGGATGAAAAAACCGTTTCCTGCATCTCGTTCAGGAAGATGTCGGAGGCGACCACCGCCCGGAGCGTATCGTCGTCATCCAGATAGACCGGCATCGCGCAGGTCACGCACAGCTTGCCGGTCGGTTTGTCCAGCTCCACATCGGAAAAAACGATTCTGCCCGCCGCGGCCGCCTGCCGGTACCAGTACCGGTCCAACGCGTCGTACCGGACGGGGGACCCGTCTTCCGCGAGCCAGTCGCTGGAAACGGTATCCACCATCAGCGTGGCCCCTTCCGGGATGGCGACGTAGGCGTTGTCCGAATCATCGGCCGCGCATAAACTGATGATCAGGTCCGACATATTGGCCAGCAGGCCCATGCGCTTGACCAGCGCCGGATCGGAACCGTCCGCCCCGCCGGCCAGCAGCATTTTCGCGGCCAGATGCCCGTCCTGCCCGGCGCTGGGGCCGGTAAAGAACGCGGGGCTCACTTTGCCCGGGTCGGATAACAGGCTGGCGGCGTACTCCCCCATCAGCTGCACCCGGTTGCGCAGATTCCGGAACATTTCATCCGCGATCTGCGCTTCCATCACAACGATCCGGTCCATATTCTGGTCGATCACCTGTTCCATGACGGAATCGGTGATCTGCCCGATGGCTTCCCGCTGGCGCGTGCCGGTCTCCGCCGTGAGGCGGGCCAGCTCGTTGTTCTGGTAATTGGTCACCAGAAAGCCCGTTGCGGTGATCAGGAGCACGGAGACCAGAATCAGGTTGAACACCTTGTTCTCAATCCCGCCGATCACGAGGTTTCTGAACTTTTTCAAGAAGGATTCCCCCTTCGCCCTTCCGCCGCGCCGGGGCAGCTTTCCCCATCCGGAAACGGAGGAGCATGTCGGTTATGATTGTATCATACTTTTTTCCATATTTCAAAGCTTTCTTATCCCGCGCGCCTGTTGCGCAGCGGCGCGGATTTGTGTAAAATAGGAAGCGGCAGGCATGCTGCCGATCCCCGTCAAAAAGGAGCGCGTTCCGGCGATATGAATATGAATCAGAAAGCAAAAGGTTTTTTCTCCTCCCTGACGGAGCGGCCGGAAAGGCTGCTGGCGCTCGGCTTTTTCCTGCTGATCCTGCTGGGCGCCGTCCTGCTTTCCCTGCCCTGGGCGGCGCAGAACGGCCGGAGCATCGGCCTGTTTGACGCCCTGTTCACCTCCACCTCCGCCGTCTGCGTGACCGGCCTGGTGGCGGTCGATACGGGAACGGTCTTTTCCCTCTTCGGGCAGATCGTCCTGCTGATCCTGATCCAGGTGGGCGGCCTGGGCTTCATGATCTTCGCCACCCGGATGATGGTGCTCCTGGGCCACCGGATTTCCCTGCGCGAGCGGCGGCTGATCCAGGAATCCATGAACGCTTCTTCCCTGTCCGGCATCATCGCCCTGAGCCGCACCTACGGCCTGCTGGCCCTGTGCATCGAATTGCTGGGAGCGCTCCTGCTGTCCATCCGCTTCGTGCCGGCCTTTGGCTGGGCAAAGGGCCTGTGGTACGCGGTGTTTCACTCCGTCAGCGCCTTCTGCAACGCCGGGTTTGACCTGGTGGGCGGGTTCCGGAGCCTGACCGTTTACCGGCAGGACGCGCTGGTGCTTCTGGCCGTTTCCCTGATGATCATCCTGGGCGGCCTGGGCTTTTCGGTGATCATTGAAACCGTTCAGCAGTTCCGGGACGAGAAGAGCGGAAAGAACCTTTCCCTCCACGCCCGGATCGTGCTGGTCATGACCGGCGGCCTGCTGCTGCTGGGCACCATGTTCTACCTGGCCGCCGAATGGCGCAACCCGGGTACGCTGGGCGAAGGCGGCTTTTTTGAAAAGCTGCTGAACGCCTTTTTCCAGTCCGTCACGATGCGGACGGCGGGCTTCAACTCCGTCGACCTGGCCGCGATGTGCGACGGCTCCAAGCTGCTCAGCTGCCTGCTGATGGTGACCGGCGCCTCCCCCGCCTCGACCGGCGGCGGCCTCAAAACCACCACCGTGGCGGCTGTCGCCCTGCTGGTCCTGAGCGTGATCCGCTCGGAGGACGAGGTCAATATCAGCGGCCGCCGTCTTTCCAAAGACCTGACGCACCGCGCCCTGGCGGTCATGACCATTTCCCTTTCGATCACGACCCTGGGCACCCTGCTGATCGCCCTGTTTGAAAACGGCCGCTTCACCCTGGCGGACATCCTGATGGAAACCTGCAGCGCGTCGGCGACCGTCGGCGTTTCCTCCATCGGCACACCGAAGCTGACGACGGCCAGCCGCACCGTCCTGCTGCCGATGATGTTCTTCGGCCGCGTCGGCCCGCTGACGCTGGCAATGGCCCTTTCCAAAAAGCAGGACAAGGTAAAAAAGCACATCAAGTATCCGGAAGAAAATATCATGATCGGATAAGCGAAAGGGGGACTCGTCCCCCTTTCGTGAACCCCCTCGCCTTTGCCTCTCGTCCCTTCGGGACTCCCGGGCGGCAAAGGCGCAAGGTTCAAATGGCTAACGCCATTTGTTCCGCTTTGACGTACATGCCGCCAAAGCGGATTTCCATCAGGGGTTTCCCCCCTGATTACCCCCTCTGCATGGTATCTGATGCATTTCATCCCAGCGCCCTCCGGGTTCGCTTTCAGCGAATCCGCCGAATGAATCGGCGGACGCTTGGGATTGCATGCTTCAGATACCCCATCCAGTCCCATTCACATCAATTCTTCTTCCATCTGTAGTCGCAACATCCTCTTTTTACAACATATTTTCAACACATGACGGGAGGATTTCTATGAAACCGAAGAAAAAGCAGTTTCTGGTGATCGGTCTGGGACGGTTCGGCGCCAGCCTGGCAAAGACCCTGTGCGAGCTGGGCCACGAGGTGCTGGCCATCGACGACGACGAGGACGCGGTGGAAGCCCTGAGCCCCTATGTAACCCAGGCCGTTCAGGCCAACGCCTCCGAGGACGGGGTGCTCGAGAGCCTGGACGCCGGCTCCTACGACGCCGCCGTCATTTCGATCGGCTCGGACGTCCGCGCTTCCATCCTGACCAGCGTCCTGTGCAAGGAGGCCGGCATCCCCCTGGTCCTGGCCAAGGCCATGGACGAACTGCACGGCAAGGTCCTTTCCAAAGTCGGGGTGGACCGTGTCATCTTCCCGGAACGGGACATGGGCTCGCGGGTCGCCAGGTCGCTGGTATCCCCGAAGATGCTGGACCTGATGACCCTGAACGGGGACAGCGGGGTGGCCGAAATCGTCCTGCCGGAAAGCTGGAGCGGCCGGACCCTGGAAGACATCAACGTCCGCCGCAACTACCGCGTCACCATCCTGGCCGTCCGCCGCGGCGGCGAAATGATCACCGCCCTGAGCGCCGACTACCGCCTCCAGTCCGGCGACACCCTGCTGGTGCTGGGCGAACAGGATGATATCGACGGGCTGGAAGGGCTGTAAAAAAACGCCTGGTATCGGATGAAGAATCCGGCGGACTCAGAACGGCAGCCGCCGTCAGAGAACGGTGCATACAAAACTCCCGCGGGATGCAATCGCCCGCGGGAGTTTTTGGAGTCCGTCAAGAAGTAGGTTCGTCCTCAGCGGCGGCGCAGGCGCCGCCGCTGCAAGGCCCTGTTTGGTACGGTACTTCAAAAAGTTTCGTTGAAAAGTCCGGTTTTCAGATTGCTGCTCAATATGCGCATGTATACAGTAACTTCGACAGCAGCACAAACAACCGCTGTAGCGGCGGCGCCTGCGCCGCCACAGGTGTAACTTGCTCCGGAGCCTTGCTAGTACGAGATTTGTTTCGCGTTCTTAACCAGAACAGCGACAGGTCTTGCCGTCCGTCCGAAAGCATGGTCCGTCCTCAGTGGCGGCGCAGGCGCCGCCGCTACAAGGTTCCGTTTGGTACAGCACTTTAAAAGCTCTGTTGCAAATCAGCTCGGACGTCCGGTTTCAAGATTGCTGCTCAGCATGTGCATGGTGTGATATTGTTTTCAGACGGCTGCAAACCATATCCATCTTCACTCTGCGGCCGCAGGCAGCGAAAATACTCCACTCTCCACTCTGATATCAGCCTCCTGCCTACAGCCTCGTTTCCCCCACCGCCCTGCGCCAGGCGTCCAGGAAGTTCTCGACGCTGGGGTAGCGCTTGTCTCGGGCGGGTTCGGCGGCGCGGAGGGCCACCTCGAACAGGGCGCGGGAGCCGTCGAAGGCGGAACGGTCGCGGGGCCTGCCGGGAGAAAAGAGGTCAAAGGCGAACATGCCCAGACGGAAGACCGCCGTGCGGCCGTCCAGCATTTCGCCTTCTTTCTTTTCCTCCGGGGCCTGCCAGCGCCAGGAGCCGGGCTGGCGGCCGTCATTGCGGAACGGAAAAGGCCGGTACTGGTCAATGTCGCAGAGGGTCAGCCTGCTCTCCCCCAGGTTCAGGATCAGGTTTTCCTCGCTGAAATCGACGGCCATCAGGTTCCGCTTTTCCAGCCTGCACATGACGGAAAAGAGGTGCTCCGCCATCCGGAGCCGGGCGGGGACGGGGACGTAAATCAGCCGGTCCATCAGGTCCGGATACAGCGGATCGCCGGACAGCTGGGCTCCTTCCTCAAAGGCGAACACCAATGCATAGCCCTGGGAGGTTTTCCCGTGGGACAGAAGGCGGACCAGCCCTTCCGCCGGCTCCGCGTAATAGGCCGCGGCCCGCCTCAGGACCTCTTCCGCCTCCCCCGGGCGGCACTGGGAGCGTACCGGCTTTGCCCCGGCGTACTTCACAAAGAGCTTCCCGTAGGGCCCGTCCATGCCGAAGCAGATGTTGCCGGAAGGCCCCCTGTCCCAGATGCGGAAGCACCGGCCGTACGGCCGCAGGAACCCCAGGTCCGCCGGCTCCCCCAGCATAAACGGAATCCCGTCCAGTTCAAACAGCATACGCTCTCCCCCCTTTAACTGCCTAATCCCTAATCCCTATTCCCTACTGCCTACTGCCTAATCCCTATTCCCCGATCCCTCCCCATCAGCATATCAGCCCCGTCCCGCCCCGTCAAGCGGAGCGGGGCAATTGTTTCATTTCTTCGCCATATTGTTACAAAAAACGTAACAAAAATTTAAATTTTTTTAAAAAACGGCTTGATTTTATGACGAAATTTGGATAAAATAAGAACGGATGATTCCATCCATCGCCTGATCCGCAATCCATCGGTCGATCCTTGAGAATGCCCGGCCCCGCACAGCATCCATTCTGAACGGCTGTATTCCGCGGTCTGCCGGCAAATCCATCAGGAGGGAACGGACTACAATGCCCAAAAAGATATTATTGGTTGACGATGAGCCCCTCATGCTCAAGGGTCTCAAGTATTCCCTGGAGCAGGAAGGCTATGAAACGCTGACCGCCATGGACGGGGAGGAAGCCCTGAACGTGTTTTCCGCCAACCAGGTGGACCTGGTCCTCCTGGACGTCATGCTGCCCAAGATGGACGGCATCCAGGTCTGCCAGCGCATCCGCGAGCAGAGCAACGTGCCGATCATCATGCTGACCGCCAAGGGCGAGGACATGGACAAAATCCTCGGCCTGGAATACGGGGCGGACGACTACATGACCAAGCCGTTCAACGTGCTGGAGGTCAAGGCCCGCATCAAGTCGATCTTCCGCCGCGCGTCCCAGCAGCCCCACACAGAAGAAAAGAAGGTCGTCCGCGTCCACGACATGGAGGTCAACCTGGTCAACCGCTCCGTCACCCTGGGCGGCAAGGACGTGCGCCTGACTGCCAAGGAGTTTGACCTGCTGCAGCTCTTCATCCAGAACCGCGGCAAGGTCTTCAGCCGGGAAGCCATGCTGGAAACCGTCTGGAAGTACGACTACATGGGCGACGCCCGCACGGTCGACGTCCACATCCGCCGCCTGCGTGAAAAGATCGAGCGAATTCCCTCCCAGCCGGAATTCATCTTTACAAAATGGGGAGTGGGCTACTATTTCACAGACAAGGACTGACGGATTCTTTTCAAGCATCCGCTTCAGAATATCACTCACCTTCCTGCTGGTGGTCGGCCTTTCCTTCACGGTCACGGCCGGAAGCCTGAACAGCACGGTGAGTGATTTTTTGTTTGACGAGCGCGTCCGCGTCCAGCGGTCGGAACTGGAAAAGCTGGGCCAGTCCGCCGCTCCCCTGCTGGTCGACGCGGATACGGAGGGATTAAAGCAGCTGATCCGCGCCCACGACGGGGAATTCAGCGGCAGGATCCTCGTGCTGGACAGCCTGGGCAAGGTGCACCTGGACACCGCCGGGGAAAAGACGGGCACCCTCTTCCGCTCCGAAGAGGTGGACGCCATCATGCAGCGCGGCCAGAGCGCCTATTTCGGCGTCCACGACGGGGATACCGGGGCCCTGGTCAACACCCACAGCCTGATCTTTTCCCTGAAGCTCAACGGTGCCTGGTCGAGCTACTGTTCGGCCCGCCTGGTCTCCGGGGATGAGGTCATCGGGGTGCTGATGCTGATCAGCCCGGTCACCGACATGATGACGGGCCTGCGCGACCTGCGGCGGCAGATGCTGATCATCTTCCTGCTGGCCGCCCTGGCCGCCGCCGTGGTGGGCTTCGTCTTTTCGGGCATCCTGGCCCGGCCGCTGAGCGGCATGATCCGCGCCATCCAGAAGATGGCCAGGGGGGATTTTTCCGCCCGGGCCTCCGAAAAGGGCAGCGGGGAGATCCGCCGCCTGGCGGAGACCTTCAACTCCATGAGCGAAAAGATCGAGACGCTGGATATCACCAGGAACCAGTTCGTCGCCAACGCCTCCCACGAGCTCAAGACGCCGCTGGCCTCGATGAAGGTGCTGGTCGAATCCCTGATCTATCAGCCTGACATGGACCGGGGCCTCAGGACCGAGTTCCTGCAGGACATCAACCGGGAGATCGACCGGCTGAGCGCGATCGTCAGCGACCTGCTGACCCTGGTGCGGATGGACGCCGGCTCCGTCAAGCTGTCCCGCGAAAAGCTGACCCTTCAGGACCTGGTGGAAGAAAACCGCCACCGCCTGGACCCGATGGCCAGAAAGCGCCGCCAGGAGCTGGTGATCAATATCAAGGATCCCTGCGAGCTGAACGCCGACAAGGGCAAGATGAACCAGGTGATCTATAACCTGATGGAAAACGCCATCAAGTACACGCAGGAAGGCGGCCGCATCGTCGTGACGCTGGACCGCACCACCCGGAACGCCGTCCTCTCCGTCAAGGACAACGGCCCCGGCATCCCGCAGGACGCCATCCCCCACATCTTCGACCGCTTCTTCCGGGTCGACAAGGCCCGGTCCCGCGAAACCGGCGGCACCGGCCTGGGGCTGTCGATCGTCCGGCAGATGGTGCTCCTGCACGGCGGCACGATCCGCGTGGAAAGCCAGGAAGGCCAGGGCTCCGACTTCATCGTGGAGCTGCCGGTATCCGGACAGGGTTAAAACCAGGGCAACAGCAATTGAATCCGTTTTTCAGGAACACCCCGGGCAGGAAGCCCGCCGGTGTTCCTTTTTTTCTGTCCGGAGAAGTATGGAAAAGGTCCTGACCTTGACACCGGCCGGCTGCAATGATATACTGATTGCATCAAATTTTGATCAGATTTTGCATGGGAGGGCGCGTGATGGGCAGGATCCTGCTGGAAATCTGCTGCGGCTCGGCGGACGACGTAATCGAAGCCGCCCGGGCCGGCGCGGACCGGGTGGAGCTGAACAGCAGCCTGTTTCTGGGCGGACTGACCCCGACGGCCGGCATGCTGCGGGTCTTAAGGCGGCAGACGGATATCCCCGTCATGGCTATGATCCGGCCCAGGGCAGGCGGTTTCTGCTACACGGACGCCGAGTTTGAAACGGCGAAGGAAGACGCGCGGATCCTGCTGGAAAACGGGGCGGACGGCCTGGTGTTCGGTTTCCTCCATGAAGACGGCACGGTCGATGAAGACCGGACGCGGACCCTGGTGGAGATTGCGGAGGGCCGCCCCTGCGTGTTCCACCGCGCGATCGACGTGGTGCCCGACTGGAAGCGGGCCCTCAGCCAGCTGATCAGCCTGGGCGTGACCCGGGTGCTGACCAGCGGTCAGCAGAGCAGCGCCCTGCTCGCCCTGGACACCATCCGTGAAATGATCGGATACGCGGACGGAGCCATCGAGATCCTGCCCGGCGGGGGCATCCGGCTGGGCAATGTGGACCGGGTAACGGCCGCCACCGGCTGCACCCAGGTGCATCTGAGCGGGCACAAAGCGGTGGCCGACCCATCGGTGAGCGGCAATCCGGGCATTCATTTCGGCGGGGCCCTGTACCCACCCGAAGACCGGTTCAGCCTGATCGACCGGGACTATATCAGCGCCGTGCGCGGAAAGCTGGAATGACAATATGATCGCGATGATCGGCACGTGGAAAATGTGCCTGGAAGGGCTGCTGGAAGCCCATCAGCTGCTGAAAGGCGGGGCTGCCGCCAGGGACGCCGTGGTTCACGCCGTCGTCAAAGTGGAAGACAATCCCGCCTACTGCTCCGTCGGCTACGGCGGCCTGCCCGACCGGGACGGCCATGTGCTGACGGACGCCGCCCTGATGGACGGGGCGTCCCTGCGGATGGGCGGGATCATGAGCGCCGAGAACATCAAAAACCCCATCCTGGCGGCCAGGCTCCTGTGCGGGCGGGAAACCAGCTGTCTGCTGGCCGGGCGCGGGGCGGAGCTGTTTGCCGTAAGGAGCGGCCTGCCCATGCGGGACATGCGGACGGAAGAAAGCATGCGCCGCTGGCGGGAAGCCGTCCTGCAGCAGCCGGAAAAGCTGACCGCCTATGCCGGGCACGACACCGTCTGCGTGCTGGGCCTGGACGAAAAGGGCCATCTGGCCGCCGGGGTATCGACCTCCGGCCTGTTTATGAAGGATCCCGGCCGGGTCGGGGACAGCCCGGTGATCGGCTCCGGCTTTTATGCCGACGACCGCTTCGGCGCGGCGGCGGCCACAGGCCTTGGGGAAGACATCATGCGCGGCTGCCTGAGCTACGAGGTGGTCAGCCGGATGAAGCGGGGCGAAAGCCCGAAGGAAGCCTGCGAGGGCGCCCTCCGGGAACTGTCCGCCCGGAAAATCGAACTGGGCGAGGACGCCGGCAGCATCAGCCTGATCGCCCTGAGCCCGGACGGCCGCTTCGGCGCCGCCACCACCCTGCCCTGTTTCCCCTTTGCCGCCGCCTTCGGCGATGAAACCGCCCTGTACGCCGCAGACGCGGGCGGAATCGTCCGGCCCGTCCGGCCGGAAGAACTCGACGGCGTGGACTGACTGATCATGGATATAACGCAGAACGCGTTTTATCATAATAAAAAGGAGGAATCCGAACATGAAGAAACTGCTTGCTCTCCTGCTGGCTGCCGTGATGTTTGCCCTGCCCGCCCTGGCGATGGCGGACGACCTGACCATGGGCTCCTGGCGCACCGAAGACGCGGACGCCGTCTCCGCCCTGCTGGCCAAGTACGAGGAACTGACCGGCGTGAAGATCGTCTACCAGCCGACCACCTCCACCCAGTACAACGCCACCCTGCGTCAGCAGCTGGACGGCGGCATCGGCCCCGACCTGTTCTACAGCCGCACCTATTCCACCGGCGCGGAGCTGTATGACAACGGCTTCAACGTGAACTGCGCCGACATCCCCGGCGTCAAGGAAAACTTCACCGCCACCGCCCTGGAAGGCTTTACCGCCGCGGACGGCGGCATCTTCGCCGTTCCCTTCGCGGCCGTCAGCCACTTCGTCTATTACAACAAGGCTGTCTTCGCCGAGAACGGCATCGAAGTGCCCGCCACCTTTGAAGCCTTCCTGGCCGTCTGCGAGCAGCTGAAGGCCAAGGGCATCACCCCGCTGGCCAACGGCATCGCCGCCAACTGGGACATCCTGGAGTGCGTGCTTTGCTCCATGGTGCCCAACTACATCACCGCCGAAGAACGCGCCGCCTATGAAAAGGGCGAAAAGAAGCTGAACGACGAGACCTGGGTGCGCATCTTCACCGATTTCGCGAAACTGGTTCCCTATCTGCCCGAAGCCTTCGCCTCCATCGACAACGACCAGGCCAACGTCATGTTCGGCCTCGGCCAGAGCGCGATGCTGATCGACGGCTCCTGGAGCTACGGCACCCTGTCCGGCGACGATTATGACATCGACGTCGGCTTCTTCTCCATGCCCGCTCCCGAAGGCTGCGCCGCCGGCTTCAGCCTGCACCCCGACTTCGGTATCGCCGGCAACGCCGCTTCCGCCCATCCGGAAGAAGTCAAGGCTTTCCTTGCGTGGCTTGCGACCGTGGACGGCGCCAAAGAGGCCGCCAAGGTCATCCCCGAAGGCTTCCTGCCCCTGATCAATGCTGACGTAGCCCCCGAAGGCAGCATCATCTCCACGATGAACGCCGCCGGCGAAGGCAAGAACGCCGACCGCCGGTTCGTCTGGAACATGATGGCCCTGTACACGCCTTTCGTGGATCAGCTGAACGCCATCTGCCGCGGCGAGCAGACCCCCCAGGGCGCTGCCGACGCGATCAACGCCGTCTGGGAAGCGGAACTGGCCAAATAAGACAATTGGGAGGGGGAATCCTTCCCCCTCCCACACTGCCCCCTGTCGGATTTGCCTGTCACTTCGTTCCGGCCGGCAAATCCGTAAGGTTTAAATGGCTCCGCCATTTATTCCGCTTTGACGTACTGAAGTGGTAAGATAAAACTGGACACGGAGGGGGTAGAAAATGGACACAGACCTGTAGTAAGCTGAACAGGCAGAAACAGGAAGGT
>JBGUJG010000138.1:0-25382 GCA_045113695.1 Christensenellales bacterium
ATACTGTTTTTCATCTAGAACATGTGCAGATGCGGGATGGATTTTGTGCCAGATCAAGGAAGACGTCCGAAAGCGTACCCGTAGGTACGGTGAGGACGGGCTGTGAGAGCCAGGAAAACTGTCCGGTGGACAGTTTTCACCGAACAGCGGACCGGCAGGCCCTGGAAAGTCACAGAGATGGCGCAAAAGCGCCCGCAGATGTGCATGGGTTAGGTGAAAATCAGTATAAGAATCGATCACAGGAAAAGGGGCCGCCGGCGGCCCCTTTTCCTGCTTTACGGAGGAAGCATGCGTTACAAGGCGGTCCTGTTTGACAACGACGATACTCTGATGGACTTTCAGACCGGCAACCGGAATGCAGTCAGCCGGCTGATGGACGAGCTGGGATATTTCCACCCGGACCGGTATGAACAGTACCAGACCGTGAACCGGGAGCTGTGGGCGGCCCTGGAGCGGGGAGAGATTGCCCAGAGCGAGCTGCGCCTGCGGAGGTTCATGCGGTTCTATGACCTTTATCCGGTCCCTGGGGACCCGAAAGCGGCGTCGGACCGGTTCGTGACCCTGCTGGGGGAGCAGAGCATCCTGCTTCCCCACGCGGAACAGGTCGTTCGGGCCATCGCGTCCAGGCTGCCGGTGGTCATCGTGACCAACGGGATGACGGTCATCCAGAAAAACCGGATGGACCGATCCCCCCTGAAAGACCTGATCAGCGGCATGGTGATTTCCGAGGAGCTGGGCGTTTCCAAACCCCGGCCTGAAATCTTCCGGCAGGCGCTCCGGCCGCTGGGCGCTGCGCCCAAGGACGCCCTGATGATCGGCGACGGCCTTTCCAGCGATATCCGCGGGGCGAACAATGCCGGCATCGACGCCTGCTGGCTGAATCCCTCCGGCGCCGCCCTGCCGGACGGCGTCCATGCGGAATACATCATCCGGGATCTCCGGGAGTGCGTGGGGATCGCCCTGCAGGAAGCATGAAGAACCCCCGTCCAATGCCGGACGGGGGTTTGGTCGTTACAGGGATCTGACCTGCGGGCAGTGCGTGCGCAGAATGTCCAGGATCTGCTGCTCCTGCTCGTGGCTGATTGCTTCCCGGACGACGGACAGGGCGTTTTTTCCTTTGGTGATCATCAGGATATCGTATTTCCTGATTTTGACCCGGGAAATCTGCCGGTAATCAAAATCATGGTGGCCGCTTGCGCTGCCGCCGCTGCCTGAGCCGCGGACATAGCGGTCATAAAAGGAGATCGTCTGCTTCAGCCCCGGTTCTTTCCCGAACCGCTCCTTCATCATCCGGAACTGCTGCCAGGAGATGAAGCAATTGACCAGCAGGGCGGCGGCCAGGAACAGCGGGACATAATACCACCGCGTACCCGCCAGTTCCTTCAGCACCGCGGAGCATTCCTCAAAAAACGGCACGTGTTCCGCGGCGGAACAATAAAGACAGACGCCCAGAAAGATCAGGACGATCAGCCCGATGCAGACACCGATGGTTTTCAGCGTGTTCACCGCCGTCCCGTGCAACAGCGCTTTTTTGTAGGACGCCAGCGTCACCGTATACGATACGGTGAGCAGAGGCCGCTCCTGAGCCTGTTCAGGCGTTTTCATGGATGCGTTTTCTTCAGATTTGACCATGTTTTTTTATCTCCGCTTGATCAAAACATTTTTCCATTACGCATTACGCATTATGCATTATGCATTATGCATTGTTTTTCTGCCTTGCCGCGTTCTTGGCCCGCTGCTCGTGGGACAGCACCCGCTTTCTCATCCGCAGGGACTTGGGGGTGATCTCCAGCAGTTCGTCGTCGTCGATGAACTCCAGGCATTCTTCCAGCGTCAGCGGGTGGACGGACACCAGGCGCAGGCTGTCCTCCGAGGCGGAGGCGTTGCGCATGTTGGTCACGTGCTTCTGGCGGCAGACGTTGACCACGATGTCGCCCGGACGGCTGGACTGGCCGCAGATCATGCCGGCGTAGACGGGGGTCTGGGAGGTGATAAAGAGGGTGCCGCGCTCCTGGGCGTAGTACAGGGCGTACTGCGTGGTGTCGCCGGTCTCAAAGCAGACCAGAGCGCCGACGCTGCGGTGGGGGATATCGCCCTTGTAGGGCTCGTAATGGTCGTATACGGCGCTCATGACGCCCTCGCCGCGGGTATCGGTCAGGAACTCGCTGCGGTAGCCGAACAGGCCCCGGCTGGGCACCAGGAATTCCAGGCGCACCCGGTCCAGCCCGCTCATGTGCTCGAGCGTCCCGTGGCGGCGGCCCATCTTTTCGATCACCGCCCCGGCGTACGCCTGGGGCACGTCGCAGACCATCCGTTCGATCGGCTCGCACTTTTTTCCGTCGATCTCCCGGTAGAGGACTTCCGGCTTGCTGACCTGAAACTCATAGCCCTGCCGCCGCATCGTCTCGATCAGGATGGACAGGTGCAGCTCGCCCCGGCCCCAGACCTCGAAGCAGTCCGGCGTGTCCCCATCGATCACGCGGAGGGAAACGTCCGTCTCCAGCTCCCGGTACAGCCGGGCGCGCAGGTGGCGGCTGGTTACGAACTGGCCTTCCCGGCCGGCGAAGGGGGAGTCGTTCACGGAGAAGGTCATCGTGACGGTCGGCTCCGTGATGGCCACGAAGGGCAGGGGTTCGACGGCTTCCGGCGCGCAGACGGTATCCCCAATGGAGATATCGGGCAGGCCGGTCAGCGCGACAATGTCGCCCATGGAAACCTCCTGGGCGGGCACCCGCTTGAGCCCGTCAAAGACGGACAGGGCGGTCAGCCGCCAGGGCGGGGTGACGGCGTTTTCGTTCCGTGCGTTGCAGCGGACCACCATCATGCCGTCGGTGAGCTTCCCGCGGGAAATGCGGCCGATGCCGATGCGGCCGACGTAGTCGTTGTAGTCGATGGTGGAGATCAGCACCTGGGCCGGGCCCCTGTCGTCCCCCTCGGGAGCGGGGATATAATGTAGGATCGCATCAAAGAGGGGCTTCAGGTCCGTGCCGGGCTGGTCAAGGTCGGTCGTCGCGGTGCCCTTGCGGGCGGAGACGTACAGGATCGGCCGGTCCAGGGTGTCCGGGTCGGCGTTGAGCTCGTCCAGCAGGTCCACCAGCTCGTCCACCACTTCGTCGCAGCGGGCGTCCGGCCGGTCCACCTTGTTGATGACCAGCAGCACGGGCAGATGGAGCTCCAGCGCCTTGGACAGCACAAAGCGTGTCTGCGGCATCGGGCCTTCAAAGCTGTCCACCAGCAGCAGCACGCCGTCCACCATCTTGAGGATGCGCTCCACCTCGCCGCCGAAGTCGGCGTGGCCGGGGGTATCGACGATGTTGATTTTCGTGTCGCCGTAGTGCACGGCGGTGTTTTTGGCCAGGATCGTGATGCCGCGTTCGCGCTCCAGGTCGTTGGAGTCCATCACGCGGTCGGCGATCTGCTGGTTGACGCGCAGCACGTTGCCCTGCTTGAGCATCTGGTCGACCAGGGTGGTCTTGCCGTGGTCAACGTGCGCGATAATGGCGATGTTGCGGATATCTTCACGAATCATGGAAGTTCATCCTTCCTCAAAGGTTAAGCATAAAGTGAGGAGTGAGGAATGAGGAGTGAGGAGTTGAAATTGGTCTGAGCGGCCGGAGGCCGCGGTCAGTAAAACTCCTCACTGAGCGACCACAGGGAGCGGTCACTCCTCACTCATCACTCAGTGGCGGCCCAGGGGCCGCCGCTACGGCGAACGAAGTGAGCGTCAGTCCGCGTTTCTCGGCGCGATCTCATCGAGTTCCAGGCCCTTGTTCTTTTCTCCGGCCAGGCGGATAGACCAGTCGTTCTCGAAGAAGAGGACGTGGTTTTCGTGGGCGTCGAAGCCACGGGCTGTGGTGGAGGTCAGGTTGAGCTTTTCAACCGGCAGGGGCGTTTCCCGCACCCAGCGGACGAAGCGGTAGGGCAGGCGGTCCATCAGCAGGTCCACGCCGTACTCGCCCTTGAGGCGGTAGGTGAGGACGTCGAACTGCAGCTCGCCGACCACGCCGACGATGAACTCTTCCAGCCCGGTCTCATCCCTGCGGAAGGTCTGGATGGCGCCTTCCTCGGACAGCTGGGAGATGCCCTTCTGGAACTGCTTGCGCTTCATGCTGTCCAGCGGGCGGACGCGGGCAAACCGCTCCGGCGCGAACACCGGGATTTTTTCAAACCGGATCTTCCGGCCGACGCAGAGGGTGTCGCCCAGGCGGTAGAGCCCCGGGTCGAACAGGCCGATGATGTCGCCCGGATAGGCGGTATCGACGCTTTCCCGCTCGTCCGCCATGAACTGCTGGGGCTGTTTGACCTGGATGTCCTTGCCCGTGCCGGAATGCCACACGGTCATGGATTTGGTAAAGGTGCCGCTGACCACCCGCAGGAACGCCAGGCGGTCCCGGTGGGCGGGGTTCATGTTGGCCTGGATCTTGAAAATGAAGCCGGAAAACCGTTCGTCCGTCGGCTCCACCATGCCCTGATCGGACTCCCGGGGGGAGGGATAGGGCGTATAGCGCAGGAACCGGGTCAGGAAAGGCTCCACGCCGAAATTGGTGACGGCGGAGCCGAAGAACATCGGGGTGAGTTCCCCTTTGCGGACGGCTTCCAGATCGAAGGGATCGCCCGCTTCGTCCAGCAGCTCGATCTCGTCGCGCAGGCGCTTTCTGTAGCGCTCGGCCAAAGCTCCTTCAAGGGCCGGGTCGTCGATGCCGATGACCGTCTTCTGCGCCATCGTCCGGCCGTGGTCGGTGCTGGTGTACAGCTCCACGGCCTTTTCGTCCCGGTGGTAGACGCCCTGGAAATCCCCGTCCACGCCGATGGGCCAGTTGACCGGGCAGGACCGGATGCCCAGTACCTGCTCGATCTCCTCCATCAGCTGGAAGGGGTCCTTGGCGGCCCGGTCCATCTTGTTGACGAAGGTGAAGATCGGGATGCCCCGCATCCGGCAGACCTTGAACAGCTTGATCGTCTGCTCTTCCACGCCGCGCGCGGCGTCGATCAGCATGACGGCGCTGTCCGCGGCGACCAGCACGCGGTAGGTGTCCTCCGAAAAGTCCTGGTGGCCGGGGGTATCCAGGATGTTGATATGGTATCCGTCAAAGGAAAACTGCATGGCGCTCGAGGTCACGGAAATGCCGCGCTGCTTTTCGATCTCCATCCAGTCGGAGGTGGCGAAATGCTCGGCCCGGCGCGCCTTGACGCTGCCCGCCTGACGGATCGCCCCGCCGTAGAGCAGGAGCTTTTCCGTCAGGGTCGTTTTCCCGGCGTCGGGGTGGCTGATGATGGCGAAGGTCCGCCGCCGGGCGACCTCCTGTTCAAGTACCGTCATGAATCGCGGCCTCCTGTCAAAAGAACAAATGGACATCTCAAAAAAACGCTGTGTCAGGCACAACGTTTTCATATATACCGCAAAACCGGCCGATTGTCAATCAGATGAAGGAATTTTTCACACTTTTTTGGATTGGACCGGAACTGCGTGTCCCTGTATTCGAAGGCGGCAAGCTCTTTGTCCTAGAAGGGCCAGGTCAGCGTGCAATTCTGAAATACAAACTTTTGACCGTCACTGGGTGATACAGGGGGGCCAAAGGGTATTTCGCAATAATGTTCATTACCATATTGGTCGAGACGATATATCTTTAAATACTCGGGATCAAAGCGGAAACAGGACATATCTGTAACCATGCCTTCGCACCAGCCTGTGGAAAACACTTCAAGCTGCGTACAATGGGACAGATTCAGCCGAGCCAATGGAATATGCGTAATGCCGATTGTTTTTAAATTAGTGTTCTGGCTCAGGTCCATCTGATTCAGGGAAAGGCAGCCGGCGATGGTCAGCCATTTCAGGTTACGATTGCTGCTGAGGTTCAGCTGGGTCAGCGATTCATTCCAGTCATGATAATCAACTTCGCCGTTGATATAAAGAGATTGAAGAGCGGTATCGCCGGTCAGATCCACGTTTGCCACATGCGAACGATAGCAGGTCAGAGACATGAGGCTGTTCAGGTTGGACACGTTCAGGCAGCCTCTTGGCAAGCCGTAAAGCTCGACACTGGTCAGATTCTGATTTCCCGTCAGATCCAGGTCTGTCAGCTGGGAATAACCTGCGTGTGCTTTTATTATATTGGTGTTGTCGAGAAAAGAATTGCCATATTCATATTCATAAGCAAGAAGGAGGTCCCCATTGTACCAATAGCCATTATCTTTCATAAACGCATTATGATACATCCCCATGCGCAGTATCTGCAGTTTGGTAAAATACTGAAGCCCTTCAAACGACATGCAGGTGACCGGGAAATGGCTGGCCCAGTCGGGGTCGTCGGATTTGGGTTGAATGATCATATCCTTGACCCGGTAGCGTTCCCAGGCGTTGAGCAGAAAGTCGCCGTCCAGGTCATAGGTTTCCGCTACCCACTCCCGGAACCCTTCGTCCGGGAAGTGGTATTCGTCGACCGGGATCAGGGAGAAATCCATCAGCAGATCAACGGCCTCGTCTTCCACCTGGAAGGTCATCGTCTCCGGATGGTCCAGGTGCGTGGACTGCGCCGTGTATTCGCCCGGGTACAGATACGCCTCGATCGGCGCAGTGCCGGAGGCCAAGGTTTCATGCTCCACCATGTTCACCAGCCGGTAGATGAAAGCGAGCTTTTCCGCGTTCGGTTCATCCGGATCCTCCACATTCAGCCTGACCCGGTACTCATAGTTGGGGCATTCGCCTTCCCCGATCTTGACTTCCCCGCCGTGTACGCTGTGCTCGTCGTTGAGGACGGACAGGTAACCTGTAAAGAAGCGGTCGCCGAGCAGCCGGTAATCTGCCTCCGCGATGGTTCTCTTGATGGTCTTCAGTTCCGCGATCAGGTCCACATACCAGTCCGCCGTCAGGTCCAGGCAAAGACCGCAGGCGTGCCGCTTTTCAGGATGCGGATCTTCCGGTTCACTGTGGCCTTCCAGGAACGTCTCCGCCGCTTTGAGTTCTATGCAGGCTTCTGCGCCGACGTGGGCGCCGATCAGGCGCATGAACGACAGGCCGACGGTTCCCTTGAGCCCGGTTTTAAACGTCGCTTCGCCCTCCAGTTCCGCGTCCCAGTGCCCGTCTTTTTCCATGATCGTCTGACAGCCGTTCACCTCGTCGTAGGTGAACCCCATCCGCGAGGTGATGCCAAAGGAAGCTTCTCCTTTTACCTGCGCCGACAGTTCGAGCGGGATCGCCACATTCAGGTCCACCAGCACGCCCGGTACGCTGGTTGGGATGGACCAGGTAAACAGTGTGATTTCGTTTTTTTCATTTTCAATGCCTTTTGAGAGCGCAAACGCCAGATCTACGGTGGATGTCACGATCAGGCGCGTCTCCGGGTCACTGCTCTTCAGGATGGACGGCGCGTAGCGGATCTTGCAGTCCAGCAGCATGGCCACATTGACATCGCCGGTAAAGTCCATGCCGCCGATCGGTTTCTTTAACACTTTGAGACTTCCGTGGGCAGAGTCATGGGCAACATATTGGGTATAAGCGCCGCCCAGTCCGGCGATCGCGTCGATTTTCCCCTCGTAGTTCAGGAAACGGAAGAAGGGCTCCAGGCCCGCGTCCACGATGCGCGTGACCAGATAGGTGCCGTCCCCCTGAGGGCTGACGCTTTCAGCCTGCACCAGGTCGTTGAGCGAAGGCAGGTAAAGCGCGTCGCCCGGATAAATCTCTTCGTCCGATTGGATGGTGTATACATCGCCGCTGACCGTGCCTTCCACCGTCCGGACGGAATCGAGCAGGACGGCGAAGCCCTCGCTGCCGAAGTTCAGTACCGTCTGACCCGCAAAGTCGTCCGGCGTCAGTTCGTCAAAATCGGCGGCGGGGTCATAGAAATCTTCAAAGATGACGGGATCACACAGCCCGACACCGTTTTCGGTCTCCATGACGGCCCGGACGTAAAAGGACTGGGGAAACGAATCGAACGGAACCGATACGGACTGGTTGTCGAGGCCGGCCCCGCAGGGAACGGAGGCGGTGGCAAGTATCTCGGTCTGGCCGCTGCCGAGCAGGTCGACCCGCAGGAAGCAGGGGTCGCTGGTGGACATCACGTACAGAATCAGCGCCCCTTCATCCCGGTAGATATCATTCCAGGAGACCTGGTTGGCCCCGTATGAGTAAAAAGCGTTCCCGTTTGCCGAAGCAAAATCAGGCGCCGGGCCGTACGGGTAACCCAGGAGCACGACAGACGGGTCGAACGCCTGTTCGCCGATGTCCGAAACCTGCCAGGGTATACGGACGGAAACCAGGCTGGAGCAGCCGAGGAACGCCCTTGCCCCGATGACCTTCAGGTCTTCCGGCAGATTGACTTCCGTCAGCGAACGGTCATTCATGAAAGCCTCTTCGCCGATTTCCGTCAGGGAATCCGGCAGTCTCAGCGTTTCCCCGGCGGCGGGCAGCGCCAGCAGAAGCGCCAGGATGAGCAGCGGCAGCACGGCCTTTTTCATGCGGGTTCTCTCCTTCAAGACAGAGGACATCCGGGACTGCCGCGGAAAAACGCCGCGGCAGCCCCGGGAAAGACGGATGTTGGCAAAGTCTTACTTCTGCCGGAATTCATCCCGGTTTGCCTGGTAGGTGGTCGTGTTGCCGTCCTTCACGGCCTCCAGGGTGTAGGTATAGGTGTGCCTTGAGTCGATCTTCACGGGCTCGCTCTTGTGGTAATAGCCGTTGTCCCCGAACATCTCGTATTCGCCGTACCAGTAAGGCCCGTTGCAGGCATAAATCCGGTAGGAACCGCTGGGCAGGTAGACGGTGACCGTTTTGCCGGGATGGACAAACGCGGACGCGACGAGCCTGTTGTCAGATTCCCTGCGGCACTGCACATATGTTGGGCTGGAGGATTTGGACAGCTGGAGGGTCATTTCGGAGCCGCTGGAGCCGCCGGTCATCTTCCCGTTCCTGGGCATGGAAATGGCGGCCATCTCCGGCAGGCGTTCCGCACTGTCTTCCAGTCCGGACAGGACATCGCTGAAATCAAAGGCTTTCATATATTCCCGGTATCCGGAGGGCAGGTCGAAGTAATTGCTCTGCGTGAAGGACAGCGGGATGGTCAGGTGATGATTGACACGATCCTTTTCCGCCATGGCGGTCTGTGCCAGGGTCTCAAGCAGCAGGTCTTCCAGACTGCCGTCATATCGGCTCTCCGCCGGGGCATAGGCGAGCCGGTCCAGCGCGGCGCTGGATGCGGCGGAAAGCAGGGCCGCGGGATCCGCGCCGACGCATTCGAGCGAAAGATTCTTGGGGCCGTCCGCCGTGATCAGCTTCTGGCTCTTCTGCGCGTAGAACAGGGCCGCCAGCGCTCCGTCCGGCACGCTGCCCGGCAGTTCCTCCGCCAGGTCGCTTGCCCAGAAGCAGAAGCTGGTTTCCGGATGGATCAGCTGGTCGGCGCTTTGCGCTTTGCCGGCGATGGGGGACAGGAACAGCCAGTCTTTGACGGCCTGTTTCATATCCTTGCTCTCAAAGGCTGCTTTGGCTTTTGCTGCCGCGGCGGAGACGGTTTTTTTCATGCTGGTCTGGCTGGAATGGGTAAAGACGCCGGTGACGACCTTCAGCGTCAGGTCCAGCTGCCGGTACGCGGTGTTGGACAGGGCGGAGCTGAGCCAGCCGTAGGAATCCTCCCGGTTGGCGTAAGAGGACATTTCGTCCAGCCCCGGGTCGAAGGAGCGCAGGCTGAACGTCACGGTGCCGCCGTCCCAGTATATGTTCGATGCGCCGCTTTCATAGATGGCCTTTTCCCAGGGGTCGGACGTATTTTCCGCCTGGCTGATCAGGAAACTGTTCAGCGTGTTCTGGATGTTCCGCTGGGTGACCTTCTGGCTGGCGATCGCGGCCGCGCGCTCCTTGTTCAGGGCGAGGAGAACGTCGCCGCGGAATTTCTCATACGTGTCCAGTTCCGAAAAATCGGGAGTATCCGCCTTGGCGATGCCGTCGTTCACGGAAGAGGAATAGATGGTGGACCCAAGTTCACCGGACGCCGAGATCTGCGCGATCTTCTTCTTTCCGTCAGCTGTTTCAACGGTCAGGGAGGTTTTGCAGTTGTACCCCTTGATTTTCTCTTCAGAGCCGTAGTACGCGTGGAATGGATAGGTCAGGTCGAATACCCAGAAGGCGGAAGCCAGATGGGGGTTGCCCGTCAGGACCGGGGCGTCCTCATCCAGCGTCCAGACGAGGCTGCTGACGGCCCGGTACAGGGGAGAGTCCCAGCGGTATTCGTCTGCATCCTCAGCGTTCCAGGGTGTTTCCGGGGCAAGCTGCGCGCCCTTCCGGACGATCACGCAGACATATCCGGGCCGCGGGCGGGAGGGCCTGAACTTCTGGTAGCTGGTGCCGAAGACGCTCTGGAATTCGCTCTCCATCCACCAGCCGGCTTCAAAGCAGTATTCCGCTTTCGGATCCTGCAGGAGCTTCGCCATTTCGTCGGACACCTCGGGGCGGTCATAGACGGACCAGCCGTCCCGGCCGATCCTGTCGGACGCCGGGTTGTCGATGCCCAGGCCGCGCAGGGGCTCTCCGTCCCCCAGCAGCTTCGCGATTTTCTGATAATCCTTTCCGCCGTACGCCGCGATGTTTCCGCAGATGCTGTTAAATGCTTCCTCGCATTCCATCTCTTCGGCGCCCCTGCGCATCTCGCTGAGCACCCATTCGGGGTCCATCCCGTCCGCCAGCGCCCGTTCGCCGGTGTTCAGGATCCCGTATACATTTTCGCCGAAAAAGTAGTCGCTTTCGTCCGCCCGGGCCGCGGGGAGCCGGCAGACGGAGCACGCCGTCAGCAGGGCAAGCAGCAGGGAAACGATACGCCGCAAATGCTTCATGGTGAAAAACTCCTTTCACGATCTTTGGGCTGTACATACGAGGCGGACAGCCTGCCCGCCTGATCATTCTTTCTGCATATTTCATTCGGGGCTTTCGGCGTTTTTCCTGCATACGGGAACAAAAAATCCCGCGGAATCAGCGGCTTTCCCTGTCTGTTTTCCCTTTACGAAAGAAAAAAACTGTGTTATTCTGTTGACCGGCTGATGAAGACAGAACGCCGGTCAGACCGGCTTGACGCAGCAGAGAGGGGCGCAGTGCGATGAAACTGTGGAGCGGTCGATTTTCCAAGGGTACGGATCATGCGGTGGACGATTTTCATTCGTCCATCTCCTTTGACCAGCGCCTGTACAGGCAGGATATCACGGGGAGTCTGGCGCACGCGGAGATGCTCTGCCGGCAGGGGATCATTTCCGCGGAGGATTTTGAGCAGATCAGCGCGGGGCTGAAGGCCATCCTTCAGGACATGGAAGAAGGACGGGCCGATTTTCCGCCCGAGAGCGAGGACATCCACATGCGGGTGGAGGAACTCCTGACCGCGCGGATCGGCGAAGCCGGCAAGCGCCTGCACACCGGGCGCAGCCGCAACGACCAGGTCGCCCTGGACATGCACCTGTACGCCAAGGAAACCGCCGCCCATACGATGGAGGCGGTCCGGGCCCTGTGTGCGCTCCTGCTTCAGAAAGCCAGGACGCATCTGCATGACATCATGCCCGGCTATACCCACCTGCAGCAGGCCCAGCCCATCACGGTCGGCCACTACCTGATGGCCTATTTCCAGATGTTCAGCCGGGACCTTCTGCGGTTTCAGAACGCGTACCGCGCGGCGGACGTCTGCGTGCTGGGCAGCGGGGCGCTTGCCGCCACCACCTACCCGCTGGACCGTCCGTTCGTGGCGGAAAAGCTGGGCTTTTCGGCCATCTCGCTCAATTCGCTGGATGGGGTCAGCGACCGGGATTTCCTGCTGGACTATTTGTCTGCCGCGGCCATCTGCATGATGCACCTGAGCCGCTTCTGCGAGGAGTGCATCCTGTTCAGCTCCCAGGAGTTCGGGTACCTGACGATGGACGACGCCTATTCCACCGGCTCCAGCATGATGCCCCAAAAGAAAAACCCGGACGTCGCCGAGCTGATCCGCGGCAAGACCGGGCGGGTATACGGGGACCTGACGGCCCTCCTGACGGTGATGAAGGGCATCCCGCTTGCTTACAACAAGGACATGCAGGAGGACAAGGAAGCCTACTTTGACGCCTGCGATACGGTGATTCACTGCCTGACGATGTTCACCGCCATGCTGGACAAGGCGGTCTACCGCACGGACGTCATGCGGAGAAAGGCCAACCTCGGCTTTACCAACGCCACGGACTGCGCGGACTACCTGGTTCGCAAGGGCATCCCTTTCCGGGACGCCCACCGCGTAATCGGCGAACTGGTGGCCTACAGCCTGAACCGGGGCAAGGCCCTGGACGAGCTGACGATCGAAGAACTCCGCCGCTTCTCTCCGGTCTTTGATGAGGACGTCTACGAGGCCATCGCCCCGGAAACCTGCGTAAAAGCCCGGAACATCCCCGGCGGCCCCGCCCCGGAGCAGGTCCTCGCGGCCATCGAAGCGGGGGAGAAACTGCTTGAAAAGTCAGGAATTAGGAGTTAGGAGTGAGGAGTTGAAATTGGTTTGATGACTTGATAACTCCTCACTCAGCGACCGGAGGGAGCGCCCACTCCTCACTCCTCACTGAGCGAACGTAGTGAGCGTCCACTCCTCACTCCTCACTGAGCGAACGCAGTGAGCGCCCACTCCTCACTCAGTGGCGGCCCAGGGGCCGCCGCTGCGGCGGCCGCAGTGAGCATTATCCCTTCTTCTGATAGGCGATAGGATAGGAAACACTCTTCTGCGCCGGATCTTTGGGCAGGAAACGGATGTGGTTGTCTTCCAGGACGACGGTGCCGGTGGAGCCGCGGACGCTTTTGTCTCGGAGCAGCATCGTGACCAGCCTGTCGTTCAGGGCCGGCCCGCCGCCCCGGGCGAGGCAGTCCTTCCACAGGGTAAAACGGCAGCCTTCCCGCCAGCCCGAGCAGCCGTAGGCCTTGTCGCTCACCTGCACGGGCTTGCCGCACAGGGGGCAGACGCAGTCCGGCAGGGCTTTGGGGGCGGAGGCTTTCCGGGCGCCCCGGCCCTTCTTCCGCTCTTCCGGGGGGAAGGAGCCTTCGTTCTGCGTGGTGCGGGCATAGTCCACCAGCCAGGCGGACAGGCGGCGGATGCCCTCGTCGAAGCGCTCCGGCTCGCGCCCGTTCTTCGCGATCTCGTCCAGGGCCAGCTCCCACTTGCCGGTCATCTCCGGGGAGGCGATTTCCTCCGGGGCGATTTCGATCAGTTGGACGCCCTTGTCGGTGGCGTTCAGGGTCTTGCCCCGGCGCTGGACGTAGCCGACATGGATCAGCCGCTCGATGATCGCGGCGCGGGTGGCCGGCGTGCCCAGGCCGCTGCCCTTCATCTGCTCGCGGAGCGTCTCGTCGGTCAGGTCCTTCCCGGCGTTCTCCATGCTGTACAGGAGGGAGGCGTCGGTGTGCGGGGCGGGGGGCTTGGTCTGTTCCTTTTTGGCCGCAGCCTTGGCCACTGTCCGCCTGTCCCCCTCCCGCACGTCCGGCAGGACGGCCTGCTCTGCGTCGGTTTCTTTCTTTTTGGGAGATGCTTCCTGCCCCTGGACGACAACCTTCCAGCCCGGGTCCTTCGTGATCCGGCCGGTGGTCTTGAAACTCTCCCCGGCCGCCTCGGTGACGATCTTCACCTGGTCGTAGACGTAAGGGGGATAGAAGGCGGCGATGGCGCGCCTGGCCACCAGGTCAAACAGGGCCTTTTCGTCCGGCGGCAGCTTGTCCAGCGGGGCGGTCTGCGGGGTGGGCAGCAGGGCGTGGTGGTCGGACACCTTGGCGTTGTCAAAGATCCGCTTGGAGAACGGCAGCTTCCCGTCCTCCTTCCACGGAATGCCCTTTACCAGCGGCTGGTAAAGGGCCGGCAGTTTCAGCAGGGTCTGCCGGGCCCTCGGCAGCATGTCCATCGGCAGGTAGCGGCTGTCCGTCCTCGGGTAGGTGATGGCCTTCCATTTTTCGTAGAGGGACTGGGCAGTTTTGAGTGTCTTGTCGGCGGTAAAGCCGAGCAGGCGGTTGGCGTCCCGCTGCAGGCTCGTCAGGTCGTAGAGCTGGGGGGCAAGCTCCCTTTTTTCCTCCCGGCTGACGGACCGCACCGTCCCTTCCTGCCCCTTGACCTTTTTGACGAGGGCCTGGGCCGTTTCCATGTCCGGGAGGCGGTGGGCGGTCTTTTCGTCCTTCGCCTTCGGGTCAAACCAGAGGCCCTGGTAATCCCCGAAATCGGCGGTGACGGTGTAATATTCGACCGGCACGAAATGCTCGATCTCGAGCCTCCGTTTGACCAGGATGGCCAGCGTCGGCGTCTGCACCCGGCCGATAGACAAAAGTACGTTGTACCGCAGGGTAAACGCCCGGCTCGCGTTCATGCCGATCAGCCAGTCCGCCGTGGAGCGGGAGCGGGCGCTTTTGTACAGGCCCTCGTATTCCGCCGCGGGCTTCAGCTGGGCGAAGCCCTCCCGGATGGCCTCGTCCGTCATCGAGGAGATCCACAGCCGCTCCACCGGCTTTCCGCACCCGGCCTGCTCGTAGATCAGCCGGAAGATGAGCTCCCCCTCCCGCCCGGCGTCGGTGGCGCAGATCAGGCTGTCCACCTCGCTGGAGAGCATCAGCTTTTTGAGGGCGGTGAACTGCTTTTTCGTCTTCGGGATCACCTTCGTGGGGATCCGCTCGGGCAGGATGGGCAGGTCCTCCATCCGCCATTTCTTGTATTTTTCGTCCAGTTCGTCCGGCTCCTGCAGGGTCACCAGGTGGCCGATGGCCCAGCTGACCAGGTACCGGTCTCCCCTCAGGTATCCTTCTTCCTTCGTCTTCACGCCCAGCACCCGGGCGATGTCCCGGGCGACGGACGGCTTTTCCGCGATGATCAGTTTCATGTGCGCCTCGAATTGGTTTGATTGATCTCCGACATGATCTTCGACATTTTCTCCGACATCTTCTACGACATCTTTTACGACATGATCTGCGGCATCATGCTGCCGCGTGTCCGCCGTCCCGTCATCAGGATCAGTTTCACTGGCAGACGCCCTTGCTTTTTTTACGCGCTCAATTCACTGTCCGTCCACAATTCACACTGCGCGAGAACCGTATGAACCGCATCGTCCATTCTCCTGTTCTTCCTCCGGACGGGCTGAAACCGGAACAGTTTTTCCAGCCGGGGCTTTATCTGATGCCATAGCAGAAGTATATCACGCAACCCCTCTGTAATTCAAGGAATATTCTGCGAAAGGGAAAGGAGGATCGTTATCCCGGCGAAGTGGCGCTGAAGAATCTGAATGCCTATTCTCTCTGATATCAACAGATAAGAAATCCGGAAGCAGTTACGCGTCGGAGATCGTCCGGAATCCGGCCATCCCGGGGTGGTTTGGAGGGGCCGCAGCCCCTCCATTTTAAATCCGCAGCAGCGACATGTGCGGTGCGGGGCTGTGAGGGCCCGGAAAACTGTCCGGTGGACAGTTTTCACCGAACAGCGGGCCGGCAGGCCCCGGATATACCTCATCCGTCAGGCTGCGCCTGCCACCTTCCCCAGAGGGGAAGGCTTTCTCATCCGGCCCTACGGACCACCTTCCCCAGTGGGGAAAGCATGACGAGAGGCAGAGGCGAGGGGGTTCCCGAAAGGGGGTTCTGAGGGCCCAGAAAATTGTCCTGTGGACAATTTTCACCGAAGAACGGGCCGGCAGGCCCTGGTTGTGTCCCCCTGTCGAGGGGCTGCCCAGCAGCCCCGTTTTTGCCCTTTTTTTGCCTCTTTCTCATCTGTACATTTTATTAAGAATATGTTACAATTGGGAAGGAAACGGAGGGATATGCCATGTATTCCAAAGAAGACCTCGCGAAGGTGAATGCACAGATCCGGCGGGAGCGGCTGGCGTGCTATCTGCCGGCGGCCCTGCTGATCGCGGGCGGGATCGTCACGTTCGTCCTGCGGATGAAATACCTGACGATGGCCCTGCTGGCGCTGGGCGGGGTGCTGTTCATTTTCTCGGCGGACGTGCTGGTCGCCCCGCTGAAGGCGTACCGCCGCCACCTCGAAAACGCTCTGAGCAGCGACCAGAAAGAGTTTGCCGGCGTCATCAAGAACATCGGAGACATCGCCGTGGAGCGGGAAGGCGTCATGTATTACCCCTTCTGCCTGAGCGTGGGCGACCCGGAAAACGAGGAGGACGACCGCCTGCTCTACCTGGACGCCAACCTGGACAAGCCGGACTGGCATGTGGGCGATTCATTGTACGTGCGCTCCAGCGCGCGGTTCGTATCCTATTGGGAGAAAAGATAAAACGGGGCTGTTGCACAGCCCTCGAAAGGGGGACACGTCCCCCTTTCGGGAACCCCCTCGCCTTTGCCTCTCGCGTCTTCGACGCTCCCGGGCGGCAAAGTCGCAAGGTATGAATTTTTGCTCCCGCTCCGCTCCGCAAAAATTCTCCTCGCACCGCACATGTCGCTGCTGCGGATTTAAAATGGAGGGGCTGCGGCCCCTCCAAGCCACCCTGGAATTGTTGATTTCCTGACAATCTTTGTTGCACAGCTGTTTTTGAATTTCATTTTCATTGATATAAGATAGGGTATTGCAGCATTGGTTCTGCAACACCCCCGTTGAGGAGGACACAGATCATGTCGGATGCAGAGACAGTACTGGTCTGCGTGACCGATCAGACGAGCTGCGGCAGGCTGATCCGGTACGGCAGGCAGCGGGCGGACGAGACCGGCAGTTTGCTGCGGGTGCTGCATGTGCGCACCCGGGAAAAGACCATGATGGGCAACCCGGACATCACTTCGGCCCTGAACGACCTGTACAGCCAGGCCCGGGAGGCGGAGGCGGAGATGGAGATCGTCTCCTCCCAGGACGTGGAGGGCACCATCGCCGACTACGCCCGGAAGTGCCATGCTTCCCTTGTGGTCCTGGGCGAAACCCCCAGGGACCGCTTTCCCCCCATGGGTGGCCGGCTCTCGCCCCGGCTGCCGGGGATGCCGATGGAGGTTGTCAAGTGATGACGGGCCCGGCCTGAACGGCTTTTGCAGCGGACAGGCCGGGCTTTTTTACTGTGCTGATGATGAGACGGGAGGACGGATATGAGCTTTGACATGAGTGAATTGCTCCGGGCCGAAATCGCGGAGATGGAACGGATCTGCGCCCTTGCGGACCGGGAGGCGCAGAGAACAGCCTGGGCGGAATACCGGGATCATCTGCGGGAACTGCCGGAGGATGTGCGGCCGCTGGCGGGGTATGAGCTCTGCAGGCGGGCGCAGACGGCGGGCACCAGCGGCTTTCATCTGGGCGGCCGGTCCGGAGACGTGCCCTTTTCCTTCTGCGGCTGGGCGGATTACGAGTACCGGCCGGGGAAGTTCACCCAGGGCGTGGGGTTCTGCGTCAATCGGGTATGCTTCGGCGGCCGGGACGCGGAGCTTTACTACACGGACGACGATATGCTCGGCCGGCCTGACGGCAGCGAAGGCGCGCCGGACTGGATCACGACCATGGCGGAGCGGATCGGGCTCTGGTCCAGCGGCCTGACCGATGTACGGCTGGCGGAAGAGAGGGAAGATAAGGATTTCTTTTTCCGCGGAACCCAGCACAGCCCCGCCCTGGTCAGGAGCTTCCGCTTCCGCCTGGACCCCAAGCGGATCCGGGAAACGGTCCTGCTGGGCGGGAAAGCGGTGGAAACGGACCGGCTGGGCGGCTATGTGTTTGTCCTGCCCAGGGCGGGCGAGTTTTTCTGCGAGCTGGGGGAAATCGTGGACGGCCGGCGGGCGCCCCTCCATATCGATGATTTTTGCATGAAGTAAAGCCTGAAAAGCTTTACAACCCCGGCACAAACCATTATAATGAAAAAAATATCAGAAACGGAGGCGGCATCATGGGCAGGACGGCATTGGGGATCGAGCTTGGCTCCACCCGCATCAAGGCGGTGGCGATTGATGAAAACAACCGGATCGTTTCTTCCGGGGATTATACCTGGAAAAGCGACCTGGTGAACGGCGTATGGACCTATCCGATGGACAAGGTCTGGGAGGGGCTCAACCGGGCCGTCAGCGGGATTGAAAACCGCGGAGAGATCGGCTGCGCGGCGGTGTCCGCCATGATGCACGGGTATCTCCCGTTTGACGAAAACTGGAATCTGCTGACGCCCTTCCGCACCTGGCAGAACACGATGACCGCGCAGGCGGCTGAGGAGCTTTCCGCCCTGTTCGGGGTGAACATCCCGCAGCGCTGGAGCATCGCCCACCTGTATCAGGCCGTGCTGAACGGGGAAGAGCACATCGGCCGCATCGCCCATATTACGACCCTGGCCGGCTATGTCCATCACGCCCTGACCGGCGTCAACGCCGTCGGCGTGGGGGAGGCCTCGGGCATTTTCCCCATCGACCCGGACCATCTGGAATACAACGCTGAAGCGCTGGACAAGTTCCGTGCCCTGGTCAGAAAAAATCATCTGCCCTGGGACATCCGCGCCCTGCTGCCGGACATCCTGCCCGCCGGCGCGCAGGCCGGGCGGCTGACCAAAGAAGGCGTGGCCCTGCTGCATGGGCTTTTGCCCGAGGGCCTCGCGTTTGCCCCGGCAGAGGGAGACGCCGGCACCGGCATGACGGCGACCAACGCCGTGGCCCCGCGCACGGGCAACGTCTCCGCCGGAACGTCCATCTTCTCGATGGTGGTGCTCGAAAAGCCGCTGTCCAGGCCCTATCCCGAGATCGACGTCGTCACGACGCCGACCGGCAAGCCGGTCGCCATGGTACACTGCAACAACTGCACCAATGACTCCAACGCCTGGGTCGGCGTGCTCAAAGAGACGGCGGAGCTGTTCGGCGCGCGTCCGGACACCGGGGAACTCTACACAAAGCTCTATCAGAAGAGCCTGGAAGGCGACGCGGACTGCGGCGGCATCCAGGTGTGCAACTACATGGCCGGAGAGCATGTCACCCACCTGGAAGAGGGCCGGCCGATGGTCGTCCGCCGGCCGGACAGCCGCTTCACCCTGGCCAACTTCTTCCGTGCGACCCTCTACGCCACGATGGGGACGCTCAAGATCGGCATGGACATCCTCCGGCAGGAGAACGTGGCGATCGACTGCCTGACCGGCCACGGCGGCCTGTTCAAAACGCCGGGCGTCGGGCAACGCTACCTGGCCGCCGCCTGCGGCGCGCCGGTCACCTGCATGGAAACCGCGGGGGAGGGCGGCCCCTACGGCGCGGCCCTGCTGGCAGCCTACGCTCTGAGGAAAGAAGAGGGTGAGACCCTCGAGCAGTTCCTGGACAATAAGGTGTTCAGCGGCGCCAGAAAGACGACCCTCGCCCCGGACGCGCAGGACGAGGCCGGTTTCAGTGAATGGATGAAAGGCTTCCGCGCCCTGCTGGACGTGGAGCGCGAAGCGGTCCGGACGCAGCGCTGACAAGCGGGAAAAGGGGAGGAAAGAAAGATGCTGGAAGAACTGAAACAGCTGGTCTGCAGGGCCAACCTGGAGCTGCCCAGGTACGGGCTGGTGACTTTTACCTGGGGCAACGTCTCCGGGATCGACCGGGAGAAGGGCCTGGTGGTCATCAAGCCGTCGGGCGTCGAATATGATGAGATGAAGCCGGAGCACATGGTCGTGGTGGACCTTTCCGGCAAGGTGGTGGAAGGGAACCTCCGCCCCTCTTCGGATACGGATACGCACGTGGTGCTTTACCGGGCCTTTCCGGCCCTGGGCGGCATCGTCCACACCCACAGCCGGTGGGCGGTCTCTTTTGCCCAGGCCGGGCGGGACATTCCGGCCATGGGCACCACCCAGGGGGATTATTTCTACGGCGATATCCCCTGCACCCGCCGGATGACGCCGGAAGAGATCGGCGGATCCTACGAGTGGGAGACTGGCAATGTCATCGTGGAGACCTTTGTCAAGCGCGGCATCGACCCGGCCCAGGTGCCGGGGGTGGTGGTGCAGAACCACGGGCCCTTCGCCTGGGGCACCGACCCGATGAACGCCGTCCACAACGCGGTGGTGATGGAAGAGGTCGCCTTCATGGACTACCACGCCCTGCAGCTCAACCCGGACGCGGGCCGCATGCAGCAGGAGCTGCTGGACAAGCATTACCTGCGCAAGCACGGCAAGAACGCTTACTACGGGCAGAAATAACAGGCATGACAAGGGGCTGCCGCAGAAACTCTGCGGCAGCCCCGTTCAGACTTCCTGATCATTTCCTGATCAGCCGGATCAGGGGATTTCCTTTTTCATCGGAGATACTGACATCTTCTCCGAAGCGGTTGGCGGTGATGTATACCTGATCGCCGGGACGCAGCGTGCGCCAGTCCGTCTGGGACAGGCCGTAGCGCGCGGTCTCGTTTTTTTTCGTGTTCAGGATTTCCACGTAATACGCTTCCGTCCGGTCTTCCTCGCGCTCGTCCGGTTTCAGATTCGTTTCCGGCCAATAGGGGTTCTGATCATTTCCGCGGGCGCTGGCCGTTCTTTCCGGCGTCCAGCGCCGGATATCGTATGTATACCTGGTCTGGTACCGGGGCACCTGTCTGTATACGGGCTGCCGTTCCGTGACCGTGTAATACTCGGTGGTATAGACGGGCCGCTGGTGCTCCGCCTGGTCAAACATCCCGTTCCCCAGGTCGGTATACGTGTAATACGTTTCGTAATGATCGACAACCTGCCGGGAACGCTGAACCTCGCGGTCTTCGTAATGATCGATGACATTGTCATAGTGGTGGATCTCGCTGCTTTCACCGGTCACGGAAGCGCCCGGGGGGACTGACCAGCCGGATTCGTGAAACAGCCGGTTCTGCGAGATCTGAACAGCGCGCTCCCAGCTGACCCCGGCGATCCGGTAATCGCCGCTGGTGACCCTGCCGTTCATGAACAGGAAGAACCCGGCCATGATCAGGACGGCGGCGATCAGGATCAGCGGCAGCCTGCTGCGCCTGGCGGGCGCTTTCTGCGCCGGCGGGGCCTGTGCCTGTTCCTTTTCCTTCAGCTTTTCCAGCATCTGGAAGTAATTCGTGTCGGAATCGGAACGGGACGCACCGCAGCCCTGGCAGGTTTCTGCGTTGTCGCTGTTCAGCGTATCGCAGAAGGAACAGTACCAGTCCGGATTGCGGTTGACGTACTTTTCTTTTTCCCTGATCACGTACTCCAGGTCCTTGGTGTCTTCGGGCCTGAGTTCGTGATCCTGGGCCTGCCCCTTCAGGTAGAACCTGACGTTCCCGCGCCGTCTGCCGCAGTTCGGGCAGGCGGCTTTGTCCCCCCGGATGCCCTTGGTGTCACAATAGGGGCAGTCCCAGTATCCTATGACCAGCCTTCCCAGATGTGACACCCTCTTTCATCGGTTTCTCTGCGTCTTCCGCGTCTTCTGCGTCTTTTGCGTCTTCCGCGGCAGATCAGTAGTTCTGCGCCATGACCTCAAAGTAGGCCTGCGGATGGTTGCAGACCGGGCAGACTTCCGGCGCCTCGGCGGCGATCACGATGTGGCCGCAGTTCCGGCATTCCCAGATGGTGATGCCGGCTTTTTTGAAGACTTCCATCTGCTCGATGTTTTTGAGCAGGGCGCGGTAGCGTTCTTCATGGTGCTTTTCGATGGCGGCAACGCCGCGGAACTGCTCGGCCAGCTCCGGGAAGCCCTCTTCGTCGGCTTCCTTCGCCATGCGGTCGTACATGTCCGTCCACTCGAAGGCTTCGCCGTCCGCGGCGGCCTTCAGGTTTTCTTCCGTCGTGCCGATGCCGCCGAGGGCCTTGAACCAGAGCTTGGCGTGTTCTTTTTCATTGTCGGCGGTCTTCAGGAACAGGGCGGCAATCTGCTCGTAGCCCGCTTTCTTGGCAGCGGAGGCAAAATAGGTGTACTTGTTCCTCGCCTGGGATTCCCCGGCGAAAGCTTCCATCAGGTTTTTCTCGGTCTTTGTGCCCGCGTATTTGTTAGCCATGGATTGATCCTCCTTTGATGTGTTCAGGCGGGCCGGGAAGATGCCCTGTCAGGCTTTCGCCCCCGCCTTTCTGCGCGTTTTTTTCACGGATATTATAGCATGCTTTCGGGTCTTTGCCAACAGGCGGAAAACCGGGAGGCAATAAAATATTGTTGTCCGCCTGTAACAAAACGCCGCGGCGGGCGTATAATGGGGTACAGGAAGGCAGGTGAGCGGGTGTGGAGCCGGATCAGGCGCTGATGGAGCGGGTCAGAGCGGGGGACACGGAGGCGCTGGAAGCGCTGATCGGGCGCTGGCGTGAAAGGGCCGAAGCGTACGCTTCCGGGATCCTTCACGACGCCCACCTGGCGGAAGACTGCGTGCAGGAGGCCTTCGCCCGGATCTATGCCGCGCGGATGGACTACAGCCCGCGGTACGCCTTCAGCACCTGGCTGTATGTGATCCTCCGCAGGATCTGCATTTCGGAGCTCAGGCGCCTGCGGCGTTCGCCGAAACTGCTGGAGGCGGAGGAAATGGCGAACTGGCCGGCCGATTCGGCGGAAACGGAATACCTGACCCGCTGGGAGCAAAACAGCCGCCTGATGCGCCTGGCCGAACTGAACGGACAGGAACGGCTTCTGCTGCTGGGCCAGACCGTCGGGGGAAAATCGACACGGGAGCTTGCGCAGGAGCTGGGCCTGACGCCCGGCCAGGTCCGCATCCGCCTGCACAGGATCCGAAGACGTCTGAGAAAGGGAGAGGAGGGGGAACCATGACGGATAAGCCTTACCTCCGGGCCGTGCTGGACCGGGGCCGGGAAATCGCCCTGCTGGACAGCGCCGCGCGGATGCTGCCCGGCCGCCGTCCTGCGGGAAAATGGATCGTCGCCGCGGCCCTGGGGCTGTTCAGCGTTCTGTTCCCGGCTGTCAGCGCCGCACAGGCTGCCTGCCTGATCCCGCTCTGACGCAGGTATAAGCGGGACACTTGAAAAAAAGAACATTATGGCATATAATGTATCAAACCTGATGGAAGGAGGTTTCCGGGATGGAGGATGAGATCCGGCTGGGCGATGTCGTCCGCACGAAAAAGCCGCATCCCTGCGGCGGGGACACCTGGACGGTGACCCGCACCGGGGCGGATATCAAACTCAGATGCCGCACCTGCGGCCGGGTCGTGATGCTGGACCGCGTGGTTTTCCTGAAGCGCCGCAAGGCGACCCTGGAGCGCGGGCCGGAGCCCAACATCATTCCGGATGAGCCTGCCCTTTCATCCAACTGACAGGAGGAACAGTCTTTCATGAGTGAAAATAACCAGCTTCCCCACGACGAACAGAACAGCGCCAAAGCCGAAGAGACGGCCGGGCAAAGCGGTTTCAAAGCCTTTTGGAACCGCCCGATCAAAGTGCCGGAAGGGAAGAAGCCTCGTACCATGGGACAGGAAATTTTAAGCTGGATCTATACCATCGGCGGCGCCCTGCTGATCGTCCTGGTGATCCGCTCGTTTGTCTTTGAGCTGTACCGGGTGGACGGCAGCAGCATGACCAATACCCTGATCGACGGCGAGCGGATGTTCTGCACCAAGTTCGACTATCTGCTCAGCGGCCCGCAGCGCAACGACGTGGTGATCTGCCACTTCCCGAACCGGGGCCGCACTGCCTTTGTCAAGCGCCTGGTCGCGATGCCCGGCGACACCGTGGAAATCAGAAACCGCCAGCTCTATGTCAATGACGAGCTGATCCCGGACCCGCCCAAGATGAACTCCCTGCCCTATGCCGATTATCCCCGCCGCACCCTCAAAGACAACGAGTATTTCGTCGTCGGGGACAACCGGGGCAATTCCCATGACAGCCGCGCGGGCGACGTAGGCCCGCTGACCCGGGACCAGATCGTCGCCCATGTCCGCACCGTGCTCTTCCCCTTCAGCGCCGTCCGTGGGGTCGACTGACGGTTCTGATCCGAAGTTTTTGTACTACAAAAATAATGCTGGTCAAATCGCGAACAATCGTGTATAATAGAAACAGGAATCAACGGAAAGGGGGTTTTACCCATGATACAGATTATCCACGGCAAGAAAGGCTCCGGGAAAACCAAGAAGATTCTGAATCTGGCAGTCGAAACCGTGAAGAACGCGACAGGTGATATCGTCTTTGTGGACGATGACACCAGGTATATGTACGATCTTCCGCACGAGATCCGCTTTGTCAACGCCAGCGAATACGGTGTGGACAGCCCGGAAATGTTCCTCGGCTTCCTTTGCGGAATGCTGACGCAGAATTTCGACATCAGCACCATCTTTGTGGACGCCTTCATGAAGCTGGTCCGTGTGCCCGCCGAACAGACGGAAACCTTCTTCGCCCGTCTGGACGCCATCAGCCAGGCCCACCATGTCAGCTTCATTCTCTCCGCCAGCGTGGATGACGCCGTGGCACCCGAATTCATGAAACAGTATTTTATGGACTGATTGAGAACCATCCAACATAATGAACAGCGCCGCCGGTGCCTTTGGGCCGGCGGTGTTTTTTGCGTTTTTTGCGTTTTTCGCTGCCCGCCAATTCCGGGAAAACTGTTGTCACAAAAGCAGAAATGTGGTATATATAATGATATACAGATTGATATGGTCTGCGGGGGAGGAAATACGATGAACGGCTGTCAGGAAAAGAAATTTGTATACCGCGGGGCGCTTGCGCGGATATTTGCCCTGCTGCTCTGCTGCGCCCTGCTGGGGGCAGCCGGCGCGCTGGCTGACGACGATGCAACGATCGAAATCGGCGGGGGAAGCCTGGACGATCTGTTCCCGGTGACGCGGATAGTGTCCATTCCCCAGGGCGTCCGGACGATTGAGGAAGAGGCGTTTTACGGGGATACGTCGGTCACTGATGTCTGGCTGCCGGACACGGTGGAGACCATCGGCCCCCGTGCCTTCGCAGGCACCGGCCTGACCCATATCCGCCTGTCCTCCGGCCTGACGGCCATTGCCGCAGACGCCTTCGACGGAGTGACAGCCATGGACGCGGATGTGCAGCCCGGCACCTGGGCCGCTTCCTGGTGGGAGGAAAACAAAGCCCGCTTCGGCCATGGGGAACAGCCCATGCCGGCGGAATATTTTGAGTACTCGGAACTGGACGACGGCACGATCCGGATCGACCGGTATATCGGGCCGGAAGATGCGGTGAATGTGATTATTCCGCAGTTCATCAGCGGGAAAACCGTCACTGTTATCGGGGATTACTCTTTTAATAATCAATCCGGTCTGACCGGCAGGCTAGTACTGCCTGCAGGGGTCATCAGCATAGGCGACTCTGCTTTCAGCAGCTGCGGCGGCATTTCTGAAATCCTGCTTCAAGAAGGGCTGGAGGAAATCCACCATGCAGCTTTCTATGACTGTGACAGCCTAACAGTTGTCCATCTGCCCAACAGTATCACAAGGCTGGATTCAGAAGCCTTTGGCAGCTGCGACCATCTAATCCAGGCCAATTATCCATTATCCTGGACAGAGCTTAATACTGCATACAGCGATTATTCTCCATTTGCCTGGTGTGAGAGTTTAACC
>JBGUJG010000139.1:0-28682 GCA_045113695.1 Christensenellales bacterium
GTACCCGTAGGTACGGTGAGGACGGCTGACACAGAGATGGCGCAAAAGGCGCCCGCAGATGTGCATGGGTTAGGTGAAAATCAGTATTATCTTGTATTTTCCGCCCGGAATCAGAATTCGGCGCTGCCGGTCGTACGCGGGAAAGGCAGCACGTCGCGGATATTCTGCATACCGGTAAGATACATGATCATCCGTTCAAAGCCAAGGCCGTAACCGGCGTGCGGGTTGGTCCCGTAGCGGCGAAGGGCCAGATACCAGTCATAGTTTTCTTCTTTCATACCCAGTTCTTCGATACGTCGCTGGAGGACATCCAGCCGTTCTTCACGCTGGCTGCCGCCTACAAGCTCGCCGATGCCGGGCACCAGAATGTCCACTGCGGCCACCGTCCTGCCGTCGTCGTTCAGCCGCATATAGAAGGCTTTGATTTCCTTGGGATAATTGTAAACGCAGACAGGGCGGCCGAAGTGTTCTTCCGCCAGATACCGTTCATGCTCCGTCTGCAGATCCATTCCCCAGCGGACCGGGAATTCAAACTTTTTATCGGCCTTCAGCAGAATGTCAATGGCGTCCGTATACGTAACGCGGGCAAAACTACTGTCTTTGACATGATGAAGCCGTTCAAGCAGCCCTTTGTCCACAAACTTGTTGAGGAACTCAAGCTCTTCCGGCGCTTTTTCCATCACATACGAGATGATATAACGGATCATTTCTTCCGCCAGGGCCATATCGTCAAACAGATCGGCAAAAGCGATTTCCGGCTCGATCATCCAGAATTCGGCCGCGTGGCGCTGCGTATAGCTCTTCTCCGCCCGGAAGGTGGGGCCGAAGGTATACACGTTGCGGAATGCGGCGCAGAACGTTTCCACGTTCAGCTGACCGGATACGGTCAGGCTGGTGGGTTTTCCGAAGAAATCCTGCGTAAAATCAACCTGTCCGTCCGGGGTACGGGGCGGATTAGATGGATCCAGGGTCGTCACGCGGAACATTTCTCCCGCACCTTCCGCGTCGCTGGTGGTGATCAGCGGGGTATGCACATAGACGAAATTCTTCTCGGCAAAGAACGCGTGGATCGCCTGGGCAGCCAGGGAACGGATCCGGAACACGGCGTAAAAGGTATTGGTCCTCGGACGGAGATGTGCCTGCGTACGCAGGTATTCAAAAGTATGGCGTTTTTTCTGTAGCGGATAATCCGCCGCACACAGTCCGACTACCTTCACCTGATCCGCCTGCAGTTCAAAAGGCTGCTGCATCTGAGGGGTCAGCTTCAGCGTCCCTTCCACTTCGATCGCGCTGCCCAGGGTGATTTTAGTGATCGCAGCATAATCCGGCATGGAGCCTTCGCAGACGACCTGAAGATTCTTGAAAAACGTACCGTCGTTCACTTCAATGAAAGCGAACGCGTTGCTGGAACGGACCGTGCGGACCCAGCCGGTTACGCGGACTTTCGCACCGTCTTCCGGCGTTTCCCGGAACAGCGAACGGACAGAAATGTTTTGCATGCTACCTACGACCTTTCTATCATTTGAATCTGTCTGAAACGATCAGGCTTTCTGTTCCTTTCGGAGATCTTCGGCCGCCAGCTTGCCGATCATGGCCGCGCCGATCGTGCCGGCTTCATTGCCAAGGCTGGCCAGACGAATCTCCGGATAGGGGAGGGATTTATACAAAAGATACCTCGGTATCTTATCCCGCACGCGGTCCAGCAGGAATCCCCCTGCATGGCTGACGCCGCCGCCCAGCACGATCATCTCCGGATCCATAAAGCAGATGATGTTGTTGATGGTGATGGCGAGGTACTTGCAGTATTCGTCAAACACCTCCAGGGCCGCCCGGTCGCCGGCTTTCGCGGCGTCGATCACGGTTTTTGCGTTGATCCGGCTGATATCCCCTTCCGCTCTCAGCATCATCGCGCTGTTCGGATAAGTTATGCAGGCCTGTCGCGCCATCCGGATGATGGCCGTAGCGCTGGTATACCTTTCCACACAGCCGCTGTTGCCGCAGGTGCAGGGAACACCGTCTACCGAAAGCGTCATATGCCCGACCTCGCTGCCCACGCCATGAGCCCCAGACCAGGGACGGCCGTTGATGACGATGCCTCCCCCGACACCGGTTCCCAGCGTCAGAAAGACAGAGCTTTTAGCGTCTTTGGAAACGCCCGCAATGCTTTCCGCATAGCCGGCAACGGTGGCGTCATTATCGATTGCCACAGGAAGGCCGATATACTTCCGCATCTCTTCCCGCAGCGGGACATCCCGCCAGCCCAGATTGGTGCAGAAAACCACCACACCGGTTTTCTGATCGGCGTATCCGGGAATGCCGATTCCGACGGAAACGATATCATCTGTCGTCAGCTTCGCGTTTTTAAGCGCCTGCATCATGCAGCCTGCCATATCCCGGACAATGTCCTGGTAAGGCCGCTGAGCCTGCGTCTTGCAGAAAGCCTCCGACAGGATTTTTCCCTCTCCGTTCACGATTCCTGCCTTGATATTGGTGCCCCCCAGATCGATACCCACATAATACATCGTGCGACCTCCCTTTGTATCAGTCCGACATTTTGGATGCGCTGCCCTGACTGAGCAGATCATTCAGTCTCCGGTCCAGTTCCTGAGCGGCGGAGTAACCCATCCTCTTAAGGCTTAAGTTTCTGGCGGCCACTTCGATCACGACAGCCAGATTCCTGCCCGGCCTGACCGGTAAAATGGTTTCGGGAACCTTGACCCCCATAATGGTCGTATAGGTTTCCTTGACGCCCAGGCGTTCGTATGATTTCCTTTCCTGCCAAAGCTCCAGGTGAATCACCATGTCAATCGACTTGGAACGGAGCACGGCCCCGATACCGAACATGGCACGGATGTCAATGATTCCGATGCCGCGTATCTCCATAAAATGCCGGATGGTTTCCGGCGCTTCGCCGGTCAGGCGGTTTTCATTGACACGGCGGATATCCACCACGTCGTCCGCAACCAGCTGGTGGCCGCGTTTGACCAGTTCCAGGGCGGCTTCGCTTTTTCCAACCCCGCTGTCCCCCGTCAGCATGACGCCGATGCCGTACACATCCAGCAGCACCCCATGGACAGTTGAACGGGGAGCCAGCTCATGGGACAGGTAATTAATGGCATTGACGCAGAATCTTGTGGTCACCCAGTCCGTACCGTAGACCGGCACATCGTTTTCAGCGGCAAGGGAAAGCATTTCATCCGGCGGACGCATCCCCCGGCTGATGACGACACAGGGAATCGGATAGGTAAAATACTTCCGAAGCCTCTCCAGCCGGACACTGTCCTCCAGCTCGTCCAGATAGCTCATTTCCACTTTGCCGATCACCTGTGGACGTTCATAGGCAAAATGCTCATAATAACCGGCAAACTGCATGCCCGGACGGTTCAGTTCGGCTGAGGAGAACTGCATTTCCTTTCTCGTTGACGGAGAAAGCACCGTCAGGTTCAGCGCTTTTACAAACTCTTCAGCTGAAATCATGGATACCTCCCGATCCGTCCGGCTTTCTGTCCGCTGACTGTTTCTGGCGGCTGCGCTTATTTGGCAGGCATAAAATCCTGCAGCGCCCCGATCCCTTCCTGGTAGTTTTTCAGCAGAAAAGGAGCTTTTGTGTCATACAGCACTTCCTCGATGGCAGCCGTCCCGTCCGCGCCCAGAACCGCGTAGGGCTGGTAATGGTTGATGTTCTCCTCCTCAGAAAGCCGGCAGGGGATCAGGTTCGCCCGGCTGCCCAGGAACCTGCCGTCCTCGTCAAAGGAAAGGGCATAGGTCAGGATCATCGTGTATTTGACCGATTTGGGGATCCCCTTGCGGGTCGTGTTCAGACGGGCATTCCCGCCGAAAACAAAGTTGCCCAGGGAATAGTAAACCGGCACGCCTTCTACCACGCCGTAGCCTTGCAGGCAATGCGGATGATGGCCGATCACCAGGTCGGCGCCGTACCGGATGAACGCCCGGGCCAGGCCCAGCTGATAATCATCGTGGCGCTTATCATATTCGACCCCGCCGTGCATGACCGCAATGATCGCGTTGCAGCTGCGGCTTTTAAGCTCGTTCATCGCTTTCTGGATCACACCCAGGTTATTCCAGAAAAAAGAAATATAGGCGCTGATAAATCCGATCCTGATGCCGTCTTTCTCATACACATAGGTCTGTGAACCGTATTCTGAGCAGGCAAACCACGGAATGCCGCTGCTGTTCAGCACCCGCACCGTGTCCTCATAGCCGGGGACGCCGTAATCACCGATATGGTTGTTTGCCAGGGAAACCACTTCCACGCTGCCGGCTTTGAGCACCTCCACCATACTTTCGTCACCGCGGAAAGAATACGTTTTCTTGGGAACGGTAAAATAACCGTCATTGGTGTTATGGAGCGTTCCTTCAAAATTTGCAACGGTCAGATCATCCTGTTCCAGAATATGCTGCACGCGGTAAAACGGATAATCAGCGCCGAAACGGGCCACATAAGCCTCGATCGTATTATCTCCGCCATGGTCAGTCTCGTTGCAGGCCAGCGTGCAGTCGCCCAGAAAATTGATGATGATCTTGGAAGCCTCGTTTTCCTCTTCCGGAAAAACTGCCCGGATATCGGCGTAATACTGCGTATCATCCACAAATATACCGGTTCCGTCCGCCCCGCCGGCGTTTTTGACCGCCTCTTCGGCAAAGTGCAGCAGGGCGACATCCTGATCCGGAACGGGGTCTGACAGAATGATCACACCCGGAAGATCTCCCTCCTCGCTCAGCGCCGTGGTACAGACCATCACCGTCATGCACAGCAGCGCAAGCGCTTTTCGAATCATCCGTCCTGCCTTCACCCGTTCAGCCTCCGTGTTCCATAGTCAGGTCCTTATTTTACCTGTTTTGTTGCGTTCTGTCAATTTGCGAATCCGACGAATCATGCGGTTTCTTCAGGAATCTCATACATGTCCCCGCAGATACTGCTCAGCCAGCTTTTCCACATGGCGTCTTGCAAAGTTCGCGTCTTCCTCCTGACGTTCCGGTGAAACCGGTGTATCCCCCATCAGGCCCTCAAACTGGCTGACTTTCAGCCCCAACGCCTCCTGCATATCCAGGTCGCTTCCTGCGGGCGCTACCAGATAATAACACAGCAGGGAATCCTCATGACCGATGCGGTGGGCGCGGTCTTCCGCCTGAGAATGGACGGCGGGAGACCAGTCCAGTTCCCCGAACACCACGCAGGTAGCCCGCTGCAGATTCAGCCCGCTGGCAGCCCTTAGGGAGATACAGCAAAGGTCCGTCCTGCCTTCCATGAACCGGGTGACGGAAAGCTCTTTCTGCGCAGCGCTTTCCCGGCCTGTGATGAAAACGGGATGAAGCGCTCTTAATTCTTCCCGGTACCGGTCCATCACGGCGTGATGATGGGCAAACAGCAGGACTTTTTCCCCCGCTTCCGAAAGGGCCCTGACAAACTGGCATACATAGGACGCTTTGGCCAGACCCGTCGCCTGACGCTGTCCGGCGCTGATCTGATCTTCCAGCAGAGACCTCTGGGACGCGGTCATGCTGCGGTCGTTTTCCCAGGTATAGAGCTTCTCCCACACCGGCGCCATCAGCTTCTGGTACAGGACGTCGTCTTCGTCGATCTCCTGAATCAGCCGCCTTTTTTCGGGCAGCTCGGGCAGGACCTGCTGTTTCGTACGCCGGAGCATCAGGCCTTCCCGGCGCAGATACTCTCCCAGCTGATCCGGATGGCGCACCACCCGGTTGCCATAGCCCATGCACCATTCACGGGTAAAGGCCTCGAAATCGCCCAGAAAATGAAAATCGAGGATGTTCACCACATTCCAGATCTCACTGCCCAGATTATAGATCGGCGTACCGGAAAGACCGTAGACCCGGTCGCATTTTTCTGCCAGCAGGCTGGCTGCCGAATACTTTTCCGACCCGGTCCGCCGGAGTTCCTGGATTTCGTCAAATACAACCGCCCGGAAAGTAAGCTGAGTCAGCGCGTTTTTCCAGCCCCGCAGAAGCAGGTAATGGATGATGTATACATCCGCTTCCGGCAGGTCATAGGGTGTCAGTCCTCTGATCAGATGGATCTTCGGAAGCCGTCCGGATACCCGGAGAAAACGCTGTGTTTCCTTCAGCCAGTTTCTGGTCAGATGCGGGGGAACGACCAGCAGCGCCGGAAAAGCGCGCAGGCTCGCCAAAGCCGCCAGGGCCTGCACGGTTTTCCCAAGCCCCATTTCGTCAGCCAGCAGGGCTCTGGGGGTCATGATCAGAAATGACATGCCTTCCTGCTGAAAGTTCTTGAGCCTGCCCTGAAACCAGGCGGAAGAAGGCTGCGCGGCAGGCGGTGAAACCTTTGCGATTTCTTTGCGCCGGTAATCTTCCCGGGCGGTTTCCAAAGCCCGGCGCCAGCGTTCCTGATCCCCCTGCGCAATGGCCAGTGGAAATCGCAGCATCACCCAGTTGAGATCGCAAGCGGCCCTCCTGGAAGCAGGCACACGCGCTTCTCCCGCACGGCTGCCGCTGACGCTCGGCCAGAGCCGTTTGATCATCTCCGTCACCGGAGCTTCCCCTCGGACCATCCAGCAGCGGGAACGGCGGTTATAGGAGAGGGTTCCGTAATAATGGGCCGGAACAGCCCCGCTGTCAGCCAGGTAGAGCGGCAGCGGCACGGCTGCAATGGCGGCCTCGTCGAGGAAAAGCGGAAGGGGTTCATCTGGCATTTCAGGAACCGGTTCCTCGCCGCCGCTCACGGCCCCTTCCGGCATCTCGTCCGGCTCCGCCGTGACGTCCTCCGGTTCCTCCGGGGCCGAAGGGCCGGGCGTTTCTTCCGGCTGCGTATCCTCCGTATCTTTTATACGTTCTGGCTGCGCCGCGTCTTCCGCGATGCCCCACAGCCTGTATAGGGAAAGGGAACAAACCGGTTTCCCGCATAGTTTCCCGGGCAAAACGCAGGACTTTTCCGAAACGACCACCAGCCCAGTGACAGCCGGCGACTGAGCGTAACGTGTTAGCTGTGCAGTCAGCTTTTTGGCATCCGGCCTGCCGCGCTTGAGCTCCACAGCCGTCCCGCCCACCAGAAAATCGACCCGGGCCCTCGGAGCGACAGGAGCTTCGTGAATAAAATCAAGCTGATCCTGCTGAAGTGCAAACGCCGTCAGCGCGTGCAGGTCATACTCGTCCTGCACCTGCGGCGCGCGGATCTTGGACAGCGCCCGGATCACCTGTTCCAGCATGGATTCAGCTTTCCTCCTGTTCCCAAAGTCCATTCTCTGGATTATTCTTCCGGTTTGACTCCCGGAAGCATCCGGCTCAGATACTGGCCGGTATAGCTCTCCGGACAAAGAGCCACCTGCTCCGGCGTACCTTCTGCGACGATCTGGCCGCCTTCGTCCCCGCCTTCCGGCCCGAGGTCGATCACCCAGTCGACGGATTTGATGATATCCAGATTGTGTTCGATGACCAGTACGGTATTGCCGGCGTCCGTCAGCCGCTGCAGCACCCGGATGAGGCGGTTGACGTCGTCCATGTGCAGGCCGGTGGTAGGTTCGTCCAGCAGAATCATCGTCTTTCCGGTCGCCCGGCGGGACAGTTCCGTGGCCAGCTTGACACGCTGCGCTTCGCCGCCTGACAGCGTTGTACTGGGCTGGCCCAGCCGGATATAGCCGAGCCCTACGTCATACAGCGTCTGCAGCTTGTTCATGATGCCCGTATGGTTGCGGAAGATCTCCATCGCTTCTTCAACGGTCATGTCGAGAACGTCGGAGATATTCTTTCCATGGAATCGGACCTCCAGGGTTTCCCGGTTGTACCGTTTTCCCTTGCATACTTCGCAGGGAACATAGATGTCCGGAAGAAAGTGCATTTCGATCTTCATCAGGCCGTCGCCGGAGCAGTTTTCGCATCTGCCGCCGCGGACGTTGAAGGAAAAACGGTTCTCCCGATAGCCGCGGACCCTGGCTTCCGGAGCCTGGGCAAATACCTTTCGGATCAGATCAAACAGGCCGGTATAGGTCGCCGGATTGCTCCGCGGGCTCCTGCCGATGGGGCTCTGATCGATGCAGATGATTTTATCCAGCTGTTCGACCCCTTCCATCCTGGTATACCCGGTCGGGATCAGCCTGGCCCGGTTCAACTCATGCGCCAGCGCCCGGTGCAGGATCGCATTGACCAGGCTGCTTTTTCCAGAGCCGGAGACTCCGGTGACCGCGCAGAACACCCCCAGCGGGAAACGGACGGTCAGATTCTTGAGGTTATGCTCCCTTGCCCCGTAAACCGTCAGGAAGTGATCCGGCTTCCGCCGTTTTTCGGGAACGGGAATGCTGATTTTCCCGCTCAGATACATCCCGGTGATCGAGCGCGGGGCTTTCATCACGTCTTCCACGGTTCCCTGGGCAATGATCTCTCCCCCGTGCTCGCCGGCCCCGGGGCCGATATCGACGAGGTAATCCGCGCTGCGCAGGGTTTCCTCGTCATGCTCCACGACGATCAGGGTATTTCCCAGATCGCGCAGACTGATCAGGGTGTTCAGCAGTTTCCGGTTGTCCCGCTGGTGCAGGCCGATGGAAGGCTCATCCAGCACATACAAGACCCCCATCAGGCCGCTGCCGATCTGGGTTGCCAGACGGATACGCTGCGCTTCCCCGCCGGACAGCGTCCCGGCTGCCCTGGACAGCGTCAGATAGCGGAGTCCCACGTTGTTCAAGAAACCCAGACGGTTGTCGATTTCTTTGAGGATCTGGGCGCCGATCATCCGTTCCGTCTCGGTCAGTGTCAGGCCGCTCAGAAACGACCGGGCCCGGGTGACATTCATATCACAGACTTCGGCAATGCTTTTGTCCTGGACCGTGACCGCAAGCACTTCAGGCTTCAGACGCTTTCCCCGGCAGACCGGGCAGGGCGTCTCGCTCATGAACTCCTGATAGACCGCTTTCATCGTGTCGCTGCCGGTTTCCCTGTACCTGCGCTCAATGGAAGGGATGACCCCTTCATAAGTCGTCCGGTAATCCCGGATGCCGAAGGGCGTCTGGTAACTGACGGTTACTTTCCGCTCGCCAAGACCGTACATCAGCTGCCGGGTGATCTCCGCCGGCAGGTCCCGGTAGGGCGTATCCAGCGAGAAACCGAGTTCCCGGCTGAGCGCTTCAAACGTCTGTCCGGCCATGCTGTCCGCTTCCCCGCTGTTCCAGCCGGTTGCCGAAATGGCGCCTTCCCGGAGGGATTTGGTCGGGTCCGGGACGATCAGCGCCTCGTTTACCTTCAGCTGGGAGCCAAGGCCGCCGCAGGCTTCGCAGGCGCCGTACGGGTTATTGAACGAAAACAGCCTGGGGGTCAGCTCCGGCAGGTTGATACCGCATTCAGGACAAGCATAATTCTGGGAAAAGACCGTTTCGTCCCCGGTGTCGTGATTGAGCACCGTGACCAGGCCGCCGGACTGCTGCATGGCGGTTTCCATACTATCCGTCAGGCGCTGCCGCGATTCCGGCTTCAGCGCGATGCGGTCGATCACCAGATCGATCTGATGTTTTTTCTGCTTGTCGAGTTTGGGCGGATCGTCGAGCTCGTACATCTCTCCGTCGATCCGGACACGAACAAAACCGCTTTTTGCGGAGTCCTGCAGAAGCTTTTCAAACTCGCCCTTTTTGCCTCGCACGACCGGGGCCAGCACCACGAGCCGGGTCCCTTCCCCCATGGCTGTCACCGCGTCCACCATCTCATCGACAGACTGCCGCCTGATTTCGCGGCCGCACTTCGGACAGTGCGGATGACCGATCCTGGCATACAGAAGACGCAGATAATCATATATCTCCGTGACAGTCCCGACCGTGGAGCGCGGGTTGCGGGAGGTGGTCTTCTGGTCGATCGCAATCACCGGTGAAAGGCCGTCGATGCTGTCAACATCCGGCTTTTCAGTCTGCCCCAGAAACATCCTGGCATAAGAGGACATGCTCTCGATGTATCTTCTCTGCCCTTCGGCGTAGATGGTATCAAACGCCAGAGATGATTTTCCGGAGCCGGACAAGCCGGTCAGGACAACCAGTTTGTCCCTCGGCAGGGTGACGGAGACATTTTTTAAGTTGTTGACGCGGGCGCCTTCCACCCGGATAAACTCGTTCATCGGTGCCTCGTTTCATTGTACCGGCCATCAGCCGGTTCCCTGTTAATGAGGAAAGGCAGCGGACTGAAACGCCCGCTGCCATGAATACTGAATACTATTTCATCAGGAACGGCCATCCCTGCGGGGAGGACGCGTCCTTTCACCGCTGCCGGAACGGGCACCGGTGCTGCTGCGCTCATACACCATATCATTCCGGATCAGATTGATACGGCCCTGGGAATCGATCTCGTCAACCTTGACTTCGATTTCATCGCCGATCTTCAGCACATCTTCCACCTTTTCCACACGGTGGTTGGCCAGCTTGGAGATATGCAGCATCCCATCCTTGCCCGGAGCCAGTTCCAGGAATGCGCCGAAGTTCATGATGCGGACAACCTTGCCCACAAAGATATCGCCGACCTCGATGTCTTTGGCAATGCCTTCGATGATGCGGCGGGCCTTGTCAGCCGCCTGCTGATCGGGCGTGGTGATGAAGACGCGGCCGTCGTCCTCGATATCGATCTTGACGCCGGTTTCGGCGATGATCTTGTTGATCGTCTTTCCGCCGGAACCGATGACCTCACGGATCTTGTCCGGATTGATGGAGAACTGCACGATCTTGGGCGCGTATTTGCTGAGCGCTTCGCGGGGACGCGGCAGCGTATCCAGCATGATGCCGAGGATATGCAGGCGGCCCCGGAGCGCCTGGCTCAGCGCGGAAGAAAGAATCTCCCGGTTGATGCCCTTGATCTTGATATCCATCTGAATGGCGGTGATGCCGTTCATCGTACCGGCCACCTTGAAGTCCATATCGCCCAGGAAGTCTTCCAGGCCCTGAATGTCAGTCAGGATCGCGATCTGGCCGGACTCGGCGTCCTGGATCAGACCCATGGCAACGCCGGCCACCGGTGCGTGGATCGGAACGCCCGCATCCATCAGGGACAGGGTGCTGCCGCATACGGAAGCCATGGAAGAAGAGCCGTTGCTGCTCAGGATCTCGCTGACCACGCGGAGCGCGTAAGGGAATTCTTCCTCGGAAGGAATCACCGGCAGCAGAGCGCGTTCGGCCAGCGCGCCGTGCCCGATTTCACGCCGGTTTGCGGAGCGGGAACGTCCGGCTTCACCGGTCGCGTAGGAAGGCATGTTGTACTGGTGCATGTAGCGCTTGCTGTCTTCGCCCACAAGGCTGTCCAGCGTCTGGGAATCGCTGATCGGGCCCAGGGTCGTGATGGTCATGGCCTGGGTTTCGCCGCGGGTAAACACGGCGCTGCCGTGCGTGCGGGGAAGCACGCCCACTTCGCACCAAATCGGGCGCACCTCGTCAACCTTGCGGCCGTCCGGACGGATGCCCTGATCCAGAATCTTGCGGCGCATGACTTCTTTGTTGAGGTAATACAGCGCGTCCGCCACTTCGCTTTCCCGCCCGGGGAAAACGTCTGCAAAATGCGCAAGCACATCGGCCTTGACTTCGTCTTCACGGGCGCCGCGCTCCTTGCGGACAAAGGTCTCATAGACCCACTTGCACTTTTCCAGCGCATATTCGCGGACGGCGGCTTTGACGTCTTCACCGGTCGTAACGATCGGGAAATCAGACTTCGGTTTGCCGATTTCTTCGACGATCTTATTCTGGAAAGCCACCAGTTCCTTGATGCCGGCATGGGCAAAAAGGATGGCATCCATCATTGCGTCTTCGCTGACTTCATTGGCGCCTGCTTCGACCATCATGATCGCGTCCGCCGTACCGGCAACGGTCACATTCATGTCGCTCTGGGCACGTTGCTCTTCCGTCGGGTTCATGATCAGTTCGCCGTTGACACGGCCGATCATGACGGCGCCGGTCGGGCCGCCCCACGGGATATTGCTGACTGCGAGCGCCACGGAAGAACCCAGCATCGACGGGAATTCCGGCGGGTTGTCAGGTTCCACGGACAGGGTGGTCGCGATGACCTGCACGTCGTTGCGCAGACCTTTGTTGAACAGAGGACGCAGCGGCCTGTCGATCAGCCGGCAGGTCAGCGTTGCCTTTTCGGAAGGACGGCCTTCCCGCTTGATGAACCCTGCGGGGATCTTGCCGACGGAGTACTGCTTTTCCTCAAAGTCAATCGTCAGGGGGAAGAAATCCATCCCTTCCCTCGGGGTTTCCGAAGCGGTCGCGTTCACGAGCACAACCGTCTCCCCGTAGCGGACCAGCACGGAGCCCCCAGCCTGCTGTGCGTATTTGCCGAATTCAAGCGTCAGCTTCCGGCCGGCAAAATCCATTGAATAAACTTTGTAATCCATGTTTTTTCCTTTCCCTCACACACACAAACGCATCCGTCCGATTCCGGGAGGATGCAATAATAGGCTGCCGGAGTAGATGAGAGCCGGCAGCCTATTTACGCGATTACTTACGCAGATTCAGCTGAGCAATCAGGGTGCGGTACCGCTCGATGTCCATCTTCTTGAGGTATTCCAGCAGTCCGCGGCGCTGACCGACCATCAGCAGCAGACCGCGGCGGCTGTGGTGGTCTTTCTTGTTGATCTTGAGGTGCTCGTTCAGGTGATTGATCCGCTCGGTGAGCAGGGCAACCTGAACTTCGGGAGAACCGGTGTCTCCCTCATGGCGGGCGTAAGCGTTGATGATTTCAGTTTTGCGGGCCTTATCCATAAAAATAAGCCTCCTTAAAATATTTGCCAATCGCCGATATACCGGGCAGCCGTCGGAGAAGCGAACCACCAGGCGTACGGTTCTTCTGGCACAAAATGGATATTAGCATAAAAACCGCCGTTTGTAAAGCGTTTTTTAAGATGTTTCCAAAGTCGGGAAAGAATCGCCTTCCTTCATTGATGGCGGACACTTTATACGCCGGCGAACTGGCTGTTGTACAGATTGGCGTAGAAGCCGTTTGCCCGCATCAGGGAATCGTGATCGCCCTGTTCGACGATCCTGCCTTCGTTCATGACGAGGATCACATCCGCCTCGCGGATGGTCGACAGGCGGTGGGCCACGATAAAGCTGGTCCGGCCCTGCATCATCCTGGAGAAAGCAGACTGGATCCTGATCTCAGTGCGTGTATCGATGGAGCTTGTCGCCTCGTCCAGGATCAGCATCGGGGGCAGGCAGAGCATCACGCGGGCGATGCACAGCAGCTGTTTCTGGCCCTGGCTGATGTTCTCCCCCTCTTCGGCGATCACGGTATCGTATCCCTGCGGCAGACGCTTGATAAAGCTGTGCGCATGAGCGGCCCTGGCGGCCTGGATGATCTCTTCCTCTGCGGCGTCCGGCTTTCCGTAAGCGATGTTTTCCCGGATGGTGCCCGCTTTAAGCCATGTTTCCTGCAGCACCATGCCGTAGCTTCCGCGCAGGGAGTGTCTGGTCACGTCCCTGATATCCGTGCCGGACACAAGGATGCCGCCTTTATCCACATCATAAAAACGCATCAGGAGATTGATCAGGGTTGTCTTTCCGCAGCCGGTCGGCCCGACGATCGCGATGCGCCTGCCGGGCAGAACATCCAGGGAAAAGTCTTCGATCAGCGGGCGTTCCTTTACATAGCGGAAAGCAGCGTCCCTGATCTCGACATGCCCGTCCGGTTTCAGCACCGCTTCCTTCTCCGGCGGCTGCTCCGCCTCGTCCATCAGTTCGAACACCCTGGCGGCGCAGGAAATAGAATTTTCCAGTTCCGTCACGATGCCCGAAATTTCATTGAACGGTTTGGCATACTGGCTCGCATAGCTCAAAAAAACGCTGAGCTGGCCGACGCTGATGCCGCCGGATATCGCGTAGAGGGCACCGCTCAGCGCAACGGCGGCGTAAACAATGTTGTTGACCAGCCGGGTGGACGGATTGGTCAGACTGGAATAAAACACCGCTTTCAGGCTGACGCCCTGCAGACGCCCGTTGACATCATCAAACGATTCCATGCTCTGCCGTTCATGGGCAAACACCTGAATCGTCCGGATTCCTTCGATCTGCTCGTTGATTATGGCCGTCTGTTCGCCGCGTGTCCGGTTCTGGGCCTGGAAATACTGAAAGGTATGGCTGGAAATGAAGCTTGTCACAAACAGGCTCAGCGGCGTCAGGACGACCACCACCAGGGCGATCAGCCAGTTGACGGAAAACATGAAACCAAGCGTGCAGACGATTGTGAGAACACCCGTAAACAGCTGGGTAAAGCCCATCAGCAGTCCGTCGCTGAACGTATCCACATCAGCGATCACCCGGCTGACCAGGTCGCCGGAAGGATGACTGTCCAGATATCTGAGCGGCAGCTTCTGGACCTTTTCGATGGCCGCGTTGCGCAGCTCCCTGGAGACGCTGAACACGATCCGGTTGTTGCACAGGCTCATCAGCCACTGAACCAGCGCGGAAGCCGCCGTAAGGGTTATGATCCAGACGATCGCCCGGATGATCCCGTCAAAATCCACCTGTGCTTTCCCGATCATACAGTCGATCGCGCTGCCGGTGAATACCGGCACGAGCAGCTGCGTCCCTACGCTGACGGCGGCGCAGAACAGGCTGAAAGCTACATACCGCTTCTGGCCGCTGATATGGGTCAGCACCCGGCGGAGCGTCTGCCGGCTTCTTGCTTTTTCTTCAGGCGTAAGCTTCTTTTTCGCCATCACCTGTCACCTTCTTTCCTGAACTGGCTGTCATAGATTTCCTGATAAACCGGACAGGAAGAGAGCAGTTCTTCATGAGTGCCGCAGCCGGCCAGACGCCCGTCGTCCATCACGAGGATCTGATCGGCATGCCGGATGCTGGAGGTGCGCTGGGATACAATAAAGCAGGTCGTTTCCCAGGGCAGTTCCCGGAGAGCCTTCCGCAGCGCTGCGTCCGTCGCAAAATCGAGAGCGCTGGCGCTGTCATCCAGGATCAGGATCGGCGGCTTTTTCACCAGGGCCCTGGCAATGGTCAGCCGCTGCCGCTGGCCGCCGGAGAGGTTCCGGCCGCCCTGCTCCACGCGTTCATCCAGCTCGTCCGGTTTGATCCTTACAAAATCCGCCGCCTGGGCTGCCGTCAGCGCTTCCCACAGTTCTTCGTCGGAAGCGTCCGGCCTGCCCCAGAGAAGGTTTTCCCGGATGGTCCCGGAAAAGAGCTGCGCCTTTTGCGGAACCATGCCTGCGGCCGAGCGAAGCTGTTCTCTGTCCCACTCGGCGACTGGGAGGCCGAAAACGGAAACCGTTCCTCCGGTTGCATCATACATGCGGCTGATCAGATACACCAGGGAGGTTTTTCCGCTGCCCGTTCCGCCGATCACGCCGACGGTCTGCCCTTTGAGGGCCGTAAAGGAAATATCGTTCAGCGAAGCGTCACCGGCGCCGGCATATGTCAGGGAAACGTGATCAAACCGGACCGCTTCATTGGTTTCAGGCAGTTCCTTCTGACTCTGCGGAAAGGCCATGGCCGGCTTCCGGTCCAGGACGTCTCCGATACGCCGCAGACTCGCGGCGGAGCGGCTGAGGGTGACGATCAGGTTTGCCAGCTTGACCAGTTCCACCAGGATCTGGCTCAGATAATTGACCAAAGCGATGATGTTGCCGTTCAGCAGCACGCCGGAATCCACCTTCCGTGATCCGGCGTATAGGACAGCAACGATTCCCAGGTTCACCACGACATAGGTCAGCGGGTTCATCAGCGCGGAAACCCTGCCGACCAGGTTCTGCATGCCGTTCAGCTGCGCGTTGGTTTCACGGAATGCAATGACTTCATCTTCCTCCCGGCCGAAAGCCCGGATCACCCGGACGCCGGACAGGTTCTGCCTGGTCGCCCGGGTCACCAGATCCAGTTTTTCCTGAATCTGTTTATACCGGGGAGAAGTCCATTTCATGACACCGAAAACGATGGCGGAAAGAGCCGGGATCGTGCAGACAAAAATCATCGCGATACCGCTGTCGATCGCAAAGGCCATCACCATAGCGCCGAATACGATGAAAGGGGACCGCAGGAACAGCCTCAGGAAAAGGTTCAGCCCGTTCTGTACCTGGTTCATGTCGCTGGTCATCCGTGTGATCAGGGTGCTGGTGCCGATCTGATCGATGGCGGAAGAATCAAGTCCGTAGATATGCTTCATCAGATCGTGACGCATTCCGGCCGAGGTTCCCGTCGCGGCTTTTGCGGCAAAATACTGCGCAACAAAACTGCACACCAGGCCGATCAGGGCCAGGGCGATCAGGATCATAAAAGACTGCCAGACAACGGCGGTGTCTTTCCGACCGATCCCGGTGTTGATCAGCCTGGCCACAACCATCGGTACAAACAGGTCGAACAGCGCCTCCAGCATCTTGAACAGCGGCGCCAGAATGCTTTCTTTCAGGTATTTTTTCAGATATCTCTTGAGATACTTCATGACCCTCTTCCCCTCCCGGCAATGTCATCAGTATATCATGAAAAAACCCGCAAAGAAACATCCTTTCATTTATTTTCCGGATTAATCTGCTTACTGTCTTATGATTTGCCATTTTTTTGATGATTGATGAAAAAACCCATAAAAGAATGAAATATTGTTTGTATTTTTTGGTTATAAGAATTGACAATGTACAATTCGGCATATATAATAATAAATTGTAAAAGTAAGGAGGGATTTTTATGTCTGAGTCTTTGCTGTTTTTATCCAACGGGGATCACCCCGTTCCGGCCGTGCTGGTGGAAAGTACGCATACGCCAGACTCACTCGCCAGCGCCAGCGGCATCTATATCACCGCGTCCGGCAGCGCCATGCTGCAGGCGGATACGTACCTTCTCCGTTCTTTTGATCAGTGGCTGTGGCTGGCTGCTGAATCCGGTTCCCTGACCATGCAGGACGATACCATGGAGCTGAACCTTCGGGCAGGCGACTGCTGCATGATTCCCCCGAACCACCTGCCGGTCACCATGGCAGTCTCCCAGGAAGCCAGAATTCTCTGGATTTCCGTGGGCGGCACGCTCTCCGGCTCTTTCCTGCAGCGCATGGGCGCGCTCCCGCACCACATGATGAAACAGGGCGCGCTGCCTTCCCAGATCAATCTGGCCAGTCACATCGTGCAGGCGACCGTTCGCATCGCCGCTTCCCAGGACGCTTCCTCCGCCCAGCTCCAGCAGCTGCTCTGGGCCATGCTCGCTTCCCATTCCGGCCAGCCTGTCGCAATGGACGCAGTCCTCTCCCACGAGATTGCCAAGGTCGTCGATGCGATGCGCAAGAATCAGTACAAGGATTCTTTCTCCCTGGCGGAGATGGCTGCCCTGAGCCGCATGCCGGTGGAAACCTTCCGCAAGCGTTTCGTGTCCGAAGTCGGCATGCCGCCGCAGAGCTATCAGCTGTACTGCAAGATGGAGCGTGCAAAGATTCTGCTCAAGGACGGCTACTCTGTCCGCCAGGCCGGTGTGGAAGTTGGCATGAACGACCCGTATCACTTTTCCAAGACGTTCAAAAACATCGTCGGCATGAGCCCTTCCGCTTACAGCAAAACCGCTTCCAAATAATGATGATGGAAGAAATCCCAATTTTCCCTTCTCCGGACCTTCCGGAGGACGAAGCCCGGCGGTGCGGCACCCTGGAGCTTGCCTATATCGGTGATTCTGTTTTCGACGTGTATGTCCGCGGAACGCTGACCGTGCAGGGGTTTAAAACCGGCGATATGCATCACCGGGCGGTAGCCGCCGTCAATGCCCATGCGCAGGCGGCAGCTCTTCAGGAGCTTCTCCCCCTGCTGAACCCGGAGGAAGAAGCGATCGTCCGCCGCGGCCGGAACGCGCACGTCCATCATGCCGCGCCCAAAGGAGTTTCACACCAGGAATATGCCGGTGCGACGGCCCTGGAAGCCCTGGTCGGTTATCTTTTCCTGACCGGGCAGGCGGACAGGCTCAATGAGCTGCTCCGCCGCATTTCGATCTGATAAGGAGTCCATGCCCATGATTCAGCAGGCAGAACCGTTTGTCCGCCTGATCGCTTACACGCCCGATCCCGTTTCGGTCTGCGCACTGGCAGCCAGGGTGTGCTATTCGGCCATGCCGTATGACGAACTGAAGGAAAAAACCGGCGTTCAGGATCAGACCGGATTTCTCAAAGGCGTCATCCGCTCCGGCCACCTCTCCGTCCTGGAGCACGCCAGCTTTACCTTCTACGTGGAAGGAGTTTCCAGAGCTCTGCTGGCCCAGCTGACCAGGCACAGAATCGCGTCCTTCAGCGTGCAGAGCCAGCGCTATGTCTCAATGAAGGATCATTTTTCCTGCGTGGTTCCGCCGAGAATCTCCGCCCTCGGCTCCGAAAAGGAAAGCGAATACCTGCGGCAGATGGAGACCATCGGAAAGTGGTATGAGGAATGGCAGGAAGCTTTTGATCAGGATCCGTCCGCCAACGAGGACGCCCGCTTCGTACTGCCGAACGCCTGCTCCACGAGGCTGGTGATGACCATGAACGCCCGGGAGCTTAGGCATTTCTTTTCGCTGCGGTGCTGCGAGCGGGCGCAATGGGAAATCCGTTTCCTGGCCACCCGGATGCTGGCCCTCTGCCGTCAGACGGCTCCGGTCCTTTTTGACGACGCCGGACCGTCCTGTCTGACCGGTCCCTGTCCGGAAGGATCCAGAAGCTGCGGCCGCGCCGCGGAAATCCGTGAACAATTCAAAAACCTGAACCAGGAAAGCAAGTGAGGTAACAACATATGGCTTTTTACGACAGCCGGAAAAAACCGGATCGTCAGCAGAAACGGAACGATCTTTGGCGGGATGATCATGATTTCAGCCGCGGCCGTTCCCAGAAAGACAAGAAAAATGCTTCCGGCGGCTATGCCCGCGGCGGAAAAGGGCCGGACAAACCCTGGGACCCGGATCACCGCAGGCCCGGCCGTCCTGATAAGCGCATGCCCAAACCGGGGTCTGCCCAGAGCAGATCTTCCCGCGGCCAGGAGTGGACGCCCGCGCCCAAGCCTGCCGCTCCTTCCTTTGAACCCAAAGCGCCTCAGCCCAGGCGCTACGGGCCGGCAGGCGAATTTGATACGCCTTTTGCCCGGGAGCCCGAAAACCTTCTGTCCGGCCGCAATCCGATCCGCGAGGCCCTGAAAGCCGACCGGGACATCGAGAAGCTGCTCGTCGCCAAAGGGGATCTGACCGGCTCCGCCCGGGAGATTGTCGCCACCGCCAGGCAGAAAGGCATTCCCGTACAGGTGGTTGAGCGTTCCCGGCTGGACGAGATCACCCCGCACCATCAGGGCATCATCGCCTATGCTTCCGCGTATCAGTACGCGACAGTGGACGGCATGCTCAGGGACGCTGAGGAAAAAGATGAAGCGCCTTTCCTGATCATCCTGGACGGAATCACCGATCCGCACAATCTCGGCGCCATCATCCGGACAGCCGCCTGCGTCGGCGCTCACGGCGTGATCGTCCCGATGCGGCGGGCGGCAGGGCTCACACCGGCCGCTGTCAAAGCCAGCGCAGGCGCGGTGGAGACGATCAGGGTGGCCCGCGTCACCAATCTCGTCAGCACCATCAAAAGCCTGAAAGAAAAAGGCATCTGGATCTATGCCGCCGATATGGAAGGGGAAGATTACCGCACGCTGGCCATGGAAGCGCCGATGGCCCTTCTGATCGGTTCCGAAGGCGAGGGCATCTCCCGCCTAGCGCTCGATACAGCTGATTTCAAGGTGAAGCTGCCCATGTACGGCGGAGTTGAATCACTGAACGCCTCCGTTGCGGCCGGCGTCCTGATGTATGCCGCAGTCAAAAACAAATAAAAACACACCCGTTTCTCTTTGAGGCTTTTATGGACGAACTGAAAAACCTGCAGAACGACCCTTATTCCTGGGACAGTCAGAGCAATTCCGAGCAGTACGCTTCCATGACGGATGAAGAGCTTGTGCGCCTTGCCCAGGCCGGTGACGGCGAGGCTCTTCCTTTTCTGCTGGACAAGTACAAGAACTTTGTCCGCACCCGGGCGCGCAGCTATTTTCTGATCGGCGCGGACCATGAGGACATAGTTCAGGAAGGCATGATCGGCCTGTACAAAGCCATCCGGGATTACAACCCGGAAAAACTGACCACCTTCCGCGCTTTTGCCGAACTGTGCGTCAAGCGGCAGATCATTACCGCGATCAAAACCGCCACCCGCCAGAAGCACTACGCGCTCAACAGCTATGTTTCCCTGAACAAACCGCTTTACGACGAGGAATCCGACCGGACGCTGCTGGATGTGCTGGAAGGACGGGTGACCAATCCGGAAGACCTGTACATCAGCCAGGAAGACTTATCCCACATCGAAACGCAGATCGACAGCATGCTGTCCGACCTGGAGCAGAAGGTGCTTCAGTGCTTTCTGGACGGCAGCAGCTATCAGGAAATTGCTGAAGAACTGGGCAGGCACGTCAAATCCATCGACAACGCCCTGCAGCGGATCAAAAAGAAGCTGACCAAGCTGCTGGAAGAAAAAAAGAAGATGGATCAGATGGAATAATGGCATCTGTCAGTCCGACATTATTTTCTTTACGTACTTGTCCGGTTCTTTGCCGGATGATATAATAATACTGACTCAGCCGGAGGATGCGTCCCGGGTTTATGCACGCGCTGACCAGGCTTCTTCCGGAAAACAGGAATGAACAAGAAGGGGTGGTTTCCAATGATCTCCTGGAAAAATCTTGATCAGCTGAAAAGCTACCAGTCTCTCTGCGCCCAGCCCGGCCGTGTGAACCTGCGTGAAGTGATGCACGGCGAAAACGGAGCCGAGCGTGTCAGCAAATACGCCGTCCCGATGGCGGAAGGGCTTTCCTATCATTATGCTGCCAAATGCGTGGATGACGGCATCCTTGCGTCCCTCAAAGCGCTGGCGGAAGAAGCGCAGCTCTGTGAAAAGTATCAGGCGCTGTATGAAGGCGAGGTCATCAACACCGGCGAAAAGCGTTTGGTGCTGCACCAGCTTACCCGCGGCCAGCTCGGCAAGGACGTCGTCGCGGACGGTGTCGACAAACGCGCCTTCTATGTGCGCGAGCAGGAGAAGGCTGCCGCCTTTGCCAATGACGTTCACGCCGGAAAAATCACGAACGCGAAGGGCGAAAAATTCACCACCGCGGTGCAGATCGGCATCGGCGGAAGCGACCTTGGGCCCCGCGCGATGTATCTTGCGCTTGAAAACTGGGCGAAGAAGAACGGAACCTTCCTGATGAACGCCCGCTTTATCAGCAACGTGGACCCGGATGACGCCGCGGCTGTGCTGAACGACGTGGACCTTGCCCATGCGCTGTTTATTCTGGTTTCCAAATCCGGCACCACGCTGGAAACGCTGACCAATGAGTCTTTCGTAAAGGAAGCCCTGCAGAAGGCCGGTCTGGATCCTGCGAAGCATATGGTCGCCGTCACCAGCGAAACCTCTCCCCTGGCCCACAGCAGCGATTATCTGGCCGCTTTCTTCATGGACGATTACATCGGCGGCCGTTACTCCTCCTGTTCCTGCGTCGGCGGCGTTGTGCTGAGCCTCGCTTTCGGCCCGGACGTGTTCGCGCGTTTCCTGAACGGCGCAGCGGCGGAAGACAAACTGGCCGCCAACCCGGATCCCCTGCAGAATCCTGACATGCTGGACGCCCTGATCGGCGTTTATGAACGGAACATCCTCGGCTGCCCCGCAACCGCCGTCCTTCCTTATTCCCAGGCGCTCAGCCGTTTCCCGGCCCATCTGCAGCAGCTGGATATGGAATCCAACGGCAAATCCGTCAACCGCTTCGGCGAGAAAGTGGATTATGTCACCGGCCCCGTTATTTTCGGTGAGCCCGGAACCAACGGACAGCATTCCTTCTACCAGCTCCTGCATCAGGGTACGGACATCGTTCCGCTGCAGTTTGTGGGCTTCCGCAGCAGCCAGTGCGGCGTGGACGTTGACATTCAGGGCACGACCAGCCAGCAGAAGCTCTGCGCCAACGTTGCCGCCCAGATCATGGCATTCGCCTGCGGAAAAGACGACGAAAACCCCAACAAGGCCTTTGCCGGCGGGCGTCCTTCCAGCATCATCATCGGCGATGCGCTGACCCCCGAATCCCTCGGCGCCCTGCTTGCCCATTTTGAAAACAAGGTCATGTTCCAGGGCTTCCTGTGGAATCTGAACAGTTTCGACCAGGAAGGCGTACAGCTGGGCAAGGTATTGGCCAAAAAAGTACTGGCCCACCAGACAGACGGAGCGCTGAAAGCGTTCAGCGACCTGCTGAATATCTGATCCATATGAGGAGCGGCTGAAACCGCTCCTTTTTTATCTCCGCATGTCAAAATCCTTTCCATTCTTTACATTGCAAATCAGGATAAAGAGAGATATATTTATACAAGACCGTTTATGGCTGTATTTTGCTTTCATTGCATCTGAAAACGGTTCATATTCCAGATATCCGCGGTGATTCGCAGGGAGACTGAGCAATCCCCCTGATATTGATCTGCGGAACAATAACGGGCTGAATCGGCCCAGAGACAAGGAGTGATGGATATGCTGCGTAAAAAACGCTGCGTCGCCATGCTGCTGGCAGGCGGGCAGGGAAGTCGTCTTGGTATCCTGACCAGCCATATGGCTAAGCCCGCTGTTCCTTTCGGCGGCAAGTACCGCATCATCGATTTCCCGCTCAGCAACTGCGCCAACAGCGGCATCGACGTAGTCGGTGTGCTGACCCAGTACCGGCCCCTCGAATTGAACTCTTACTTCGGCTCAGGCGCCCCTTGGGATCTGGACCTTTCCAGCGGCGGCGTTTTTGTGCTGCCTCCTTACCAGACCGGCACCTCCGGCACCTGGTATAAGGGAACCGCGAACGCGATCTACCAGAACCTGGCGTTCATTGAGCAGTACAACCCGGATTATGTGCTGATCCTGTCCGGCGACCATATTTACAAGATGGATTATGCCGCCATGATCAAGCATCATCAGCGTCATGAAGCGGACGCGACCATCGCCGTCCGCCAGGTGCCGTGGGAAGAAGCCAGCCGCTTCGGCATCATGAACACGGATGCGGAAGACAACATCATCGAATTTGAGGAAAAGCCGAAACAGCCCAAGTCCAACAATGCCAGCATGGGCGTTTACGTATTCAGCTGGGACAAGCTGCGCAAATATCTGATTGATGACGAAAATGATCCGAAATCCTCCAATGACTTCGGCAAGAACATCATCCCGAAAATGCTGGACGACGGCTGCCGGATGACGGCTTACACCTTCTCCGGCTACTGGAAGGATGTCGGAACGATCGCGAGTCTCTGGGAAGCCAATATGGACCTGCTGAACGACCGGCCCGACATCGACCTGCACGACAAATCCTGGAGGATTTACGCGCGGAATGAAGGCTATCTGCCGCAGTATATCGCCCAGGGCGCCGAGCTCAGCCGCAGCCTGATCACGGAAGGCTGCGTCATCGAAGGCACGGTTACGCACAGCATCGTTTCCACGCAGGCGGTTGTCGAAAAGGGCGCTCAGGTTATCGACAGCGTTCTGATGCCCGGGGTCCATATCGGGCCCGGCGCCCGTGTTGTCCGCTCCATCATCGCTGAAAACGCCCGGATCGGCGCCGGCGCACAGATCGGCCAGGCAGACGGCGAAATTGCCGTCGTCGGCATCAATGTTCATGTTCCGGCCGAAACGGTTGTGCCCGCAGGGACGCAGTATGAACCCTGACGACGCTTGAAGATGAGAGGAGGAATACACCATGAGTGATATCATGGGCATCATTTATACCGGTGAAATGGATACCCGTCTGCGCGAATTGACCGCCATGCGCGCAATCGCCGCCGTTCCGATGCTTTCCCGCTATCGTTTGATCGACTTCCCGCTGTCCAGCATGGTCAACAGCGGCGTGCGCAACGTCGGCGTCATCATGCAGCGGAATTACCGCAGCCTGCTGGATCATCTCGGATCCGGCAAAGAATGGGACCTGCACGGCAAACGTTCGGGCCTGACCTTCCTGCCGCCTTTCTCCACGAAAGACAGTGTGGGCGTCTACGAAGGATTCCTGGACGCACTGCGCAGCAATCTGCCCTATCTGCGCTCCTGCAACGAAAAATACATCGTTCTGACCAATACCTTCATGCTCTATCAGGCCGATTTTGAAGACATGGTGGACGAGCATGAAAAGTCCGGCGCGGATATTACCCTGATGTATACCAAGGAAAAGGGCGTCCGCCGCAGCAGCCAGGGCAAATACTGCGAAATCCAGCCGAACGGCCAGGTCACCCAGATCGAAGTCGACCCGATGATTTCCCGCTTTGAAAATACGATGATGGAAGTTTTCTGCCTGCGCAGAGAGCTCCTGATTTCCCTGATCGACCTGTCCACCAGCCGCGGACATTATCATTTTACCCGCCAGATGCTGCAGACCGGCGTTCATGACGGCAGCCTGAAAGTGCACGGCTATGAATGCAAGAGCCACGTCTGGGCGATCGATTCCGTGGAATCCTACTATCAGTGCAACATGGATCTGCTGGATGCCGGAAACCGCGCTTCCATCTTCCAGGAAGACAAGCCGGTGCTGACGAAGCTCCGCGACGAAATGCCCACCCGCTATCTGCCCGGCGCCAAAGTAGCGAACAGCCTGATCGCGGACGGCTGCGTGATCGAAGGCACGGTTGAAAACTGCGTCCTCTTCCGGGGCGTCCGTGTCGGCAAAGGCGCCTGCATCCGCAATTCCATCGTCATGCAGGACGGCCGCATCGCCTCCATGGCGGAGGTCAACTACTGCATCATGGACAAGCAGTCCGCTGTCCGTGAATCCACCAGGCTGATCGGCGCGGCAAACTACCCGGTGCTGATCACCAAGGGCCGGACAATCTGACACAGGCCTTTCAGCAAAAAAGCTGCGGTTTCTCCCGCAGCTTTTTTGTATCCCGTTTCTTTCAGACCAGACCGCATTCTGTTTTCCGCTCGAGCTCATACGCATCCCGGATGGCATTGAATGCCGCCAGGTCCTTCCCGCCGACAGGCTGTCCGTCAATGGTATCAAACCGGCAGCACAGGGCGCCGGAAGCCGTAAAGAAAACCTCGTCCGCTTCCATCATTTCTTTGACAGTAAAGGGCTCTTCTCTGACCGGGATCCCGAGGTTCCGGCAGATCCGGATGACATGCGCCCGGGTGATGCCGGGCAGAATCAATTCATCCAGCGGGGCCGTCTGCAAGACTCCGTTTTTAAGGATGGAAATATTGCTGTGCGAACCTTCCGTCACTCTCTCCCCGCGGTGCAGGATCGCTTCCTCCGAGCCTGCCGCATGCGCCTGGTGATTGGCCAGCACGCTGGGCAGCAGATTGATCGTCTTGATATGGCAGAAGAAAAAGCGTTTGTCTTCCAGCGTAATGCCGGAATAGCTCTGAAAAGCGTCAATCAGCTGAGCCGGCTTCACATAGGCCCAGATACTCGGTGCCCCGGTCATGCCGGAATAATCATGGCCGCGCGGCGCAACGCCCCTGGACACCTGGAAGTACAGGATATGGCTGTTCCCTTCCACCTGAGCGATCAGATTCAGCAGGATCTGTTTGAACTCCTCTTTGGTCTGCCTGATCCGAATGTCAATCAGGCCGGCGCTCCGATAGATACGGTCAATGTGTTCGTCGATCGCCATCGGGATATGATTGAACACATAGGACACGTCGTATACACCGTCCCCGAAATAGCAGGCCCGGTCGTTCATAGGCACCGTCATTTCATTGATAGGCCCTGTCTTCCCGTTGTAATATCCAATATCTTTCATCCGGCATTCCTCCAGGTTTTCTGCGTTTGATCAATCGGTATCCTGTAAGTCACCCGTTGTTTCACTGACGGGCGGATGAAACCAGGAAAAAACGGCTTCCGCCGCCGGCCGGTTCATCCCCGGCACATCCAGCAAATCTTCCAGGGAAGCTTCTCTCATCGCGGAGAGGGATTTGAAATACTGGAGCAGCGCCCGTCTTCTGGCCGTTCCAACCCCCGGTATTTCCTCCAGCCGGCTGTGAACCGTCGCCTTCCCGCGCAGATGACGGTGATAGGTGATCGCAAAGCGGTGGGATTCATCCCGGATATGCTGGATCAGATGCAGGGCAGGGCTTTTCCGGTCCAGTATGATGGATTCTTCCTCACCTGGCAGAAAGATCTCCTCCAGCCGCTTTGCCAGGCCGAACATCGGAACGTCCGCCCCGGCAGCCAGCATCGCCCGCCGGGCGAACAGCAGCTGCTCCGGCCCGCCGTCGATCAGCACCAGGTCGGGCATAGGCCATTTGACAGACGGATCATCGCTGACGGCGCGCCGGAACCGGCGGCCAAGCACCTCGTTCATGGAAGCGAAATCGTTGGCCCCTTCCACTGTCTTGATCCGGTAATGCCGGTATTCTTTCTTGGCAGGCTCCCCGTCGATAAACACCACCATCGACGCCACCGACCAGACGCCCTGGGTATTGGAAATATCATAGCCCTCGATCCGCCGCGGCGTTTTCCGCATGCCGATCACCCGGCCCAGTTCTTCACATGCCCCGATCGTCCGCTCACGTTTGACCGTCTCCTGCTGATTTCGCTTGAACAGGGCATCGTCCGCGTTTTTCTGAGCCAGCAGGATCAATGCCTTTTTTTCGCCCCGCTGCGGAGCGGAAAGGGTCACCGCTCCCCCGCGTTTTTCACGCAGATATTCGGAAAGCCCGATATCAGTTTCCGGCAGGGCCTCGACCAGCACCTCACGGCCGGGTTTCCGCTCATCATAATACTGGATCATGAACTCGGCCAGGGCGTCTCCCGGATCATCCGATCCGGCGCCCTGCAGGGCATAGGTCTCCCCTGCGACCATTTTGCCGCCGCGGATCAGCAGCACAGCCACCATCGCGTCCAGTTCATCCTGTTTAACGGCGATTACGTCCCGGTCCAGCTGGGCGGAAGGATCATTGACCTGCTGGCGCTGCATCAGGCCGTCGATATCCGTCATCCGGTCCCGGATCTGAGCCGCTTTCTCAAATTCCAGCCGGGATGCGGCTTCCTTCATGTCCTGTCTGAGCTGCTCTTTGACTGCCCCGAAATCCCCGTTCAGGAAGCGGAGCGCCCCGTCGATCTGCTTGCGGTACTGTTCCTGTGTGCATCTGCCGGCGCAGGGGGCCATACACCGGCCGATTTCATAATTCATGCAGGGCCTTGCCGGGTGTTTCAGCGGAAGGCTCTGCCGGCAGGTTCTCAGCTGGAAGGTCTTCCGCAGAAGGTCCAGCACATCCCGGACAGCGGTCGCTCCGATGTACGGCCCGAAGTATCGCGCTCCATCCTTCTGAACCCGGCGCGCCAGCGTCACCCGGGGGTAGGGGTCCTGAACATCCACCCTGATATAAGGATAGCCTTTGTCATCCTTGAGCAGGATATTATAGAAAGGCTGGTGCAGCTTGATCAGATTGCATTCGAGCAGCAGGGCTTCCAGATTCGTACGGGCCAGCACGATATCGAAATCGTCCACATGGGAAACCATCGCCGATACCTTCGGCGTGTGTTCCGTATTCTGGAAGTAGCTCCGGACCCGGTTTTTCAGGTTGACCGCCTTGCCGACATAGATGATTTTCCCCTGTTCCTTCATCAGGTAACAGCCCGGGCTGTCCGGCAGGTTTTTGATTTTCAGGGCCAGCGTATCGTTCATTCTTCGCCGTCGTCCGCTCCGTCTTCACCGTTCAGAACGGTTTCCGCCGTACGGATCAGCCGCTCTTCCAGCTCTTCATCCTCAATAGGAGTGAATTCTTCCATGTCTTCCTCGCCCTCGACCGGATCGACCCGCATGACATAGCGCTCCGGATCCTCCTGATCCCCCTGGAGATCGGAAGACAGAATCACGTATTCATCCCCGTTGTAATAAAAATACCGCTCCACCCGGAGGGTCAGCTGAGTGCCGTCCTCCTGTTCGAGCGTAACCAGATCCATTTCTTCGTCCATAAAATATTTCCTCCCGTCCGTGTTTCCGGCAGCATACAGGCCCTTGAGGCTGTTTCGCCGCACGGCGACATTATATCGCAAACCGAAGCCCGATTCAAGAAAAACGTCATCAGCAATGTGTTCTGACAGTCCCGGCAGAAAAAGCGGAGGCTGCCGTGATCCGGAGCGGCAGCCTCTTTCAGGTGTTTACATGACGACGGTGATTTCAGCGCCGTCGGTCAGCAGATCATCCGTCAGCAGTTCGGATTCCGTTTCTTTCCCATTGACCAGGACTTTGCTCACGCCGCCCTCGTGATGCGCGGCATTGTCCACTTTGATGTGGAGCTGTTTTCCGCGGAATACCTTATCCATCTCAAAGCCGTCCCATTCGGCGGGAATGGCGGGAGAAATCCTCAGCCCTTCCGGCGTCGGGCGGAGACCGAGAATGCCCTCCACGCAGCCGACCATGACGGTGGAGGCCGTACCGGTCAGCCAGTGTACATGCGCGCGGCCCGGCTGGGGCGTCTCGTGGCCTTCAATAAACTGGGAATGGACATAAGGCTCTACTTCACGGATTTCCGCCCGGTCGTTATAAGCGGCGGGGCAGCTTTCCTTGAAGTACTGGAAGGCGCGGCCGCCGTGGCCCAGCAGGCTCTCCGCCAGGATTGCCCAGCCCTGCGGCTGGCAGAAGATACCGCCGTTTTCTTTGGTGGTGGGGTTGAACAGCAGCATCGCCGCGCCGTCAACAGCATGCTCCTTGTTGCCGGGGGTCATCAGTTCCAGGCCCTTCCGCGTGTTAACCTGCCCAAAT
>JBGUJG010000140.1:0-3515 GCA_045113695.1 Christensenellales bacterium
CATCCGTAGAGCCGGAAAATCTCCACCCTTCCCCTGACAGATTGTTGCTTGGCTTTCATGTTACCGATGATTGACGCCCGTACAATCTGAATCCGGCCCTTCTTGAATGAAAGCTTGTAATTTGCCTTTTGATCGTTTATAATAGGTAACGTTTCCCATCATGAAGTCCGACACTCAAGCTTCAATTTGTAAGGAGATACCAGCATGGACAATACGCGTGAAACTTCCAATTTCATCTGGGACGCCATCGAAAAGGACCTAGCGGACGGACGGTACGAATCCGTTCACACCCGGTTTCCTCCGGAGCCGAACGGCTATATGCATATCGGCCACTGCAAGGCGCTGATCATGGACTTCCTGACAGCGGAGAAATTCGGCGGCAAGTGCAATCTTCGCTTTGACGACACCAATCCCGCCAAGGAAGATATGGAATATGTTCTGAATATCGAAAAAGATATTCACTGGCTTGGCTTTGACTGGACGGGCGGTCTGTTTTACGCTTCCGACTATTATGACAAATGCTATGAGATCGCGGAAGACTGGATCCGGCGGGGACTGGCGTACGTGGACGAGCTTTCCCGGGAAGAAATGCGGGCCTACCGCGGCACGCTGACGGAACCCGGCAGAAACAGCCCCTGGCGGGACCGTCCGGCAGAAGAAAGCCTGGATCTTTTCCGCCGCATGCGGGCCGGTGAGTTTCCGGAGGGCAGCAAGACCCTGCGCATGAAGATCGACATGGCCTCCCCCAACCTGGTTATGCGGGATCCTGCCATGTACCGCATCAAGTACAAGGAACACTGGCGTACCGGCAGCAAGTGGTGCATCTACCCCATGTATGACTTTGCCCACCCGATCGGCGACGCGATGGAAGAGATCACCCATTCCCTGTGCTCGCTGGAATATGAGATTCACCGCCCGCTGTATGACTGGGTGGTGGAGCACGCGCAGAACCTCCTGCCCGGGAAACCCCGGCAGATCGAGTTTGCCCGCCTTAACATGACCAACACGGTCATGAGCAAGCGGCATCTGCGCTCCCTGGTGGAAGGGCACTATGTTTCCGGCTGGGACGATCCGCGGATGCCGACCCTCTCCGGCCTGCGCCGCCGCGGCTATACAGGCGAAGCGGTCAGGGATTTCATCAGCCGCATCGGCATGAGCAAAGCCGATTCCGTCGTGGACGCCGCAGTGCTGGAAAGCTGCGTGCGGGATGATCTGGGCGAAAAGTCCGCCCGGGTGATGGCGGTGCTCCGCCCGCTCAAAGTGATCCTGACCAACTGGCCGGAAGGAAAGACGAAAGAGATCGCCGTGGAAAACCATCCGGACCATCCCGAAATGGGAACCCATACCATTTCTTTCGGGCGTGAGATCTATATCGAACAGGAAGATTTCATGGAAGTACCGGAGAAAAAATACATGCGGATGTTCCCCGGCAACGAAGTCAGGCTCAAGAGCGCCTATATCGTCCGCTGCGACGGATGCGAAAAGGATGAAAACGGCAATATCACCGCTGTTCTCTGCACGGTTGATTTCGATACCGAATCCGGCACGCCCGGCGCCGACCGCAAAATCAAAGGCAAGACCCTGCACTGGGTGAGCGCCGAAGACGCCGTTCCCTTTGAAGCCCGGCTGTACGAACCCCTCCTGACGGATGACGCGGAAGAGGAAGCCCCGGATGCCGCCGACGCGGACGAAGCGGATGAAACAGCCGAAGAAACCGCTCCGGACAGGAAGGACTTTATCAGCCGGCTGAACCCGAATTCCCTGACGGTGCTGCGCGGGCTGGTGGAGCCTGTCGTCCGCGGCGCGGAACCCGGCACCACCTACCAGTTCCTGCGCACCGGCTACTTCTGCAAGGATCCTGATTCTTCGGACGAGCTGCCGGTCTTCAACCGCACGGTCGGCCTCCGGGACAGCTTTGCCAAACAGAACAAAAAGAACTGATCGTCAGATCTTAAGGAGAAACCCATGGAAGTCAGAACCAGATTTGCGCCGAGCCCCACCGGCTTCATGCATTTGGGCGGGGTCCGCACGGCGTTGTACGCCTATTTATTCGCCCGGAAAAACCACGGCAAATTTATTCTCCGCATCGAGGATACAGACCAGGAGCGGTATGTCGAGGGAGCGACCGATGTCATTTATGATACGCTGCGCGCCTGCGGCCTCAACTGGGACGAAGGCCCGGACATCGGCGGCCCCTGCGGCCCGTATATCCAGTCCGAGCGCAAAGCCACCTATATGCCCTACGCCAAACAGCTTGTCCGCTCCGGCCATGCCTACTACTGCTTCTGCACCAGGGAAGAAATCGACGAACGGCGCTCGGCCGTGGAAGCTGCGGGCGGCACCTGGAAATATGACAAACACTGCCTGCACCTGAGCCCCGCCGAGGTAGAAGCCAAGCTGGCCGCCGGCGTTCCCTGGACCATCCGCATGAATGCCCCGACTGAGGGCGAAACCAGCTACCATGACATGGTCTTCGGCGATATGACCTTTCCCAACGCCGAAGCGATGGATGACATGGTGCTGATCAAGCAGGACGGCATGCCGACGTACAACTTTGCGAACGTCATCGACGACCATCTGATGGGCATCACTCACGTCATGCGCGGCATGGAATACCTGTCCTCCACGCCCCGCTACAACTTCCTGTACGAAGCGCTGGGCTGGGAGATTCCTTCTTACATTCATCTGCCCACCGTCATGCGGGACGCGACCCACAAGCTCTCCAAGCGGGACGGCGACGCCTATTATTCCGATTATATTGAGAAGGGCTATCTGACCGAGGCGCTCATCAACTACCTGGCTTTGGTCGGCTGGAACCCCGGCGACGAACGCGAGTTCTTTACCCTGGAGGAACTGGTGGAAGCCTTTGACGTCTCCCACCTGAGCAGATCCCCGGGCATCTTCGATGTCAACAAACTGACCTGGTTCAACGCCGAGTATATCCGGAAAATGCCCTTCGAGGATTATCTGGAAAAGGCGAAACCATGGTTTGACAAGGCGCTTGGCAGCGATAAAACTTTTGATTACCGCCGCCTGGCGGAGCTCATGCAGGGCCGCACCGACATCTTCAGCTGCATTCCGGACATGGTGCGTTTCCTTTATGAACTGCCGGACTATGACCTGACGCTCTATGACAACAAGAAGCAGAAGAGCTCTCAGGAAAGCGCGCCGGAAGCCCTCCGTTTCTGCCGGGACATACTGAAGGATGTCCCCGAATGGGCCGAAACCGTCCTCCATGATACACTGATCCCGGCCATCGCCGCGGCGGGCAAAAAGAACGCAGCCGTCCTCTGGCCGCTGCGGATTGCGATTTCCGGCCTCCTGTCGACTCCGGGCGGCGCCATCGAAATCGCCTATCTGCTGGGCCGGGAGGAAACCCTTCGCAGGATTGATCTGGGTCTGGAAAAGCTCGGATCCTGACATAAATAATACTGATTTTCGTCTAGAACATGTGCAGATGCGGGATGAATTTTGTGCCAGATCAAGGAAGGCATCCGAAAGCGTACCCGTAGGTA
>JBGUJG010000141.1:0-13575 GCA_045113695.1 Christensenellales bacterium
GAGCACTGCCTTCAACACCAGTGACCCGCAGGGCAACCCCAGCGTTGACCTGGCTGCCGTCAAGTCCATCTCCTGCATGACTGCCACCATGTTCGCCGCCATGATGAACATGCTTGCTGGCAAGCGTGATACCGCCTGCCGCAACGCGGACGGCACCGTCCCGCGCTACACCTTCGGCTTCATTGCCATTCAGTCTCCCGAAGAGCTGGCGACCACCGGCACCTGGGACAACCGCGATACCAATTCCTGGATCGCCGACTACGCTTTTGTCGATCAGATGATGGCGGACGGCGCCACCCCCGAAACCATCAACGCGCTGATGGCTCAGGTGGACTACGCTCACATCACCGAGTGGATAAGCCAGCGCTGAGTTTTCCCGCCTGATGATTACGCCGCACCGCAGCTGAAAAGGAGTGCTGAACGATGAGCAAATGGCAGGTATTCCGGAAAAAACACATAATGCTTGCAAATACGCTTTTCACCATCGCCGTACCGGCTGCGGTGTGGCTGGTCATGGAGGTGCTGGATATCGGCATCACCGGTACGCACACCATGAACTCCACGGTAGACTGGATCACGCTGATGCGAAACCTGGTTTCGTCCTTCTGTTTCGCCCTGGGCCTGAACTGCAACCTACCCGTAGGCCGCATGGATACGTCCACCGGCTCCCAGATGTACCTGGGCTGCATCCTGGGCGGCAACCTGGCGCTGTCGCTGAACCTGGGCGGCGTGGGCGTGCTGATTTTCAGCATGATCGTCGGCATGCTCGCGGGCGGCTTCGTGGGCTTCCTGTTCATCAACCTGCGCATCCTGCCGATGGTCCTGGGCCTTGGCATCTCGCTGGTGTTTGAGTGTATCTCCTTCAGCGCCAACAACCAGCAGGGCCTGAACCTGTTCGGCAAGCCCGGGGTTGAGATCCTGTCCAACTGGGGCTTTATCGCGGCTGTCACCGTGATTATCCTGCTGGTCATGACCTACCTGTACCAGTACAGTTCCTTCGGCTATAACCGCCGGGCCATCCAGGGCAACCAGAAGCTTGCCAACGACAGCGGCATCAACATCTACTCAAACGCCGTCTTCTGCTATATCGCGGCCGGCGCGCTGGTCGCCGTGGCGGGCGTATTCGATACGGCGTACAAGAGCAGCCTGGTGCCCGTGCTGGGCATGAACTCCAACTCCACCGTGTTCGCCAACATGTTCCCCATGGCTGTCGGCGTGTGGCTGGCCCGGAAGTCCAATCCGGTCATCGGCATTCTGGCCGGCGCGCTGAGCGTACAGTTCCTGGTGGTCGGTTTGGCCAAGTTCACGACGGTGGGCCTGAGCGACTATATGCAGACCTGCATCAAGTACAGCGTCTGGCTGGTGTTCATGATCTACCGGATGAACGAGCATAAATTCCAGTATCATAAAGACAAAAAAGCCCGCATCGCGCTTGCGAAGGAAACCCGCGCAAAGCTGGCGGCGCAGGGAGCTTAACGGATATGCTTCGGGCGGCGGTAAAGCGATTTGCCGCCGTCCTGCTTATTTGACCGGGGAGGTACAGCCGGATGAAAGCGATCATGGTGATGTATGATTCCCTGAGAAGAGATCTCCTGTCCTGTTACGGGGGACCGGTTCATACGCCCAACTTTGACAGGCTGGCCGGGCACGCGGCAGTATTTGACCGGTTTTACGCAGGCTCCCTGCCCTGCATGCCGGCCCGGCGGGAAATCCACACGGGACGGTACAACATGCTGCACCGCAGCTGGGGCCCGATGGAACCGTTTGACGACTCCATGCCCCAGATCCTGAAGCAGCACGGCGTATATACGCACCTGGCCACCGACCATTACCACTATGTCGAAGACGGCGGCTGCACCTATCACAGCCGCTATTCCTCCTGGGTGTGCGAGCGCGGCCAGGCGCATGACGCCTATGTGGCCGACCTGACGCCGCACCCGGACGAGCTGGCGCCCAATCAGTTCAGCGGGGAAAACCTGATCGGGAAAATGCGGGAGATGCGGATGGAGGGCGGCTGGTGCAACATGCACAACCGGGAAATCATCCATTCGGAAAAAGACTTCCCCATGCACAGGACCTTTGACAACGGGCTTGATTTCCTTTCGCGGAACGGGCGGTTCGACAACTGGTTCCTGACCATCGAAACATTCGACCCTCACGAACCGTTTACCTCCCCGGAAGCCTTCAACAGCCGTTATTTCAGCCCGGACGATGCGGATTTCCCGGACTGGCCTCCCTACAGCCCGGTAAAGGAATCTCCGGATATGGTCGATAAAATGCGTAAGAAGTACTTCGCTTTGACGGAGTTCTGCGACGCGCAGCTCGGCCGTGTGCTGGATAAAATGGATGAGAAGGACCTGTGGAAGGATACCATGCTCATCGTCAATACGGATCACGGCTTCTTTCTTTCGGAGCATGACTGGTGGGGGAAAGGCTTCTCGCCCAATTACGGGGAACTGGTGCATATCCCCCTGTTCATCTGGGATCCCCGGTGCCCCGAAGCGGCGGGGCAGCGCCGACGCGCGCTGGCGCAGACGATTGACCTGGCGCCGACGCTGCTGGAATATTTCGGGGTGGAAATCCCCGAAGATATGCAGGGAAAGCCGCTCCGCAGCGCCGTGTGCCATGATACGCCGCTTCGGGATTACGCCCTGTTCGGCTATCACGGTTCGCCCATCAGCGTGACAGACGGGGACTGGGTGCTGATGCGGGCTGTGCAGGATATGAAGGTTCCTTTCTACGAGTATACGCACATGCCCACACATATGCGTTCCCTGTTTTCGCCGGAGGAAATGCGCACGGCCGAAATGGTTCCGCCTTTTTCCTTTACCAAGGGCTGTCCCGTCATGCGGATCCGGGGCAAGGCGAATCCCCGGTTTGCCGCTGCGCAGGATGAGGGGCAGGACCTGCTTTTTGACCTGACATCCGATCCCGGACAGAATCGCCCTTTGACGGATGAAAGGCAGAAAGCAAGGCTGCTGTCCGCCATGGCGAGGCTGTTCCGGGAAAGCGATGCTCCGGAAGAAGCATACCGGCGCTATGATCTGCCGTTCGCAGAATGATATGAAAGTCAAACCGAGGAGGTACTGTCCATGAAAGCCATCATGGTGATGTTCGATTCTTTGAGGCGGGATCTGCTGTCCGTCAACGGCGGACCGATTCCGGCGCCCAATTTTGAACGGCTGGCAGCCCATACGGTATCATTTGACCGCAGCTATGTTGGGTCCCTGCCCTGCATGCCGGCCCGGCGTGAAATTCACACCGGCCGTTACAATATGCTGCACCGGGACTGGGGCCCCATCGAGCCCTTTGACGATTCCATGCCGCAGATCCTCAAGCAGCACGGCATATATACTCATCTGGCTACTGACCATTATCACTACGTGGAAGACGGCGGCTGCACCTATCACAGCAGGTATTCCTCCTGGGTATGCTACCGAGGCCAGGAAAGCGACACCTATATTGCCGATCTGACCCCGCCGCCGACGGAATTTGCGAAAAACCAGATGAGCCCCGAGCAGACGACCGGGACGCTCAGACAGCTGCGCAGCCGCGGCGGATGGCAGAACATGCACAACCGGGAAGTCCTGCGGACGGAAGCGGATTACTCCATGCACCAGACGTTCGATAACGGCCTGGATTTCCTTGCCCGAAACGGGAAGTACGACAGCTGGTTCCTGACCATCGAGACGTTTGACCCGCATGAACCGTTTACTTCCCCCGAGTCTTTTGACGGGAAATACTTCAGCCCCGACGAAACCGACCTGCCCGACTGGCCGCCCTACGGCCCCGTGCGGGAAGACCGGGAAGCCGTGGAAAAGATGCGGAAAAAGTATTTTGCCCTCACCGAATTCTGCGATCAGCAGCTGGGCCGGGTGCTGGACAAAATGGATGAGATGGACCTGTGGAAGGACACCATGCTCATCGTGAATACCGACCACGGCTTTTTCCTGGCGGAGCACGGCTGGTGGGGCAAAGGGCCCATGCCCAATTACGACGAACTGGTGCATACCCCGCTGTGGATCTGGGACCCCCGCTGTCCGGAAGCTGCCGGCGGTCACCGGCAGGCCCTTGTGCAGACCATCGATCTGGCCCCGACACTGCTTGAGTATTTCGGCGTGGAGATCCCAAAGGATATGATGGGCAAGCCGCTGCGCGATACCGTCAGGAACGATACGCCGGTCAGGGATTACGCGCTGTTCGGTTACCACGGCGGGCCCATGAACGTGACGGACGGCCGCATCGTGTACATGCGCGCGGTACAGGATATGGATGCGCCGGTTTACGAATATACCCATATGCCGACCCATATGCGCTCTCTGTTCACCCTGGACGAGATGCGGACGGCTGAAATGGCGGAACCCTTTCCCTTTACCAAGGGCTGCCCGGTGATGAAAATCCGCATCCGCCCCAATCCCCGCTTTGTCAACGCCCAGAAAGAAGGCGAAGACCTGATGTTTGATCTCCAGGAGGACCCGCATCAGGAAAAGCCGCTGACGGACGAAGGAATCAAAGCGCGCATGCTGGATGCCATGAAACGGCTGTTTGACGAGAACGAGGCTCCCGCGGATATGTATGCCCGCTATCGCCTGGTCTGATATGTCAGGGAGGACGGCAGATGGATGTATGGAGCGCTCTGTGGCCCCTGCTGGGCCTGATCGCCGCAGGCACAGTGATCTGTTTTCTCGTGTCCGGACGGACCCGGGGACGGCGTGACACGCTGCGGATTGACGAACTGACCAATCTTTTTGTGGATGAAGAGGACCGCCAGGATGATCCCGGCGGCTGACGATCCCGGCCTGTATGCCATGAGGGTTTGATGATGAAAGCAATCATCCTGTGGGTGAATGATTCCCTGGCTTTATGGCTGCAAGGCCGGCTGCAGGAAACGGAGATCGGCGAAGCGGCCAGATTTGATCGGCTGATTCCAGCCGCCGAAGCACTGACCGGAGAGGAAGAATACCTGTTTTTCCTTCCTTCCGGCTCTCCCGGAATTCCGGACCGGCTTACGGACATCATGTCTGCGTCCAAAGCTGCGTGGGAATGGGTGCTTGTATTGGAGAAACCGGACGCGGCGGCTGTTCGCCGCGCCATGAATCAGCAGGCTGTCTCTGTCATTACCCGCCAGGATACCCGGGAGGAAGTGATTGACTCTCTCCGGACGGCTGTCCGGGCCCTCCGGAAGCGGCGCGAGACCAAGCTGATCCTGGATGCGTTTCATCAGCAGCATTATGCCATGATCGGTCAGGGAATGCGGGGCCTTCTGACCCATGCCCGCAATGAACTGGACCTGGTTTATCTGGAAAAGCTGGGCCTGATCCCACATCTGGATCAATTGGGGTGGCTCGTCCTGATCCATGTCACCAACCGGCGTGAAAACACGGATACCCCCCGTACGGTCATCAGTATGTATACCAGCAAGACGGCAGAAACGCTTTTCCTTTCCCTGGATGAGCTTCAGGCTGTCACCTGGATGCAGAATGATATCATGGCGCTCTTCCTGCAGAACAGATCGGGGATAGAGCCTGAGTGGCAGCAGATCCGGGAGCAGCTGGACATTCTGAGGAAGGAACTTGAAACAAGGTACGGCTGGCAGACAAGCATGTATGCCGCCGGACCCCTTCTGATCAGGGACACGCCTGGAAAATGGCCGGAACTCGAGCTGTGTATGCGCAATAACGTCGTGATGAGCACCGGGGTTTATCATTACGATGAAATGAAACCCGATTCGCGGAACTACCAGCACCTGCAGATGTATGACCTGTGGCGGATGCTGAACCAGGGAAATTTTGAAATTGCGGAGACGGAAGTCATTGAGCAGCTGCAGCGGATGAAAGCTGCCGGGGAAATGAACCGCGCCGCCCTGCAGGGGTTTTATCTGCAGTTTATTCAGGTGATCTATGCCTTCATGTGGGAAAAGGGCTGGAAGGCGGAGATGCTCTTCGGCAGCGAAGAGGATACGGAGCTTCAGAACCGGGCCATCCGGAATATATCCGGCATGGTGGAGCTGATCCGGCATGTGACGGGGTTTTTCCGCAGCCAGTTTGTTTACAGTACCCCTGAATCCGTCACGCAGACCGTCTGCCGCTATATCAACGATCATATGCAGGAACCTCTGCGCCGCGATGAACTGGCCGCGTATGTGCATCTGAATCCGGACTATCTGTCGCGTATTTTCAGGCGGCATTTGGGCATGTCCATCAAGGATTATGTGGCCATGACCCGGCTGGAGGCGGCCCGCCGTCTGCTGCGGGGGAGCAGGATGCGCATCAGCGAGATCGCCGAGGCGGTCGGATACGGGAACTATTCATATTTCACGCATAATTACCATGAAAGATTCGGGATTACACCGCTGCAGGAAAGGAACAGCGACAAAGAAAAACAGAGCTTGGAGGAAAAGAAATGATTGATCTGAAGGCCAACCCATTTTTCCTGGATGATGAAGCGGTCCGCTGGGTCAGGGAGACCCGGGACCGGATGACTGTGGAAGAAAAAGCGGGCCAGCTTTTCTGCGTGCTGTTCAAGGAAGCGAAGCCTGAGGAATTCGATTACGTCTACGGCATCCTTTCCCCGGGCGGCTGCATGTACCGCGTGGTGCCGGCGGCAAGGGCCGTGGCCGCTTCGAATACGCTGCAGCGGCGGGCCAATGTCCCGCTGCTGATTGCCGCCAACCTGGAAAAAGGCGGCAACGGCATCGTGACGGAAGGGACGCTGGTCGGGTCTCCTATGGAAATCGCCGCGACCGGTGATGTGGGCATGGCGGAAAAAATGGCCGAGGCCTGCGCGCTGGAGGCCCGGGCGGTCGGCGCGAACTGGGCGTTCGCCCCCATCATCGATATCGACACCAATTTCCGCAACCCCATCACCAACACCCGTACCTTCGGATCCGACCCCAAATGCGTCCGGGAAATGGGCGCGGCTTACGTGCGCACGGTGCAGCGCCTGGGCCTGGCCGCTTCCATCAAGCATTTCCCCGGTGACGGCCAGGATGAGCGGGACCAGCACCTGGTCACGTCCATCAACAGCATGGACTGCGAAACATGGATGGACACCTACGGGGCGGCATACCGGGCGGGGATCGAAGCCGGCTCCCTGACGGCCATGATCGGCCATATCATGCAGCCTGCCTGGAGCAAACGCCTGAATCCGGCTCTCCGGGACGAGGAGATCCTCCCCGGTTCCCTGAGCCCGGAACTGATTCAGGGACTGCTGCGGGGAAAGCTGGGCTTCAACGGCATGATCTGCACGGACGCCACCACCATGGCGGGCTATACCCTGGCCATGAGCCGCCGGGATGCAGTGCCCGCTTCCATCGCCGCCGGATGCGACATGTTCCTGTTCGCTAGGAACCTGGAGGAGGATTACGGCTTCATGCTGGACGGGATCCGGCGGGGCGTCATTACGCCGGAGAGGCTGGATGAAGCCGTGACCAGGATCCTGGCCGTGAAAGCCGCGCTGGGCCTGCATAAAGGAGCGCCGGAAGCTGACGAAGCGAAGGCAAAGGAGGTCGTGGGCTGCGCCAGGCATCAGGCCTGGGCGGAGGAATGCGCAGACCGGGGCATTACCCTGGTCAAGGAACAGCGGGGCGTGCTGCCGCTGAGCAGAGAAAAATATAAAAAGATCCTTTTCTACGCCATCGAGCCGCCGGCCGGAGGCGAAGGCAACTACAAGTCCGTCCCGGCTGCGATGAAGGTTCGGGAACTGCTGCAGAAGGAAGGATTTGAGATCGACGATTTCGTGCCGCAGCCTTATGGGGAAGGCTTTACCACCAAATATGAGGACGTTGTGAAAAACTACGATCTCATTCTGTATGTGGCCAACCTCTCCACCAAGAGCAATCAGACGGTGGTCCGCATCGAATGGAAACAGCCGATGGGCGCTGACTGCGGCCATTACATCAACGACGTCCCGACGGTATTTGTTTCCCTGGAAAATCCTTACCACTTGCTGGATTTCCCGAGGGTGAAAACCTACATCAACTGTTATTCCAACAACGATCACTGCATTTCCCGGCTGGTGGAAAAGCTGATGGGCCGCAGTGAATTCAAGGGCAGGAGCCCGGTGGATGCCTTCTGCGGCAAATGGGACGCGCATCTGTAATGCGGGAAAGGAAGAATGAGATGAACAGGGAATGGAAAGGCCTGCTGTTTGACCTGGACGGTGTTCTGGTGGATACGGCCAAGTATCATTATCTGGCCTGGAAGGAACTGGCCGACCGGCTGGGCATTGTTTTTACAAAGGAGGACAATGAACGGCTCAAGGGAGTATCCCGCATGGCCAGCTTTGAGATCATCCTGGAAATCGGCGGCCGCACCATGAGTCAGACGGAAAAGGAAGCCTGCTGCGCCGAAAAAAATGCCCGTTATGTGGAATACATCACGCACCTCAGGGAAGACGAGCTGTTTCCCGGCGTCCGGGAATTCCTGGAAGACGCCAGGCGCAAAGGATATAAGACTGCCCTGGGCAGCGCCAGCAAAAACAGCATGACCATCCTGAACGGCCTGCACATTACGGACCTGTTCGACGCCATCATTGACGGCAACAGGGTCAGCCGGGCCAAGCCCGACCCGGAGGTATTCACCGAGGGGGCAAAAGCCCTGGGCCTTCCTGCGGAGGAATGCATCGTGTTTGAGGATGCCGTGGCTGGGATCGAGGCAGCCCACCGGGGCGGTATGGCAGCGGTCGGCATCGGAACGCGTGAAGCCCTGCCGGAAGCGGACATCGTGACGCCCGGGCTGGACGGCCTCACCGTGGATGATATCACCGCGCGGCTCCGGCAGGCAGGAAGCGGGGTGTAACCGGATGCCCATCGGCGTCATCGCGGACGCTGCCGCGGTTTTCCTGGGCGGTTTCCTGGGGTGGAGAATCGGCGGCAAAGTCCCAAAGAACACCCGGGAATACCTGACCGTCATTTTCGGTTTCTGCGCCTGCGCCATCGGGATCAATTCCATTGTCAGGGTTTCCGCCATGGCTCCGGTGATCCTGGCCGTTGTGCTGGGCAGCCTGATCGGGGATCTGCTTCATCTGGAGGATAAAATCCAATCCGCTGCGGGAGCGGCTCTTCAAAAGCTGCCCCGGCAGGACTGTACCGATATGGATCACCTGCTGACGGTCATCGTGCTCTTTTGCTTCAGCGGGTTTGGAATCTACGGGGTGTTCCTGTCCAGCATGAGCGGGGATCACAGCGTGCTGCTTTCCAAATCGGTGCTGGACTGCTTTACCGCCATGGTATTTGCGATTTCCCTGGGCATGCCGGTCATGCTGGTCAGCATCCCGACGGCTGTGATCATGCTGCTGCTCTTTGGGCTGGGAAAGCTGATTGCGCCGATGATGACGGAAACCATGCTGCGGGATTTCATGGCCTGCGGGGGAATTCTCACCCTGGCGGCAGGTTTGCGGGTATCCGGCATCAAAAAAACGGCCATCGCCAATATGATCCCGGCGCTGCCGCTGGTGCTGCCCCTGTCCGCCCTGTGGAGTCTTTTGCCGTTCTGACGGCTGATTGAATGAGGAGGCGTTTTATGCGGATCTTGTATGTGGATATTGACACCCTCCGCCCGGACCACCTGGGCTGCTACGGCTACGGCCGGAACACCTCGCCGAACATCGACCGTGTCGCCCGGGAAGGCATCCGGTTTACGGATTATTACTGCTCGGACGCTCCCTGCCTGCCTTCCCGCGCCGGGCTGATCAGCGGCCGGTTCGGAATCCATACCGGCTGCATCAACCACGGCGGTGAAAATGCCGAGATGCGCTGGGAAGGGCCTGACAGGGCCATGCAGGACGGTTTCGGCCGCTTCAGCCTGCCGGCGGTGATGCGCCGTGCCGGGATGCACACCGCGACGGTTTCTTCCTTTGCCGACCGCCACGGGGCATGGTGGTTCTACGGCGGGTTCAACGAATGCTACAACGTCGGCAAACGTGGCCTGGAACCGGCGGACGACGTGCTGCCCATTGCCCTCAAATGGCTGGAAGACAACCGGGAGCGGAAGGACTGGTTCCTGCATGTGCACCTGTGGGACCCCCATATCCCGTACCGCACGCCGGAAAAATACGGAAAGCCCTTCGAAAACGAACCGCTGCCGGATGACTGGATGACGGACGAACTGCTTCAGTACCAGCGGCAGCACTGTGTCGGCGCCCACAGCGCCAGGGAAGTGAACGGCTATGCCAATACCCCCGACGCAGCCCATCCCCGCCAGATGACCCAGGTCGACAGTCTGGAGGACTTCAAACATCTGATCGACGAATATGATACCGGCGTATGGTACGCCGACCGGGCCGTGGGCATCATTCTGGACAGGCTGCGCGCCCAGGGCATCTATGACGATATGGCGGTGATCATTTCCTCCGACCACGGGGAATCCCTGGGGGAACTGGGTTCCTACTGCGAGCACGGCGAAGCGGACGGCATCGTGACGCATATCCCCATGATCATCAAGTGGCCCGGCTGCGCGCGGGACGCCGTTTCGCGCGGTTTCCACTATCAGCTGGACCTGCTGCCTACGCTGATCGATCTGCTGGGCGGCGTGCCCGCATTTACGGCCAACCGGGTGACGGGCAAGATCACTCCCTTCGATTACGACGGGGAGAGCTACGCGGATCTGGTGCGCAGCGGAAACGACGGCGGTCGGGAATACCTGGTCGTCAGCCAGTGCGCCCATGTGTGCCAGCGGGCGGTTCGCTTTGAAGATTACATTTACATACGCACCTACCATGACGGATATCACCTGAACGAGCCGGACGAGCTTTTCGATCTGAAAAACGACCCGCACGAACAGCATAACCTGGCGGAAGAAAAGCCGGAGCTTTGCTGGAAGGGCGCCTGGTATCTGGAGCACTGGGTGGCGGAAAACATGCAGAAGAATATTGCCCGTTCCGACACCGACCCCATGTGGAGCGTCATCCGGGAAGGCGGGCCCTTCCACTGCCGCGGCTATCTGGCCGCATACTGTGAACGCCTGGAACAGACGGGCCGTGCCGAAGAAGCCGCCGCCCTGCGCCTGCGTCATCCGGAGGACCTGAAGGAAAGCTGGTAAACCAGGATCATGGATGCGCTGAGCAGCTGCATCGTCCCGGCCGGATCTGTCTGCCATGCCGGAGGCAGGAGCAATCACAAACGCGGCTGACGGCTGCCGGCGGTACCGCTGTCCGGATGACATGACGCCTGCATCTGTTCTGCTGTTCGCCGGGAGAAACAGTCAGGAAAAACCGGGCCGAAAGCCCGGGATCAAAGAACAATATGAAAAGCCCTCCGCTTGCGGAAGAGTTCCTCCGCGGCGAAGGGCTTTTCAGGCGGACTGTATCACAGAGACTGACGGCATCCTCACTCCGGAGCCGCCGGATTGCTTCCGGATGATGGCGTTCAGGGAGACTCTGTCATAACAATATCAGTGCGGATTCCGGCGGGACGGGATCCCTTGCGAACGCCGGGTTTCATTGGAGCAGGCGGTCATTCCCGCTTGAGGCCCATTGCCATAACTTTGACAGATCAGTAAAGCTTCTTGTGTCTGGAATACCCCGCAGTGTAAGCAATTCATCCTCATCATACAGCATCGCTTACTGTTTTGCTCTATATCCCGTCTGCCGCACACCTCGCAAGCTCCGCATTCCGTTCCTCACTTGCTTTTAACTCTTCCAGCACATTGACAATCTCCGGATAACACGTCTTATCCACCGGTTCAAACAGGGAATTCCATCCTTCGGTTCCTCCGCCGAGTATCTCAAACATTAACCTGCGGTATAACTCAACTGTCGTCCGGAACGACTCTGTCAGCTTTTCCAATAATTCATTCGTCTGTACCTTCTGCTGCTCCTCCAGATACAGTAATAATGCGCCCTTTCTTTCATAAAAAATTCCGATGCAATACTTAAAGCCAAAGGAATCCAACCTATCCTCCCGTATTGCTTTCACAATGGTATCATACACTGCCAGACCGTATGATCGTCCATTCTCACAGATTGCTTTCATTCCCTGTACATACAGACGAAGCGCCCCCACATAAGCCTGATTCCAATCTGCCTCTTGTGCGGCTTCCGGAATTTCACAATATAACACCGGGGCCCATTCAAAGGTTTTCCCCAGATTATTGTATAAAACCGGCATGCTGGCATTCATATTCCGACTCCCGATTCCTTTTGAAAAGAACACCTTGTCCTCATCGTCGTAACCGGTAATCACGCCAAACTCACCTGTATCGATGCCCCATACTACGCAGGCTTTGCCATCCTCGATACTTTTTTTGATTGCCGTAATTGCTTCCTTCTGCTTTACGGAATATTCCTCCGCACCCGGTGCGGCATAGTACTTCTTCGTCCGCACACCGATTCGCTCCGTAAAACGAGCATGTTCCTCCATCCAGTCATAATCCGTAATCGGCAGCGCACTGCAATTTTCATCCACACAAAACTGCGATGCAATTCCCGTTACACTTAAGAACCTCTGAAAAGTGTACTCCTTATTCCACATTCCGCAGTGTTCCAGTACACTCATCATACTGACCGCATAAGTGTTCCACGCAGAAAATACCTCAATGTCCAGCTTCTTTTTTGCCATAGCAAACACCTCCTTTTTCTTTCTGACCCTATTATCTCACAGGAGGTATGACATATAATGTCATAGCAATTTTAAAATTCCGGAAAGCCTTTCTTTCATATACTCTCTTAACCAATTTGGTTTTATAATACGAAAATCCAAACCGCCGGCAATCAAAACGCTGATAAAAACATCCGGATCAAAAAACGCATAGGTATAGGTGTGTCCTTCCGCCTTTCCACAAAGAAAATATTCCAGCGGTGCTGCCGATGCTCTTCCGCCCAACATCTCAATTTCCGCAAAGTACGGTTCTCTTGTCATGCCGCTATCATCCTCACCATTTCCCGGCTCTGCAGATATCTTGGACAAAATCTCAGCCTGTCCCTCATACTTTCTGTACCCAAAGGAACTTAATTCCTTACTCTGCTTTGCCAGCAGCCGTACTGTCTCCTTCTCACTTTCCGACAGAAAGAAACTCGGCAGCACATACTCTTTCTCATACCGATATCCTCGTTTCCGAGCACAATACAGAAGGGGTGCGTTCATGGAATCCCTCATATATTCAATATCCCGCTGTGCCTGCCTGTTGGAAATCTCAAATTGTTCCGCCAGAGTTCCGGCATTCGGATATGCATTCTCCACAACTCTGTTGTGAAACCAAATCATTCTTTGATAAGCCGAAATAAGAACACCTCCCCTGTTGATTCTGTGCATGCATTCATGTGGACTGCCCTGCATGACCTTCAAAGGGCAGCACAATGGGTGTCGTAAAGCTCTGTCATCCAGCGTCATCAGTGGCACCTTATTTTGACTCAAGATAATAAAAACTTAGGTTCATCAAATACTAATCCATTTTCCAGAAGATGCTCTACGAGTACCTTATAGTATTCCGGAAAAACTTCTTCTGTCTCATCAAAGTTATGCATAAGAATAAAGTGCCGGTTATTCTCCTTATACTGATTTTCGTCTAGAACATGTGCAGATGCGGGATGAATTTTGTGCCAGATCAAGGAAGGCATCCGAAAGCGTACCCGTAGGTA
>JBGUJG010000142.1:0-67720 GCA_045113695.1 Christensenellales bacterium
GAGGCAAAGGCGAGGGGGTGCCCGACAGGGGGACGCGACCCCCTGTCCAGGGCTTTGCAACAGCCCCGTTTTCAGATTTCTTCAATATCAAACCCCGCCGCCCGGGCCATCCGGTTCATGACGGCCAGGCCGACGCCGCCGTCCGGCACCGCTTCGGCGAACAGGCGGCCGATCCCTTCGTCATCCGCCCGGCGGAGCATGGCGAACAGGTTGTGCGCCGCGGTCTCGAGATCCGGGCCCATGTCCATCACCCGGCGGTCCCCGTAAGCGGGGATATTTCCGGAAGAGGCGAGGATCACGGCGTTTTCGCTTTCGTCGTAGCGGCGGATGATCTCCCTGACGACGGCGTCCCGTTCTCCCTTGATGATGGTCAGGCGGCCCTTGGGGGCGTAGTGCTTGTGCTTCATCCCCGGGGAGGGGGCGGCTTCGCCCTCGCGGAGGGGGCGCATCACGCTGTCGGCCACCCGGACCGCGCCGGCGGCTTCCCGGATCATCTCCGGGGTCACGGCGCCGGGGCGGAGCACGGTGGGGATGTCCCCGGTCAGGTCCAGCACGGTGGACTCAACGCCCACCTCGCACGGTCCGCCGTCCAGGATCAGCGGGATCCGGCCGTTCATGTCTTCCAGGACGTGGGCGGCGGTGGTCGGGCTGGGCCGGGTGGACAGGTTGGCGCTGGGCGCGGCGATGGGCAGGGCGCAGACGCGCAGCATTTCCCTTGCGGCGGGATGGCTGGGCATCCGGACGCCGACGGAGGGCAGGCCGGCCGTCACCACGTCCGGCACGGCGGCCTTTTTGGGCAGCAGCAGGGTCAGCGGGCCGGGCCAGCAGGCGGCCATCAGGCACCGGGCGGCGTCCGTTACTTCGCACAGGGGTTCCAGCTGATCTTCATGCCAGATGTGGACGATCAGCGGGTTGTCGGCCGGGCGTCCTTTCGCCTGAAAAATCCGGAGCACGGCGTCCGGGTTCAGGGCGTTTGCGCCCAGGCCGTACACCGTTTCCGTGGGAAAGGCCACCAGCTCTCCGTTTTCGAAGAGTCTGGCGGCCAGCTGAAGGGCTTCCCCGTCCGGGGCAAGCACCCTGGTATCATAATGCATGTGATGTCCTCAGATTTTCAGTTCTTTGAGCGCTTCCGTCTGTTCCTGCGCGGTCAGGGCGTCGATGATCTCGTCCAGATCGCCGTCCAGAACGGCGTCCAGCTTGTACAGGGTCAGGCCGATCCGGTGGTCGGTGACCCGGCTTTCATGGAAATTGTAGGTGCGGATGCGTTCGTTCCGTTCGCCGGACCCTACCTGGCTGCGCCGCTTTTCGGCGTAGGCTGCGTCCTTTTCGCTGCGGTAGCGCTCGTAGAGGCGGGACTTGAGCACCTTCATGGCCTTTTCCTTGTTCTTGGTCTGGCTCTTTTCATCCTGGCAGGTGACCACCAGGCCGGTCGGCAGGTGGGTGATGCGGACGGCGGAGTCCGTCCGGTTGATATACTGGCCGCCGTGGCCGGAGGCGCGGTAGGTGTCGATCCGGATTTCCTCCGGCTGGACGCTGACCTCGACGTCCTCCACCTCGGGCAGGACGGCCACGGTCGCCGTGCTGGTGTGGATGCGGCCGGCGGTTTCCGTCACCGGGACGCGCTGGATACGGTGCACGCCGGATTCAAATTTCATCCGGGCGAACGCGCCGAGCCCTACCAGGGAAAAGACGGCTTCCTTGACGCCGCCCAGCTCGGTGCGGGCAGTGCTGATGTCTTCGGTTTTAAAGCCGTGGCGCTCGGCGTAGCGGACATACATCCGGGTGAGCAGGCCGGCGAACAGGGCGGCTTCCTCCCCGCCGGCGCCGGGGCGGATCTCGATGATGACGCTTCGGTCGTCGTCCTCGTCCCGGGGGATGAGGTACAGGCGCAGCTTTTCTTCCAGCGCCGCCTTCTGTCCGGACAGGACGGTCAGCTCCCGAAGGGCTTCTTCCCTGAGGTCCGGATCCTGCCGGAGCTCCTGAGCGCCTTCGATGTCTTCCAGCACCTTCCGGTAGGCTTCCCAGTCCCGGATCGCGGGTTCCAGCCGGCTCAGCTCCCGCAGGGTTTTCTGGTACAGCGGCTGGTTCAGAATGACCTCGTTCTGGTGGGAGGAAAGCAGCAGCTCCTCGTACCGGGCGCTCAGGGCTTCGAAATGCGTTTCAAACATAGGCGCTCCCTCCGTGCGTCCGGGCGATGACGACCCGGTCCCTGCCGGCGGTATCGCGGACGACCTGCGGGGCGGCAAAGCCCGCTTCCCGGAGCAGCCCGCAGACAGCCTGCCCCTGATCGCACCCGATTTCGAGCAGCAGGACGCCGTCTTGCGTCAGATGGTCCGGGGCTTCCCGGGCGATCCGGCGGTAAAAGGAAAGGCCGTCTTCTCCCCCGTCCAGGGCCAGGGCTGGCTCCCGGCGGACCTCCTCCTGCAGGGCAGGCAGGTCGCCGGTCGGGATATAGGGCGGGTTTGAGACGATCATCGAAAAGCGTTCGCCCTCAAAGGGGGCAAAGAGATCGCCCGCCCGGAAATCGACGGATACGCCGTTGAACGCCGCGTTCTGCCGGGCCAGCGTCAGGGCGTCTTCGCTTATGTCGGACGCGGAAACGGAAAGGGCCGGCATGGCTTTTTTGATCACGACGGCCAGGGCCCCGGAGCCGGTGCACAGGTCCAGGGCGGCGCCGGTTTCCGGCGCGTTCAGGAGGGCCTGTTCGCACAGGGTTTCCGTATCCTGCCGGGGGATCAGCACCCGCTCGTCCACATAAAAAGAACAGCCCATGAAGGGCTGGGTGCCCAGGATGTACTGGAGAGGCTCCCGGCCCTGCCGGCGGGCGACGAGGGTGAAATACTGTTCCGCCCTTGCGTCGGTCAGCGGGGTTTCCCCGCTGGCAACGACCAGCAGCCGGGGCGCGTCCAGCACCCCGGCCAGCAGGTATTCGGCGTCCAGCCGGGCGTCGGGCACGCCGGCGTCCAGCAGCATTTTTTCAGCGCAGCGAAGCGCTTCCAGGATCGTCATGCGGTTGCTTTTTCTTCCGGCGCGCGGAACTGGTGCAGGACCACCCAGCCTTCGGGTGTTCTGTCCTCTTCCGGCACTTCGGGCAGGCCGTCCAGGGCGGCGTTCATAGAGGTGATGGCGATTTCGCACATATCATCGGAAGGCTCGCGGGTGGTCAGGCGCTGCAGCTGCAGGCCGGGCCAGCGGAGGGTTCTGCAGACGGAGGTCTCGGAGTGGGCCAGGCCCTTTAAAACCTCGTAGCTGACGCCGGTGACCAGGGGCAGCAGCAGCAGGCGGCTGCCCACCTTGATCAGGTAGCTGGAAGAAAGGTTGAACCCGGTCAGGGCCAGGACGATGTAGTCGATCGTGGTATACAGAAGGATCGACAGGATGAACGTGATCAGCAGGAAGCTGGTCCCGCAGCGCGGGTGCAGGCGGGAGAACTTCTGCGCGTTTTCCGGGGTCAGCGGCAGGCCGTGCTCGTGGCAGTAGACGGTCTTGTGCTCGGACCCGTGGTACTGGAAGGTGCGCTTCATGTCCGGCACCTTGCCCACCGCCCAGATATAGCCGATCAGCAGCAGGGTGCGGATCAGGCCGGACAGGAGGTTGACCGCCAGAGGCGACCAGCCCGCTTCCGTCAGCAGCCGGGTGGGGATGTTGGGCAGAAGGACGAACAGGCCGACGGACATGACGACCGCCAGCACCATCGCCACGCCCATGACGATCTTGTCGATGCCCTTGCCCAGCTTTTTGGAAAGCCACAACTCGAACTTCGTCGGCTCCTCGTCCGCCGTGCCGAGCATGCGGCCGCTCTCTTCCAGCGTCTTCATGCCCTGGCCCAGCATGGTGAAAAAGCTCACCGCGCCGCGGATGAAGGGTTTACCCATCCACGGATGCTTTTTGGAAAGGGGTTCATAAGGAGTCCGGGACACCACGATGTCCCCGTTCGGCCGGCGTACGGCGATGGCATACGCCTTCGGCCCTTTCATCATCACGCCCTCCAGGACGGCCTGGCCGCCGATGTCAACGGGCCTTTGACTGGTGCTGTTTTTTTCGTTTTCCACACGCATACTGGTTTTCTGCAGCAGAGGCATGGCCCCTGCTGCGCTTCCTCCTTTCAGGCGTGACATAAAGAAGCCTTTATGCAGCCATGATGTTGACACAATGCTTTAAAACGTAAAAAGAAGCCAGACCTGTGCAAGCCGGCTTCTTTTTGTCGGTCAGATACCGAAACGCTTCTTGAAGCGATCGACACGGCCGCCGCTGTCCACCAGCTTTTGCTTGCCGGTGTAGAACGGGTGACACTGGGAGCAGATTTCGACACGCAGCTCCGGTTTGGTGGAACCCGTCTCGAACGTCGCGCCGCAGACGCAGCGGACGATGCATTTGTTGTACTTGGGATGGATCTTTTCTTTCATGCCATTTTCACCTCTTTCGCGAGCAAGGCTTTCGCGGATTCATAAACTGGCGCTCTATGAGCCGCGGAAAGGATTATAACATGGAATCCGCGGTTTGGCAAGCAGAAAAATCGACCGTTTTAACGGCGTCAGCCTTCATTTCTTCCGGTTCAGCAGGAAACTGGCTGCAGTGCCGACCGCCCCGCCGATCAGGTGGGTGGACTGGGAGACGCTGTCGCGGGTGAAGAGCCCCTGAACCGCCTGCTGGCCCAGGTAAAAAACGGCGGCCAGGATGAAGGTGAGGGGAACGGTGTGATCCTCCCGGACGGTGACGGAGGACATCAGGATGAAGGCAAACACCACCCCGCTGGCCCCGAGCAGCATCACCCTTGGGAAAAACAGCTGGCTGAAAACGCCGGTCGTCAGGGCGGTGACGGCGATCACCAGGATCATGTTTTTCGTCCCGTATTTTTCTTCCAGCATCGGGCCCAGCAGCAGGATGTAGGTCATGTTGCCCGTCAGGTGGCCCCAGTCCGCGTGGCCGAAGACGTGGCAGAAACTGCGGATATACGTCAGCGGATCGCCCAGAGAAGAGCGGTACACGCTGAACACGAGGCGGTTGCCGGCCCCGCCGGTCAGCGCGTTCAGCAGCTGGGCGGCCAGGCACAGCCCCACAAAGGCCAGCGTGACGGGGGCGTTCAGAGAAATGCGGAGTCTGCTGCCGGGACGGTACATGATCAATCTCCTTTACTTATCAAAGGAAAAACTGGAACGCGCAGAAGCCGGTGTAGATGGCCAGCAGCGTGACGCCCTGCCAGCGGGCGAGCTTCCCCTTGATGAGGGCGGGGACAGTCAGCAGTCCCATGACCAGGAACATCACGGGAATATCGACGGCCAGGGAGGCGTTGTACCCGGCGATGGTCTTGCCGGCGGGCAGGGCGAAGGGGCTCAGGAAAGTGGCCAGCCCGCTGACCAGCACGAGATTGAACAGGTTCGCGCCGATCACGTTGCCCAGGGACAGGGCGCTGTGGCCGTGGATCAGGGCGGTGATGGCGGTCACCAGCTCCGGCAGGGAGGTGCCCAGGGCCACGAAGGTCAGGGCGATGACGGTTTCGGGCACGCCCAGGGCCTTGGCGATCAGGGTGCCGTTGTCCACCAGCAGGTTGGCGCCCCAGGCGATCAGTGCAGCGCCCACCACCAGCAGCACAATGGCTTTGGACAGAGGCATTTCTTTTTCCGCGCCTTCGCCCGCTGCCGGCTGATCCCGGGCGGGTTCGCTTTCTTTCAGGGACTGTTCCGGGGATTTCAGGGCTTTTCTCACTGTGAGCACCATGTAGACGACGAAGATCGCCAGCAGGGCAGCACCGATGAGCCGGGAAAAATAACCGGTCAGGTAAGCGACGCCGGCATAAAGGACGGCGGCGCCGAAAAAGAACAGCACGGGGATGCGCAGGCTGTCCTTTTCCACCTTGCCGGGACGCACGGCGGCGGTCAGGGCCGCAATGAGGGCGGTGTTGCAGATAACGGAGCCGATCGCGTTGCCGTAGGCGATCTCGCCGTGGCCGCTCAGGGCGGAGGTGGCGGACACCATGACCTCGGGCAGAGTGGTGCCGATCGAAACCACCGTCGCGCCGATCAGGATTTCCGGCACATGAAAGCGCTGGGCGATGCCGACCGCTCCGTCCACAAACCAGTCGCCGCCCTTGATCAGCAGCACAAGGCCCAGGATAAACCAGAGAACAGGAACCAGCATGAAAAGATTTCCCCTTTCTTGATGGCGATGGAGACATAAAAAACAGACTCCGCCGCCTGTCTGCGGCAAAGTCTCGTCTGTTCCTTGCAGGCCGGGTGAAACCCACCGTGATGACGACGCTGCAAACGCGGTCAGCCCGCGCCGACTACTCCCTTTGACGCTGTGATCATAACAAAAAGCGGGCGCGCTGTCAAGCGGTCAGAACATCAGAATTTTGATCCCGATGGCCACCAGGATGCATCCGCCCAGCAGGGACGCGCCGGAGGACAGCCGGGTGCCGAACACACGGCCGATGCGCAGCCCGCCGATGCAGATGCAGAAGGTGACGGCGGCGATGATCAGGGATGCGGCAAATGCTTCGCCCGTCCCGTAATGTGCGATGGTAAAGCCGACGGTCAGGGCGTCGATGGAGGTCGCCACGCCCTGGATCATCAGGTCTTTGAGGGAGACGGCGGGCGGGACTTCCTCCGTCTTTTTCCGGAGGCCCTCCAGGATCATCTTTCCGCCGATCCAGCACAGCAGGGCAAACCCGATCCAGGGAATACAGGGCTGGACGGCGGCAAAATGTTCCTCAGCGGTGTGAACAAAAAACCAGCCTATGACCGGCATGATGAACTGAAAGCCCGCGTACGTGCCGGCGATCCCCGTCATGCGCGGCACGGACATTTCCGGTTCCCTCAGGCCGTTGGCCAGGGAGACAGAAAAGGCGTCCATTGCCAGGCCGACGCCCAGCAGAACACTCTGCAGGATAAAAGACAGGTCCAAAGGAGGTTCCCCCGATCCGGCCGCCAGACATCGTTGAACGGCCCTGCTTATGATAACACAGAATATGAAGAAAGCAAATTGTAATTGTATGGGGATGCTGCAGAATCTCCCTGTCGCGGGCTGTGCAACAGCCCCCTTGTTTTTTTCGGCAAAGGAGTGTATCATAGCGGTTGGAAAACCATCAACCCAAAGGAGTACACCATTATGAGCGAAGAACAATGCACCCATGACTGCAGTACCTGCAGCGCCAACTGTTCAAGCCGGGATCCCGCTTCCCTGCTGGAAGCGCCCCGTCCGGATACGCACATCAAAAAGGTCATCGCCGTGGTCAGCGGCAAGGGCGGCGTAGGCAAGTCCATAGTGACGGGCCTGCTGTCCGTGCTGACTCAGCGGGCAGGCTATAAAACCGCCGTGCTCGACGCCGACGTGACCGGGCCTTCCGTGCCCCGCATGTTCGGGCTTACCGAGCGCGCCCAGGGGACGGACACCACCATCTACCCGGTCGTGAGCAAAACCGGCATCAAAACCATGAGCCTGAATCTTCTGCTGGAAGAGGACACTGCCCCGGTCGTCTGGCGCGGCCCGGTGATTGCCGGCGCGGTCAAGCAGTTCTGGACGGATGTGGAGTGGGGCGATAACGACATCATGTTCATCGACATGCCTCCTGGAACCGGCGACGTGCCGCTGACGGTGTTCCAGTCCATCCCCGTGGACGGGATCGTCATCGTCAGCACCCCGCAGGAGCTTGTTTCCATGATCGTGGAAAAAGCGGTCAACATGGCCGGGATGATGAATATCCCGGTGCTGGGCCTGGTGGAAAACATGGCCTACGTGGAGTGCCCGGACTGCGGTAAAAAGATCCCCCTGTTCGGGGAAAGCCACGCGGAGGAGACGGCCGGAAAGCACGGGCTTAAGGTACTGGGCAGCCTTCCGGTCAACCCCAAGCTGGCCGCCGCCTGCGACGCCGGGCTGATCGAGCTGTTCGAGGGCACCTGGCTGGATGAGGCCGTGAAGGCCATCCTGCAGGGCCTGCCGGCATGAGCCTGACCTTCTGTTCCCTCTACAGCGGTTCTTCCGGGAACGCGACTTACATCGCCAGCGGAAAGACCGGCATCCTGGTGGACGCCGGCCTTTCCGGGCGGCAGATCACCGACGCCCTGGCCCGGATCGGCGTCCTGCCCGAAACGCTGAGCGGCATCGTGATCACCCACGAGCATTCGGACCACGTGAAGGGCGCCGGGATCCTGAGCCGGAAATACCACCTGCCGCTGTACGCCAACGAGCGCACCTGGGAAGCCATGGCCCGCCAGGTCGGCGCCGTTTCCCCGTCGGAGCGGCGCGTGTTTGAGACGGACAGCGATTTTTACATCGGGGACCTGGCGGTGCATGCCTTTTCCATCCCGCACGACGCGGCGGACCCGGTCGGTTTCCGGGTGTATGCCGGCGGCCGTTCGGTCGCGTGCGCGACGGACATGGGCTGCATCCGCAAAAGCGTTATGGCCGCCCTGGGCGGAACCGACCTGGTGCTGCTGGAGAGCAACCACGACCCGGCCATGCTCCGGGAAAACCCGCACTATTCTGCAGCCCTCAAGCGCAGGATCCTGGGCGATCACGGCCACCTGAGCAACGAAGCCTGCTGCCGGGGGATCCTGACCCTGTATGAAAGCGGGGTCCGCCGGCTGGTGCTGGGCCATCTGAGCGCGGAAAACAACACCCCGCAGCTGGCGATGGATACGGCCCTGGAGGCCGTGGCCCGGGAGGGCCTGACCCCGGACGGGGATATCTGGCTGGACCTGGGCTGGCGGGACCGGCCGGGGAAACTGTATCAGATAGAGTGATCAACGCAGGGAGTAAGTCTATGAGAATCGGCACCTTCCCGGAGGAAAGGCCGCTGGCGGTTTTCGCTTTGTGCGCGGGAGCCGGTGTGCTGGCGGGGCGATTTCTTCCGGAGGCGCCGGTTTTTCTCTGTATCCTGGGAATGGCGGCCGGACTGGGCGCTTTTCTGCTTGCGAAGGACAGACAGCGGGCGGGCCTGGCCGGACTCTGTGTCCTGATCCTGTTCGCGGGGCTGCTCCGCTCGGGCCTGTACTATCATCAGCCCCTGCCGCCGCCGGGGGATTACACGGTGACGGGCGTCGTCCGGGACCTGCCCGCGGTTCAGGCGGAGCGGCGCCACGCCGCCGTGCAGCTGCGCGATGTGCGCCTGCGGGATGAAGCGGGGGCGGAGTGGTCCCTTTCCGGCGCCTACTGGACCTGGTACGGTGCGGAAGGGGAGGAGATCCTTGTCCCCGGGGCGGGGGAAACGGTGGAGACGGAGGCGAGCCTCTACCTGCCGGACGGCCAGCGGAACCCTTACGGTTTTGACTTCCGGGAATACCTGCTGGAGCGGGGCATCCCGGCGGGCATCTATAACCGCGGGGAGTACCGGACCCTTCCCGGAAACCCGGCGGATCTGCGCGCCCTGGCGGCGCGGTTCAAAACCCGGCTGCTGACCCGGCTGGACCTGCTTTTCGGGGAAAACAGCGCCCTGCCCAAGGCGCTTTTGCTCGGATACCGGCAGGAGCTGGGGGAAGAGACGCTTTCGTCTTTCTCCCGCGCGGGCGTGGCCCATGTGCTGGCGGTGTCCGGGCTGCACGTCTCCCTGCTGGCCGGCGCGCTGTTTCTGCTGCTGAAGCCGCTGACGGGGCCGAAGGGCCGGCTGGCCGTACTGGCGGTATTCCTGATGGGGTACTGCCTGCTGCTGGATTTCCGCGCTCCGGCGGTGCGGGCCTCCGTGCTGACGGTCTGCATGCTGGCCGGGGGCGTCCGGCACAGGCGGACGGACAGCCTGAGCGCACTGAGCCTGTCGTTCGTCCTGATCGTTTTCCTGCAGCCGGCGGACATGAGCTCGGTCAGTTTCCTCTTGTCGTTCGGGGCCGTTCTGGCCATGACGCTGCTGGGAAAGCCGCTGCGGGACAGGCTTTGCCCCCTGTTCGGCCAATGGATCGGCCGGGCGCTGAGCGCGGTTTTTTCCGCTTCCGCCGGCACCGTCATTCCGGTGATGGGGACGTTCCACTACTTTTCCCTGATCGGCCTGATCCTGAGCCCGCTGATGTGCGGCCTGCTGGCTGTTCTGCTGCCCGCGTACGCGGGGCTTTTGCTGCTGAGCCTGGTTTTTCTTCCGGTGGCCCGGCCGCTGGCCGCGGCGGCGGGAGCTTTTTCCGGGTGGATGCTCCGGGCGGTTGGCCGGGCGGCTGCCCTGCCGGGGGCGTTCGTGAACACCCCGGCTTTTCCCTGGCCGCTGATCCCGTTTGCTGTTCTGTGCCTGTGGCTTTTTTCCCCGTACAGCCTGCTGCGCGGCCGCAGGCGTCTGGCCCTGCTCGGGGCGGCCTTTTTCCTGGGCTGTGCGGTCCATCTGCTGACGTTGGACCGTTCGCTCAGTTATACACAGCTGGACATGGGCGGGGCGGACTGCGCCGTTTTGCAGGACGGCCGGAAAACCGTTGTCGTCGATACAGGGGAGGACGGGCAGGACCTGTGCGCCTACCTGCTGTCCACCGGCCGGCAGGCGGACCTGCTGGTGCTGACCCACCTGCACATGGACCATGCCGGTGGCGTTCAGGAGCTGCTGGACCGGGGCATCCCCATCGGCCGGGTGCTGATCCCGCTGGGGGCGGAAAAGCAGCAGGTGTCTGAAAGCGCGCGCTCGCTGATGGAAACGCTCCGGGGGCGGGGCATCGAGGTGACGGAAGCGGCTCTCGGGGGCCGCTGGCAGGAAGGCCGCATCCTCCTGGAGGCGGTCTGGCCGGACCCGGAGACCGTCCGAACCGGTCAGGACCCCAATGATTACTGTCTGGTGCTCCGGGCGCAGCTGGGAGATACGTCTTTCCTTCTGTGCGGGGACCTGACGGGAACCTACGAACCCTATGCCGTCCGGCCGGCGGACGTGCTCAAAATCGCCCATCACGGCAGCCCTTCTTCCAGCTCGGCGGCCTTCCTTTTGCAGGTGCGGCCCGCCTGCGCCGTGATCAGCGCCGGGCAGGACCAGAACGCCGCCCGCGCGGACGGGGAAGTGCCCGGGCGTCTGCGGGATCTCGGCATTCCCTGTTACACAACGGCTGTTTCCGGCGCGGTCCGGATCGAACCCAGGGGAAACGGTTTCATTGTCAGACCGTTCCTGCCCAAACAGGAGTGACAGAACATGGCCAGGAAGGAAACCCCCGCCTATACCGAAAAAGATTTCTTCCGCGACCTGAAGGCGGGCAGGCTGTACGCCTGCTACTGCCTGGAGGGGGAGGAGGAGTTCGTCAAGGAGAAGGCCCTCCGGGATTTGCGGGATACCGTTCTGTCCGGCCCGATGCGGGAACTGAACGAGACCCGCCTGACAGACCCGGATGCCGACGACGTGATCCGGGCAGCGGAAACCCTGCCCCTGATGGCGGAAAGACGGCTGCTGATCATCCGGGACAGCCGCCTGCTCAGCAGCGGCGGCAGGGCGGCCGGCGAAGAAAAAGACGACAGCGCGGACAAGCTGGCCCGATATCTGGACAGCCTGCCGGAAACCAGCGTGATCGTCTTCTGGGTCCGCGGCGCGGCGGACAGGCGCAAGCGCCTGTACAAGGCCATGAAAGACAGCGCCCCGGCCGGCAGGTGCGTGATCGTTTCCTTTGAAAAGCAGTCGGAGGACGCCCTGCGGAAATGGATCGTACGCAGATGCAGGGAAAACCAGGTGACGATTTCAGACGAAATGGCCGTCCGGATGACGTTCAGGACCGGGGATTCCCTGACGCAGATCCAGGGGGAGACCGACAAGCTGTGCGCTTACGTCGGCCCCGGCGGCACGGTGGACGAGGAGGCCCTCGATGCCGTCGTGACGCAGAACCTGGAATACAAGGTCTTTGACCTTTCCCGCACGGTTCTGGCCGGGGACGGGCCGAAGGCCTTCCGGATGCTGGAGGCCCTTTTGCAGGACGGGGAGGACCGGGTCGGTCTGCTGTCCCTCCTGGGGACGCAGTGCCGCCAGCTGCTGAAGGTCGCGGTACTGACGCGGGCGGGAGAGCGGGAAGGGGACATTGCCCGGACGATCGGCGCGCCGGATTTCGTCGTCCGGCAGACACAGACGCTGGTCAGGCGGTTTTCCCTGGCGGCGCTGACAGAGATGCCGGCGCTCTGCCTGCAGGCGGAATACGAGATCAAGTCCGGCCGGATCAACGCGGAGGGCGGGCTGGAAAAAGTGATGCTGCAGATCCTGACGATGGGGGAAAATCATGGAAAGACTGATCGGGCTGCTGTCGGGCAGCGGCGCTGAACTGAGCCGGGAAACCTTCGCCAGACTGTCCGCCTACCGGGATATGCTCATTGAGTGGAACAGGAAGATGGACCTGACGAGCGTGCCGGAGGAGGAGATCCCCCTGCGTCATCTGGGGGACAGCCTGCTGCCGGTGTTTGCGTACCCCGGCCTGTTCCCTTCCGGGGCTTTGCTGGCCGACGTGGGCACCGGGGCGGGCCTGCCGGGCCTGCCGATCGCCATCGCGCGGGAGGACCTGCAAGTCACCCTGATCGAATCCATGCGCAGGCGCTATGAATTCCTGTCCGCCGTGCGGGACGCCCTGGGCCTTCCGAACGTCCGGATCCTCTGCGTCCGCGCGGAAGAAGCCGGCCGGGACATGACGCTCCGGGAACACTTCGACCTGACGGTGTCCCGCGCGGTGGCCGCCGCCCCGGTGCTGCTGGAATATCTGCTGCCGCTGACGAAGGTCGGCGGCTCCGCCCTGTGCTGGAAGGGCCCGGGCGCCGCGCAGGAAGCGCTGGACGGGCAGGAAGCCGCTGTGATCCTGGGCGGCGGGGAGATTTCGCTGCTGCCGGTTTCCTATCCGGGGGAGGAAAGGTATCTCCTCCGGGCGGACAAAATATCCGCAACGCCCGACCGCTATCCCAGGCGGCCCGGCATTCCGGCCAAAAGGCCGCTGGGACAGGGAAAAGGCCGGGAATAGGGACGGCGCCGGAAAGGATTATTATGGAAAGACAAAAACATAATCCGGGCCCGCTGCTGATTCTGCTGGCCGGCTGCTTCTGGGGCAGCATGGGGATTTTTGTCAGGCGCCTGGGCGGTGCCGGCTTCAGCCCCGCCCAGATCGTTTCGATCCGCCTCACCCTGGCCGCGCCGGCTTTCTGGGCCGTGCTGCTGATGAGGGACCGGGCCGGCTGCCGGATCAGAGCGCGCGATCTGCCGCTGTTTCTCGGGCTGGGCCTGGGGAGCATTCTCTTTTTCACGGTCTGCTATTTTACCGCGATCAGAATGATGCCGCTTTCCGCGGCGGCCATCCTGCTGTATACTTCGCCGATCTGGATCATGCTTATGTCCGCTCTGTTTTTTCATGAGAAAGTCAACGGACGGAAGCTCCTGGCCCTCGCCCTGGCCTTCGCCGGCTGCGTGCTGGTGTCCGGCCTTTCCGGGGAAGGGGTCAGCTGGACGGGCCTGCTGGTCGGCCTTGGGTCCGGCATCGGCTACGGCCTGTACAGCATATTGGGCTCGGTTGCCCTGCGCCGGTATTCGCCCTATGCCGTCACGGCCTGGACCTTTCTGTTCGCGGCAGCCGGTTCCTTCCTGGTCTGCCGGCCGGCGGAGATGTTCGGCGTCTTTGCCGCCGCGGACAGCCTCCCTTCGCTGCTTGCCTTCTGCTGCCTGACGGCCCTGGTGACGGCGGTGATCCCATTTCTGTGCTACACGCTCGGTCTGCGCACGGTGGAGGCGAGCCGGGCGGGCATCCTGGCGACCGTCGAGCCGCTGGTCGCGGCCCTTTTCGGCGTTTTCGTTTTTTCCGAACCCCTGACCCTGCTCTCCGGGCTGGGCACCCTCCTGATCCTCTCCGCCGTGGTCCTGCTGAACGGGAAAAATCAATGAACAGGGAATCATAAACCGGGAGCCGCTGCAGATGTGTTTCGCAGCAGCTCCCGGTTATTCTGACCGGCATGTTTACCGGTTTTCCCTGAAATATGCCTGCCCCAGGCTTTCCGGGGGCTGGTTTTCGCGCTTGTTGCGGACGGAGGAAATGATCAGCACGATGACGGTGAAGACATAGGGCAGCATTTTGAGCAGGGGCTTGGCCGCCATCGTCACCTGGATAAAGGACAGGTTGGTGATAAAGCTGGAACAGGAGAACAGGAAGCCGAAGACGGTGGAGCCGATGATCGTGCGGTGGGGCCGCCACAGGGCGAAGATGACCAGGGCGATGCTCAGCCAGCCGAAGGCTTCCAGGCTCAGGTAGGCTTCCTGGGAAGCCATGTAGTCGATGATGTAGTAGAAGCCGCCCAGGCCCGCGATGCCGGACCCGATGCAGGTAGCGGCATATTTGTAGCGTGTGACGTTGATGCCCACCGCGTCCGCCGTGGCGGGGTTTTCGCCCACGGCCCGAAGGTGCAGGCCGATTTTCGTGCGGTAGAGCACCCAGCTGGCGGCAACGGCGATGAACAGGCCGAGAAAAAACAGCACGCCCAGGCACTGCAGGCTGTCCTGCCGGCCGGCAAAGGGCCAGCGGTAATAGGCCTTCGGGGTGACCAGGTACCGGGTGGGGGTGAGGCGGCTCATGATTACCTTCATCAGGCCGACGCCGAAGGTGGTCAGGGCCAGGCCGGTTACGTTCTGGTTGGCGCGGAGGGTGACGGTCAGGAAGGAATAGATCAGGCCCATCAGCATGGCAGCCGCCACGGAAGAAAGGATGCCGAGCGCCACGATCAGGAACGGGGGCAGGGAAGAGGTGCCGATCAGGTTCAGCATCATGCAGCCGCCGGCCCCGCCCATGCACATGATGCCGGGGATGCCCAGGTTCAGGTGGCCGGCTTTTTCGGTCAGGATTTCGCCGGTGGAGCCGTACATGAAGGTAGCGCCGAAGGCCAGGGAGTCGATCAGGAAATTCAGCCAGATGTTCATCGGACCGCCTCCTTGTTTGTGGGATTGTGCCTGAAGCGGAGCTGGTAGTTGATAAAGAATTCGCAGCCGATGATGAAGAAGAGGATGATGCCGACGATGACGTCCGGCAGGGCGCCGGAGACGTTGAAGTCCTGGCTGATCTGCGCCGCGCCCTGGTTGAGGATCTGGATGAGGCCGGAGGTCAGGATCATCATCAGCGGGTCAAAGTTGGCCAGCCAGGAAACCATGATGGCCGTGAAGCCCTGGCCGCCGGCGGATTCGGTGGTGATCGTCCGGTCCAGCCCGGCAGCGATCAGAAAACCGGTCAGCCCGCAGAGGACGCCGCTTAAAATCATCGTCCGGATGATGACCCTGCTGACGTGGATGCCGACGTACTTGGCCGTGTTCACGCTTTCGCCCACGACGCTGATCTCATAGCCGTGCTTGGAATAATTGAGATAGACGTACAGTCCGGCGGTCAGCGCCAGGGCCACCATGATGATCACGAAATAGTCGTTGACGACGGACGGAAGTTTGCCGTACTTGAGCTTGGCCAGGGAGGAGGAGCCGCTGGGCACCCAGATGACCAGGAAATAGGAGACCACGAAGGTGGCCACGTAGTTCATCATCAGGGTGAAAAGGGTCTCATTGGTGTTCCAGCGGGCCTTGAAGACGGCGGGAATCAGTGCCCAGACGCCGCCGTATACCAAAGCGGCCAGCAGCATCAGGACGAGCAGCACCCCTTCGGGCATTTTGCCGCCCAGGTAAAAGTCCACCGTGATCGCGCCGAGCACGCCCATCAGCGTCTGCCCTTCCGCGCCGATGTTCCAGAAGCGCATCCGGAAGGCCGGGGTCAGGGCCAGGGCGATGCACAGGAGGATCGACAGATTCTTGAGCATCTTCCAGAGCTTTCTCGGCGTGCCGAAGGAACCTTTGATGAAGGCATAGAAAAAATCCCCGATTTTGCCGGGGTTTTCCCGCAGCTTGTCAATCAGGATGAAGGCAACGGCCCCGCATACGGCCAGGCCGAGCAGCAGGGCAATCAGGCGGATCAGCCAGGCGCGCCAGGCGGCGATCGACGGCCGCCTGCTCAGGTGGACGAGGGGCTCGCGGGTTTCGGATGCGTGGTTTCCGGCCATCTCAGGCTTCCTCCTTCCGCTCGCGGGTTGATTTGGTCATCAGCAGGCCGATCTCTTCCTTGACGGCGGTCCGGGCATCGACAATGCCGGTGACCGCGCCGGAGTTGATCACCATGATCCGGTCGCACAGGGCCAGCAGGACGTCCAGGTCCTCACCGACAAACAGCACGGCCACGCCGGCTTCCTTCTGCCGGTTGAGCAGGCGGTAGATCGTGTAGGAGGAGTTGATGTCCAGGCCGCGGACCGGGTAGGCGGCCATCAGTACCTTGGGGGTGTAGGCAATTTCCCGGCCCACCAGCACCTTCTGCACGTTGCCGCCGGACAGGCGGCGGACCGGCGTCGAGGTGCCGGGTGTGACGACTTCCAGTTCCTGGATGATCTGATCGGCCAGGGCCTTGGGTTTTTTGCGGTCCAATAGGCCGTGGGGGCCTTTGCGGTAGGAGCGGAGCATCATGTTGTCGGTGATGCCCATGCTGCCCACCAGGCCCATGCCGAGGCGGTCCTCCGGCACAAAGGACAGGTGGATGCCCAGCTGGCGGATCTCCAGCGGGTCCCGGCCCTTCAGGTCCATGATTTCATCCTCGTTGAACAGCACCTGACCGTCGCCGACCAGTTTGCGGATTTCATTGGGCTTCATCCCGGCGAAGGACACGGGCTTTCCGGCGGGATCGTGGAAAGCGCCCTGAGCGGCCAGCTCCATGACGCGGCCCAGATTTTTATGGAAGAAGGACACGGGCTTGTTCTTCTTGGGGTTGTGGAAGACGATCTCGCCGCTGCGGATCGGCTGGAGGCCGGTGATGGCTTCCAGCAGCTCCTTCTGCCCGCTGCCGGCGATTCCGGCGATCCCGAGGATTTCCCCGCCGTTGGCGGTAAAGGAAATGTCCCTGAGGATGTGGACGCCTTCGCTGTCATACACGTTGAGGCCGGAGACAACCAGGCGGGGGGCAGGGTCCTTCGGTTCGGTCCGCTGGATGTTGAGGTCCACCTTTTTGCCGACCATCATCTCGGTCAGCTCCGCCTCGTTCGTCTGCGTCGTTTCGACGGTGGCGATGTGCCGGCCCCGGCGCAGGATGGCGACCCGGTCGCTGATTTCCAGCACTTCGTTGAGCTTGTGCGTGATGATGACGATGGATTTCCCGTCCTGCCGCATCATGCGCAGGACGTCAAAAAGCCTGTCGATCTCCTGCGGGGTCAGCACGGCCGTGGGCTCGTCCAGGATCAGGATGTCCGCCCCGCGGTACAGCACCTTGATGATCTCGACGGTCTGCTTTTCGGAGACGGACATGTCATAGATCTTTTTTTCCGGATCGATATGGAAACCGTACCGGTCCGCGATCGCGGATACCCGGGCATTGACGTCTTTGAGGCTGTACTGGCCTTTTTCCTGAACGCCCAGTACGATGTTTTCGGCTGCGGTGAACAGGTCCACGAGCTTGAAGTGCTGGTGGATCATACCGATCTTATGGTCAAAGGCGTCCTTGGGGGAGCGGATGACCACTTCCTGACCGTCAATGAGGATGGTGCCTTCGTCGGGATAGTAGATGCCGGCGATCATGTTCATCAGCGTCGTTTTGCCGCAGCCGTTTTCTCCCAGAATGGAGAGGATCTCCCCCCGGTAAATGTCCAGATCCACGTGATCGTTGGCGATGACGCTGCCGAAACGCTTGGTGATCCCGCGCATTTCAAGCGCAAGCTGTTTTTCCACGGGTATTCCTCCGATAAAAAAGGTGCCGGACTGCCGGCCCGGGGCAGGGCGGCAGTCCGGTCAGACGCGGCGGTTCCGCGCGGGGAGAATCAGAACGCGCTGTTCAGCAGCTCGATGCCGTCGATCTTGACGTCGAAGTAGGGAGCGCTGCGGTATTCGGACTCATGGAAGTAACCGTCGGAAACCACTTCGGTATCGGGGGTGAAGGCGGCGTCGGTGTCCACGTCGGCCAGGTAGCTGGTCAGGGCTTCGCCGTTCACGGTGATGAAGTTCTCGGCGGCGGTGTCAAACACCTTGCGGGTGCCGGCGGCGAACTCGGCCTTGACGGCTTCGATGGCTTCCACGGTGCCGGGGGCGGCAGCGGGTACGTTGACCTCGGTCAGCACGACGGAGCCGGTCTCAATGGTGCCGGTCCAGTCGGTGGCGATGGCTTCGCCGGCGGCCTTCTGGTTGATCATGTACTCAAAGTAGGGAGCCCAGTTGATGCGGGAAGAGACGATGAAGGTGTTGGGGCAGCTTTCCACGGTGGAGCCGTTGTAGGAGATGTTGGGGATGCCGGCGTTTTCGCAGGCGGTGGGAGCGCCCATGGAGTCGGCGTGCTGGCTGATCAGGTCGCAGTTCGCGGCGATCAGGGCTTCAGCGGCGGCCTTTTCTTCTTTTTCATCGTACCAGGAACCGGTGAACTGCACCTTCATCTGGACGTCCGGGCAGACAGACTTGGCGCCCAGGTAGAAGCTGGTGTAGCCGGAGATCACCTCGGCGTAGGTGAAAGCGCCGACATAGCCCATCAGGGGCTTTTCACCCTTGATCTTGCCGGCTTCCTTGAGCTCGTTGAGCTTCATGCCGGCGGCGACGCCCGCCAGGTAGCGGCCTTCATAGATGGAGGCGAAAGCGTTGTGGAAGTTGGGCAGCTTTTCGGTGTGGGCCATGGTGCCGGTCGCGTGAGCGAATTCCACTTCGGGGAATTCCTTGGCGACTTCCAGCAGGAAGCTCTCGTGGCCGAAGCTGTCGGCAAAGATGATGTTGCAGCCTTCGTCCACCAGGTCGCGGGCGGTTTCGGCGCATTCTTCAGACTCGGGGATGTTGCGGACGATGACCACCTGGTCGTCGGTCAGTCCGAGGGTTTCCTTGGCCTCGTTGACGCCGTTGATGAAGTTGAGGTCATAGGTGGAAAACTCGTCGTGCAGCAGGATCACGCCAAGCTTGATGTTTTCCTTGGCGACGGGTTCCTGGGCAAAGGCGGAGAAGCAGGACAGGCACAGCATCAGGCAGAGCAGCAGAGCGGCGATCTTTTTCATTTGAATTTCTCCTTTTTTGATCGGTAGGAAACAGGGTTTTTATATGGAACCGTCATCGGCCAGGAGGATCTTGCCGTCCTCGATGCCGGTGACGATTGCCAGGCTCAGGAGGTTGACACCCATGGCGCGCAGGTTCTTTCCGCCGTCCTGGAAGCCCTTTTCGATGGCGATGCCGACGCCGACGGTTTTGGCGCCCAGCTGGCGGACGATGTCCATCATTCCGCGCACGGCGTTGCCGTCCGCCAGGAAATCGTCCACGATCAGCACCCGGCTGCCGATGGGAATGTAGCGCCGGTCGACCAGGATGTGGTTTTCGCACTTATGGGTGAAGGAGTAGACGGAAGACTGGGCCATGTCGCCGGACTGGTTGGCCGCGGCGGACTTCTTGGCGAACACCACCGGCAGGCCGCCCAGGGCATGGGCGGCGGCGACGGCGATGGCGATGCCGGAGGCCTCGACCGTCAGCACCAGGGTCGGCCGCTCGGGACGGAAATGCGCCGCCAGGGCTTCGCCCATGCGGAACAGCAGGCCGGTGTCGATCCGGTGGTTCAGGAACATGTCGACCCGGACGATGTCCGACCCGATGCCGCGGCCGTAGGTCCTGATGGCTTCTGCCAGCTCCCGCATGAGGATTCCTCCCGTAAAAACACGAACATTAAACAGGAAAACGCTATAATTATACGGAGTAATTCATCAATTGTCAACCCCGGCAGGTTCCGGCCGGCATTGTTTGACAAATGAACAAAACACTTGATATATGAGCGTTATTAATATGTTCAAAAAACAGTCCAAACGAAAAAAGGGAAGAATCCGCGGAATTCTTCCCAAATCGTCTATGTACGGAGTGATATTCGGAAAAACTTTTTTTACCGGAGGGAGAACCGCTTCATCCGTTTCAGCACTTCCCGGGCCAGCATCCCGGTCAGGGCGCCGGTCGCCAGGCCGATCGCCATCAGGACCGCCAGATAGGAAAGCATCGTACGCGGGGCCACCTCCGGCATCAGCACAAAGGCGGCCAGCACCTGGCCGACGTTATGAAAGACGGCCCCCGCCATACTGACCACGATGACGCTGACGTCCCTGATCCGGCTTAAGGGGATCATCACCAGCAGGCTCAGCACGCCGCCGGACAGGGCGAACATCATGGAATTGATGTTGCCGAACATCAGGGCGCTCAAAAGCACCTTTAAGGCCATCAGCACCAGGGTCATCGGGATGTTCAGCAGGTACAGGGAAAACAGCAGCACCCCGTTGCTCAGGCCCAGCTTGACTCCGGGGATCGGAATGATCGGCGGAATCAGGGACTCGATATAGCCCAGGATCAGCATGATGGCCAGCAGCAGCCCGCTCAGGGCGATTTTCTGCACGGACAGGCCGGATTGCTTTTTTTTCACGGCGCGCTCCTTTCAGCGGATGTGTCTGCCCGGACGGCAGTTTCCTGCGCAGACGGTGCAAAACGGCTCCGCCTGCTGCCCCTCACTGTTTCTGCGGCTGGCTTTTCAGCAGCTCGAGCATTTCTTCGGTCGAGTAAAGCTCCAGCGTTACGCCGTTGGGCAGACAGATGATGTAGCCGCCCAGAATGCGGTTCTGCTTGTTTTCCAGCGTCACGGTGCCTTCCCCCACGCAGAGCTGATTGTCGCAGGTGGAGGAAGCCATCGTCACGCTGTCCGTCGTCACGTGGACCACGTTGACCTTGGTTCCGTTCTCCTGGCGGATGGTATAATTGCCCTCCTGCTTCAGCGGGATGGGGGAATAGGTGACGTTCCCGACGCTGATCAGCAGCCAGGCCCGGACTTCTTCATCCGACAGGGGGGCGGCGGCCGGCTCAGGAGTTTCCCCGCTTTCCTCCGCGTGGGCAGCGCGGGCGTCCGGCCAGAAAAGGAAACGATGGCTGTGTGCATGAGGGATGGACGCCGACGGTTCAAATTCCAGCTCCAGCTCGGTCACATCCTTATGGATCACCGGAGCGCTCTTGGGGACCAGCAGGCTCGCGCCAAGAACCAGGAGGATCAGGGCGGCGAGCACGGACAGGATCGCCAGGTTTTTGTTCTTCATCACGGCACGGCTCCTTTAATCGGAAGCGTTCGTTTCATTGAGCAGGTGGAGCGTATCTCCGAAGATGGATTCGACCTCGCTGTCCGTCAGTTTCATGGCGGCCTTCAGCAGGTCGGGGACCTTGAGCGGCCGCACCCGGGCGTAGTAGCGGGCGGAACGGATGTTGAGGTCCCATTTTTCCATCGTCAGGTTTTTCCACCGCTCGATGTGGCGGGGGAGGATCGCCCCGATATCGCTTTCCCACTGGTCAAAGACGGCCCGCACGTCCGGCCAGGAAAAATGCTTCACCATGATTTCGGCCACCCGGGTCAGGAAAGCCGTCTTCATTTCGGGCACGTTCAGCAGGGCGTTCAGCGGCTCATGCCGGAACCCCTGAATCTTGCCCTTCACGGGCTTGATATAGTATTCCAGCGGGGTCTTCTGGACGGAGTTGAAGCAGGCTTCCACGTCAAACAGCAGGTACTTCCATTTGCCGCCGGGCACCCGGTACAGGCGGACGTTCGTAAAGTCCTTGTTGCCCAGGATAATCTGGTAAGCGGCGTGGGTGAACAGGCTGTTTATGTCCAGCCGGTCGGTGACATAAGCCAGGTTTTCCGGGTCGTTCAGGTCGTTTTTCTTGCAGAAATCCGCCAGGGCCACCCAGTCTTCCCCGGAGCCGTTCGAGGTAAAGCGCTCGGTGCCGGTGCGGGAGATCAGGTCGATCCGGTCGATTGTATCCTCGTCCGTGATCGGGATCCCTTCCCACTGGGCGACCATGTATTTGTTGATCTTTTCCCGGAGGTTGTAATGCCCCCAGTACCGGCCGTTGATGTAGACCTGAATGCACAGGGCGTCCTGGTAGCAAAGGTCTTCTCCTTCGGCCAGGGCGGTGCCGACCACGTCGCGCAGCCGGCAGAAAAACGCGTCCGAATTGGCTGCGCGCAGCAGCAGCGAGTGATAGCTTTCGTAATCCCGGTGGGGGAAGGGACTGAACGCAAAGGACTCCGGCCCGTAGGCCTTGCGGGCGTACAGGGCGATCGAGCGCTGGGTGTTCTGCCGGGCGGAGTGGCCGGCCGCCGTAAACGAGCCGGTCTGGCTGATCAGCAGGAGGCCGTTTTCATCCAGATACTCGATGTGGACGGGGTATTCCAGCTCTTTTTCGTAGTTGGGCACGGAGCCGCTTCCCTTGACCAGGGCGCCGGTTTTCGCATCGAACAGGTATTTGTTGTCCGAAATCAGGCAGACCACCGGAGTGTGCAGGTCTTCGCCGATCAGATAAGTACCGCCGGCGCAGGGGGAGGAAACCAGGGTGTCCGAAAACGCTCTGACCCGGAGCGGGGCGGTTTTTTTGATTTCGAGCCCGGATGCCGGGAAGACGGGGGATTTTTCCGTCGGGGTCTCCCCGTCGAGGGTGTAGCGCAGGACGGCGCCCTCCCCGCCGGATACGGTCACGGTCACCGACCTGTCATACATCCCGCCGGCAGGTGTCAGCACAGGTTCTGAAAGACGTCCGGACAGGGCCTTTCCGACGTTCTTTTTGCCGGGGGTCGCGGTTTCCAGGAAACCGTAACCGGCTCCGTCTGCGGCCAGGCCGTAGGAGACGTTCCCGTACTGCCGCGGCAGCTTCAGGGCCTGCTGAAGGTTTCCTTCCGCGTCGCTCAGGTAGATGGTCCCGCCCTTGGCGGAAATTTTGAAATCGGCGTAGAAAGTTTTGTTTTTGCCTTTGGAAAGGGAAGGGTCGCCGGTGCAGTACACCAGCAGATATGCCCCTTTGGCAAGCTTTGTCCCTTTCGGGAAGGACCAGCGGGCCAGGTCAAATCGGCTGTCGCTTAAGCACCAGCCGCTCAGGTCCATCTGGCCGGAACCGCCGTTGTACAGTTCGACCCAGTCGTATGCATGGCCGTTCTGCCAGACGCCGTTCTGCGCCATCACCTCGCTGATGACGGCTTCGCCGCACGCGCAGACGGACAAGAGGAGCAGACAGAAGACCAGGACGGAAAAAACAGTTTTTTTCATAATCTACAGATACTTTTCGTTGACCGGGCGGGCCTTCCGGCTGTCCGGGTCAATGTATTCGATCTCCATCCGGTCGAAGCGGACGGCTTCAATAAAATGCTCCGGCATGAAACGGACCAGGCCGAACTGCTCAAAATCCCGCTCATGCCTGGGCAGGACGCAGGGACGCTGCAGGTCCAGCCGGCGGCAGGCTTCCGTCAGGGCCTCTTCCCAGTCCTGCCTTGCGCAGGGAATCATTTCGTCCTGCGCCGTTCTGCCGTGCCGGATCAGCTTTACCCAGATACCAGCGGCCATTTGATCTTTCCTCCAGTGCAACAAGCGATGATGTGACGGTTCAACCCCCTGATTCCTTTGTTGTGCCCTTGGCTGTGCGGAGGGGGGGCCGCAGGAGGGGGGTGTTGCAGAGTCAAAACTACAATACGCCCTTTGTTATCAACAGAAATGGAAATTATAACAAGTTATGCAACAAGGAATATCAGGAAATCAACAATTTAGGGTGGTTTGGAGGGGCCGCAGCCCCTCCATTTCAAATCCGCAGCAGCGACATGTGCGGTGCGAGGAGAATTTTTGCGGAGCGGAGCTTGCCCCGCTGGAGCAAAAATTCTTTCCTTGCGCCTTTGCCGCCCGGGAGCGTCAAAGACGCGAGAGGCAAAGGCGAGGGGGGTTCCCGACAGGGGGACGTGTCCCCCTGTCGTGGGCTGTGCAACAGCCCCGTAATTATTATCTCACAGGTCCTGTCTGATTGCAAGCCTGCTTTCCACGGAAGAAAATGATAAAACCTGTAAAAAATGGATTGACGAAATGGAAAAAAAGGGATAGAATAAGTTCTGCAAACGATTACGGAAACGGGCGATCACAGGATGATAACACTCAAAGACATAGCATCCGTCTGCGGTGTATCGGTAGCCACCGTATCCCGAGCGCTGAACGGCAGCGGCGATATCAGCCCCGCGCAGGTGGAAAGAATCTGCCGGACCGCCCGGCAGATGGGTTACGTGCCCAACGCGGCCGCCAGAGCGCTGAAGACCAACCGTTCCTTCATGCTGGGCATTCTGTATGAGGACCAGATGGATCACGAGTATTTTTCCCTGGTGATCGAAGCGATCCGGCGCCGGGCGGAAGAACGGGGGTTTGACCTGACGTTTCTGTCCCGCAATACCGGGGACGGGAACGCCGATTATCCGGAGCACGCCGCCCGCCGCAACCTGGACGGGGTGGTGCTGGTATCCTGCCGGTGGGAAGATGACAGCGTCCAGCGCATGCTGGCCGGTCCCATGCCCTGCGTGGCGATCGATTATTCCCGGAACGGCTGCGACACGGTGTCGAACGACAATCTGGGCAGCATGCGGGAACTGGTCAAAGAAGCCTTTTCCCGCGGATACAGGCGGATCGCCTTCATTCACGGGGAAGACGGCTATGTGACGGAAAACCGTCTGGCCGGGTTCAGGGAAGGGCTCCGGGCGTGCGGCCTTCTGGACACGCCGGAATATATCCGCGCGGCCCGTTTCCGCCGGGCGGAAGCTTCCTGGCAGGAAGCCAGGGCGCTGATGGCCCTGCCCAAGCCCCCGGACTGCATCCTGTTTCCGGATGATTTTTCCCTGATGGGCGTGATGGATCAGCTCCGCCAGCAGGGGCTCAGCGTGCGGGACTGCTTTGCCGCCGTCGGCTACGACGGGATCGGGCCGTCCGGGTACTTTTACCCCAGGCTGTTCACGTACCGCCAGGATACGGAAGCGATCGGACGGCTCGCGGTGGACAGACTGCTCAGCCGCATCCTGAACGAACAGGAACAATGGGAGCCCGGCGAAGTGATTGTGCCGGGAAAGATGCTGGAGGGGGATACCCTTCCCCTCCGGCCCTGATACGGGTGAAACCGGCTCAGCCGGATCGCCATAGACTGCAACATCTGAAACCATCAACGAGGAGGAAATGACGATGAAAAAGTGGTTGTCCCTTGTGCTGACGGCAGCGCTCCTGCTGTCTGTCGTTTCCGGCGCGTCCGCGTGGACGTTCGGCGCCTGGGAGCCGGAGCAGAAGCCCGCGGCCGAAGAATCCCAGACTCCCGCCGAAGCGCCTGCCGAAGAACCCGCGGCTGAGGAACCCGCGGCGGAAGAAGCCGCGGCGGAAGAACCCGCAGCCGAAGCGCCTGCGGCTGAAGAACCCGCGGCGGAAGCGCCCGCAGAGGCGCTGGCCTACATCATGTACGCGGATGCCGCCTGGGCTGTCCAGTACTGGGCGTCCGAGACGGAAGGCGTGACCGCGAAGAATGCCGTCGTCACCGGCGAGGGCGACTACACGGTCGGCCTGGAGTTCGCGAATGAAGCGCAGGGCCTGGCCTTCACCGCTCTGGGCATCAAGAACGGCGAAATCCTGTTCCCCGGCTACTATCTGATGATCAACGCGATCCGCGTCAACGGCGAAGCGATTGAATTCACCAAAGGCTGCACTTCTTCCGACGACGGCGTCGAGACCCGCATGAACATCTACAACGAATGGGTTTCCGGCGTGCCCGCTGACGGCCGCAGCTATGACGGCGATCTGGAAGGCGTCTCCGCCATCATCGTGGACAAAGAAGCTTTCGCTTCCGTCAAGTCCGTGGAGATCGACTTCTCCCTCCTCAAAAACGGCCTGGACGCCGCTTATATCATGTATGCCGATACCGCCTGGGCCAACCAGTACTGGGGCACCCCCGCGGAAGGCGTGACCGCCACGGAGGCGGAGATCACCGGCTTCGGCGATTATACCGTCGGCCTGGAATTCGCGAATGAAGCGCAGGGCCTGGCTTTTGCCGCCCTGGGCATCAAGAAGGGCGAAAAGACCTACGGCGGTGCGTACCTCCGGATCAACGCGATCCGCGTCAACGGCGAGGACGTGGCCTTCACCAAGGGCTATACCAGCTCTGATAACGGTGTGGAAACCCGCATGAACATCTACAATGAATGGGTGAGCGAGATCCCCGCCGACGCCCGCAGCTTCGACGGCAGCCTGGAAGGCGCTTCCTGGATCATCGTGGACAAGGAAGCCTTTGCTTCCGTGAAGACCGTGGAAGTCGATTTCTCCCTGCTGCCCGTGACCGACGTGGCGTACATCATGTTCGCGGACAGCACCTGGACGAACCAGTACTGGATGGACGGCAATGAATACCCCGTCACCGTGCAGACCGCCGAAGTGACCGGCCCCGGCACCTACACCGTGTCCCTGGCTTTCGACACCCCGGCCAGCGGCGTCGCTTTCACCGCCGTCGGCGTCAAGAAGGGCGAAACCACCTTCCCCGGCTACTTCATCGACGTCAAGTCCGTGAAGATCAACGGCGAGGAAATTGCCGTGGGCAAGGGCTACACCTCTTCTGACGACAAGATTGAAACCCGCGAGAACCTCTTCAACGAATGGGTAGCCGAAATCCCCGCGGACGCCCGCCGCGCGGACGGCGACCTGGAAGGCGCTTCCGCCGTCATCGTGGACAAGGCAGCCTTCGCGGAAGTCTCCACCATGGAAGTGACCTTTGATTACATCTTCGGCGTGGCCCCGAAGGCTGAAGACGGCCCGATGAGCGAAGACGACGCCAACGCCCTCAAGGCGGAAGGCTTCAAGGCCTATATCGGCGTGCAGGGCAAGGATACCTACGTGTTCCGCAACGCCTGGAACGACAGCTACGGCCTGAACGACGAGGTCAATCCTTTCTTCTACCGCCTGACCGGCTGGGATGAAAGCAACAACGCCGTGGACTACGGCGGCACCTTCGTGGATGCCGACATCACCGCGGACGGGGAATACACCGTCTCCCTGACCACCGGCGAAATGGGCTTCGGCAGTACCGAGGCGTTCAACCTCCTCTTCGTTTCCACCAACATCCCCAGCAAGCTGGTGGCGGACGGCTTCCTGACCATTTCCGGCGTCAAGACCAAGATCGGCGACGCCCGCACCCAGGAGTATACCGATGTGGACGTTTCCGGCGACTATGTCCGCCTGGTGGTGCTCGATTCTTACAACCGCACCAGCGAGCCCTTCGGCTACACCGTGCCCGGACCTGACACGACGATCTCCATCACCTTCACCGTGAGCGGCATGGGCCAGTAATCCAATATCCATTCAGGCGGAGCGGAGCAGGCCCGGCGGCCTGCTCCCTCCGCCTTCGCCACATGAGGATATGCAAAGATGCAGACAGCAGTTAAACTCCCCAAAGCAGCCGAAAGGCCGGAATACGGCTTTCTGGTTCCCTACTGGATTCACCGTATCGTCATTCTGCTGGCGGGAATGATGGTCTTTTTCTCCCCGGTCAACCCCGGGCGGATCCTCAAACAGGTCAATGAGAACGCCTCCCTGTTCACCACCGCCTTTTCCTATGACAATATCGCTACCCAGCTCAAGAGCGCCATCTCCAGGAACGCCATCACCGAGGGCGATATCCGCTCGGTCATGACGGGCTGCCTGGTCATCCTGGCCGGTATCCTGCTGTGCGCGGTCGGCGGCTGCATGAGCGCGGGCAACAACCGCATGAAGAAAGCGGGCATTTACTTTCCCCTGGGCGGGAGCGTCGTCATGTTCGGGGGCCTGTTCCTGATCTGGCAGAGGTACCGGGCGGTCTATGCCTTCGTCACCGAAAACAACAAGGTAAGCCGCGCCACCCCGATCACCGCCGACGGCTCCATGCCGCAGTCCCTGACGGTTTTTGCCGTGGTCGCCGGCCTGATCCTGGTGACGTCCGTCCTGATTTTCTTCCTGCTGACCAAAAAAGAAAAGGAAGAAAAAATGGAAATGGAAGAGCGCTACAGGCTCTTTCTGATGTTCCTGCCGGTGCTGCTGCTGACCTTCGTCTTCGCTTATCTGCCGATCTACGGCTGGCGCTTCGCGTTCTTTGATTACAAGATCGGCGACGAGCTGTCCCGGGCGAACTTCGTCGGTTTCCGGTGGTTCCAGACCCTGGTGTCCAACGAGGCGACACGCTCGGACATTGTGCGGGTCCTGCGCAACACCCTGGCCATGTCCGGCCTGGGCATCCTGACCAGCTGGCTGCCGATCGCCTTCGCGGTGCTGCTGGCGGAGATCCCTTCCTCCAGATTCCAGCGCTTCGTGCAGACGTTCACGACCATCCCGAACTTTATTTCCTGGGTGCTCGTGTACGCCATCGCCTACGCCATTTTCTCGACTGACGGCTTCATCAATTCCTTCCTGACCAATGTGATGGGGAGGACGGCGTCCACCGACTACCTGGCCAGCGCCGACCACATCTGGCTCAAGATGCTGCTCTGGGGTACCTGGAAGGGCATCGGCTGGAGTGCGATCATCTACATTGCCGGTATCTCGGGCATCGACCAGCAGCTGTATGAGGCGGCTTCGGTGGACGGGGCGAACCGCTTCCAGCGCATGTGGCACATCACCGTGCCCGGCCTGCTGCCCACCTACATGGTCATGCTGCTGATGAGCATCGCCGGCATCCTCTCCAACGGCATGGAGCAGTACCTGGTCTTCTCCAACGCTCTGAACAAGGACGTGATCGAGGTGCTGGACCTGTATGTCTACAACATCGGCATCGGTTCGGGCCAGATCCCGCTCTCGACGGTGGTCGGCATCACCAAGTCCCTCGTCGGCGTCATCCTGCTCTTTGGCGCGAACGGCATCTCGAAGCTGCTCCGCGGCGAGAGCATCATATAAGGGGGTGGGTAGATGACTGCCAAAGCCAAAGAAGCGGCGCCCATGCACATCCGGAAATCGGCGGGAGACCATGCGTTTGAAATTGCCCTGATCGTCCTGTTCTGCCTGTTCACCCTGCTGTGCGTGTTCCCGTTCTACTATCTGTTCATCAACACCATCTCCAATAACGACGCGGTGACCTCCGGCCTGGTCAACTTCTGGCCTGTCGGGATTCACTTTACCAACTACCTGAACCTGCTGAACGCTTCCGACCTGGGCAATGCCCTGTTCGTGACCGTCGGCCGCACAATTCTGGGCACGGCGCTGATGGTGCTGACCTCGGCCTGGGCCGGGTATCTGGTGACCAAGCGGAAAATGTGGAAGCGTTCCCTGTGGTACCGCGCCCTCGTCATCACCATGTACTTTAACGCCGGCCTCGTGCCCTGGTACATGAACATGCTGATGCTGGGCCTGACCAACAACTTCCTGGCCTACATCATCCCCGGCATGGTCGCTCCGTACAACATCATCCTGGTCAAGACCTACATCGAGTCGATTCCCGCTTCGCTGGAAGAAAGCGCCACCATTGACGGCGCGACGACCACCAAGGTCTTCCTGCGGATCATCCTGCCGCTGTCTGTGCCGATCCTGGCGACGATCTCCATCTTCGGCGCGGTCGGCAACTGGAACTCCTTCCAGGATTCCCTGCTGCTGATGAGCGGCAGGCCGGACCTGTATACCCTGCAGCACCGCCTGTACGTGTACCTGAACACCACCTCGAACCTGGGCGCGGTCATGAACGCCGGTGCGGGCGGCGTCAACACGGCGGCGGCCCAGAGCCTGCTGAACACCAAGGTCATCAAGTACACCGTCTCGATGGTGACCATCATCCCGATCCTGCTGGTTTATCCCTTCATGCAGCGGTACTTTGTCAAGGGCATCATGATGGGATCGGTCAAAGGATAATTCATAATTCATAATGCCTAATGCATAATTCACAATGCTGAGAGCATGTAACTGAAAGGAGCGTATGAAACCTATGAAGAAAAGCCTTTCCCTGATCCTGGCGCTGGCGCTCGTGTGCTGCGCCGTGCCGTTTGCCGCCATGGCCGAAACGGTCGTGGACCGCGACGGGCCGACCATCACGCTGGACGTGTACAGCCAGCTGGCCAACTTCTCCGGCATCCAGCAGGGCTGGGGCGCCGTGATGCTCAAGGACAAGTTCAACGTGGAGCTCAACATCATCCCCGATCAGGACGGCACGTATGAGACCCGCGTGGCTTCCGGCAACCTGGGCGACATCGTGGTCTGGGGCGCCAACGGCCAGGACTATAAGAACGCCGTGGAAAAGGGCCTGCTGCTGGACTGGGAAGAGGACAATCTGGCGGAAACCTATGCCCCGTACATCTGGGAAAATTACCAGGGCGCCCTGAACGCCAACCGGGCGGTCTCCGGGGACGATACCATTCACGGCTTCGGCCACGCGGTCGCCTTCAAGCAGGGCAGCCACGCCGCCTTCTTCTACACCTGGGACCTGCGGTGGGACCTGTACAAGCAGCTGGGCTATCCGGAAATCAATAACCTGGACGACCTGTACGACGTCCTGGCAAAGATGAAGGAACTGGAGCCCACCGACGAAAGGGGCAATCCCACCTACGCGACCTCCATCTGGCCGGACTGGGACGGCAACATGGTCATGTATGTCAAGTCCCTGGGCACGGCGTATTACGGCTATGACGAGCTGGGCTTCGGATACTACAACCCGAACAACGGCCAGTTTGTCTCCTGCCTGGACGAGGACGGCCCGTACCTCAAGTGCCTGCAGTTCTTCAACCGCCTCTATCAGGCCGGCCTGCTGGATCCCAACTCCATGACCCAGACCTACGACGTTATGGGCGAAAAGGTCAAGAACGGCGGCACCTTCTGGGGCATCTTCAACTATTCCACATCCCTGATCTACAATACCACCAGCCATCTGGAGCAGGGCAAGATGATGTATTCCCTTGTGCCGAAGGAAGCCAGCCCCATCGTCTACGGCCTGGGCACCAACGGCGGCAACCGCGTCTGGACCATCGGCAACTACACCGAGTATCCGGAGCTCTGCCTGGAGATCCTGAACTGGCTGGCCACGCCCGAAGGTTCCATGTGCATGTGGTACGGCCCCAAGGGCGTCACCTGGGATTATGACGAGAACGGCCTGGCCTACTTTACCGAGCTGGGCAAGCTGACCAGCAGCGATTCCTCCCAGTCCATGGACGGCGTTCAGTGGACCAGCCCCTGGACCGGCAAGACCTATACCTTCACCGGCACCTTCAACGACGGCTGCGTCCAGATCAACAACGTCACCCTGGCGCAGGACATGGAAAACCCGGACGGCGCCAACGGCGAGACCTTCAACAAGAACTCCTGGGAGTCCGAAGTAACCGCTTCCTCCTACCCGATTCAGGAAGACTGGCGGCAGTGGTCCGGCTTTGCCTCTGCGGATCAGTACATGAACAACGGCAGGTACACCGTCATGCCGGAGATCAACTACTCCGAGAGCCCCAGGTCCTCTCAGCTGGACCTGATCTGGCAGCAGTGCGCCACCACGGTCAAGCAGTGCTCCTGGAAGGCCATCTACGCCAAGTCCGACGCCGAGTTCAACGCCGCTGTCAGCGAGATGAAAGCCCGTGTGAACATGTACGGCTGGAAGCAGTGCGTGGAATGGTGCGAGCAGGAGTGCGCCGCCAAGTGGGCGCTCAGCCAGGAAGCCGCGGTACAGTGAGCGCGCGTCTGCTGATGTCCATACTGCTCTGAAGGAACGGCCAGACCCGGCCGGGCTTCCCGCCCAGCCGGGTCTGGCCTGTTCCTTTGAAAACAGAAAGGAGGGTGCTGCGATGCAGGAACCAAAGTGCCGGTTGATCTGCCTGGGTTTGTCGGTTCTGCTCTGTCTGGCCGGTCACGGTTCGGCCGGGGCCGGACAGGAGGAATGGAATATTGCGGATATCGCATCCTATGCGGCCACGGTCAACCGCCTGGCTGCGGAAAACAGGATTCCGGCGTTTGTATGGGAATGCTCCGAATATGTCGACCGGAGGACCCTGACGATTCCCGTTCCGGAATATCTGGACGGAATCATGTCGTGCTACGTTTCCCGGGAAGACCCGGGCAACATGGGAGACGATGCGGTGTTTGAAGAAGAGGATGCCTGGCATGCCGCAGCGCTCATGACCCCGGGAATCAACCTGGGCAATACACTGGATGCGACCAGTTTCAATCAGAAGGAAGCGCAGCAGGGAAAACTGGGCTGGATTCCCCAATGGGGAGCGAAAGGCGCTGACGGCAAAGTGCTGCCCTCTGCCTGGGAGACGGCCTGGGGCCAGCCGGTCACCACGGGAGAAATAGCGGATTTCATGCTGGCACCCGGTTTTCAGGCGGTTCGTATACCGGTGACATGGGCGGAACATCTGGATGAACGGGACCGCGTGGATCCCGCCTGGATGGCCAGGGTGCGGCAGACGGTGGACCTGTTTTACAGCCGCGGAGTATACGTCATCCTGAACGCCCATCACGACGGCGGGGCGGACGGCTGGCTGAAGGCGGAGGAAGATGCGTACCGGAAATACAGCGGCCGTTTTGAAAGCCTCTGGAAGCAGATCGGAGAGACTTTCGCGGACTATGACGAACGCCTTTTGTTCGAGGGCTTCAATGAGATGCTGGACGGGGAAAGCAACTGGAATACACCGGATGCGGAAGCCATGAAATGGCTGAACGCCTGGAATCAGCTGTTCGTCGATACGGTGCGGTCCCTGGGCGGCCATCACCTGAAGCGCAATCTGATCGTCATGACCTATGCTGGAAACGGAAGTGAAAGCAGCCTGGCGCAGTTTGTCCTGCCGGCTGACGCGGTGCAGGGCCACCTGATGGTGGAAGTGCACAATTATGATCCTCAGGCGTTTACCTGGACCAATGCGACCTGGACCAGAATGACGGCCCGCTGGAATGAAAAAACACATGGGGAAATTCTCCGCCGTGCGTTTGATGTTTACAGAAAATATTCGGACCTGTGGCATGTTCCTTTTGTCCTGGGGGAATACAATGCGGATATGAAGAAGTACGCGGATTACGATTGATCCGCCCGGAGAGGAGAATCGTTTATGTATAACGTCAAAGGAAAATGGGCGCTGATCACCGGCGCGGCGCGCGGGATCGGCTGTCTGACGGCGCTGTTCATGGCGAAGCAGGGAAGCCACCTGATCCTGCACAGCCGGGACCTGAGCCACACGGAAAAAGTGCTGGCAGAAGTACAGGCGCTGGGCGTGCAGGCTCACGCCGTGGCCGCCGACCTGAGCGACCTTTCCCAGGTGGAACGGATGCTCCGGGAAATCGACGGCCTCGGGGTCGATGTGGACATCGTGCTCAACAACGCGGGCCTGCAGATCGCCTACCGGACGGATTACTGCGCGACCCCGGTGTCGGACTATGAGATCAGCTTCCGGGTGAATACCATCGCCCCGGCGATGATCTGCTATCATTTCCTGCCCAAAATGATGAAAAAGGGAACCGGCAGGATCGTGAACACCACCAGCGGCATCGCCCTGGATGTCTGCCAGGCCGGCTACTCCGCCAGCAAGGCCGCGCTGGACAAGATCACCATCGACCTGGGCTCGAAGGTCGATGGGACGGATGTGATGATCAACCTGACCGATCCGGGCTGGTGCCGCACGGACCTGGGCGGGCCGCAGGCGCTCAACGCCCCGGAAAGCGCGATCCCCGGCATTGTGGCCGGCGTGTTCGCGGACGACAAAAAATCCGGCCGGTACCTCGGCGCCCAGTATTTTGCGGGGCTGACACTCGAGGAAACGGTCCGGAAAGCGGAAAGAGAGTTCAGCAGCCCCTATCACAGGGGATGACGCCTTCCCCGTACGCAACGGCATCCACCGGGACGTCCAGGCTGCCGGCCGGGATGTCCCGGCTCATCAGGGCCTGATGGCACAGACAGACTGTCCGGCACGGATGCTCTGAAAGGAACGCGTCGTAATAGCCGCCCCCGTGGCCCAGGCGGTCTCCCCGGGGAGAAACGCTGACGCAGGGAACGAAGGCCAGGTCCACATGCCGCGCGCAGGGGCCGCCGGCCGCCGGTTCCGGGATCCCGAAGGAGCCGGGCCGGAGATCGTCCAGGGATAAGATCCGCACCGCGTCCATCCGCGGTTTTTCCCGGCATCTGGGGACATACACCTCTTTTCCGTCCCGCAGCGCCGCCCGGATCAGGGCCCCGGTATCCGGCTCTTTCCCGACACTGACGTAAATGAATACGGACTTTGCCTCCCGGTACCATGCGGAATCCAGTACGTCCCGAATGATCCGCTCCCCGGAGGCTTCCGCCGCTCCGTCCGCAAGCGCCTGCCATTTCAGGCGCATTCCGGCCCGGAGCGCTTTTTTTCTGAGGCTGATTTCTTCTTCCGTCCATTGCGTTCCCATGCCGCATTCTCCTGTCAGGTCAAATCATTATGCATTATGTATTATGAATTCCGTATTTTCCCGATCCACCGGTTCAGCAGCCACAGCGCGAACACGGCCCCGCAGGCCTCCCCGGCGGGCAGGGCGGACGCCATGCCGGTTTCGCCGAAGAGGCGGTCCAGGATGATCATGAAGGGGATGTAAAAGACCAGCTCCCGGACGAAGGCGTGCAGGAGGGTTCCCTTTCCGTCGCCCATGGCCTGCAGGCAGAACGAGGTGTGGTAGTTGATGAACTGAACCGGGGAGGCCGCGCACCGGATCCGCAGGAACAGGGCGGCGTAGGCCAGCGTACGGACGGCGTTTTCCGCATGCTGCGCATCGCCTGCGGAGACGCTCAGGAAGGCCCGGGATACCTGCGGGGCAAACAGTTCGAACAGGGCGATGCACGCAAAGGAGATCAGCAGGCCCCATCTGCGGGCTGTGTCAATGGTCTGCCGCATTCGCCGGTGATCGCCCGAAGCATAGTTGAAAGCGACGATCGGCAGCATGCCCTGGCAGATGCCGATGTTGACGGCGTTGGGCAGGCGTTCCACCTTCATCACGATGCCGATGCCGGCGAGCACCAGGTCGCTGTGGGCGGCGGCCAGGCGGTTGAGGCTGACATTGGCCAGGTCGAACAGGCCGGTCAGCATGGCAGAAGGGACGCCGACGGCAAACTCGCTCTTTCTGTCTTCCGGCCGGGCGGCGGCCGCGTCCCGCAGCCGCAGGCTCAAAGGCGCTTCCCGGGAAGCCTTCCGGTAAGCGGTCAGCAGGTAGACGCAGGAAACGCCGTTGGACAGGGCGGTCGCGACGGCAGCGCCGGTGACCTCCTGGCCGCGGGGCAGCAGGACGAACATGAACAGCGGGTCCAGCAGGCAGTTGAGGATGCCGCCGGCGCTCAGGCCGATGCCGGCCTTCCCGGCGTAGCCGGCATTTCTGAGCAGGTGGGCCAGAGCAGCCGAGAGAATGGCCGGCAGGCTGCCGATCACGATCACGATCAGGGCGTAGCTCCGGGCAAAGCCGATGGTCTGGTCCGACGCGCCCAGGAAGCGGAGCAGCGGGTCCAGGAACAGGCCGGTCAGGGAGGAATAGAGGACGGCGATCAGCACGGCTCCCCAGACGCTGAAAGCGCTGACCTGACGGGCCCTGTCCGGCGCCCCGCTGCCGTTCAGCCGGGATACAAGGCTGCCGCCGCCGATGCCGAAAAGATTCGACAGCGCGACGTTCAGCATGACCATTGTCAGTGTCAGGGTGGTCGCGGCCGTCATATAGGAATTGCCGGTCCGCCCGATAAAATAGGTGTCGACCATGTTGTAGATCAGGTTGATCAGCTGGCTGATCACCGTCGGAACGGCCATGGTCCAGAGCGCTTTGGGAACCGGAGCGCTTGCAAACAGTTCTTTTTTGGCATACGAAGCTTGTTTCATGCTGCGCCTCCTGCGCCGGGATAAGAATGGAACAGAACCAATTATACCACAGAACCGAAAAGAAATGGTAGAGACAACCAGGGAAACATCTCATGAACAGATTTCATCTGCCCGGTCTGGGGGACCGGTCAGCATCGCCGGTGAAGGATCGGGCGGCCTTGAAACCCGGAAGAGCCGGCTTCTTTATACTTTCTTTACGCCTTTCCTGTCATCATTAACGCCGTTCTTATTTCCTTTGCCCTATAATGCTGCTCAGGGGGAAAGGAGTGGAACCGTGAGGATTTGGAGAAATGTCCGCATTTCGACCTTTCAGGTCATTGTCCTGGGCTTCTTCGGCTGGATCATGGCGGGGACGGCGCTGCTGATGCTGCCGGTGTCCAGCCGCCAGCCAGGGGGAGCCGGTTTTGAGGACTGCCTGTTTACGGCTGTCTCCGCGGTATGCGTGACCGGGCTCGTGGTCCGGGATACGGCGGTCTGCTGGTCCCCGTTCGGACAGGCGGTGATCCTCCTGCTGATCCAGGTGGGCGGCCTCGGGGTCGTGACGGCGGCGGTTTCCCTGGCTTTCATTTCCGGAAGGAAGATCGGCCTGATGCAGCGGAGCGTCCTGCAGGAATCCATTTCGGCCCCGCAGGTCGGCGGCGTGATCCGCCTGACCCGTTTTATCGTCCTGACGGCTTTTCTGCTGGAAGGGGCCGGCGCCCTGCTGCTGCTGCCCGCCTTTGTGCCGGAGTTCGGGTGGGGGCAGGGCCTTTGGTATGCGGTCTTTCATGCCGTTTCGGCCTTCTGCAACGCCGGGTTTGACCTGATGGGCGTCCGGGGAGCTTTTTCTTCCATGACGGGCTTTTCCGGCAATATCTGGGTCAACGCGGCCCTCATTTTCCTGATCACGGCGGGCGGCATCGGGTTCCTGACATGGGAGGATATCCGCCGGCACGGCCTCAGGTGGAAGCAGTACCGCCTGCAGAGCAGGATGGTGCTTTCGTTTTCCGCCGTGCTGATCCTCCTGCCGTTTCTCTGGTTTTTCTCATTTGAGACGGAAGGCGCGACGGGCGGACGGATCCTCCCTTCCCTGTTCCAGTCCGTGACCCTGCGCACGGCGGGATTCAATACTGTTGACCTGACCCGGATCAGCGGCGGCGGACAGACCCTGATGATCCTGTGGATGCTGATCGGCGGATCGCCCGGCTCCACCGCGGGCGGTATGAAGACCACCACGGCGGCGGTGCTGCTGCTGACGGCCTGGTCGGTCTTCCGCAGGAGGGAGGACACTGCCGCTTTCGGCCGCCGGATCGGGGAAGACGCCGTACGCGGGGCCGTTGCCGTGATGATGATGTATTTCCTTTTGTTTTTTCTGAGCGGCCTTATGATCAGCGCGCTGGAGCGCCTGCCGCTGCTGCCCTGCCTGTTTGAAACGGCGTCCGCCCTGGGCACGGTGGGGCTGAGCCTGGGGATCACGGTCTGGCTGGGCCCCGTTTCCCGGTGTATCCTGATGGGTCTGATGTTTCTGGGCAGGGTCGGCGGCCTGACGCTGATCTGGGCGGCGCAGTCCGTCCGGAAGTCTCCCCGCGGTGCCCTGCCGCTGGAAAAAATTACGATCGGTTAAAGAACAGGAGGCAAAACGAGATGAAATCCATCCTGCTGATCGGCCTGGGGCGCTTCGGCAGAACCGTGGCCGAAAAACTGAACGAACTGCATCACCAGGTCATGGCCGTTGATAAAAACGAGGAAAGGGTCAACGACATCCTGCCCATCGTGACGGACGCGCAGATCGGGGATACGACCCATGAGGCTTTCCTCAGAAGCCTCGGGGTCGAAAACTACGACGTCTGCTTTGTCACCATCGGCGAGGATTTTCAAAGCTCACTGGAGACCACAGCCCTGCTCAAGGAACTGGGCGCCAGGAAGGTGGTTTCCCGCGCTTCCCGGGAAGAGCACCGGAAGTTCTTGCTCCGGAACGGGGCGGATGAAGTGGTGTATCCGGAAGGGCAGCTGGCGGCGTGGACGGCGATCCGGTACACCACGGACCACGTGCTGGACTATATCGCGCTGGACAGCGAATACGCCATCTATGACCTGTCGGTGCCCGGCGAGTGGGCCGGGAAGACGGTGGGCGCCCTGGACATCCGCAAAAAGTATCACCTGAACCTGCTGGCCGTGCGCGAAAACGGACAGGCCAGCACGGCGGTAACCAGCGATACGGCGCTTCAGGCGGGCCAGACCATTTTGGTTCTGGGCAGGTGGAAGGATATTCAGAAATGTTTCAGAATATAATAAAGGTGATTGTCTGAAAGGAACTTCATGGCCGGGAAGGGGAGAATCGGGAATCATGCGCAGTCAGTTCAGGAAAGAGACCGCTGACAGGCACATTCTGATCTGCCTGTCTTCTTCGACGTCCAACGCCAGGGTCATCCACGCGGCCGCGAAGATCGCCGCGGCCTTCCAGGGAACGCTGACTGCCCTGTTTGTGGAAACGCCGGCGTATTCCCTGATGTCGGACGACGACAAGAAACGCCTGCGCAGCAACATGAACCTGGCGGAAAAGCTGGGCGCGAAGCTGGATACGGTGATCGGGGACGACGTGCCCTATCAGATCGCCGAATACGCCAGGGTATCGGATATTTCCTGCGTGGTGATCGGCCAGACCAATACGGCGGGCGGCCTGCTGCGGCGGAAGAAGTCCCTGTCGGACCGGCTGGTGGCCTACGCGCCGGACCTGGACTATTTCATCATTCCCGATCACGGGACAAAAGCGTATGTGGCCCGGAAACCTTCCGGCTTCAACCGCAAGCGCCTGTTCCTGGACTGCGCGGTTTTCCTTTGCTCGCTGGGCGTCTGCACGGCCATCGGCTTCCTGTTTTCCCACCTGGGCTTCACGGACGCCAACATCATCATGGTCTATCTGCTGGGCCTGCTGGCGGTATCCGTCGGCACCACCCACCGGGCTTACGGGATGGTCTGGGCGGTCATCAGCGTCCTGCTGTTTGACCTGCTGTTTACCACGCCGCGCTTTACGTTCTACGCCTACGGAACCGGCTACCCGGTGACATTCCTGACGATGCTGGCCGCCGCCTTCCTGATCAGCACGCTGGCGATCAGGCTCAAGCAGAACGCGGGCCAGGCGGCGAAATCAGCCCAGCGGATGAGCGTTGTGCTGGAAACGGACAGGCTGCTGGCCAGGGCAAAAACCAGGGAGGAAATCCTCACGGTGCTGGCAGACCAGCTGACCCGGCTGCTGAAAAGGAGTCTGGTCATCTATCCGGCCGAAAACGGGCTGTTGGGCGACCCTGTCTTTTATCCGGCGGCGGAGGATACCATGCCCTACCGGACCAATGAAGAAAAACAGGCCGTGGAATGGGCCTTTGCGCGGCATAAACGGTCCGGTGCGACGACAGACGTGTACCCGCAGGCGGATTATCTGTATTACAGCATGCGGGTACAGGAACACGCTTACGGGGTGGTCGGCGTAGCGGTGCACGGCTCTCCCCTGGACGCTTCCGAGCAGAGCGTGCTGGGCTCCGTGGTGGGCGAATGCTCCCTGGCCCTCGAAAACGCGAGGAATGCCAGGGAAAAGGAGGAAACCATGGTCCTGGCGGAGAATGAACGGCTCCGGGCCAACCTGCTGCGGGCCGTGTCCCACGACCTGCGCTCCCCGCTGACTTCCATCATGGGCAATGCGGACAACCTGCTTTCCTGCGGGGAAACCCTGGACCCGGAGACGCGCCGCCAGATCTACACGGACATTTACGGCGACGCCCAGTGGCTGACCGGTATGGTGGAAAACCTCCTGTCCGCCAGCCGGATGAACGACGGCAGGCTGAGCCTGAACATGACCACCGAGCTGATGAGCGACATGGTGGCCGAGGCGGTCCGCCATATGGGCAGGCGTCTGGACGGATTCCGCCTGGACAGGAACGAGCCGGACCGCCTGCTGTTTGTGAAGGCGGATGCGCGGCTGATCGTTCAGGTCGTGATCAACCTGCTGGACAACGCCATCAAATACGCCCCGGCCGGGTCCGTCATCTCCATCGGCATTTCGGAAAAACAGGAGAACGTGGCTGTGCGTATCGCGGATGAGGGGCCGGGCATCCCGGACGATCAGAAACCGCTGGTATTCGACCTGTTCTACACCAGCGGCAACCCTTCCGGGGACAGCCGCAGGGGCCTGGGCATCGGTCTGTCGCTGTGCCAGTCCATCCTGAGGGCGCACGGCGGCGCGATCACCGTATCGGACAACGTGCCCCATGGCGCGGCTTTTGAACTGACCCTGCCCAAAGACGAGGTGAACGTGAATGAGTAAACCGCTGATCCTGATCGTGGAAGACGACGCGCCGATCCGCAGCCTGATTTCGGTCACGCTGGAAGCGCATGGGTACCGGCACATCATTGCGCCGAACGCCGGTTCGGCCATTCTGCAGGTCTCCTCCCGCAACCCGGATATCATGCTGCTGGACCTGGGCCTGCCCGATCTGGACGGGGTGGAGGTCATCCGGAAGGTCCGCTCCTGGTCCAACCTGCCGATCATCGTGATCAGCGCCCGAGGCGACGACGCGGACAAGATCGAGGCCCTGGACGCCGGCGCGGACGATTATCTGACCAAGCCGTTTTCGGTGGACGAGCTGCTGGCCAGGCTCCGCGTGACGCTGCGCCGCCTGAATCAAGCGCAGGGCGACAGCCCGGACACGGCGGTGTTTTCCAACGGGGACCTCAGGATCGATTATGCCGCCGGCTGCGCGTACATGGCCGGCGGGGAGCTGCACCTGACGCCCATCGAATACAGGCTGCTGTGCCTGCTGGCCCGGAACTGCGGCAAGGTACTGACTCATAAATACATCACCCAGCAGGTTTGGGGGGCTGCCTGGGAAAACAACGTGGCTTCCCTGCGGGTGTTCATGGCCACCCTGAGAAAAAAGCTGGAAGCCCCGGCGGGAGAGACATCCTATATCCAGACCCACGTCGGCATCGGGTACCGCATGGTGAAGGTGAACGAATGACGCGCCGCCCTGTTTTTCCGGCCTGAAGAAAAAAACAGACCAGTCCGCCGTCCGGCTTTTCCACGGGCGGCGGATCGTTCTGTCTTTGGCAGGCCGATCTTTTCCGTCTTTTCAGCATCTGACAGCCTCCCGCGTTTGACAGGACGGGCAAACGGGTTTACAATAAAAAACAGTATGATCACTGCGGTTACAGGACGGCAGCAGCCGTCCGGTCCGGCGCCGGAAAGGAACGGATGTCCATGGATTCAAAACTGTTCAGGAAAGAGAGCCTGGAGAAAATTTCTTCTCCGGAAGCGCTTCATGATTATATGCGCGTCACCAGCCCGAAGCCGTGGATGGTGCTGGTAGCGGTGCTGTTCCTTGCGGCCGGCTTCGCGCTTTACGCTTCGACGAGCGGTATGGAAGAGACTCTGCCGGTTCAGGTGGAAGTGTCGGTACTCGAGGAAGACGGGGACACCTGGTCGCTGGTGACAGCCGAGATGCCGGTCGAAAACAAGGCCCTCGTGCAGCCCGGCATGCTGGTGCGTTTTGCCGGCGTAAAAGGCAAGGTCCAGTCTGTCTACGAAACGGAAGACATCGTCGGCATGCTGATCAAGACGGATCAGGAGCCCGTCGGCCTGGCGAACGGGACCTACGACGGAGAGCTTGTTACGGAATCAATTTCGCCGCTGAAATTTTTGCTGAATTGATGGGGCCGCCGGCCCATATACGATCAAGGACGGTTTTGCAGATGCTCGGAAAGAATGAAAAAAAGCTGAAACAGCCAGTCCGCAAGGGCGTGGCGAAAGTGCCGGTGATCATGCAGATGGAAGCGCTGGAGTGCGGCGCCGCCTGTCTGGCGATGGTGCTGGCCTATTACCGCAAATGGATTCCCCTGGAACAGGTGCGCCTGGACTGCGGCGTCAGCCGGGACGGCTCCAACATGAAAAACGTGTTCCTGGCCGGCCAGCATTACGGGCTGGAAGTTCACGGCTACCGGATGGAAGTGGACGCAATCAGAGAGCAGGCATCCTATCCCTGCATCATTCACTGGAACTTCAACCACTTTGTCGTGCTGAACGGCTTTCAGGGAAATCACGCCGTTCTCAACGACCCGGCCAGAGGTCTGGTGAAGATCAGCATGGAGGAGTTCGGCCAGTCCTTTACCGGCCTGTGCCTGACCTTTGCCCCGGGAGAAAACTTCGTTCCTTCCGGCAAGCGCAAGAGCACGCTGGCTTTTGCCAGGAAGCGCCTGAGGGGCGCCGGGCCGGCTGTGGCCTTTATCATTATGACCACGGTGATCGCGTCCCTGTTCAACATCATCAACCCCGTCATGACCCGGGTTTTCTATGACCGCCTGCTCACGGGCAAAGCGCCGGACTGGTTCTATCCTTTCATCATTGTGATGGCGGTCCTGGCCCTGTTTCAGATTGTCGTGGAATGGGCCAAGACGATCTATTCGCTGAAAACAGACGGCAAAATGTCCATCGAAGGCAACGCCGAGTACATGTGGAAGGTGCTGCGGCTGCCGATGGAGTTTTTCTCCCAGCGCATGACCGGGGACATCCTGCAGCGCCAGGGCACCAACGCGTCCATCGCGGGGACATTGGTCACAACCGTGGCGCCGCTGGCGATGAACACGGCCATGATGGTGTTTTATCTGGTGGTCATGCTGCGCTACAGCCCGCTGATGACGCTGATCGGCCTGACCTCCCTGACGATCAACCTGCTGGTGGCCAGGTACATGTCCGAAAAGCGGGTGAACCTGACCCGCGTGCAGATGCGGGACGAGGGCAAACTGGTTTCGGCGACCATGGCGGGCATCAGCCTGACAGAGACCATCAAGGCTTCCGGGGCGGAGGCCGGTTTTTTCAGCCGGTGGAGCGGTTACCAGGCATCCGTCAACACCCAGCAGGTGAAATATACCACCCTGAACGCCCGCATCGGCCTGATCCCGCAGTTTATCAGCACGGTCAGCAGCTACACGGTGATGGTTCTGGGTGTTCGTCTGGCGATGGACGGCAACTTTACCCTCGGTATGATCACCACTTTCCAGGGGCTGCTGACCGCCTTTATGGAACCTGCGATGACCCTGGTCGGCGCGGGCCAGACCATCCAGGAGATGCGGACGCAGATGGAGCGGGTGGAGGACGTCCTGGAGACGCCCGACGATCCGGTGCTCTGTCACGGTGCCGCCCGGCAGACGGAGACCTTTGCCAAGCTGAAGGGCGAGGTAGAGGTCAGCCATCTGACCTTCGGCTATTCGAGGCTCGGCAATCCCACCATTACCGACTTTTCGATGCACATCCGCCCGGGCTCCCGCGTAGCGATCGTGGGCGGCAGCGGCAGCGGAAAATCCACCGTCAGCAAGCTGATCACGGGCCTGTATCAGCCCTGGGCAGGCGAAATCCTGTATGACGGAAACCCGATCGCGGACATTCCGCGCAGCGTGTTCACCGGCTCCGTGGCGATGGTGGACCAGGAAATCGTCCTGTTTGAGGACACCATTGCCAACAACATCCGCATGTGGGACAATTCCATCGAGGATTTTGAGGTCGTGCTGGCGGCCCGGGACGCCCAGATTCACGACGACATCCTGCAGCGTCCTGGCGGCTACCAGGGCAAGCTGATCGAAAACGGGAAGGACCTGTCCGGCGGCCAGCGGCAGCGGCTCGAAATCGCCCGGGTGCTGGCGCAGGACCCCTCCATCATCATCCTGGACGAAGCCACCAGCGCCCTGGACGCCAAGACGGAGTATGAGCTGGTCAAAGCCATCACGGACCGCGGCATCACCTGCATCGTGATCGCCCACCGCCTCTCCACCATCCGGGACTGCGACGAAATCATCGTGCTGGACAAAGGCTGCATCGTCGAGCGCGGCACCCACGAGGAGCTCTATGCCAAAGGCGGGGCGTATGCGGAACTCGTTACTTCTGAGTGAGGAGTTAGGAATCAGGAGTGAGGAGTTGAAATTGGTTTGATCAGCTTACGATAAACTCCTCACTCCTCACTGTTCACTCCTCGCTGTTTTCGACCGAAGGGAGAAAAAATAGTTGGGTTGGTTTGATGAACAGATCAAACAGCGCATGGAAAGCGATCAGAACGTGCTGGAGGATTCCTTTTTCCGCCTGGCCAGCGTCGTGCTGGACAAATGGGAGACGGAACGCCTCGAGGACGAGCGCATCATTGCCAAGGAAGCGCTGGATGACATCCTGAAATACTATCATGAAAAGCCCGTTGAAATCCCGGATGATATCACGGATATCGCGGGGCAGATGCAATATGCCCTCCGGCCTGCCGGGCTGATGACCCGCGAGGTGGAACTGGAAGGCAGCTGGCCGAACGACGCCTACGGCCCGATGCTGGGGTATCTGAAAGACAGCGGCGTGGCCGTGGCCCTGCTGCCCGGCGCCGTCTACGGGTATTATTACACGGATCCGGCCACCGGGCACAAAAAGCGGGTGACCCGGAAAAACGCGCATCTTTTCTCGCGGGACGCTCTGTGCTTTTACCGGCCGCTGCCGCTGAAAAAGCTGGGGATCCCCGACCTGCTGATTTACATGAAGAACTGCATCAACAGCGGGGACGTGATCCTGATCGTCCTGGCCTCGCTGGCACTGACGCTGGTGGGTTTTATCGAGCCGACTGTCTACAATATTATCACCGGGCCGATCCTCAAGCAGCGGCGGATCATGATGCTCAACGGGACAGCGGCCTTCCTAGTTTCATCCGCGTTTGCCACCCAGATGCTGAGCATGGTGCGTTCCCTGCTGATGGAGCGGATCAATACCAAAACCTCCCAGGCGGTGGAGGCATCGGTCATGATGCGCATCCTCTCCCTGCCGGTCAGCTTTTTCCGGAAGTTCTCTTCCGGCGAACTGTCCCAGCGCGCCACGTCCGTGAGTACCCTGTGCGGCATGCTGATCAACAGCGTGCTGTCGGTCGGTCTGAGCAGCCTGATGTCCCTGCTGTACATCACGCAGATTTTCCGTTTCGCCCCCGTCCTGGTCTGGCCGTCGATCCTGATCATCCTGACCACCGTGCTGATGAGCCTGGCCGTTTCCTTCGTGCAGATCGGCATCACGCGCAAAAAGATGGATCTGAGCGCCAAGGAAGCCGGCATGAGCTACGCTACCCTGAACGGCATCCAGAAAATCCGCCTTTCCGGCTCCGAAAAGCGGGTGTTTGCCCGCTGGGCCCGTCTGTATGCCAAGGGCGCGAAGCTGGAGTACAATCCCCCGATGTTCCTGAAAATGAGCAAGGTGATCACCCTGGCGATCTCCCTGGTGGGCAATGTGGCGCTCTACTATCTGGCCATCAGCTCCGCCGTGGGGGACAGCCAGTACATCGCCTTCAGCGCCGCGTACGGGCGGGTGATGTCCGCCTTTTCCGCCCTTGCGGGGATCGCCATCTCGGTCGCTTCCGTCCGCCCCGTGCTGGAGATGGCGGAACCCATCCTCAAGGCAGAGCCGGAGGTCGCCAAGGAAAAGGAGCCGGTTTCCCACCTGAGCGGCAATATCGAGGTCAGCCACGTTACCTTCCGCTATGAAGAAAACCTGCCCTACGTCCTGAAGGACCTGTCCCTGAAGATCAGGGCCGGGGAATATGTAGCCATCGTCGGGCGGACGGGCTGCGGCAAATCAACCCTGGTGCGCCTGCTGCTGGGGTTTGAAAAGCCGGAAAAGGGCACGGTCTTTTACGACCGGTATGACCTGAACTCCGTCGACCCGCGGTCCGTCCGCAAGCAGATCGGCGTCGTGATCCAGAACGGCCAGCTCTTCCAGGGAGATATTTTTTCAAACATCACCATCTCCGCCCCGATGCTGACGATGGACGAAGCCTGGGAAGCGGCGGAGACTGCCGGCATCGCCGACGATATCCGCGACATGCCGATGGGCATGCACACGATCATTTCCGAAGGCCAGGGCGGGATTTCCGGCGGGCAGAAGCAGCGGCTGATGATCGCCCGCGCCATCGCCCCCAGGCCGAAGATCCTGATCTTCGACGAGGCTACCAGCGCCCTGGACAACAAGACGCAGAAACAGGTCGCCGATGCCCTGGACCAGCTGAACTGCACCCGCATCGTGATCGCCCACCGCCTGTCCACCATCCGCAACTGCGACCGCATCCTGGTGATGGACCAGGGCGCGATCATCGAGGAAGGCAATTACGAAGAGCTGATTGAGAAAAACGGCGTCTTCGCCGACCTGGTCGCCAGGCAGCGGCTGGAAGAACAATCATAATCAATACAGAAAGCGCCTGCTCCCGGAAACCCTTCGGGGTTCGGAAGCAGGCGCTTTATTCCTGATGTCAGCCGCAGATATGTTCCGCCAGCGCCAGCGCGATGCGGAAATGGCCCGGGTTGTGCTGGCCGCCGTCGCCGCCGGCGTTTTCCCGCTCGTCCCATGCCGGGGCGTCCAGCAGGTCGCCGCTGGTGAAGAAGGCAAATAACTCAAGCCCCCGGAAGTCGCACATGGCCTGCACCGCGGCGCATTCCATCTCCACGGAGATGCAGCCCTCCGCCTTCCGCTTCTCAAAGTTGTTCCGCGTCTCGCGGTAGAAAGAGTCGGTCGTCCAGGTCCTGCCCAGCACGAAGGGGATGCCGTTTTTCTTCATGCAGTCCGCCACGGCCTGCGCGTTTCTGACGGTCACGTAGTCCGCCGCCGGGGCGTAGTGGTAGGAAGTCCCTTCGTCCCGGTAAGCGGCGGTGGGGATCATCACCTTCCCGTGGGCGATTTCCTTGTTCAGGCACCCGGCCCCGCCGAAAAGGATATATCTGCCGCACCGGAACGCCGCCAGCGTGTCCTCGATCAGCCCGATGGTGATCGGGGCGCCGACGTAGGTCCGGTAGAAGGCGAACCGTTTCCCATTCCGCTCAATCAGCCAGACGGGCGTTTCCCCGCTCGCGCAGCGGAGGGCGGCAAGCTGTCCGCAGGCGTAATGCTCCTTCACGAACGCCTCGATCTGCCAGGAAAAGGTGATGATGCACACGTCCGCCTCCGGCGCGTCCTCCGGCAGGGGAGGCGGGTTGATGATGGCGGGAGAGTTTGGGTCAAACGATTCCGTGATCATGGCCAGACCTTCTTTCAGTAAGGAAATTGACTCAGGGAGGAGTGAGGAGTTAGGAGTTCATGACTCCTCACTCAGTGGCGGCCCAGGGGCCGCCGCTACGGCAACCGAAGGGAGCGGTCATTCCTAACTGACAAAAATCTTCCCCTCCAAAATAACCAGCACAATCAGGATAACTGTCGCCCCTATCGCGATCCAGTCGTTTTTCTGCATTTTGAGGATGTGCAGGCGGGTGCGGCCTTCGCCGCCGTGGTAGCAGCGGGCTTCCATGGCCATGGCCAGGTCGCCCGCCCGGCGGAAGGCGCTGACGAACAGCGGCACCAGCAGGGGCACCATGGCTTTGACCCGCTCCAGGAGCCTGCCCGTTTCAAAGTCGGACCCGCGGGCGGACTGGGCTTTCATGATCTTGTCCGCCTCTTCCAGGAGGGTGGGGATGAAGCGCAGGGCGATCGTCATCATCATGGCCATCTCATGGGCCGGGAAACGGATCACCTTGAGGGGGGAGAGAAGGCGCTCCAGGCCGTCGGTCAGGGTAACGGGCTGGGTCGTCAGCGTCAGCAGGCTCGAGCCGAGCACCAGGAAGACGAGGCGTAGGGAATAGCGGACGGCGTTGAGCAGCCCTTCTTTTGTCAGCACGGCGAAGCCCAGGTTGAGAAGCGGTGTCGTGCCGCCGGTAAAAAAGAGGTTCAGGATAAAGGTGAAGATCAGAATGAAGCGCAGCGGCCGGATGCTTTTGACCAGCAGCCGGACCGGCAGGCGGGACAGCCTGCAGGCAGCGGCCAGGTAGACGGCGATCAGGGCAAAGCCCGACAGGTTCGGCACCAGGAAGACTGCCGCCACAAAGGCGATCAGCAGGACGATTTTGACCCTCGGGTCCAGGCGGTGCACGACGCTTTCGGCCGGGTAGTACTGGCCCAGGGTGATGTTTTTAAGCATCCGCTTTCCCTCCCTTCAGGAGGCTGAAAAGGGCCCGCTCTGCGTCTTCCAGGCGGTAGCAGAAGGGGAAATTGAAGCCTTCTTCGCGCAGGCGCAGGGAAAGCTTCAGCACCTGGGGCACGTCCAGGTCCATGCGGTTTAAGCGGTCCGCGTCCTGGAAGACCTCTTCCGCCGTTCCGTCCAGGGCGATCCTGCCCTTGTCCATCACGATGATCCTTTTGGCCAGGCGCGCCACGTCGTCCATGCTGTGGGAAATCATCACGACGGTGGTGCCCGCTTCGTGGAAGCTTCTGACGAGGGAGAGCATGTCCTCCCGGCCCATCGGGTCCAGGCCGGCGGCCGGCTCGTCCAGCACCAGCATTTCCGGCCGCATGGCGATCACGCCGGCGATGGCGGCGCGGCGCATCTGCCCGCCGGAAAGCTCAAAGGGGGATTTTTCCGCGACCTCTTCGGGCAGGCCGACCCGGTGCAGGGCCTCCCTGACCCGGGCGTCGGTTTCTTCCTGGGAAAGGCCCAGGTTTTTCGGGCCGAAGGCGATATCCTTGGCCACGGTTTCCTCAAACAGTTGGGTTTCGGCGTACTGGAAGACCAGCCCGATCCGCTGCCTGGTTTCTTTCTTGGAGACGCCCTTCTGGTTGATGTCCTTTCCGTCCAGCAGGACACGGCCGCTGGTCGGGGCGAGCAGGGCGTTCATGTGCTGGGCCAGGGTCGATTTGCCGCTCCCGGTATGGCCGATCAGGGCGGTCAGTTCCCCCTGGGAGACGGTCAGGCTGACGTCCCGGACCGCGGTGGCCTGGAACGGGCTGCCCGCCTGATAGGTATGGGTCACCTGTTCAAACTGAAGCAGCAAGCCGTTTCACCTCCCGTACCATGTCTTCCACCTGAAGGACGCCGTCCGAAACGGGGATGCCCTGCTGTTTCAGGCTGTCCGCCAGTTGCTTCATGGCGGGCACGTCCAGCCGGAGCGCCCGGAGCCCCTCCGCGTCGGCAAAGATCTCCTCCGGGGTGCCGGAGCGGACGATCTTGCCGCCGTCCATCACATGAATTTTGCGGCACCTGGCCGCCTCTTCCATAAAGTGGGTGATCCAGAGCACCGTGATCCCTTCCCGGTTCAGCCGCTCGACGGTTCCGAACACTTCGCGGCGGCCGGCCGGGTCGAGCATGGCGGTCGCCTCGTCGAAAATGATGATGCGGGGCCGCATCGCCAGGATGCCGGCAATGGCGACCCGCTGTTTCTGTCCGCCGGACAGCAGGTGGGGCGCCCGGTCCATAAAGGCTTCCATGCCGACCGCCCGGAGGGCGGATTCGATCCTGCCGGGCATTTCTTCCGTGGCGACGCCGGTGTTTTCCAGGCCGAAGGCCACATCCTCCCGGACCTGTGTGGCGACCAGCTGATTGTCCGGGTTCTGAAAGACCATGCCGGCGGTCTGCCGGATGTCCCAGATGCGCTTTTCGTCGGCAGTGTCCATCCCCATGACCAGGACTTTGCCCTCATCGGGCTGATACAGGCCGTTCAGGAGTTTGGCCAGGGTGGACTTTCCCGAGCCGTTCCGGCCGAGGATCGCGGTAAATTCTCCTTCTTCCACGGTAAAGCTGACGCCGTCCACCGCCAGGGGGCCGTCTTCCTCGTAGGCGTAGCGGACGCCCTGTACTTCGATGATCGCGCTCAAGTTTTGTCCTCCTTGTCCGTCCCGTCACTCTGATTCAGCCGCTCCAGCAGGCGTTCGGTGACCGGCACGCATTGCTTCAGAAGTCCCCGCACATCGAGCCGCTTGTCCCTGAAGAGCAGGGCCGGTTCTTTGGATGCGGACAGCAGCAGCCGCTCATCCGTCTGCTGCATGGCCTCATACAGCCGGCCGACCGGCGGCATCAGGGCAGGATCCAGCCGGATGACCAGGCTCTGCGCCTGCCAGAAAACCCGCTGCGCGCCCAGGACGGAACACAGGGAGCGCAGATGGGCGATATCGATCAGCATCATGACCTCTTCCGGCGGCTCGCCGAAGCGGTCGATCAGTTCCTCGATGACGTCTTCGCGGCTGACGCGGTCGTGGATCTGGGAAATCCGCTTGTAGATCTCCATCCGCTGGACGTCGCCGGACACATAGCTGTCCGGCAGGTAGGCGTTGACCTTGAGGTCCACGCGCGTATCGGCCCTTGGCGTTTCGGGGGGACGTCCGTCCATCTCGTTCTGCGCTTCCCGGACGGCCTCCTCGATCAGGCGGACGTACATTTCGTAGCCGACGTTTGACACGTTGCCGGACTGTTCGGGCCCGAAAATGTTGCCGGCCCCGCGGATCTCCAGGTCGCGCATGGCGATGCGGAACCCGGAGCCGAACTGGGTGAATTCCCGGATGGCGCTCAGGCGCTTCTGCGCGTCCTCGGAAATCATCCTGTCCGGCCGGACGGTAAAATAGGCGTAGGCGGCCCGGTTGGAGCGGCCGACACGTCCCCTGAGCTGGTACAGCTGGGATAAGCCGAAGCGGTCCGCGTCGTAGACGATCATGGTGTTCGCATTCTGCACGTCCAGCCCGTTTTCGATGATCGTCGTGGACAGCAGGACGTCGTACCGGCCGGAAAAAAAGTCCAGCATGACGTCTTCCAAAGCGCTTTCCTTCATCTGGCCGTGGGCGACGGCGATCCGGGCCTCCGGCAGCAGCCGCTGCAGCCGCTCCCGGAATTCCTCGATGCTCTGCACCCGGTTGTACAGGAAATAGACCTGGCCCTTGCGGCCCAGCTCCCGGCGGATGGCGTCGCGGATCACGGCGTCGTTGTACTCGATCACGTAGGTCCGCACCGGGAAACGCTCTTCCGGGGGCGTTTCCAGCAGGCTGATGTCGCGGACGCCCACCATGCTCATGTGCAGGGTCCGGGGGATGGGGGTGGCGGACATGGTCAGGACGTCCACCGTTTTTTTGATGTTTTTGATCGTTTCCTTGTGGCCGACGCCGAAGCGCTGCTCTTCGTCCACGATCAGAAGGCCCAGGTCCCTGAACTGCACCTGTTTGGACAGCATCCGGTGGGTGCCCACCAGGATATCGACCTTTCCTTCCGCGACCCGCTGGATGGTGTCTTTCTGTTCCTTCGGCGTGCGGAAGCGGGAAATCATGTCGATGCTGACCGGGAAGGCCTTGAGCCTCTCCAGCAGCGTCAGGTAGTGCTGCTGCACCAGGATCGTGGTCGGGGCCAGGAAGGCCACCTGCTTTCCGTCCATGACGGCCTTGAAGGCGGCGCGGACGGCCACCTCCGTTTTGCCGTAGCCCACGTCCCCGCACAAAAGCCGGTCCATGTTGACGGGCTTTTCCATGTCCTCCGTGATGTCGCGGACGGCGCGCTGCTGGTCCGGCGTCAGCTCGTAGGGGAAAGCGTCCTCCATCTGGCGCTGCCAGGGCGTATCCGGGCCGAAGGCGTGGCCGGAGATGGCTTTGCGGTCCGCGTAGAGGCGCACCAGGTCGAAGGCCAGCTTTTTGAGCCCGGCTTTGACCTTTTTCTTCTGCCGGGTCCATTCGCCGCCGCCCAGGGAATTGAGGGGGGGCAGGTCTTCGGTGGAGCCGATGTATTTCTGCACCCGCTCGAACTGGTCGATCGGGACGTACAGCTTGTCCCCGCCCAGGTAGGTGATCAGCAGATAATCCCTGGCCGTCCCTTCGGTCTGTACCCGGGTGATGCCGCGGAAAACGCCGATGCCGTGGTGCTCGTGCACCACGTAGTCCCCTTCCCTGAGGTCCGTGAAGGCTTCCAGTTTCTCGCCGGAGCGGATGTTCCTGCGGGACTTGCGGTAGCCGGCGCCGAAAATGTCGCTGTCGGAGATCACGCAGATCTTTTCTTCCGGCAGGATCATCCCGCGGTTCAGGGAAACGGGCAGGATCACCGGCCCGTTTTCCGGCAGGGGCATGCTTTCTTCCCGGACGGAAGCATAGACGCCCAGCTCCGAAAGGGCCGCTTCCAGGCGCTGCGCCCGGGCGGCGCCGCCGGCCAGCAGGATGATCAGATCGCCGCGCTCCCGGCAGGTGCGGATGTCGTCCGCCAGGCCCTTGAAACGGGTCAGGTAGGAAGCCGGGGCATGGCCGGTCCACTGAATGGCCGTATCGGGATGAAAGCCTTCGATATCCCGGAGAAAGTCTTCAGCCAGGATCAGGGGCAGGCCGTTCAGCTCCGCCAGCAGGTCGCGGAACGACAGCGTCAGGCCGATCTGTTCCGGTACGGCTTCCTGACGGTCCAGGGCGTTTTTGAGGTCCTCCTGAAAGCCGAGCAGGCGGTCGTCCGCCCGGGCAGCCAGCTGCTCCGGCGCATCCAGCAGCACGATCGGGTCGTTCAGCCATTCCCGGATGCCGCCGGAAGCCGGATAGGCAATCCCGCTCCAGTTTTCCGCCCCGGGCAGGAAGCCGGTTTCTTCCAGGGTATCCGCGCTGTCGAGCAGCAGGCCCAGGCCTACGCGGGACGAAATCCGCTCGCCGCCTTCCGGCGCGGACGGGTCGACGGCCATGCCGCCGAGCAGCAGGTCCTTGGGCAGCCTGCGCACCTGTCCGCTGACCATCCGGCGGATAGCTTCCGCCGTTTCTTTTTCGGTTCCGGCGGGAAGAAAATGGCTGACGGCCGGAGGGATCTCAACCTGTGTGAGCCGGTCCGAGCTGCGCTGGGAGACGCAGTCGAATTCCCGGATGGAGTCGACCTGGGTGTCGAAAAACTCGATCCGGCAGGCCAGCTCCCGGTCCGGCGGGAAGACGTCGAGGATCTCGCCGCGCAGGGAGCACTGGCCCTTACCCTCGACCATCGGCACCCGTTCATATCCGGCGCTGACCAGCCGGCGGATCAGGTCGGCGGGGTCCGCCTCCTGTTCCGTCATGATCCTGATCACGCGCTTTTCAAACTCCGCGCGGAGGGGAAAGCGGGTCAGCAGGGCGTCCGCTGTGCAAACGACGGCGGCCAGCTCTCCCCGGGCGGCCCGGAGGAGGGTTTCCAGCCGCATGTTCAGCGTTTCGCGGCTCCTGGAGCCCGGGGTAAAGGTGATCTCCGCGGCCGGAAGGGTGCGGCAGGGCTTGCCGGTCAGGCGGCCGCAGTCGTCGGCCAGGCGGAGGGCCGCCGTTTCGCTCTGCGTGACCAGGAGGACGCATCTGCCCGTCCGCTCATGCAAAAAGGACGCGGCAAAAGCGCGCTGTTCCTCACACAGATCATACAGCGCGGCGGTCTGATTAGCCCGGACCGCATCCGCGAGCGCGGACAGGGCAGGGCTGTTTTTTACGCGTGTGTTCAGTTCACTCAGCATGTTTCCGGTTAAATTGGTTCATGGCCTTGCCGATCCCTTCCGTGACCCAGCAGGCGGCCGCTTCGGCGGCAGTTTTGTAGGCGTTGAAGGCGGTTTCCCGGTCCTGAACGGTATTGAAATGTCCAAGCACATAGTCCGCCAGGTCCCAGCCGGCCGGCGGGGCGCCCATGCCGACACGGATGCGCGGAAATTCCGCGCTGCCGGTGCACTGCAGGATGCTGCGCATCCCGTTGTGGGTGCCCGGGCCGCCGCCCGCGCGCACGCGGACCTGGCCGAACGGCAGGTCGATATCGTCCACGATGATCAGCATCTCATGGGGCGTGAGCTTGAACCAGTTCAGCGCTTCGGCCACGCTCAGGCCGCTCTCGTTCATAAAAGTCTGCGGCTTGATCAGGACCACTTTCTGTCCGCTGACGGCGCCCTCGCCGATGAGGGCTTTGCACTTGAGTTTTCTGAGCGGGATATCCCACTGGGCGCTCAGCATGGTCACGACATCAAACCCGGCGTTATGCCGGGTGTGGTCATATTTATCGCCCGGATTGCCCAGGCCTACGATTGCAAGCATGTTTCCTCCGTGTTCCGCGCTCCCCGTTTTCAGGCAGCGCAGGAACAAGTATACAGCAAGCCGGCGGGTTTAGCAAGCGTGCAGACGGGGCAAGGTTTTTCTGATGTGGCACAGCATCATTTCTTGGCCGGATTGGACAATAGCTGTGAGAGAAATCTGATGGAGTCAGAGCGGAGCGAATCTCGCTGACGTCCGGCGATTTATTCGCCGGATTGGCGTAGCCAACCCGCAGGGCGGCAGGGATTCGAACCGGTCTGGCTTTGATGAGGGGAGAGTGAGGAGGAACTCCCTCACATATAATCGTCCATACCGGCTTTGCCGGTATGAGCGGGGTTTTCCGGATGGAAAACGTTCCTTGCGGATTTTCCTCCCGGGAGCGGAGCGGCAGGAAAATCCGCACAGGGGAAAGCGTGGGAAGGGGACGAAGTCCCCGTCCCAACTATTTGATCCATGCGCCGGGCCGTACGACCACCGGCTCCCCGGGGACGATCGGGTCCAGGATCATGACGGCCTTTTCGTCTTCCCCGTCCGGCTGGGCGCCGCGCATGGCCAGCACGAAGCAGGCCCCCTTGACGTTGATGCCGAACTCGGCCATCAGGGAATACATGCCGCGGGCCGTGCCGCCGCCGCGGGTGAAATCATCGACGATCACGCAGTTCTGTCCTTCGCGGACCGCCCGGCGGGACAGGGACATCATTTCGATCGACCCGTTGCCGGACACGTAGCTGATGTTGACCGCCCCGCCCTCATAGACCTTGATGGACCGCCTGGCGATGACCAGCGGCAGGTGCAGGGCGCTGGCGGCCTCCAGGGCGACGGGGATGCCCTTGGTTTCCATCGTCAGCACAAAATCGGCCCCGGCATCGTAATACTGGGCGGCCATCAGCTCCCCGATGCGGCGGACGGTTTCGGGCTCCGCCAGGATATCGGACAGATAGAGGTATCCGCCGGGCAGCATCCGGTCCGGTTCGGCCAGACGCTGGCACAGCTGCTGGATGAAGGGGCGGGCCGGCTGCACATTGCCGGCCGGGCGGTAGCGGACGCCGCCGGCCGCGCCGGTGACCGTTTCGACCGTACCCAGGCGGAAGGTGCGCCAGGTGCGCGCCAGGATGGCCGTGTCCTCGCTGACGGTGGACTTGGCCGCGCCGAACATTTCGCAGAAATAGGAGAGCGTGAAGATCCGGTTGGGCGACGATGTCAGGATTTTCCCCATCACCGCCAGGCGCTCCGCCCGTTTGACCTTGTCCGCCATACTGACCTCCCAAAAAAAGAATTCAGCGCATTATAACCTATTTTTTCGAACATTTCCATAGTTTTTTTAAAAAATATTCGTATTTTTACAGTCTTTGCGGAAAAAAACCGGGGCCTTGATTTTTCCTTTGTTTCCTTTTATAATAAAGCTTGCCGTATCAGGACAGGGCGGACGGGGTTCCCGCCGCCAGACGCAGTCCAGGAAAGGAATCGATGCTCAATGCCGGAAAAGAAAACCTACTATATCACCACCCCGATTTATTATCCCAGCGGGAACATGACCATCGGCCATACCTACACCACCGTGGCGGCCGATACCATGACGCGCTTCAAGAAAATGCAGGGATATGATACGTATTTCCTGACCGGCACCGATGAGCACGGCCAGAAAATCGAGAAAAAGGCCGCGGAAGCCGGCGTGACCCCCATTCAGTATGTGGATAAGATCGTGGCGGAAACCAAGGAACTGTGGAAGCTGATGAACATCGATTATGACGATTTCATCCGCACCACGGAAGACCGCCACATGAAGATCGTGCAGAAGATCTTCCGCCGTTTCTACGAGCAGGGCGATATCTACAAGGCCGAATACGAAGGCATGTACTGCACCCCCTGCGAGAGCTTCTGGACGCCCACCCAGCTGGTGGACAAGGACGGGGAGAAGGTCTGCCCGGACTGCGGCCGTCCCTGCCAGCCGATGAAGGAAGAAAGCTATTTCTTCCGCATGAGCAAATACCAGGACTGGATGATTCAGTATATCGAGGAGCATCCGGATTTTATCCAGCCGCCGAAGCGGGCCAACGAAATGATCAACAATTTCCTGAAGCCCGGCCTTCAGGACCTGTGCGTCAGCCGCACCAGCGTCAAATGGGGCGTTCCGGTGGACTTTGATCCGAAGCATACCGTCTATGTGTGGATCGACGCCCTCTCCAACTACATCACCGCCCTGGGCTACGGCACGGATCATGACGAGCTGTTCCGGAAATACTGGCCGGCGGATGTCCACCTGGTCGGCAAGGAAATCGTGCGCTTCCATACCATCTACTGGCCCATCATGCTCCATGCCCTGGGCCTGCCCCTGCCCAGGCAGGTGTTCGGCCACGGCTGGCTGCTCTTCGGGGCGGACCGTATGAGCAAGTCGAAGGGCAACGTGGTCTATCCCGAGCCCATCGTCGCCCGCTACGGGGTGGACGCCCTGCGCTATTACCTGATGAGGGAGATGCCCTTCGGCGCCGACGGCAACTATACCAACGAAAGCTTCCTGACCCGCATGAACGCGGACCTGGCCAACGACCTGGGCAACCTGGTTTCCCGCACCGTGGCCATGATCGAAAAATATTTTGACGGCGTGATTCCTGAGGGTTTTGAAGGCATCGACGAAAAGGAACCCACGGGCGTTTCCCTGCGTCAGCACTGCGTCCGGCTGCCTGCCCTGGTGGACGAGCAGATGGATAAACTTCAGTTCAGCCAGGCCCTGACGGAGATCTGGAAGGTCGTCGGCGAGTGCAACAAATACATCGATCTGACCCAGCCCTGGGTGCTGGGCCGCGACCCGGAGAAAAAGGAAGAGCTGGCGGCTGTGCTGCTGACGCTGGCCGAGTGCGTCCGCTTTGTGGCCGTGCTGATCCAGCCCTTCATGCCCAATACCCCTGCCCGGATCTTTGAGCAGCTGGGCGTTGCGGACGAAGGTCTCAGGACCTGGGCGTCCCTGTCCTCCTTCGGCCGGCTGCCGGCGGGCACGAAGGTACAGAAGGGAGAAGCCCTCTTCCCCCGCATCGACGTAAAGAAAGAGCTGGAAGCCCTGAGCGGCCAGGCCGGAGCAAAAGCGGCTCAGCCCAAAGCGGCGGAAAAGGCGGAAAAAAAGGCTGAAAAAGCCGAAAAGCCCAGGGCGGAGAAAAAGCCCGCCGAAATCCCGGAAGGCTGCGTGACGATCGACGCGTTTGAAAAGCTCTCCTTCCGCACGGCGAAAGTCCTCGCCTGTACGAAGGTCGAAAAGAGCGAGAAGCTCCTCTCCTTCACCCTGGACCTGGGGAACGAGCAGCGCACCGTCCTGTCCGGCATCGCCAAGGCCTACCCGGATCCCGCCGTCCTGGTCGGGAAGACCCTGGTGCTGTTTGCGAACCTCGCGCCCCGGAAGATCATGGGCACCCTGTCCCAGGGCATGCTTCTTTCCGCCCTGGACGAACAGACCGGCGCGCTCCGCCTTCTGACCGTGGACGACGCCGGCAGCATCGCGCCCGGGAGCGAGATCGGCTGACAATGAAAAAACGATTGCTTCTCTTCCTGCTCTGCACCGTTTCCCTGTTTCTCCTGTGCGCCTGCGGAAACGGGGGAGACCGGAAGCCTCAGGAAACGCTGGAGCCTGCCTGGACGGTGAACCCGTCCCTGAAAGGCGGGGCTTCGAAAACGGTGGAGAAGGTGCTGTCTTCTTCGGCCGGCGCGGATGCCCTGAGCCTGAAGGTGAAAAATGCCCTGGGACAGGTGACTTCCCTGAATGTGCCCGGGCAGATTACCCGCTCCGTCGCCCAGGCCGCCTCCGAAGAAAGCGGGCTCAAGGCCGAAAATGGGTGGTATACCTTCTCCCGCTCAACGGGCGGCAGGTATTCGTTTGACAAGCCGTATGCCGCCGTGATGGCGGAAGGCAGGATGGACAGTTATGTGATCTCCGACGAAGGAGAGCTGCGGGAAACGCAGGAGACGGTCTTTTACGACCCGCTTTCCTATGTGATGAGCGGCGAGGGCGGGGGAGACTTTGCCTACGCCTCCTATTATATGATCCGGGAGGACGGGCTCTGCGCCGAAACGGAAACCGTCTCCCGGCTGAACAACGACGTTTCCGGCTGGTCCCACGACGTCTATCTGATGGAAAACGGAAGGCTCTGGTTCGCCGATGCCCAGCTGATCCCCAAAGTGAACCAGGGAGATGAAAATGTGACGTCCTCCTGGTCCTGGCGGATCTGCGTCGGCTCTGTATCCGCCGGGGAGGCGTCCGTCCGGGAATTTGATCTGGAAACGGCGGAGCTTTCCCTGCCCGATGCGTTCCCGGACCTGCGCGGCGCCGGCGCTTCGGCCGTCTCGGCCCTGCTCAGCCGGCCCGGCCCGGTGACCGACCTGATCGTCCGGGACGGCAGGGTCACGCTGACCGACGAAAACGGCACCCGCTCTGCGTCCCTCCGCTGACCCCCTGCAGATCTTTCCCAAAGAGTTCCGCCAGACGGACGGATTTGAGCGTTCAGCGAAGAACATGGACCAGAGCACGGCGCTGCTGCCGGATCAGGCGGCAGAATCCAGATAAAAAGACCCGCATGTTTTACAGCTCCGGCTGCAGGCATGCGGGTCTGTTCATCTTTATGCTCTGGAAATACAGAACAGCGGCGCCGGCTGATGAAGGTGCCTGACGCCGCTGAACAAATGATGATGGGAAAAGTATTTCCGCTGCGGATGCCGGTTGAACCCATTGCCCGGGTCATCCGGCCGCTTGCCCGCGTCAGATCTCCACGATCTCGTATTCCCGGCTGCCCAGCCCGTGTTTTGCGGCGGTCTCCACGGTGTGGATGCCGTGGCGGGAGTTCATCCGTTCGATCAGGGCCTTCTTGCCGCAGTCGTGCGCGTTGATGACGGCGTCATAGCAGGCCTGGTCCAGGGCAACCGGGTCTGTGGAGGCGAAAATGCCCAGATCGCCCATTTCCGGCTCATGGGGATTGCCGTCGCAGTCGCAGTCCACGGACAGGCGGTTGGCTACGCTGATGTACAGCATGTTTTTCGTGCCCATATAGCGGATCACGGCCTGGCAGGCGTCCGCCATCGACTCCAGGAAATCGTCCTGCGGGGCGGGGGGAGCCCAGCACGCAGACGGGTCGGTCGTCCGGCCGGCGCTGTGGATGTAGGCTTTGCCGTGGGTGGAGCCGATGCCGATGGAGATGTTCTTGAGCGCGCCGCCGAAGCCGCCCATGACATGGCCCTTGAAGTGGGACAGGATCAGCACGCTGTCATAGTTGTTCAGATGTTCGCCGACGATGTCCTTGTCCAGATGACAGCCGCTGACCACCGGGATTTCGATCTCGCCGAACTCGTCCATGATGTCCACCGGGGCGATCTTTTTGAAGCCGCGTTCCTCAATGGCCTCCCAGTGCTTCCGGACATCCTGCCGGGAACCGCCGTAGGCGGTGCAGCATTCGATGATCGTGCCGTTCAGCATCTGTACCAGCGGGCCGATCAGTTCAGGACGCAGATAATTGCTTTTCGCGCTTTCTCCTGTGGAAATCTTGACGCCGATTTTCCCGTGCAGGGGCCTGTTCAGCGCCTTATACATGCCGATCAGTTTTTCCGGGGTGATCTCCCTGGTGAAAAATACCTTGCTCGCAGCCATATGAAATCCTCTCCTTTCACAGGTATCATAAGATGAACCGCCGCAGCCTGTCAAGCGGATTTTGTGTTCTCTTTCGGTCTCTTCCGCAGTTTTTCCGTGATGACGGCCGCGGCCGCCGCGGCCAGGAAGACGCCGAACAGGGCGCCGGCGCTGTCGATGCAGATGTCCCGCAGCTGGCCGCTCCGGCCGGACACAAAGGTCTGATGCCACTCGTCCAGCGCGGCGTACAGGGTCGCCGCCAGCCAGGCAGCCGCGCCGGGCCGCCTGAGCGGGAAGGTCCACAGAAACTGACGGAGCGCGGCGCCGAGCAGGGCGTATTCCGAAAAGTGCGCCGTCTTGCGTACCAGCAGGTGCAGCAGGGCGAAGGCGCCTGCCCGCTGGCCCTGGCTCAGGGCGTCATACTCCGGGTAAATCAGCCTCATCAGCCATTCCGTCAGTTTGGCGGAAAGGGAGGAGGATTCTTCCCCGTTTCCGGCCGAGAAGCCGAAGATCATGAGCATCAGCGCCAGGATGATCACGCCGTTCAGGATCCGGCCTTTTGTCCACTGGTGATCTTTATTCATGCCAGGCATCCTCCTGTGCGGCGGCAAGAGCCGTTTTTGCCAGGGAAGCGGCCAGCCATCCGGCGGCAGGCTCTCTGGCGATTTCCCAGAGCCGGATCGTGCAGAAGACGGCTTTTCCTTCCTGCCAGATCAGGCCCAGGCGCTGCATCCGCGCCCAATGGTCGATCATCTCGGCCGCAGGTTCCGTGCCCGTACCGACCGGCTCGCAGTGGGCGTGCCGCAGGAGCGGATACCACGGCGGGGTCGTATATCCGTCCGCCGGGAAACCGGCAAGCAGCGGACTGTCCGGACGGATCAGCAGACCCATGGTCCCCGTGGCGACGGGCTTTCCCATGCTCTCGGAAATGCTTCTGAACATCGGGTAGCACCAGAAATCCCCGCAGTATTCGGCGGGAAGCTTTCCTTCGGCGTCCGGGACGCAGACGGCCGGACCGTCCGACGCGGTTTCCCCCCGGACAAACGGCACGAAGCCTGCCGGAATACGGATCCCTTTTTCGGTTATTTCGGCCGGCGCCGGGGGAAACACCCACAGCGGATAGGCGTTTTCCGCCCCGTCCGGAAGACGGAAGCACGCAGTCAGTTTCTGAGGCAATGCGGCGTCCGGGGCGGTGAAGGAAGCGGGCGCCGTTTCCCGGATCCTGCCGTCCCCCCTGCCGGCCGCCAGTGAAAAGCTTTCAAGTACCCTCCCGTCCCGGATCAGCTCGCACAGCACCGGGCCGGGGACTTTTTCTGCCCGGGTGTCCGAGATGACGGCGCGGAAGGGGATCTGCTCTCCGGCGGAAAAAACAAACCGGGGGAAGCGCGCGAGCACGGTTTCAGGCCCGCAGAAGCGCCGCCAGTCTTCCGGGCGGATCAGCCCCTTGTCCCGCATCAGCCCGTCCAGCATGCCCACCAGGGCGGTGCCCTGGCCCATATAGTCGATCAGGTCCAGCAGCTGAAAGCCGCTCAGCTCCCGGCTGCGCAGGGCCGCTTCGATTTCCATGCGGTAACAGTCCGCCGCCAGCAGGCCGGAGGCCCGGCGGTACTGTCCGGCCAGGGAGAGGAGCCCTTTTTCCTTCATCCGGTCCCGGATGATCTCCAGGTTCCGGGGCGCCAGAACGCCCGTATAAGCCGGAATTTCCGAAAAATCCGGGTAGACCTCGTACTGGCCGACCTCGTGGGTAATGACCGGAATATCCGGCACATAGCCCGCTTTGGCGGCGCCTTCCACCTGCGCGACTTCCGTGCCCCGCTGCACCTGCACAGGCCCGCTGCCGCCGGATGTGTTTTCCTGAACACGCAGCACGGCGCCGTCATAGTCCCAGTCACTGCCGGGCATGTCTGTCTGGATCCTGCCCAGGGGGGCGTCGCACGTTGCGTAGGAGCCTCGCAGCAGCCTGTCCCTGCCCAGCCGGACGCCGACGAAGAGATCTTCCTCCGCCTGCCTCTCCACGGCGAACTGGAAATTGTTCGCCCCGGCGGAATACAGCCTGCCGGGATCCTCCGCCCGGAACACGCGGATCATTTCGTCCAGCCGTTCCCGGCTGCCCCACAGCTCGTTGCCCAGGCTCAGCCAGACGAAGGAGGGATGGGCGCCGAAGGCCTCCAGAATGCGCAGCCCCTCCGCCTGCAGCCAGGAAAATTCCTTCCCGCCGTCTTTTTCCTCCCCCCGGGCCGGCACTGTGCCCCAGAAGGGGAGCTCCGGACACAGGTACATGCCCAGCTCGTCCGCCGCTTCAAAAGCAGCTTCCGGGGGGCAGCAGGTATGGCAGCGGATGTGATTGAGGCCGTATTCCCTGGCTTTTTCGAGGGATTTCCGCCAGGATGCCCTGTCCCACGGGGCGCAGCCGGTCAGCGGGTACTGGAGGCCCTCATGCCTGCCCCGCAGGAATACCGCCCGTCCGTTGACCAGCAGCTTCCGCCTGTCCGCGGCCAGGGTGCGGATGCCGGTCCGGAAGGTCAGCTCATCCTCCCCGCAGCTGATCCGGACATTCATCAGACGGGGATGTTCCTCATCCCACAGGGGAATGCCGTCCGGCAGCGGGAGGCGGAAAGCGACCCGGTTCCCTTCCGGATGACCTTCTGCCGGGGGAATCCAGTCCGGCAGTTCAGCGAAGAAGGGCCTGTCCGTCTTTCCGTACACCCGGCAGGAGACCGTCAGCATCCCGTCCCTGACAAGGGTCCGGGGCATCAGCAGTACCGTCCGCCCGGCAGTCAGGCTGATTTCCCCGGTGATCCCGTTCCAGTTGGTCTGGGTGTCCGGGGAGGTCATGTGGCCGCCCGCCGTCGGATAGCCCGTGTTGTCCACGGAAACGGCGAGGGTATGCAGCCCGTCCGAAAGAGCGGGCAGGATGAAATGATGCGGCGTGCAGAGGCTGTCTCCGGAGCCGACCGGTCTGCCGTCCAGAAAGACGCGCGTCAGCCGTGTCCTTTCCAGGGTCAGCACGGCGGTTTTGCCCGCCAGGCCGGAGACGCTGAATGTCCTTTCCGTCCAGAGCCGTCCGGCAAAGGGGCAGCGTTCGGTCAGGGTTCCTTCGCAGCGCTCCGGGTTTTCTTCTCCCAGGCGGTTCATGGCCGTTGTCCCGGGCAGAATCATCCGTTCCGTATAATGTTCGGGCGGCAGTTCTCCCGGGGCTGTGATACTGGCCCGCCACTGTCCTGCCAGACTGATTTTCTCCATACGGCGCTTCCTTTCGTGTTTTACCGATTGTACCAATGATCTGCCCGGACTGCAAGACGTAAAAGACGTTTTATGCAGACAATACGCATTTTCGGCTTGCTTTTGCCCATTTCCTGTCATATACTGTTTTTGACACGGACCGGCGGGACGGATGCGGATGATCCGCACAGACCGTTCGCCGGAAAACAGCCAGAAAGCATACTGACCGGAGGAAAACATATGGATGCGACAAAACTTGTTTCACCGGAAGAAGCCCAGAAAGTCGTCGGCATCCTGCAGACTGCCGGCACACAGAAGCTGATCACCGCGGCGGGCCTGCTGGTGGTGCTGCTGGTGGCTTCCCATTTTATCGTGAAGCTCTTTAAGCGCTTTCTGAACAATTCCAAACTGGTCAACAAATCCCTGCATACGCTTCTGACTTATGTCCTGCGCTATACGCTGATCCTGCTCAGCCTGATGGTGGCAGCCAACAGCGTCGGGGTGCCGATCACGACCTTTGTGGCCCTGTTTTCCATCCTGGGCGTGGCGCTCAGCCTGGCTCTGCAGGGTGTCCTGTCCAACATCGCTGGCTGTCTGATCCTCGTGACCGGCCGGCAGTTCGAGGTCGGCGACTTTATCCAGACCCCGACGGGCTCCGGCACGGTCAAGGATATCGGCCTGCTGTACACAGAGCTTGGCGCCCCGGACGGCACCACGGTTTATCTGCCCAACAGCAGCCTGTACACCGCCCCGCTGACCAACGTCACCTCCAGCGGGAAGCGCCGCATCGCCCAGGTCTATACCGCGGCCTACCGGCACGCGCCGGATGATGTCCGGGAGGCGCTGCGGGAAGCCCTTTCCAAGCTCCCTACCGTGCTGCCGGACCCCGCCCCGAATATCGTGGTGGACGGCTACGCCCGCACCTATGTCAATTACAAGGTGTTCTGCTGGACGGCCACGGGGGACTACTGGCCTACCCTGCAGAAGCTGAACGAGCTGGTTTACCAGTCTTTCGCCGCGCACGGGATCGAATGGGCTGATCCGAATATCCAGGTGGTCACGACGGACTGACCCCGGCTTTAAAAAACCCGCCGCCGGAACGAGCCGGAGGCGGGTTGCACGGAAGCGGCTGCCGTTACCGGCGGTCGGCTTCCTTGATTTTGGCTGCCTTGCCCTGCAGGCTGCGCAGGTAATACAGCTTGGCGCGGCGGACTTTGCCGCGGCGGATCACGTCGATATGATCGACGCGGGGGGAATGCAGCGGGAACGTGCGTTCCACGCCGATGCCGTAAGAAACACGGCGGACCGTAAAGGTCTCCCGGCTGGAGCCGTTGCGCTTGGCGATGACCACACCCTCGAACGTCTGAAGACGTTCGCGGCTGCCTTCCACAACCTTGACGAACACGCGCAGCGTGTCGCCGACGCGGAAAGAAGGCAGATCGGTACGGAGCTGCTGCCTTTCGATCGAACGGATAATTTCACTCATTTCTGGTTTCCTCCTTCCCTCATAGACGTTCATACGGACCAGACGGGATCGTCTGTTGTGTGTCCGCAGCGGACCGTCCGTTTCACACAAAGAAGATTATATCACAGTTCCTTACCGTCCTGCAAGTCTTTTTTTCGCCTTTTCGAAAAAGTTCGAAAATCTTCTTGACAACCAAAGGAAAACGTGCTACTATAACACCGTTGTCGCTGATGTAGCTCAGCAGGTAGAGCGCATCCTTGGTAAGGATGAGGTCACCGGTTCAAATCCGGTCATCAGCTCCAGACAAAATCCCCTGATTCCGCAAAGGAATCAGGGGGTTTCTTCTTTTTTCTCTGCTTTCTTTTTTCTGAGCTGCCGGACAGAAACCCACTACAAAACCGACACGGAGCAAAGAACTGTTATGTTTCGCCTCCCTGATCCGCCGTAATGATCCAGTTTTTCACCGGTCTGTTGATGATGTCCAATTTTCTTATCCTCCTTTGGTCCGGCTGAGGAGTCATGTTCATCACCCGCTTATCCGGATGACTGCAGTGTAACCAATAACAAAAAACAGAGCGGCCGTTTGCCAGATGACAAATGACCGCTCCGTCTTTGTTCGTTTCCGCTGTACCTGTCTGACAAATGGGAAACAGTCCAGCGGGGCGGGGAATCTTCACGGATCGGATCAGCCGGCGGCGACGGTGTTTTCCGCGGCGGGCTTTTGTCCGTTCTCCACATACTTTTTCAGCGCGTCCAGCTCGTTCCGGATCGTCCTGACCGCATCCTGATGATGGCTGTCGTTCGCGGCTTTTATGACTATGGAGGACAGGCCCAGGCAAGTGATTTGCTGACATGCCGCAGAGATGACGAAAAAATACGCCCGAAGATGTGCAGGGGGCAGACGCAGAACAGTAGGACGTTACCAGTTCTCCCCATACCCGCCGACAAACTGATATCCGTGGCTTTCGGCAAAGAGACTGACTTTCGTCGGCAGGTTGGATGGCCTCCCGACATACGAGATCAGGATCAGGCTGTCGGAGCATCCTTCGAAAGCGTTGTCTGCGATTTCACAGTTCTCGTTGCCGATCAGGACATAACGGAGATTCGGGCAGTCCGCAAAAGTACGGCTGCCGATCAAGGCAACAGAATAAGGAACGGTAATATAAACGGCGCCGATCCCGGCAAATGCTTCTTCTTCGATGACCAGGCTGTTTTCCCAGCTGCGGGGCAGGAAAAAGTCAGACGATATCCGTCTGCCCATGGCAGTGCCCTCAAAAGCGCGCGGGCCGATTTTCCGGACGCAGGAAGGGACAGAGGCAACGCGCAATGTCCCGTCAAAATAGTAATAATCCGCTGCGGACACGCCGGATGGTCCGGTGACGGCGGACAGGGATTCGCAGAATAAGAATGCGTTTTCGCCGATTTCTGTCAGACTGGCAGGAATGGCAGCCGTCTCCAGTTTATAGCACCTGAAAAAAGCGTACCGGCCGATGCGGGTCATGCCGTCTTCAATGACAACGGAAGCGATGGAGGAGCGCTGTGAATACCACGGGCTTGTATTGTCGGAAAAGTCCGGGAAGGTTGTCCCGGATACCGTCAGAACGCCGTTTTCGAGCGTCCAATGGAAATCCGGTTTGACAAGCGTCACCGGAAATGAGCCGGTTTTTGAATCGTCACAGTATTTCGCGCCAAAGTAATACTGCACGCCGGCAGTCAATTCCATGGCGATGCTGAAATTGCAGCCGCCGCTGTACTGATTGTCCGAAGCAATCACGCTGAGACCGGCGTCATAAAGGAAACCGCAGGTGCCGGCGTTTCCGGAAGAACGGAAGACATAGACGCCGGTCTGCGCCGGGGTATAGGAGAAGAAAGCGGTCTGCCCGCCCGCTGCGACGGACGCCGTTGCATTCCGGCCCGGGGTCAGCGGCGATGCGCTGACGGTTTCAGCTGATGCGGAGATCCAGCCGGACAGCGCTGTCAGCAGCAGAGCAGCCGCGATCAGCAGCCTCGTTTTTTTAAACATGAATCATATGCTCCTTTGATGTTTTGAGTGGACAGCGACGGCCATTCATCTGTTCCGGCGTCAGAACAGGCTGACCGGCCGGTTCATGCGATGATCATTGTATCAGACCGCAGTCCGGAAATCAAGCCGTTCTGACTGTCGGAGCAGGGCAATCAGGTTTTTTGGAAAGGATTGTTTTCATTTTTTTCCGCTTTTTGCTTCCACTGCCCGGTCTTTGTGCGTATACATTTGTGTCCGAAGTGAAAAACACACGGACAGAACAAGAAAGAAACGCGCAGCGCGTGGGAAGCAGCAACCGGCAGTGATCTGTAAAACGGCAGATCCTGCAATCAATGAACCATCGGAAAAACGAAAAGGAGAAAAGAAAATGTCTGTAGATATGAAGGAAATGGAACTGAACACCGAAAAACTGGAGAACGCGGCGGGCGGCACCCCGATGAGCATCCCGGGAGGAAAAAGAAGCGGCCGCAAGAATTCCGAAACGGCTCTGGAAATCTTAAACCGGCTGGAAGATTGGGGCAGCGGCGTTCTGGAAAGCCTTGGCCTGAAGAAAAAACCCGTCGATAACTCGATTGTTGACAAGCGTTTGCCGGAAGACTGGATCAACAGCTGAAACACCTGAAACGACACGAAAAAAGGAGAATCATGAAATGTCCGAGACGAAAGAAATGAACCTGGAAAAAATGGAAAACGCCGCCGGCGGAAGAAGCATCTACCGTGAAATTGAAAAGACCCTGAGCGAAGAAGACAAGAAAAAAGCCGAAGAACTGGAACAATATATCCTGAGCCGCTGATTCGGCTGCTCAGTCCATGACTGCCCCGGCACCGCGGTCCGCGGCCCGGGTACGAAGCGGGCAAATACATCTTCATAAACAGTTCAGCAGCATCCCCGGGAGGAGATGCTGCTGTTTTGCTACTGCACCTGATGACAAACAATCAGCGCGATGGCACGGTGGAAATCCGTATGGCCGGGGCCTGCTTCAGGCCGGATTGGGTGTGATGGCGCAGGACTTGCGCACCACCAGGACACCGGGCTGCCGGATCAGGCGGCCGGGCTCCCCCTGAATCAGGCGCAGCACCTCCTGGGCGGCCAGGGTGCCGATCTGCTGGAAATGGGTGCGGATGGTGGTCAGGGCCGGGGAGATGTATTCGCACAGGTCAATGTCGTCGCATCCCATGACGCTCACGTCCTCGGGAACGCGGCAGCCCATTTCATTCAGCGCGGCGATGCAGCCGATGGCGCTCAGGTCATTGGCAGCAAAAACGGCGTCCGGCAGCGGGTTCCCTTCCTGCAGGTATTTCCGCATCTCCCGGTAGGCGGCCGTACGCTCAAACCGGCCGTCCAGGATGGTCACATCCGACCGCGGGATGCCGCGGGCTTCCAGGGTTTCCAGGAAACCCTCGCAGCGCATTTCCGAGTCATAGTTGTTATGAAAACCGAAGATATGCAGGAACCTCCTCTTGCCCAGGCCGTACAGGTATTCGGCGGCGATCCGTCCGTGCTCGCGGGACTCGAACAGGATGCTGGAGACGTGCGCCTGCTGTTCCCTGAGCCCCAGAAAAACCAGCGGGCAGTCGGTGGCGATCATTTGCCGCGCCGCTTCTTCATCCACCGCGTCCCAGAAAACGACTGCCCCGTCCATGGAATGCTCCAGAAGCCTGGACTGGATGGACACGATATCCGACACGATGCAGATATGCAGTTCATACCCGTGGGACTGGCAGACGTGATGCATGGAATCCGCCATGACGCCGTAAAATTCTCCCGTCATGGAATTGACGAACAGGCCGATCGCTTTGGTCTGCTTGGCGCGCAGGCGTTTTCCGTTGGCGTTGGGGACATAGGAAAGGCGTCTGGCAGCATCCAGCACCGCATCCCTCGTCTGCGGTTTCACGATGTCCGGGTTGTTCATCACGTTGGATGCCGTGGCCATGGAAACGCCGGCTTCCCGGGCTACGTCTTTGATGGTCGCTTTCTTCAAGGAGGGTTCCTTCTTTCGCTGTAACTATTCAGTCGATTGGTATTATGCCGTTTGCAACTGGCTTTTTCTGTCCGGAATCCCGAAGTCCGGCGATTGATTCGCCGGAT
>JBGUJG010000143.1:0-2823 GCA_045113695.1 Christensenellales bacterium
AGCGGCGGCCCCTGGGCCGCCACTGAGTGAGGAGTGAGGAGTGACCGTTCGCTCCGCTCACTTAGTGAGGAGTTAATAGTCATGAACCATTTTCAACTCCTCACTCCTAACTCCTCACTCCTAACTCCTCACTCGTCCTCGTCCCCGATCAAAACGCTGACCCCGTTGAGCTCTACCTCTTCCTCCGCCCGGATCAGGATGTACTTTTTCCCGTCGATGACCCGGGTTTCCACCAGGTCGCTGAATTCCGGGTTCACGTGGATCACCACGTTCGGCGTTTTGACCTCCATCTGCCGGGTATTGACGATGTTGGCGGCGGTCAGGCTGGTGCCGCGGCCGAATTCCGCGTCATACCGTTCCCCGAAGCTCTCGAGCTTTTCCAGCGGCAGGCCGCAGTCCGACAGGATGCTCTTCATCCTGGCGGAAGAAATCACGGGGGTTTCCGCCTGCTTTTCCTGCTTCTGCGTTTCCACCGCCTCGATCATGCGGTCGTTCACGGCCTGCACGATCTCAAATTTCATATCCTCCTGCAGGGCGTCCTCGAGCACGCTCACGAAGGTCTGCTTCTGTTCGGGGGCGGACATCGGCAGTTCCGTATGGAAGACGGCGTCCGCAAAGTCCTCGTGCTGCTGGTCCGCGCTGCGGACATAGTACAGGGCGTTGTAGATGTTGGAAGCGCGGTCGTCAAAGGCCGGGAACATAAAGCCCAGCTCCGGCGCGCCGAGGGTTTCGTCCGGGCCGAGGGCCCTGAAATCCATCTCGGAAGCGCTGTAGGACAGGCCCGCTTTGCTTGGTTTGACCGGGCACACGCAGCAGATGAAATACTGGAAAACATTTTCCTGCAGGTCGCTCTTCTGCCCGTCCGCGTGGCGGTGCGGCACGTCGTAGGTATCACCGAGCAGGAGGATCACATAGCTGGTTTCGGAACGGTATCCGTCAATGATCTTCTGGTAGAGGGTGTTGACGGCGGTATCGTCGTCCGCCCGCACGTCGCGCAGCTCCATCAGCAGGGCATGCTCTTCCCCGCTGAGCATTTCATCCGATGAAAAAACGACGTCGATCCCGGTCTTTCCGGGCACCCCGCTCAGGACTTTCCTGAACAGGGAAAAGAAAGCCGCGCATTCCCCTTCCGGGATTTCGCCCAGGGGCCGGCGGAAGACGGAAATCACCTCTCCTTTGGAACTGACATAGCACCCGCGGATGCAGGGAATGCACCCCTTCTCCCGGTCCAGTCTGCGTTTGATTTCGGCAAGTTCTTTACGGTTCATGTTGGTTCAGTCTCCTTGAAGATATATTCATACGTGAGCTGTTGCAGAAAAAACTGCAACAGCTCTCCGTATTGAATTGCGTTCGTGTAAGCGTCCATCATTCCCGATTCCTGCGGAGCAGCCCTTATCTGTACCACGCATACTGCGTGATCGATCCGCAGTCCAGCACCGTCAGCCAGGTGCCGTCCGGCAGGTAAAACCAGTTGGTGCTCTGAAGCTGCTGGAAGGTCGTATGGGGGATTTCCTTGGGCAGCATCCCGATGACCGAGACGCAGACGCCCCCGTCCGTGACCGTCACCCCGTGGTAGCGGGAAGAGCCGTTCCGGAGCAGATCCTGGAACCGGGCGGCGATGGAGGCGTTGACGGACGAATGGATGACCAGCGGATAATCCAGGTATTTTCTCAGCTCCGGCGCCTGTTTCGCCGTATAGCCGAACTGGCGCAGGGTGCCGATGTACATGGCGATGTGATAGCCTGGATGGGCAATCGCCAGCAGGTCGCCCGGTTTCAGCGCCGCCGGCAGGTCCTTCCAGTCCGGCATGGGCCTTGCGCCGCTGCAGAACAGGGCCGATTCATCAGCGCGCTGCAGGAAATCCGATATGGAGCCGTGCGGCGCCCGGCCGCATTCGGCGTACACCCATTTGGTAAAGCCGCTGCAGTCAAACCCGTACAGGTAATTGTACCCGTTCCGGTAATACAGGGTGTTCTGCCAGCTGGCGTACACCGTGTATTCCGGAATATGATGGGCCAGGGTTTCATATTTGGTGCCGCCGATAAAATACGGCACCCCGTAGGGGAAGCGGGGCTTCACGTCCGCCCCCGTCAGCAGGTTGTACCTGGCCACGAAGGGATTGCCCTCTTCCAGCAGGGAGAATGCCGCGTCCAGATAAGGCGAGCGCTCCACCGAGCCCTGGTTGCGGATGGTGATCCTCTCTGTGATGGAAAACTCCTCCGCCGGCCCGGGCATCCGCACCGGATGCCCCGATTCGTCCGTGACGGCAGAAGCCCAACGACTGACGGACAGCAACAACAATCCCGTCAGAAACAGGACTGCCCCCCGGGGCAAATGAAGTTTCCACGTTCTATAACCGTGAGAACAGGTACTGAAACTCCTCACTCCTCACTCCTCACTCCTCATTCCTAACAGAACCTTTCATTCTTCACTTATGGGCCGGATGACATACGGATCCTCCATCGTGCCCGTTCCGCCCCCGATCACGAACGCGTCCGCCCTGAGATACACGGCCGGTCGGACGCCCTCGTTGTCCCGGCCGGACTCGATGTGGCCCAGCACCCCGTTCGCCTTGGTGCAGCGGCCGTGCCGTTTATCCGTCGTGGACTGGTTGCGGATCCAGTAGGGGCTGTGGCTGCCGTATTTTTTGAGGTACACAAACAGCCCGTTTTCCACGGCCCATTCCGTTCCCCAGGCCCTGAGGCCGGCGGACTGCTTGATTTTCGTATTTTCCCCCATGCCGATGTCCCTGTTTTTCAGGTCCGCCCCGTCCAGCAGGAAGACCCTGCCGAAGGTTTCGCAGGGCAGCAGCATGTCCAGCTC
>JBGUJG010000144.1:0-5099 GCA_045113695.1 Christensenellales bacterium
GCATGTGCGACAAAAGCATCACATGCTACAGTTTCAGTGCCAACAGACAAAGGGGTTATGAAGGGGGCTGTGCCCCCTTCAGGGAAATCCGCAGGACCGGCTTTGCCGGTTCGAGGAGAATTTTTGCGGAGGCTAGCTTGCCATCCGGGAGCAAAAATTCATTCTTTGCAGATTTGCCGCCCGGGAGTGTCGAAGACACGAGAGGCAAATCTGTCAGGGGGTGGCATTGGCGGGGGAAGAATTACCCCGCCAACACGGTTCACGCATTCATGCGTGAGCCGTGGCTGTATCCTTTTTCATCCTTGACGGAAGCTGTGGCATCTGGTATAATAATTTCAGAATTCGGCAGGGCCGGCGGAAGTGTCCGGCCTGCCAGCAATCATAAGGAGGATTTCAGGGATGAAAAGATTTTTTGCGCTGCTGCTGTGCGCCGCCATGCTGCTGAGCGTCTGCTCCGCGTTTGCGGCAACCGAGTACGATGTCACAGAGCCGATCACGATCCAGTGGTGGCATGCCCATGAGAGCCAGTTCGACGAGCAGATCAAGTACATGGTGGACAAGTTCAACGCCGAAAACAATATGGGCATCACGGTCGTTCCCGAGTATAAGGGCGCCTATGCCGATATCGATACGGCCTTCCGCGCCGCGGACGCCGCCGGCGCCGTGCCCGCCCTGGTCTGCTGCAACACGTCCTACCCCGCCGCCTACGGCGCGGCCGGCCTGTGCGAAGTGCTGGACCCCTACATCGACGCCTTCGGTTATGACGTCGAGGACTTCGGCGAGGGCCTGCTGGCTTCCACCAGCTACGACGATGAGCAGATCTGCCTGCCCTACCTGATTTCCACCCAGTGCATGTATTACAACAAGACCGCCGCCGAGGCCGAAGGCATCGAGATGCCCAGGACCATCGACGACATGGAAGCCTTCCTGGAAAAGGCCACCCTCTTCAACGAAGACGGCACCACCAAGCGCTACGGCACCGTGTTCGGCGGCTGGGACTACTGGTATCATGAGATGCTGTTCAAGAACAACGGCGTCCAGATCGTCACCGAGGACGGCACCACCGACGTCAACAGCGAAAAGAGCATCGAGCTCAACACCAAGATCAAGGAATGGATCGACAAGGGCTACGCCTATTACGCCTACGGCTCCGGCGCTTCCTCTAACATGCGCGACCTGTTCATCGCCGGCGGCGCGTTCAGCGTGTTCCACACCTCCTCCCTGTACACCACCTATGTCAACCGCGTGAACGCCCTGGAAGACGAAGCGGCCCGCTTTGAAGTCGGCATGGCCTGGCTGCCCGGCGGCAGCGACGGCGAGAGCTTCAGGAGCGAAGTCGGCGGCGCGGCGATCTTCATCCCGGCCAAGGCTTCCCAGGCGGAAAAGAACGCGGCCTGGCAGTTCATGATGTTCATGGCCAGCCCGGAAATCAACCTCTACTGGTCTGACAACACCGGCTACCTGCCCACCCGCGGCAGCGTTGTGGATCTGCCCGAATACCAGGAATACCTGGCCAAGAAACCGGCGATGGATCCGATCATCAAGATGGCTTCCTGGATCAACCCGCGCAACCAGAACCCCGCCTACAACAACTGCGGCAACCTCTGGCGCGCCGCCCTGGCGGAGATCTACAACAACGGCGCTCCCGTCAAGGAGACCCTGGACCAGCTGGCGGTGGAAATCCAGGCGGAACTTGATGCTGCTAAATAAACTATTCAATTAACCGTTCAACAGAAGGGGGAGAGGGGTTTGCCCTCTCCCCCTTTGAAAAATCCGAGGGGGAATGGCTGTGAGAGACACGGAAAGGATCAGGCAGGAAAAAATCCATGAGCGGAGGCTGATTTTCCCCCTGCAGCGCAGGACAGGCCTTCTGCTGATCGTGCTGGGCGCGCTGATCGCTGTGGTTGGCCTGTTTGGGTACCTCGCGGGGGACTGGCAGATCGCCCCGCTTGCCGGCATGGCGGACCAGGTCTTTATCGCCCGGGAAGTGGCGCAGAGCGCCGGCACCGGCATCACGGGCGCTTTTGACATGGATGGCGAGGAAAGCGGCGTTCATATGTATTACGCCGCCCTGTCTGCGGAGGACTTTATCAGCGCGGAAGCCTTTGACGCGGGCGAATCGAAAAAGGCCCTGAAGGGCGGATCCCTGCAGTTCCCGGCCACCAAGGAACGGCAGACCGCCGTCATCGCCGAGGAAAAGCCCGTTCAGCTGGACAACGGCCTGACGATGACCAAAGCGGTCAAGTTCCCCGGGGCGGGCAGCAGCAAGTACCGCAGCCTCAAAACCACCGTCGAAGGCCCCTGCACCCTGACGGTGTACGCGATGTCCTCCCTGCCGTCCCATGAACGCAGGCTGGTGCTGTACAACAGCCTGAACGGGCAGGAGGCCGCTTCCGCTATGGCCCCGGCGTTTTCGGCGGACGGCGTTCTATCTCCCGTAAGGCTTTCGATCCCCGCGGCGGGCACCTATTTCCTCTCCGTCAAGGGCGATATCCCGATCGCCCCGGTCAGCGCCATCATGAACTACGCCGTCATGATCCTGCTGCTCGGCCTGGTGCTCATTTTCAACGGGGTCATGATGCGCATCCAGCGCTGGGAGCGGATGAAGGACCTGTTCTTTGTCGAGCCTGCCCTCCTCCTGTTCCTGATGTTCGTCTATTACCCGGTCATCGACCTGATCCGCATCTCCTTTACCAACATGTCGGTGCTGACGACCGGCAAGCAGGAATTCGTGGGGCTGACGAACTTTGAATGGATGTTCAACGGCGCGGGCACCCGCTATTTCTGGGAGAGCCTGCGGATCACCGGCCTGTACATGTTCTGGGAGGTGCTGATCACCCTGGTGGGCGGCATGCTGCTGGCCCTGCTCTTTAACCGCATGACCCGGATGTTCAACGCCATGCGCGCCATCGTGTTCATGCCCAAATACATCGCGGTATCGACCAGCGCGGTGGTCTTCCAGTGGATCCTCCATTCCAGCATCGCGACCGGCATCGGCCAGATGGAAGGCATCATGAACTATACGCTTTCCCTCTTCGGCATCCAGGGCCCGCACTGGCTGATCGACGCGAACACGGCCCTGGCCGGCATCCTGACGCTGACGGCCTGGCGCGTGGTGGGCTACGCGATGATGATCTACCTCTCCGCCATGAAGGGCATCAGCCAGGATTACTATGAGGCCGCGGCCATCGACGGGGCGGACGGCATCCAGCGCTTCCGCTACATCACCATCCCCCTGCTGGCCCCGACGACCCTGTTCCTGTTTGTGACCACGTTCATCGCCAGCATGAAGGTGTTCCAGTCCGTCGACGTCATGACCGGCGGCGGCCCCGGCACCGCGACCAACGTGATGGTCCAGTGGATCTACAACCTGACCTTCAAGGATTTCCACACCGCCCGCGGGGCGGCTGTCTCGCTGGTGTTCTTCGTGATCCTGCTGGTCTGCACGGCCGCCACGATGCGTTTTTCCAACCGGAATGTCAACTACGACGCGTAAGGAAGGAGGCGGAACCCCATGTTCAGAAGGCTTGACAGACAGAAAAAGACCGGAACGGTCAGCGTGATCATCGGCTTCGCGCTCCTGTTTCTGACCCTCGTGCTGATCCCGCTGAGGACAGCGGGCAGCTTCAAATATTATCTCCTGATCCCGGCGGCGGTCCTGATCCTCGCGCCGGTCCCCGTCATGTGGCGGGCGGGCGTAAAGCAGATGAAGGAAAAACCGTCCCCCGTCGGGCCGTGGCGCCGGATGCGGCAGAGCGGGTTCTTTGACCTGCTGGTCCTTCTGACGGCCATCGCCTGCATCCTGTTCCTGTGCTGGGGCTTCGGGCTGATTTCGTATAACGCAACCCTGCGCAGGCACGCGGCCCTGGCGGGCGGCACGGCCTCCACGCTGGAGGAAGCCAGGCTGCTTCCTTCCTTCATCGAGTACAACTTCAACCAGGACCTGAACCTCATCGCGAAAAACTACCGCGCTTTCGGGGTCATCGGCCTGATCATCGCCGCGTTTGTGCTCGTCTGCGGGCTGTACATGCGCTTCATCAGCCCCATCGTGAAGGCGGACGAGCACCTGCAGATCGCCCACGGCGTCTACCGGACGGCGGCCCAGTACGCAGCGGCGATCCTGATCGTGCTGATCTCCCTGTTTCCCATCTACTGGATGGTCATCTCCTCCCTCAAGACCTCGGACGAGCTGATGCGGGCGGTGCCGACCCTGTGGCCGGACCAGTTCGTGTGGGAAAACTATCCGAACGTGCTGAACAAGGCGCCCTTCGCCCGGTACCTGGTCAACACCCTGGTGACCACGGTCATCATGATGCTGGGCGAGCTGACCATCGGCGTGATGGCGGCCTACGGCTTTTCCAAGGGGGATTTCAAGGGAAAGAACATCCTGTTCATGTTCGTCCTCGGCGCGCTGATGGTGCCCATCCAGGTGACCTTCGTGCCGATCTACGTGATTATCGCCCGCCTGAACGCCATCGACACCTGGACCGGCGTGGTGCTTCCGAACCTGGTGAGCGCCTACTTTATCTTCATGCTCCGCCAGAACTTTATGGCGGTGGACAACAGCTACATCGAAGCGGGCCGCATCGACGGCCTGGGCCGGTTCGGCACGATCATCCACGTGCTGTGCCCGATGTGCAAGCCGACCCTGATTACCATCAGCATCATCAGCTTCATCAACGGGTGGAACAGCTATTTCTGGCCCAAGATGGTCACCCAGTCCGAGGCGAGCCGCACCATCGCGGTCGGCGTCCAGCGCCTCAAGGAGACCTACGCCGGCCAGTTCGTCTCCAACTACAACGAGATCATGGCCGGCGCCGTGATGGCGATCATCCCGATCGTGTTCCTGTTCCTGATCCTGCAGAAGTATATTATGACGGGGATGAGCAAGGCGGCGATGAAATAGGGGCTAGGGAATAGGGATTAGGCAACAGGCAGTAGGGATTAGGCAATAGGCAGTAGGGAATAGGGAGTAGTCTTTATAGAGTGAGGAGTTAGGAGTGACCGCCCCTTCGGTCGCTCAGTGAGGAGTTAATAGTCATCAACGAACCAATTTACTCCTAACTCCTAACTCCTAACTCCTAACTCCTCACTCCTCA